>JBBEBM010000043.1:0-54451 GCA_040882355.1 Dehalococcoidia bacterium | reverse complement strand
CAGGCTGAAGGCCTGGACTACCGGGAGGAAGGTGAGCGTAGCCCCGCTAGTGGGCTTCGGCGATGTGTCTGCGCAGGAGGTCTGCCCCGAAGTCAGCGGTGGGGTCGCGCCAGACGGCGTGGATGTGGTTGGCGTCGTTCTGGGTGTTGTCGTACTCGACGAGGAGTGACGGCCCCTGCAGGCGGTAGTAGTGAGCGCGGCGAGGGCGGTCCTCGCCGGCCCAGGCGAAGGAGATGTCATCGCCGTCCAGCTTTTCGCGCTCGATGCGCGCGAGGTCGCTGGGCAGGCGGTGGAGGTAGACGTCGACGAGCTGCTGGAGGAGCCCCCGCTGCGAGGCGTCCATGTCGGACGCGGACAGCCCGACGGGCGCGGCACGGTCGAAGCGCAACGCCTGGCGCTGGTCGTCGGTGAGCGCATCGAACTGCCGCCCGATGAACGGGTTGTTGCCGGCGGCGCCCGGCAGCGCGGCGTCTGGCACGCGCGGCGCGTTCGTGAGGACGATGTCGGGCGGGGCGGTGTCGCAGATGACGGCGCGGGCGAGGCGCTCGGCGTCGAGCGAGAGGAGCAGCTCGCGGGCGGCGTCCTCTTCCTCGCCGCAGGGACGAATGACGGAGCGGTCGTCGTGGCGCACCTCGGCGGGGTTCGAGCCGAGGAAGATCGGCGCCGGCGAGACGCCTTTGCCGTTCGCGACGCCGAAGTTGAGCGAGACGTGGTGTCCCTCGAATCGCCAGCCCCACAGCTCGTCGTTAGGCGAGCCGAAGAGGCTGACGAAGTAGCGCGATGGGTCGCGCCGGATGACGCCGCCCTCGATCTGGTCGAGGACGTTCTCGAGCGCGATGATCGTGGTGACCTGGGCGAACGCGTGCAGGCTGAGCGCGGACGCGACGAGCGCGAGCGCCAACTTCTGCTGGGCTGCGTCCATGTCGCCCAGGGGCAGGCCGTGGAAGTCGCGCGGGAAGTAGCCCCAGTTGCGCCGCTCGTCCTCGTCGTCGAAGGCGAACGACGCCTTTGCGCGCTGGGCGCCGTCGAGCGCGTCGTGGACCGCCGACGCCGCCTCGGTGATGCGGGCGGCGGCGTCGGCGGTCATGGTGCGTCTTTAGCGACGCGCGCGTAGCAGGGACGCGCCGACGAGCGCGGCACTGCCGAACGCGGCGAGCAGCGCCGCAGCGATGAGCGGCGTGCCGAGATCCCCGCTGCCTGGCTGGGCGGCGCCGGTGGCCGGCAGCGCCGCGGTCGGCGATGCTTCGGCCCCTGCGACCTGGACAGGCACCTGCACGACGTTGATCGGGTCGCCGGTTTCGGCGCTGCTCTCGAAGACCCAGAGGCAGAGGTCGTCGCCGGCGCTGGCCGTGAACGTCAACTCGATGGTGTACGGGCCTAACTGGCCGGCGTCGGGCGCGTTGGCGGTGCCGAACGCCGAACCTGCCTCGGCGCCCGAGGCGTCGAACATCCGCACCTGCACGTTCGACTCGAAGGTGCGCGCCTGGCCGGTGACGGTGACGGGGCTGGTGACCATGGCGTTCGCGGTCGGGCTGCTGACGGTGATGTCAGGGTCGGCGGCGTCGGGCGGGCCGGGGTTCGTCTGGCAGACGTTGGTCTGGGCCACCGCGGCGCCCGGAGCGAAGGCGCCGGCCAGCGCGACCAGAGCGAGCAGTGTTCCGGCGATGAGTGCGGTTTTCACGTTCAGCCTCCTTGCGAACTACGAGACGCGTGACGGGGTCAGGATAGCCCGACGGGCGCTTAGGCGCGACCGGACGGGCGGGCGTCCGCCCGAAGGAGGATCCTGGCCAGGGCGAGGGCATCGTCGAGCTTGGCGGGGTCGCGGCCGCCGACTTCGGCAGGATCGGGCTGGCTGGCGTGATCAGGCGGGTGGTACTGACAACCCGTTGTCAGGAACGCGCCCTATCATGGGCAACGCGAACCGGGCAGCAAGCTTGCTCAGGAGATGAACGAAAGGGGTGCGTTGTGTTGGAATCGAACAAGGGGCTTGTGCGCCGCTTCTATGAGGCGATCGATCGTGGTGACGCCAAGATTCTGGATGAGTTCATCGCTCCGGACTATCTCGACCACAATCCGCCCTTCCCGAACCTTCCGGCTGGCCGAGCCGGCTCCAGGGAAGGCTTTCAGCTAGCTCTTGGGGCCTTTTCCGACTTCAGTCACGAAGTGGTGGACCAAATCGCTGAGGGCGACAAGGTCGTCACCCGGATGAGAGCCTCCGGTAAGCATACGGGCGAGTTCCTGGGGATACCCGCAACCGGCAAGAGCGTTACGATGACTGGCATCGCCGTGCATCGAATCGCGGACGGAAAGATAGCGGAGCACTGGTCGGAGGTCGACGCGTTCGGGTTCTTCCAGCAGCTCGGCTCTTTTCCGCCGACGTAACTACCAACGCCGGCGGACGGCAGTGGCGGGCGCGGGCACGGCGGCTAGCCCTCACCCCGAAGGAGGGTCTTCGCCAGGGCGAGGGCGTCGTCGAGCTTGGCAGGGTCGCGGCCGCCGGCCTCGGCGAGGTCGGGCCGGCCGCCGCCGCCACCGCCCATTGCGTTGCCGATCTGCTTCGCGAGCTTGGCCGCGTCGAGGCCTACCTGCACAAGGTCCGGGCTGAGCATGACGACGATCGCGGGCCGGTCTTCGAAGAGGGCGCCCAGGGCGAGCGCGGCCGAGCCCTTCGCCTTGCGTCGGAGCGCGTCGCCGAAGTCACGCAGCTCGGTGGGATCGGCGGCGGGGACGCGTTCGGTGATGACGAGGCGGCCGTCGACCTGCTCTGCGCGCGCGAGAATCTCTGTGACGCGGTCGACTAGCACGGCGTCCGTCGTATGGCTGACTGCGCGTGTTGCTTTCGCGCGCTCGGCGAGGGCGCGAAGACGCTCGGGCAGCTCGGCGGGCGGGACGTTGTATTCGCGGCTGAGCTCGTCGACGACCTGGCGGCGGGCGTTCATCCACTCGATGGCATTGAAGCCGGTGACGGCCTCGACGCGGCGGACGCCGGCGCCGACGCTGCGCTGCTCGACAATGAAGAACGCGCCGATCTCGCCGGTGCGGTGGCAGTGGGTGCCGCCGCAGAGCTCGCGACTGAAGACTTCGCCGCCGTTGACGCTGACGACGCGGACGTCTTCTCCGTACTTCTCGTCGAACATGGCGTCGGCGCCGAGCGAGAGCGCCTCCTGGATGTTCATCAGGTCGGTGGTGACCGGCTTATCGAGCAGCACCTGCTCCTGGACGATGCGCTCGGCGCGGCGCAGCTCGTCTTCGGAGAGCGGCTTGCCGTGGAGGAAGTCGAAACGGAGGCGGTCGGGCGCAACAAGCGAGCCGGCCTGCTTCGCCTGCGGGCCGAGCACGACGCGCAGCGCTTTGTGGAGGAGGTGGGTGGCGGTGTGGTTGCGCATGGTGGCGCGACGGCTCGACTCGTCGACCTCGGCGCGGACGCGATCGCCCTCGGCGATGCGGCCTCGGACGACGCGGCCGGCATGGACGAAGACGGCGCCGACGCGACGGACGGTCTCGACCTCCACCTGGCCGTCGGGGCCGGTGATGCGACCGCTGTCGCCGACCTGACCGCCGCCCTCGGCGTAGAAGGGCGTCGCGTCGAGGACGAGGTCGACGGTGTCGCCCTCGGCGGCGGATGCGACGCGGGCGGCGTCGCGGAGGAGGGCGAGCACGGTCGCTTCGGACGACATCGTGTCGTAGCCGGCGAACTGCGTCCAGGCCAGGTCACGGAGGGACTCCAGCAGCGCGCCCTCTTCGCCGCGCTCCTCGTGCAGCGCCGCGCGGGCGCGCTCGCGCTGGGCTTCGAGGGCGCGCTCGAAGCCGTCTTCGTCGACGCGCCAGTTGCGCGCGGCGAGCACGTTGCGGGTGAGGTCGATCGGAAAGCCGAAGGTGTCGTAGAGGCGGAAGGCCTCGTCGCCGGGGAGGACGGTTGTGGCGGCCGGCGACTCTTCAATCGTGCGCTCGAGGCGCGTGAGGCCGGCTTCGAGCGTGGCGAGAAAGCGCTCCTCTTCGTCGGAAACGAGGTCGGTGATGCGCGACGAAGCCTCAGTCAACTCCGGGTAAGCCTCGCCCATCGTGTCGATGACGGCGGCGCAGACCTCGGTGAGGAAGGGCCGCGTGAGGCCGAGCAGGCGTCCGTGGTAGGAGGCGCGTCGCAGGATGCGGCGCAGCACGTAGCCGCGTCCTTCGTTCGATGGCATGAGGCCGTCCGCGATGAGGAATGCGATCGAGCGGGCGTGGTCGGCGACGGCGCGATAGCTCCCCAGGCGCTCGGGCGTGATGGCCTGCGATTCGCCGGTGAGGGCGCGCAGGCGGTCGATGAGCGGCGCGAAGACGTCGGTCTCGTAGTCGGACTCGGCGCCCTGTAGGACGGCGCAGAGGCGTTCGAAGCCCATGCCGGTGTCGACGCCGGACTTGGGCAGGGGGCTGAGCGTGCCGTCGGCGGCGCGGTCGAACTGCATGAAGACGTTGTTCCAGATCTCCCACCAGCGGTCGCACTCGCAGGTGAGGGGGCAGTCGGAGCCGTCGTTGAGGCAGGCGCCGGTGCGGTCGTACATGACTTCGGAGTTGGGGCCGCAGGGCCCGGTGTCGCCCATCGACCAGAAGTTGTCGTCGGCGCCCAGCCGGACGACCTGGGACGACGGGATGCCCTTGAGCTTCGCCCAGATCGCGGCGGATTCGTCGTCTTCCTCGTAGACGGTGGGGTGGAGCTTGTCGCCGGGCAGGCCCATCTCCTTCGTGAGGAACTCCCAGGTGTAGGCGAGCGCCTCTTCCTTGAAGTAGTCGCCGAACGAGAAGTTGCCGAGCATCTCGAAGAAGGTGTGGTGGTGGGAGGAGGGGCCGACCTCCTCCAGATCGTTGTGCTTGCCGCTGACGCGAAGGCACTTCTGGACGGAGGCGGCTCGCGTGTAGGGGCGGCGCTCCTTGCCCAGGAAGACGTCTTTGAAGGGCACCATTCCGGCGTTGACGAAGAGGAGCGTTGGATCGCCGGCGGGGATGAGCGAGGCGCTGGGGACGATGGTGTGGCCCCGGGCCTCGAAGTAGGCGAGGAACTTGCGGCGGACTTCGGAGCTACGCATCGTGGTTGGATTATAGCAGCGGGCCCTCACCCCCGGCCCCTCTCCCGCCTCGCGGGCGAGGGGTGACGCGTTTCGCGGGAGGTTCGTCGAGGGGATGGGGGCGTGTCCACGGATACGAAATCGGATGGCGGTTCGGGGTGTCTTGCTCGACGGGCCAGACCCTTCGCTTCGCTCAGGGTGACACAGAGGCGCCTGGAACGGATGCGAAACGGATAAACGGATGGTGGCGCCCTGCGCCGGGCCGGTTGCTGTGGTCAGGGCGACGGCAGCGGTTCGGCGTCGACGCGGACGGCGCCTTCGGTGAAGGTGATGGTGTAGGCGCGAGGCTCGACTTCGATGTCGTCGAGGACTTCGTCGACGGCGCGGCGGAGGAGGGCCTCCGGCGGCTCCAGCAGCGGGCCCGGTATGCTGCCGAGCTCGACGTCTTCGATGTGGCCGCGGGCGTGCGGGCTGGCGAGCTCGAGGTCGCCCTTCACTTTGCCGCGAACGTTGAAGAAGGCGGGCACATCGAGCGTGGCGGTCGCCTCCGCGTAGCCGTCGTGGAGGCAGATGCGGAGGTCGTGGAGCCCGCTGGCGTCGTCGTGGAGGCGCTCCTGAGCGCGAGAGGTGACCTCGCTTTCGCTGAGCGTAACGGAGGCGGGCGTGCCGCCGTCGACCGTATCCTCGAAGGCGCGCCACTTCGACTGGAAGGCGTGCGCCCCGGCGTCGCTTACGGTCACAGGCCCGCCGCCGGGGCTGCACGAACCAGGGCCGCCGGCGACCGCGAGGGCGATGCCCGCGACGGCAACGACTGCGAAGACGGCGCTGACGCCGAGGAGGGCGAGCAGCAGCCTGCCGGGCGATGAGCCGGTGAAGGACCTCAGCATAGGACTGGTTGGGTCCTCATTATTCGCTCCTGCAGTCAACAACGCGCTCAGGCGGCGGAGGTGACAGGACCATGCCTACTCGTCGTCACCTTCTCGGCGCAGTTCGTAGCAGACGAGGTCGGGGCCCTCGCGAGCGGGGCCGATCTCACGGAAGCGGGCCTTGACCGCGATCCGACGCGATGCGGCGTTGTCGTGGGTGGTAATCGCGACGAGGCGGCGGAGGTCTAGCTGCTCGAACGCGTAGCGGCAGACGGCTTGGAGCGCGGCGCTGCCGGAGCCCTGGCCGCGGTCTTCCGGAAGGAAGATGTGGTAGCCGACCATGCCCTCTCCGGCTGCTGAGTCGATGTCGTGGAGCATGATCTGGCCGATGAGCCGTCCGTCGCGCTCGATGGCGAAATAGTGGATCGCATGATCGGCGCGGGCGCGGTCGAACCAGGTCGTTTCGTGGTCGGCGAGGTCGGCGGACTCGAGGGCATCGCGGAGGAGGCCTTCGTTCGGCAGGACGAGTGAGACGGGCCCGGCGGGCAGGGCAGGGCCGTCGTAGACTGTCACGTCCCTTCCGGCGCTTCGCCGGGGCGGAGGGGGCGGACGAGCGGGAAGGCGACGACGTCGCGGATGCTGGCGCGGTCGGTGAGGTACATGAACCAGCGCTCGATGGAGACGCCGAAGCCGGCCGTGGGGGGCATGCCCTGCTCAAGCGCCTCCAGGTACTCTTCGTCGATCATCTGGGCCTCGCGGTCGCCTGCGGCGCGCAGGCGCATCTGCTCTTCGAAGCGCGCCCGCTGGTCGAGCGGGTCGTTCAGCTCGGCGTAGCCGTTGCCGACCTCGGAGCCGGCCATGAGCACCTGGAGGCGCTGAACGCGGCTCGGATCGCTGGGGTCGCGCTTGGCGAGGGGCGAGACGTCGACGGGATGGTTGAGCAGGAACTGGGGTCGGATGAGCTTGGGGCGGATGAGGCGCTTGTAGAGCAGGTCGATGATCCGGCCGCGCCCGATGCCGGTGTCCGCCTCGGCGATGCCGTGCTTCGTCGCGACGGGGACGAGCGACTCCGCCGTCGGGTAGGCATGGAGGTCGATGTCGAGGTGCTCGCGACAGAGACCGAAGTAGTCGGACTGCGGCCAGGGCGGCGTGAAGTCCAGCTCGCGCTCGCCGTAGGTGAGCTTGAGCGTGTCGAAGGTCTCGTGGATCACCGTCGCGTAGAAGCGCTCGACGAAACGCATGAGGGCGGGCAGGTCGGCGTAAGCCCAGTAGAGCTCGAGCAGGTCGTAGTCCTGGAGGTGCTCGCGACTGATGCCCTCGTTGCGAAAGATGCGGCCGATCTCGTAGATGCGCTCGAAGCCGCCGACGATGAGGCGCTTGTGAGCGAGCTCGAGCGAGATGCGGAGGTAGAAGTCGCTGTCGAGCGCGTTGTGGTGGGTGACGAAGGGCTCGGCGTCGGCGCCGCCGGGCACGCTCTCGAGCGCGGGCGTGGCGACTTCGATGAAGTCCTCACCGTCGAGGAACGAGCGGATCTGGCGAACGAAGCGCGCGCGCCGCATTAGCAGCTCGCGCTCCTCCGGTTCGACGATCAGCGCGAGGTGTCGCTTTCGGACACGGGTCTCCGGGTCGGTGAGGCCGTGCCACTTCTCGGGCAGAGGCAGGAGCGACTTCGTCAGGAGCGAGAGCGCCTGGGCCTCGATCGTGAGCTCGCCGGTCTTGGTGGTGAAGAGGTGGCCTTCGGCGGCGATGAAGTCGCCGACGTCAAGCAGGCGTACCAGCTCGTAGCGCTGGTCGCCGAGGACGTCCTTGCGGAAGTGGAGCTGGAGGTCGCCGGACTGGTCTCGCAGCGTGGCGAAGGACGAGCCGCCGTGGCCGCGCCAGGACATGAGGCGGCCGGCGACGCGCGCCGACGTGCCCTCGGGCATCATGCGGGCGGAGGCGATGGGTACCCGCTCGCCGGCGCTGGCGGGGTACGGGTCGATGCCGAGCTCGCGGAGGCGCTCCAGCTTCTGGATGCGAGCGGCCCGCACCTCGGCCAGGCGGGAGACGGCGCCTTCGTCGGATGGGGGACGTGGCATGGGGTCATCTTAGCGGAGGGCCGAATCAGCGGATAGGAATCGGATAAGCGAATGGCGTCAGCGGATGTCAAACGGATAAACGGATGCGGATTCGAGGCGTCTCGTCCCTGGCGGGGCCGCCAGATGCTTCGACAGGCTCAGCATGACAGTGAGGGCGCCTGCTAACCGATTAGCGGATGGCGGGCGAGGCGCCTTATCCAGAGAATAGGCGCCTAGGGAGCGCATTTGTGGCGTTGTGGCGCTGTTGGAGAGCATTCGTTCTTGACTGCATCCTGGCGAGGCGCTACTATGCTGATGGGCGGTCGCCAGCGGCGACCGCTAGCCCTTTGTGGAGGGGAATGCCGAAGTACATCTTCGTTACAGGCGGGGTCGTGAGCTCCGTCGGCAAAGGGATTACCACGGCGGCCATTGGCCGCATCCTCAAATCCCGAGGCCTCTCCGTCGCCATCCAGAAGCTCGATCCGTACCTGAACGTCGACCCGGGGACGATGTCGCCCTATCAGCACGGCGAGGTCTACGTGACGGGCGACGGGACGGAGACGGACCTGGACCTGGGCCACTACGAGCGCTTCCTCGATGATGACCTGACGAAGCGCAGCTCGGTCACGACGGGCCAGATCTACCAGTCGGTGCTGGCGAAGGAGCGGCGAGGCGACTTCCTGGGCGGGACGATCCAGCCGATCCCTCACGTGACGAACGAGATCAAGGGCAGCATCCGCGGCCTGGGGCAAGAGAGCGGGGCCGATGTCGTGATCATCGAGGTCGGCGGCACGGTGGGGGACATCGAGGGCCAGCCGTTCCTGGAGGCGATCCGCCAGATGCGCCGCGAGCAGGCGCACGATACGCTCTCGATCCATGTGACGCTGCTGCCCTACGTTGCGGCAGCTGGCGAGCTGAAGACGAAGCCCACCCAGCACAGCGTACGCGAGCTGCGCAGCATGGGCATTCAGCCGGACGTGATCATCTGCCGGAGCGACCATCCTGTGACCGAGGACCTGAAGGCGAAGATCGCGCTCTTCTGCGACGTCGACAAGCAGGGCGTCGTGCCGCTGCCGACGGTGCCCAGCATCTATCAGGTACCGCTGATCCTGGAGGAGGCTGGGCTGGGCGAGTACATCATCGATCTGCTCGGTCTGGAAGCAAGCGAACGAGACCTCAGCGACTGGCGCGAGCTGGTCGAGCGGCTGCAGCACCCATCGAGTGAGGTGACGATCGCGATCGTGGGCAAGTACGTGCAGCTCCCCGACGCTTACCTCTCGGTGAAGGAGGCGCTGACGCACGCCGGCGTCCACCACGGCGCGGACGTGCGCATCCGCTGGGTGCAGGCGGAGCTGCTGGAGAAAGGCGACGCGAGCCTGCTCGATGGCGTCCACGGCATCGTCGTGCCTGGCGGCTTCGGCGAGCGGGGGATCGAGGGCAAGATCGAGGCGGCGAAGCTTGCCCGCACGCAAGGTATCCCGTACCTGGGCCTGTGCCTGGGGATGCAGGTGATGGTCGTCGAGCTCGCACGGAGCGTGCTGGGCACGGACGACGTGAACTCGACGGAGTTCGCGCCGGAGACGGCGCACCCGGTGATCAGCCTGCTCTCTGAGCAGGAGGGCGTTGTCGACAAGGGTGGGACGATGCGCCTGGGCTGCTATCCGTGCCACCTCGTGCCTGGAACGCGCGCGCACGAAGCCTACGGCGTGGACGAGATCGAGGAGCGGCACCGACACCGCTACGAGTTCAACAACGCGTACCTCGACGTGCTGGGCAAGGCCGGACTCGTCGCGAGCGGGATGTCGCCGGACGGGACGCTCGTCGAGATCAGCGAGCTGCGCGACCACCCGTTCATGCTCGGCTCGCAGTTCCATCCGGAGTTCCGTTCGCGACCGCTGCGCCCACACCCGCTCTTCCGCGACTTCATCGGCGCGGCGGTCGAATACGCGGCGAGCCTGCAGCGTCCGGAGCCGGTCGATGCGGCGGGCGCGATCGCAGGGGGCGCGGCGTAGGGCGCGGGTGCGCTCTTGCGCGGCGTTTCCCTAGTTTCCAGGCAACGAGTGCTGAGAGTACAATAAGGTAGTCCACTTTGAACGGTCCCCGCCGAAGCTGATAAGGAGGACGTGATGCGTCTCTTCCTGGACACCGCCAATATCGACGAGATCCGGCACGCGGCGCGCATGGGGCTGCTCTCGGGCGTGACGACGAACCCTTCGCTGATGGCGAAGGAGAGCGGCGTGACCTATCGAGAGCGGGTCGTCGAGATCTGCGAGGTGGTCAAGGGCCCGGTCTCTGCCGAGTGCACCGCGCGGGACGTGGCGGGTCTCGTCGAGGAGGCGCGCGAGCTGAACGCGTGGCACGAGCACGTGGTGGTGAAGATCCCGATCGACGAAGCGGGGCTCGAAGCGACGTCGATCGTCTCGAAAGAGGGCATCCGGATCAACATGACGCTGATCTTCTCGGCGAACCAGGCGCTGCTCGCCGCGGTCGCGGGAGCGATGTACGTTAGCCCGTTCATCGGGCGGATCGACGACGCCGGCCAGGACGGCATGGAGGTGGTGCGGGAGTCGGTCGAGATCTTCGACCAGTACCACCTGCCCGCCCAGGTGCTGGCGGCGAGCATCCGGCACCCGCGCCACGTTATCGAGGCGGCGCAGGCAGGGGCGCCGATCGCCACCCTGCCGTACTCGGTGCTGAAGGCGATGGTGCGTCACCCGCTTACGGACGTGGGGATCGAGCGCTTCCTAGCCGACTCGGAGGCCTACAAGAAGCAGCCCACGAAGGAGCGGGCCAATCCTTGACATTAGGGTGCTAGATCGGGTATTTGTGTAGAAGAACCATTCGTGTATCATTGGCCTGTCAGCCCGGCGCCTACATCTCCCGGCGCCTAACACATTTTCCCTACTGAACCGGACGGCAAGGAACGATACCGATAATGATGGATCGTATGCAGCACAGAGGCTGTGTTGAGTATGGAGCGTCAAGTGAGCATAGCTGAACTCGAAAGCAAGACCCGCGAAGACCTGATGGACATCGCCAAAGGCCTTGGCGTGTCGGGCTACAGCAGCCTGAAGAAGAACGAGCTGATCCGCAAGCTCCTCCAGGCGCAGACCGAACAAGAAGGCAACATCTTCGCCGAAGGGACCATCGACATCGTCGACGATGGCTACGGCTTCCTCCGCGGCGAGTCGATGCTGCCGACGGTGAACGACGTCTACGTCTCGCAGTCCCAGGTGCGGCGTTTCGCGCTGCGCACGGGCGACCTGGTGATGGGCCAGGTGCGGGCGCCCAAGGACAGCGAGAAGTACTATGGGCTGCTGCGCGTCGAGGCGGTGAACGGCGTCGATCCGGAGGTTGCGAGCCAGCGGCCGCACTTCGAGCAGTTCACGGCGATCTTTCCGGACAAACTGATCAACCTGGAGTCGGAGCGGCCGGGACCGGATAACCTTTCACAGCGGGTGCTCAACCTCATCGCGCCGATCGGGCGCGGCCAGCGCGGGTTGATCGTGTCGCCGCCCAAGGCGGGCAAGACGTTCCTGCTCAAGGCGATCGCGCACGGCATCATGGCCAACTACGATGACGTCCACCTGATGGTGGTGCTCATCGGTGAGCGGCCGGAAGAAGTGACCGACATGCGCCGTTCCGTGACGGGCGAGGTGATCGCTTCGACCTTCGATGAGCCGGTAGAGGACCACACGCGCGTCGCGGAGATGGCGCTGAACCGGGCGAAGCGGCTCGTAGAAGGCGGGCAGGACGTGGTGGTCCTCCTCGACAGCATCACGCGGCTTACGCGCGCCTACAACGTCGCGATGCCGCCCAGCGGGCGCACGCTCTCGGGCGGTATCGATCCGGTCGCGCTCTACCCGCCGAAGCGCTTCTTCGGCGCGGCCCGCAATACGGAAGAGGGCGGCAGCCTGACCGTCATCGCCACGTGCCTGGTCGACACGAACAGCCGGATGGACGAGCTGATCTTCGAGGAGTTCAAGGGCACGGGCAACATGGAGGCGCACCTGGACCGACGGCTCGCCGACCGGCGCATCTTCCCTTCGATCGACATCCAGCGCAGCAGTACCCGTCGCGAGGAGCTGCTGCTGGACGAGGCGACGCTACGCCAGGTCTGGCTCGTGCGCCGGATGGCCGCGATGATCGCGTCGAACTCGCCGAACCCGACGGAGTCGACGGAGCGGCTGTTGGAGCGCATGTCGCGCACGAAGAACAACGCCGAGTTCCTGGAGACGCTGAAAAACGAGGTGTAGCGCGCCCTTCCGCGCGCCCCAAAAGCGTTTGACAGGCCCAGCGAGCCTGTGATAGGCTCCCAAGCAATCACGCAACAACGCAAAGGAACAATGCACCACCACTTGATGACGATGCCGAAGCCCCAGAGCGGCCCGAATTTGAGGCTGGGCCGTTTGGGGCGCCTCCTGTAGTCGACACAACGCCCCGGCCTCGGGGCAGGAGGTATCGCCATCATGGCAAGCTTCGCTACGGCCCTCCGCTGTCGAGAGTGTCACCGCGAGTTCCCGCTCGACCCGATCTACGTCTGCGACTTCTGCTTCGGCCCGCTGGAGATCGTCTACGACTACGAAGCGATGCGGAAGGCGGTCTCGCGCGAGAAGATCGAGCGCGGCCCGCTCTCCGTCTGGCGCTACGCCGACCTGCTCCCGTGCGACCAGGACCCCGCTGTGGACATCCAGGCGGGCTTTACGCCGCTGGTGAAGGCGGAGCGGCTCGGCGAGGAGCTCGGGCTGCGTCACCTTTACCTGAAGAACGACTGCACGAACCCGACGTGGTCTTTCAAGGACCGCGTCGTTACGGTGGCCGCGAGCAAGGCACGCGAGTTCAACTTCGAGGCGCTGGCCTGCGCCTCGACGGGTAATCTGGCGAACAGCGTCTCCGCGCACGCGGCCCACGCGGGTATGGACGCCTTCGTCTTCATCCCGTCGGACCTGGAGCAGGGGAAGGTGATCGGTTCGGCGGTCTACGAGCCGACGCTGGTCGCCGTCGACGGGAGCTACGACGACGTGAACCGGCTCTGCTCCGAGCTGGCCGGCAAGTACAACTGGGGCTTCGTCAACGTGAACGTGCGCCCGTACTACGCGGAGGGCAGCAAGACACTGGGCTTCGAGGTGGCGGAGCAGTTGGGCTGGCGCGCGCCGGACCATTGCGTCGTGCCGATGGCGTCCGGCTCGCTCTACGTGAAGATCTGGAAGGGGCTGCAGGAGCTGGCGAAGCTCTGGCTGATCGATAGCGTACACACGAAGATGTCGGGCGCGCAGGCGGCGGGCTGCTCGCCGATTGTGACCGCGTGGGAGGCGGGCACGCTGAACGTGCGACCCGTGCGCCCGCGCACGATCGCGAAGTCGCTCGCGATCGGCAACCCGGCCGATGGCTACTACGCGCTGCAGGTGATGGCTGAATCGGGCGGCTCCGGCGTCGCGGTGAGCGACGACGAGGTGGTCGCGGGCATCCAGCTCCTCGCGCGCACGGAGGGCATCTTCGCCGAGACGGCAGGCGGCGTGGTGATCTCCGGCCTGAAGCGGCTGGCCGAGGCGGGTCGCGTTGGCCGCGACGAAGTCGTCGTCGCGTTCATCACAGGCGCCGGCCTGAAGACGCAGGAGGCGGTGAGCGAGGCGCTGACGCCGCCGCTGCGCATCCAGCCGACCATCGCGGCGTTCGAGCAGGCGCTGGGAGGGCGGCCGGTGGCGGGCTCGGCGGGCCCGGGCACGTAGAGGAGGAGCGGATGTCCAAACAACGCGTGAAGTTCACGTTTCCCCAGGAGCTGATCACGATCCCGATCATCTACGAGCTTGGCAAGCAGTTCAGCCTGATCACGAACATCCGTCGGGCGGACGTGACGGAGGACCGGGGTTGGGTGGTGTTGGAGCTGGACGGGGAGATGGAGGAGATCGAACGGGGGTTGGATTGGGTGGCCGCGAAGGGCGTCCGCGTGGACCCCGTGCAGGGTGACATCGTAGAGGGATGAGACGAATTGGCCACAGATAGACACAGATGAAACACGGTTCCAGATGACGGAGAAGGCAATCGTCATCTGCGGGCAGGCGTGTTTGGCATGGAGACGCAAGACTGGCCACAGATGACACAGGTTGGCACAGATGGCGTCTTCGTTCGTCTCTGTCTGGCTGTGGTAATCTGTGGCTGAGATGTCGAGGTTGAGATGGCTGTAACCGTTCGCATACCGACGCCGCTACGCAAGCTGACCAACGAGCAGGACACTGTTATCGCTGAGCAGGACGGGACTCTGGGCCAGCTCATCGACTTGCTGGAGGGGCAGTTCCCCGGCATGAAGGAGCGCCTCTGCGACGAGACGGGCGAGCTGCGTAGGTTCGTCAACGTCTACATCAACGGCGAAGACGCGCGCTTCCTCTCCGGCCTCGAGACGACGATCGAGGCGGGCGCCGAAGTGAGCATCGTGCCGGCGGTGGCGGGCGGCGCGTAGCCTAGGGGTAGCGCTCCGGGTTCGCGACGAAGAGCCGGAGGCAGTCGCCCGAGCAGAACGGGCGCTCCTTGCCGTCCACAGCGAGCCGCGCCGCGACCTCCTTCTCACCGATCTCCATGCCGCACACCGGGTCGATCACCTTCGCTTTCGCGTCGCCGGTGGCGGGGCGAGCCGTGAACAGCTCGACCTCCTCGGCGACGCCACGAAGGCGGCGCTTGCCCGCGCGGGCGAAGTCGAGGCCAGCGACACTGCCCGCTTGCTTGCGGGCGGCGCCTGTGACGATCACCTGGTGGCGTTCGGCGAGCTCGGCGACCCGTGAGGCGATGTTGGCGTTGAGCCCAACGTAGTCGCCGTCACGGTAGAGGATGTCGCCCCAGTGGACGCCGCTGCGCGCGGCCGGGAACTGCGGCTCGTTCGCGATCGTTGTCTCGATCTCCACGGCGTAGCAGATCGCCGGCTGGGCGTCGGCGAAGACGAGCATGAAGGCGTCGCCGATCTGCTTCACCACGCGGCCCTCCCATCGCATGGTGGCCTCCCTGACCAGATCAGAGAAGCGACCGACGATGCCGGCGGCCTCGCTGTCGCCCATGGCGTCGGTGAGCGGCGTGAAGCTGGAGAGGTCGGTGAAGACGATCGCCCGGGTCACTTGCCCAGGCGTCTCCCGTATCTGGGCGAGGCCCACCGCTTCCGCGACGTGCATGACCATATCGTCACGGGCAGCCTTCGCACTGCCTTTGCGGAAGAAGTAGAGGATAGTGGGCTCGATCAGAGGCCGGATGGCTTCCTGGACTGGTGTTGCAGCCCGCAAGTGCTCGATGGGAGCGCGCGCCGCCCTCATGGGTTCGTGCACGTAGAAGTGGAACGCGTTCTGGCCCGCTTCCGCCGCCCTGTCGAGGCAGTCCGCGAAGACGCGGAAGAGCTCAAGGAGGGCCGCCTCCGGAAATCCAGCACTCAGCGCTTGGCCGACTCCTCGAAGCGCTGCGAGATCGGCCCGGTCGAGCTCGCTCTCGTCGCCCAGGCCGGCGGCCTGCCAGAAGCGGCGCGCGACATCGATGTCCAGGCCGGCAAGCTCGGCGGCTTCGGCCAGCGATAGCGCGGTGTCGGCTGCCCAGGGGAAGACGCGCGAGACCTCGTTGTCGAGGAACGCGGTGCGCGCTTCCGCGCGCGCGATGGCATCGAGCGAGATGCCGCGGCGGAGCAAGAGCTGTACCAGCCGCGCGCGGTAGAGATCGTTCGCGCGCCACGATTCCCCGCCGGCCGCCCCGATCAGGCCAAGGGCCTGCCACTCGCGCAGGGCCTCTTCGGACTCGCCGGTGCGGGCGCTCAGCTCTGCCAGCGTGATCTCCCCGTCCATGCGCCATTAGCCTACACGATGGCAGTTGACCTGGCGACCGGCGAGCCTCGCTTGCCCTCGCGATGCCTCGCCCGTAGGGTGAAGTCGCGATGGGGTTGCTCGCCTTCGGCTGGCACAAGGAGGCGCTGCGCAAGCGCTTCTACCCCGACGACTTCGTCGGGATGTACGACCGCTTCCAGCGGACGATCGACCAGTACGCGCGGCCGACGGACGTGGTGCTCGACGCGGGCTGCGGCAGCGGCCGCGTCTTCGCGCACCGTCTCGCCGGGCGCACGCGGCGCGTCGTGGGCGTGGACGTGACGAACGAGCCGCGCGGCAACACGAACATCGACGAGGCGGTGAAGGGCAACCTGGCGTCGCTGCCGCTGCGCGACGAGGCGTTCGACCTGATCGTGATGAGCCACGTGGCGGAGCACCTGACGGAGCCGGAGGCGGTGTTCCGGGAGCTGTCGCGGGTGCTGCGGCCGGCCGGCCGGCTGCTGCTGCTGACGCCGTGCCGCTGGCACTATGTGGCGATCGCGGCGCGGCTGGTGCCGCATCGAGCGCACCTAATCTTCAACAACTGGCGCGGCGTGGACTCGCGCGACATCTTCCCGACGCAGTACCGCGCGAACACGGCTGGACGGCTGCGGTCGCTGGCGGAGGGGGCGGGGCTGACCGTGGAACGCATCGACCGGTTCGAGACGGAGCCGGAGTACCTGGCGTTCCACATCGTGCCGTACGCGCTCGGCGTCGCGTACGAGCGCGCGGTCAGCCGGTCCGACGCGCTGGCGGGGCTTAGGGTGAACTTGGTGCTGGTGGCCACGAAGGGTGGGGTGTAGGCGGCGGCAGGACTATGTTGCGGCGAGGCGCCGGTAATAGTCCTGTCCAGTGCGAAAGAGGGCAATGACCTTGTCGCGGTCGGCCTCGTTCGGGTAGTTGCCATGCTCCTGCACCATCGCTATCAGCCGCTCGATCCACTCGACAAAGTATGCCGCGTCTTCGGCGCAGGGAAGTGGCGTATCACGTACCGTGACGTAGATGGGGCTGGAATGGGCGAAGAGATCGCCTCCCAGGACGAGCGGGTCCGCCGGCCCGATGGCTCGGAGCGCCAGCCAGCACGTCTCACGCACGGACAGGTTGTACCGAAGCGTCGCTGCTCGTCCGCCTGAGAACGCTTCGGCGGAAGCGACGATTCGACCGTTCACGATTAATTCGATGCGCTCCATCGGGGCGAACGACTCGGCCTCGGCCTCGACGGCCAGACCTTCCCCGGGCTGGGCATCGATGGTCTCCCCAATGTCGTGTCCGGCAACCTTCAGACGCAGGATCGGTCCGTTCGTGACAAAGGTACGGCCCTGCCTCACGCCCTCGCACCACGACTCGGTTGTGAAGTTGCCGTCGACGCGGACGAAGACTCGGTTCCCCGCCGGGGGATTGCTGAAGACGCCACCAGCGGCCACATTCATGAACGTATCCGTGCCCGCTGTCGCCGGCAGTCGCAGGCCGCAGTTCAAGAGACGATACCAGAGATCAGCCGTTTCCAGGTCGACGCCCGGGTACGACATAACGTCTAAGGCGTCCACCCTTCCCAGGGCGGCGTCGACCGGCAGCTCTTTCGCCTCGACGGTGCGGGCGCGAGCGAACACGCGGTCAAGGTCAGTGCTTCCGAACAGAGGGTGCGCGTAACTCAGGGTTCCGCCGACCGTGTGGCAGTGCGCCGCGGCATCCGCGTTGGCCGGCAAGTCGTGCGGATGCTCGCTCAAGCGGAATCCGCTGTAGATAGGCGGCACGAGCTCCGCGATACCAAACATGCACATGTGGCCGTAGAAGTCGTTGCGGTACTCCTCTCCCCAGCGCAGAATATGATTCGAATCGCTGAGTTCGTGCGGAGCGCCCTCGAAGAAGCCCTCGTCATGGACGAAGCCGCTGCCCTGGTTGGCCACCATCATGTTCATGAAATGCACGTCCTCCGCCCGCTGAGCCAGGGACGCGTCTTGGGGCCTAAGCAGGTACTCGCCGCCGTAGTGGAGGTGGACGTGGACATCACCGCTCTGCCAGCCCTCAGCGGCTATGTGCGCCCAACGCTTTAGACGGACCGTCGCCGAGGTCTCACTGCCCGGCGCGACGACCAGGCGTTCGTCCAGCGGCTCATACTCCAGGCCGCGCATCACCAAGAGCCGCGCGCTGCCGCAAATGCGCGCGCTGAAAGCCCCGTCGGCGTGGAAGAACGCCCTCCCGTGTTGATCGCGCCGCAGCATGGCGCCGTTCGCCCGGACCTCGCCCAGATCGTCGGAGAGATACACTCTCGCGGCGACCGGGCTGCCGGTGTTGTCATTGAGGATCTCGACTGCAAGCTCGCCGGAAGGAGCGCACTCCACCCTCACGCCATGGTTGACGGTGCGCTCGCCGGCGACGATGGTCAGTTGGACGAGTTGCTCGCCCGCGGGCAAGGTCTCGATGGGGAGGAGCACCGACCGCGTTCTGCGCGGCTCCACACGGCCGCCAACCCGCCGTCCCGGCGCCTCGGCAGCGAACTCGATCTCGGTGGCCGTCACATTGTCGAAGAAGACGAAGAGCGCCAGCCGTTCTCCTTCCCTCACACGGAGGGGCGCGGTCGCTGGCAGAAGGTGGAGGCCTTCGTCGGTCAGCGTCGCCCGGACCAGGCGCGCGGACGACAGCGCGCCGTACATGGCGTCGAGCAAGGTCGACAGGTCATCATCGCTCGGGACCGCGCCCAGCTGTGACGCCGACTTGCGAGCAGCGCCCCACGCCGCGGAGAGTTCGAGGTCGAGCCCGAGGGCCTCGCGGAGTTCGGTCAGCGTAGGGTGACGGCCCTCCTCGAGGGCGCGACCGCGAGCAAGCACGCCGGCCGGGATCGGGACGCTGTCGCGGAGCTGCGTCCAGAGCGTTCGCGGGCCGTCTGGGTGAGAAGCCGGGGACGTCGACGACATAGGAACTCCTTCGGGGGATTGTAGCACTCCGACTTGTGGGTGAGCCTGGTGCTGGAGGCAGGTCGGCGGTTGAGGATGAGGACAGCCTCGAGGACAGACTCGCCGTCGCAGCGTTAGCGGCGACCGGATGTCGCCGCTAGGTACGGCCGTGCAGCGTCGCGATCTGTTCGACTACCCGCTCAAGCGGCACCAGCGTCGTCTCCGGGTCTGAACGGCGCTTGAGCTCGATGGAGGACTCCTTGAGCGTGCGGGGGCTGACGGTGACGCGGAGGGGCATGCCCAGGAGGTCGGCGTCGGCGAACTTGACGCCGGGCGACTCGTCGCGGTCGTCGAAGAGGACGTCGATGCCGCGATCGGTGAGCTCGGTGTAGAGGCGCTCTGCGGTCTCGCGCACGTCGGCGCGGTCGGGGCTGAGGGCGACGAGGTGGACGGCGAAGGGTGCGACGCTGGCGGGCCAGACGATGCCGCGCTCGTCGTGGTTCGCTTCGATGACGGAGGCGAGCAGACGGTCGAGGCCGATGCCGTAACAACCCATGACCGCCGGGCGCTGCTGGCCTTCGGCATCGAGGAAGGTGGCGCCGAGCTTCTCGGTGTAGACGGTGCCCAGCTTGAAGATGTGGCCGACCTCGATGCCGCGCTGCATGGTGAGGACGCCCTCGTGGCACTGGGGGCAGGCGTCGCCCTCACGCGCGAGGGAGATCTCGGCGACGATGTCGGCCTGCCAGTCGCGGCCGTAGTTGACGTTGCGGAGGTGGGTGTCGGGCTTGTTCGCGCCGGCGACGAGGTTGTGCGCCTCAAGGACGGAATCGTCGGCGACGATGCGCACGGGCTTTCGCGCGAGGTCCTTCAGCCCTACGGGCGATGCGGAGCCAGCGACGAGGCCGACGGCTGCGACCTCGCGGTCGTCGAGGAGGCGCAGGTCGGCGCCGTCGAGGGCGTTGCGCAGCTTCGTCTCGTTCACCTCGAGGTCGCCGCGGATGGCGACGAAGACGGGCTCCTTCGAGGCGGAGTAGAAGACGGCCTTGAGCGTTTTCGCGTGGGGCACGCCGAGGAACGTCGCCAGCTCATCGATGGTCTTGATGCCGGGCGTCGCGACCTCTTCGACAGGGAGCGGCTCCTCGGGCGGGAGGTCGATCTTCTTGTGGTCGGCCTTCTCGTCGTTCGCGGCGTAACCGCAACGCTCGCAGATGACGACGTGGTTATCGCCGGTGTCGGTGAGGAACTGGAACTCCTGGCTGTCCTTGCCGCCGATCGAGCCGGAGTCGGCATGGGCTGGGACGACAGGGACACCGCAGCGCTCGAAGACGTTCTTGTACGCCTGGGCGAGGGCGTCGTAGGTCTTGTCGAGGCCCGCCCAGTCCGCGTCGAACGAGTACATGTCCTTCATGATGAACTCGCGCAGGCGGACGAGGCCGCCGCGGGAGCGCACCTCGTTCCGGAACTTGGACTGGATCTGATAGGGGAGCACGGGCAGCTCCCGATAGCTCTGCACCTGCTGGCGGAAGAGGTCGGTAATCGCCTCTTCGTGCGTCGGACCGAGGACGAGCTCGCGGTCGCGGCGGTCCTTGACGACGAGCAGCGGCGGGTCGTAGGTGTCGCGGCGGCCCGACTCCTCCCAGAGTTCGGCTGGCTGGAGAATGGGCGTGCGCACCTCCTGCCCGCCGACGGCGTCCATCTCTTCGCGGATTATCTGCTCGATCTTGCGGACGGCGCGCCAGCCCAGCGGCAGGAAGCCGTAGATGCCGGCAGCGAACTGCTGCGCCAGGCCGGCCCGAAGGAGGAGCTGGTGGCTGGCCGTCTCCGCTTCGGCGGGGGCCTGGCGGAGGGTGCGAGAGAGGAGGTGTGAGAGGCGCATCCTGTTTGGAGCATACGGACGCTTCGTGGCAGGGGTCAAGGAGGCGGTCACCGGATAGGAAACGGATAAGCGGATGGCGCTCGGGGCCGGCCTGCGGCCACGGGCCGCGTTGTGCGGAGGGAGACGCAAGATTCGTCGCGGAGTTTACGCTGAGCGAAGTGATGGGCTCAGCATGATGATAGAGAGAATCGCGTGGGTCCGGGCGACGGCGCGCGGCGCCTCGGCGGAGGGCCAGGTGCTTCGCTTGCGCTCAGCATGACAGTCTCGCTTAGGCGGCGTCCAGGTGGCGGCTCTGGAGCACGGTGAGGACGGCGGTGGTGCGGTCGTAGACCTTGAGCTTGCGGAAGATGTGCCGCAGATGGGTCTTGACGGTGCCGATGCTTACGCCCAGGTCTCGCGCGATCTCCTTGTTGCGGCAGCCCTGAGCGAGCAGCCGGAGCACCTCCTGCTCGCGTGGGCTGAGTGAGCGGAGCACGCCAACGTCCAGGCTGGGCCAGGCGCCGGCCAGGGCTGCGTCGCCGTTTGAGGCGAGCGACTCGAAGAGCCGGCGGGCGAGGCGAGGATCGAGCGAGCAGCCACCGGCGATGATGTCGCGGGTGGCCTGGAGGAGGATGTTGGCCGGCGCGTCGCGCAGGAGGACGCCTCGCGCCCCGCTGCGGATCGCGTCGAGGAGATCGCTCACGCTATCGTCGTCGATGAGCACGACGATGCGAGCGAAGGGGTCGAGCCGGAGCGTGCGCCGCAGGGCAGCGAGGCCCGGGGCCTTGTCCGCGGCGGCATCATCCGACCAGGTCATGCCCAGGAAAATGATGTCCGGCGCGTGCTCCAGGCACAGTTCCGGGATGACGTCGTGCTGGGCGCTCTCACCAACGACGGTGAAGCTGCGGTTGTGCCCGATGACGTCGCGGATGCCTCGGCGGACGAGCTCGGCGCCATCCGCGATGAGAATTCGTACACGGTCACTCGTTGCGGTCTCAGCCATGGCGGGACCTCCTCCCGATCAGTGTGTCACGTGTGCCAGGAGGCTGACCATGAGGAAGGCTACCGCATCAGCCCGGCGAGGACGCCGAGACGATGGTGTGGAGGGCACCAACGCGGCGCTGCCCCTCCGCCTAAGGCGCCACTAGGAGTCGAACGGTCGAGGCGGGCCGCGAGGGTACCAGGCGCGGACCCGCTGACGGCGAGGGCTCGTGTCGGGGATCTGGAGGGCTGACCTTTCGATAGAGCACGCGCCCGCAGCGGCGGCTTTGAACGGGCGCTTCCTACGTCGATTCCACCGCTCCCCTACGGAGGGAACCACGTCTGTTCTCAGGCGTTTACGGCGCTTCTCCAGGGAGCGCGCCTAAGCAGCGGCGCCGATTGACGCGCTCCCGCCGCTCGACGACGATGGATGTGATACGCACGCATCGATTCTTGGAGGAGGGATCCTTGGAACTTGCTCGTTATCTGCGACTGGCCCGGCGATGGTGGTGGCTGATGTTGGTGGGGCTGCTCGTTGGCGCCGGAACCGCCTGGGGGATCAGCCAGCTCATGACGCCGGTGTACAGCACCAGCGCGACCCTGCTGGTCAACCAGACCCAGACGCCCGGGACCATTGCCTACAACGACATCCTGACCAGCGAACGGCTGACCAAGACATACAGTGAACTGATCACGAAACGTCCCGTGCTGGAAGAGGTGATCGCCGATCTCGGCATCGACATCGGGCCGGACGAGCTCGCATCGATGATCGGTGTGGAGGTCGTGCGCGACACGCAGCTCCTGCGCCTCTCGGTTGAGGACTCGGACCCTATCCTGGCACGCCGTCTGGCGAACGCCAGCGCGCGAGCGTTCATCGAAGTCAACCAGGAGGACCAGCTCACCCGCTCCGGCAGCGTGAGCATTGTCGAGCCGGCGGTGTCGCCAGGGGCGCCTATTTCGCCGCGGACGACGATGAATACGCTCCTCGGCGCGTTCGCCGGGCTGCTGCTCGCGGCCGCCGCCGCGCTGCTCTACGAATACCTGGACGACACGGTAAAGACGCCGGAGGACGTGGAGGTTGCCGCCGGGGGCCTGGCGACTTTGGGCGGCGTGGCGCGCTTCCCGCGCCGGCGCGGCACGATCGAGCCCCTGATTGCCGCGTCCACGCGCCGGACGGCGGCGGCCGAGGCGTACAAGGTGCTGCGCACGAACGTGCAGTTCAGCACTGTCGACCAGCCGGCTCAAGTGATGCTCGTCTCGAGCGCGAGTCCGGGCGAGGGCAAGACGACGACGACCGCCAACCTCGCGATCGCTATGGCGCAGACGGGGCAGCGTGTGGTCGTCGTCGATGCGGACCTGCGGCGGCCGTCGCTACACCGGATCTTCTCGCTTCCGAACCAGAGCGGCCTCACCAACGCGCTGCTCGCGCGCGAGCAGGCGCTGGCCGGCTTCCTGCAAACTACGCCGTTCGAGAACCTCTCGGTGATGACCAGCGGGCCGCTGCCGCCCAATCCATCCGAGCTGCTCAGCTCGCGCAGGCTGGACACGGTGATCGAAGCGCTGCGCAAGCAGGCAGACGTGGTGATCTTCGACAGTCCGCCGGCGCTGGCCGTGGCGGACGCGAGCATTCTCGCGGGGAAGGTGGACGGCGCGATACTGGTAGTGGATGCGGGGCGCACGCGCGGGCACGCCCTCCAGCGCGCGCAGGAGGCGCTGAGCCGCTCGAAGACACGGGTGTTGGGCGCGGTGCTCAACAAGCTGACGGAGCGCGGCCGCGGCTACTACTACTCCTACAACTACTACGCGGCGGACGACGGCACGAAGGGCCGCGGCGCGCGGTTGCCGTGGCGGCGCAAGTCAAGGCGGACGGCAGCGGAAAGTCGGAGCTATGCGTAAGGCCGTGCCGCTGACGGCGTCCGCGGCGTTGTTGGCGGCGCTTGCGCTGTTCGGCGCCAGGCTGCTCTGGCAAGAGGCGCCGCCGGCACCCGAGGCGCGGGAAGCGCCGCTAGGGACGACGAAGTCCGCATGAGCGGCCAACGGTACGGGCACTCGTTCTGCCGCAGCCCGCCGGCAGAGCGATGCGAAAGGAACGATCGAGACCTCTCGGAAGGAGTAGCAACATGAACTTGGGAAGGACGAAGACATGGCTGATGGCGATCGGCCTGGGTGCGGTGCTGGCCCTTGGTCTGCTGGGACAGGCCGGGGCGCAGTATCCGCCACCCAACGGAAGCCTGGTGCTCACCTCGGCGGACGGCACGCCGGACCTGAACTCCGACGTGCTGGTGAGTGCGGTCATTCAAGACGAGAACGGCGACGCGGCGGCCGGCGTGGACTGCACGTTTGCCGTAACTGATCAGCCGGGCACCGACGCTGAGGTCGACCCCGGGCCCTTCACCACTGACGCCGACGGCAACGTCTCGACGACGTTGAGCACCGGCGCCACCGCGGGCACGATTGTGGTGGAAGCGACCTGCGGCACGCTCTCGGCGGAGGTGAGTCTGGTCGCGGGCGAAGCCGCCCCACCCGCCTCGCTGCCCAGCACGGGCACCGGGGGCAGTGAGAGCGGCACGGCGTGGGCGTTCTGGGCGCTGATCGCGGCGGGCGCAGCGGTCGCGCTGAGCGGCATGGCGATCGCCTGGCGGCGGGCGAAGGCGAAGACGTAGCGGGCATGCGATGGCGGCGGCGGCTGACGCGAGGACACCGGCGCTGGCTAATTCTCGCAGTGAGCGTCGTCGGGCTCGCCCTCGTGGTCGTCGCCGCCATCGCCCGATACTACCCCGCCTATAGAAACGCGCTGGAGGCGCGCGATCAGTTGCAGGAAGCGCAGGCGTTGCTCGACGATCGCGGGCTCGATGCGAGTGAAGCCGACCTGGACCAGGCGGATGCGCTGCTCGATGAGGCGGAACGAGACTTCGCGGATGCGCGCGGGACGTTGGACGATCCGTTGGTGCGCGCGGGCGCGCACCTGCCGCTGGTCGGCGCGTCGTTCGAAGCGACGACCGGCCTCCTGGAGCTGGGCGAGGAGGGGGCTGGAATGGGTCACGACGCCGTCGCGGTCGGACAGACGTATCGCCAGTCCCGCGACGAGCGTGAAGGCGCGCTGACGGAGGGGGTAGATGAACTGCTGGAAGAGATCGAGCCTTCGATGAGCGCCATCAGGGAGCGGCTCCACAGGATGAAGGCGCGCCGAAACGAGCTGACGGGCGCACCCCTGCCGCCGCCGTTCGCGAGCGCGGTTGCTGAGATGGATGACGATCTGGCGAGGCTGGACGAACTGGTGACGACCTATGAGAACCTCTCTGCATTTGTGCCTGAATTCCTGGGCTTTCACGGCCGGCGGACTTACCTGTTGCTGGCCCAGAACAACGCGGAGCTCATGCCGACGGGCGGCCTGATCTCTGTGTACGGCGTAGTGACGATTGATGACGGACGGATCGTCGACAAGCGCTTCGAGGACGCCGTGAGCTACGGTGGCCGCTGGCTGGACCGCACCGATGCGTATGTGGAACCGCCCGAGCCGCTTCGGCGGCATCTGCTGCGCGAGATGAGCTGGAATCTTGCTGTCTCGAACTGGTCGCCGGACTACCCGACGGCGGCGCGGGAGGCGGAGCGCTTTTACCGCCTGGCGGGCGGGGAGCCGGTGGACGGGGTGATCGCCTTCAACGTGCGCACGATCGAAGAGCTGCTGCGCGTGACGGGCCCGATCACGGTCGAGGGCATCACTGTGAGCGCGAACAACGCCATCGACGTGATTGAGGAGCACACACGGAGCGCGGACGACGCAACGACGGACCGCAAGGCGTTCGTGGGCGTGCTGGCGGACGAGCTGCTGTCGCGCCTCACGCACGCGTCGTCGGAGCAATGGACACCGCTGGTGGAAGCGATGGCGCGCCTGCGAGACGAACGTCAGGTGCTGATCTTTTCTCACGACGCCCGGACGCAGGAGTCGGCAGCGCGCCTGGGGCTGGACGGGGCTTTGGATGGCGGAGAAGGCGACTACTTCATGCTCGTCGACGCGAGCGTGAACAGCACGAAGCTGAACATCGCGCTGAGCGAGCGCATCGACATGGCCGTCCAGATCGATGAGGACGGCACGGCAAGCCACAACGCGACGGTCTGGTACAGGAACGACCTTCCGGTCTGGCAGCAAGGGCGCGACCCAGAACTGGTGCGGCGCCTGATGCTGGGCGGGCTGTACGGCGGCTACGTCCGGATGCTGGCGCCGCTGGGCAGCCGCCTCGAATCGATCGCTCTGGATGGGCGGGAGGCGGGCCCTGAGGAGGCCGGCGTGGAGCAGGAGAAGGCGGTCTTCGGTCGCTTCTTCGCGCTAGCTAGCGGCGAGGAGACGGAGCTGCGCTTCCGGTACGAGACGCCCGGCGTCGTCAAAGAGCGCGACGGATACCTAGAGTACCGGATGCACATCCAAAAGCAGTCGGGTACCGGGGCGATCCCCTTCCGGCTGCGTCTGACTCTGCCGCGGGGCGCGACGCTGCGCAACGCGGAGCTGGACGGCGAGCCGATCGAATCGCTGGGCGCGATCGAGACGGACCTGCAGGAAGACCGAGAGCTGGTCGTGCAGTACGAGCTGGAGCGCTAGGAGATAACATGGCCGCTGTGCTGCTGGACCGGGACGGTGTGATCAACAAAAACCGCGTGGACTACGTGAAGCGCTGGGACGAGTTCGAGTTCCTGCCAGGGGCACTGGAGGCGCTCGCAACGATGCGAGCCGCAGGGCTGCGCCTCGCGGTCGTGACCAACCAGTCGGCCGTGGGACGCGGGCTGCTGGCGTCGCACCGGCTGCGCGAGATCCACCGGCGGATGCTGGTGCTGTGCGCGGCGAACGGCGGCGCGATCGAAGGCGTGTTCGCCTGTGAGCACGCGCCCTGGGCGGGGTGTGGCTGCCGCAAACCGCAGCCCGGCCTGCTTAGGCGGGCGACGGCCGCGCTGGGCGAGCCGCCCGAGCGCTGCGTCTTCATCGGCGACGCGCCGGAGGACCTGCTGGCCGCGCGGGCGGCCCGCGTGCCGTTCGTGCTGGTGAGGACGGGTCGCGGAGAAGAGACGCTGCGGCACGCGGCGTATCGAGAGACGCCGCCCCTCTACGTCGCGCGCAGCCTGACCGATGCCGCCAGCGCCGTGCGGTCGCGCTTTGCCGCGCGAACGGAGCCGGTGGCGGCATGAAGGCGATGATCCTGGCCGCCGGCGAAGGCCGGCGGATGCGTCCGCTCACGGAGTCGCTGCCCAAGCCGATGTTGCCGGTCGCAAGGCGGCCGCTCATGGCGCACCTTCTCGACCTGATCAGCCGTCACGGCGTGAAAGAGATCGCCGTCAATCTGCACCACCAGCCGGAGACGATCGTCGCGTACCTGGAGCGCGCGCGTCGCGCCGGCCTGAGGGTCACCTTTTCAATGGAGGAACGGTTGCTCGGCTCCGCGGGCGGGGTCAAGCGGCTCGAGCGCTTCTTCTGTGACGGGCCGTTCTACGTGATCTACGGTGACGTGCTCACCGACATCGATCTGACGGCGCTGGCGGCGTTTCACGTCGAACGGGGCGCGGCGGTCAGCATCGCGCTCTACGAGCCGGAGAGCCTGGCCGGCTGCGGCGTGGCGGGCCTCGATGGCGAGCGCATCGTCGAGTTTGTCGAGAAGCCGCGGCTTGGCGACGCGCCCTCGACGTGGGCGAACGCGGGCGTGTACGTGGTCGACCCGAACGTACTGCGCCACGTGCCGCCGAACGAGCCGTTCGATTTCGGCCGCGACCTGTTCCCGCTGCTGCTCGCGCAGGGCGCGCCGCTCTATGGCCTTCGGAGCGAGGCGATTGTGATCGATATTGGGACGCCCGATGGCTATCGGAAGGCGCAAGTCGCCGGCGAGCTCATGGCCGCCGCCGGAGCGGTGTAAGGAGGCCTCATGTTACTGGTACGCGCACCCGTTCGCATCAGCTTCGCCGGTGGTGGCACCGATCTGCCGTCGTACTACGAGCGCTTCGGCGGGCTTGTGGTGAGCGCGGCGATCGACAAGTACTTCTACGTGTTCCTGCATCCGTCCGGAGGCGAAGGGATCCACATCAGCTCGTCAGACTTCAGCGCCTTCTCGCGCTGGTCGGCGGACGAGCAGCCTGTCTGGGACGGCGAGCTGCGGCTGCCCCGCGCCGTGCTGCACGAGTTCGGCGTGAACGACGGCTTCTCGATCTTCCTGGCATCGGAGGTGCCTCCGGGCACCGGCCTCGGCTCCTCCAGCACGGTCGCAGTAGCGTTGACGAAGGCGATCAGCACGTACATAGGCCAGCGCCTCTCGCCGGGTGAGATTGCGGAGCGCGCCTCGCGTCTGGAGATCGACAAACTGGGCAGCCCGATCGGCAAGCAGGACCAGTACGCGTCGGCGTTCGGTGGGCTGAACGTCATCTCGTTCGAGACCGAGGGTGTCGGGGTGACGACGATGCGCCTGCTGCCCGCCGTGCGCCACGAGCTGGAGTCGCGGCTACTGCTGTTCTACACAGGCGCATCGCGCAGCGCGAACGCGATCCTGCGCGAGCAACGGGACTCGACCGCGGCGGGCGAGTCCGACGTGCTGGAGGCGCTGCACGCGATCAAGGGCTTCGCTGCGGAGACGCGCGAGGCGCTAGAGATGGGCGACCTCGATCGCTTCGGAGGGATCCTGCACGAGTCGTGGGCGGCGAAGCGCCGTCTGGCCAGCGGCGTGACGAACGCCGAGATCGACGAGGTCTATCAGCGGGCGCGCGAATGCGGGGCGCTGGGCGGCAAGATCGCCGGCGCGGGCGGAGGCGGCTTCTTGCTGCTGTACTGCGAGCCGCGATACCAGGATGCGGTCAGTCAGGAGATGCGCGCGCGCGGCCTCTACCGGATGGAGTTCCACTTCGACGATGGCGGCGCGAAAGTGATGCTCAACTCCGCGACGCGCGTACCGACGCCGGGTGCTGAGGCAGGGCTGGCCAAGGCCGCCTGATGCGCGCCAACGAACGACAAGCGACGGTCCTGGCCCTCGCTGCGGGTGATGCATGGATGTTGCTGTGGGCCGCGGCTGCGGCGCTTGCGCTGCGCTACGGCGTACACGGCTGGCCGGGCGGCAGCGGCGCGAGTCCGGGCGCGCTCGCGCTGTTGTTCGTCGTACCCTTACTGGCGTTCGCCTTGATGGCGGCGGGCGGGCTCTACCGCCTGGACGAGTTGTTCAGCGGACACCGCGAGTACGCGGGCGTGGTGCGTTCGTGCACGTATGCGGCGTTCGCGGCGCTGGCGCTCTCGTTTCTGCTCGACGCGGGCCTGTCGCGCGGGGCGCTGGTGCTTGACTGGGTGTACTCGTGCTTGCTGGTGGGCGGCGCGCGCTTCGGCTTCCGGCGGCTGGTGTTCCGGCTGCGACGGTCCGGGCGGCTTCAGCGGATGGTCTTGCTGGCCGGCACCGACGAGCACGCGGTCACGATCGCGCGCCAGCTTTCGCACGGGAATACGGGCTGGCGGGTGCTGGGCTTCCTGGACGACTACCAACCTGTCGGCGTCGAAGTGGTTGACGGCCTCCGCGTCGTGGGCGATCCGAGGCGCGCGGCAGAGCTGGCTGACACGCTGGGCGCGAGCGATCTGATCGTGGTGCCGCACGCGGTGAGCTGGGAGTCGCAGCGCGACCTGCTGGAGCTGGCGGCTTCGACAGATGAGCCGGCGGTGCGGCTCGCGCCGGGCCTCTACCACCTCCTGGCAGCGGGGGCCAGGCCCCTGGACGCGAACTACGTGCCGTTGCTCACGCTGGAGCGGCTGCGCATCACGGGCCTCGACGCGGCGCTCAAGACGCTCCTCGACTACGGCGCGGCGCTGGCAACGCTACCTTTCCTTGGCGCGCTGATGGCGTTGCTCTGGCCGGCTGCCCGTCTCACGGGCGGTCCGGTGCTGGTGAGCCAGCGCGCGCACGGGCTGCGCGGCGCCACGTTCGAGCTGCGCACCGTTGCCCGGCCGGCAGGTCAGCAGCCGGACGGCGGCGCGGCGAGCTGGGCGTGGCGGCTACGCGACGGCATCGCGATGGGGCGGCTGGGCAAGCTGCCGAACGTGCTGAACGTGCTGGCGGGACGGATGAGCCTGGTAGGGCCGCGCGCGCTCCCCGACGACGAGCGGCTCCTGCAGGAGCCCTGGGCGCGCACGCTCCTGCTGGTACGACCGGGCCTCACCGGCCCGCGCGTCGGCGAGCGTGTCGAGTGGTCGCTGGAGGAGCAGGGGCTCCACGACGTCGCCTACGTTAGGGAGTACTCGCTCTGGGTCGATCTGCGTTTGCTCGTCGCATCGCTCATGCGAGCGCTGCGGCGGGAGGAATCGGTGCCCCTTTCGTACCACTCACCGGCTCTCGATGATGTAGCGCCGGCGCGAATCGCGGCGAAGTAGGGCACGAGGGCCACGACTCATTGCCGAGACCAGTCGATCACGTTAGGCTGGTGAACCGGGACGTCTCCACCGTTAGGAGCGCGATCGTGTATCCTCTGAGCCATATCACCTTCGCCTGCGGGGTCGTGTGGGCCGGCAGCCGGCTCATCGAGCGCGCGCGACCGGGACAGGATGCTCAGACACTGGCCACTCCGGCCCTCGAGCCGCTACGATCTCCTTCGGCCGCCGAAGGGCATGACGCCCACACAATCGACTATCGCCTGGTGGCGTTCGGCGCGCTGCTCCCCGATCTCATTGACAAGCCGCTCGGCTGGATATTCCTACGTAAGTTCTTCCGCGCCAACGATCATCTCTTCGGGCACACGTTACTCTTCGGATCAGCGCTCGTGCTGGCCGGCTTGCTCCAGCGCTCGCGCAGCGGTGACGCAAGGCTGCTGACGGTGGGCGCCGGCGCTCTGGCGCACCTCCCGTGCGATCCCGTGACACGCATGCCTCAGACGGTCTTCTGGCCGCTCATGGGTTGGAGCTTCCTGCCGAAGGCGCGGGGCGCGGGCATCATTGTGAACTGCCTTATCGAGGTGGGATCGGCGTGTGTCCTGCTGCTGATCGGGCGTTCTCTGAGCCGGGAAGATCGTCTCGATCCGCTCCTGGACGAAGGGAGGATCTAACCAACAGGATCCGGCGGGAGCCCCGGTGAACCGACCAGCCCTCCACACATCTGCATCAGCGCGCCGCGGCCGGCCGGAAACGGGTCTCAAGTTCGTGTCGCGCAGCGGCGGACCTCAGCCCTGACTTCTTGACACTCAAGTCAGGCGTATGCTACACGCTTCATCCATGAGCGTTCGTTGGGGCGTTCGATTCTCGTTGATCGCGATGGTATTGTGCGGCGTCATCGCATGCTCCAGCGAGGATGGAGGGAGCGAGCCGCCGGCCCTGCTCGGGCTGCCGGAAGACGCGCCAATGCTGGCGCGCACGTATGAGCGGACGGGCGACAACCCGCACGAGACGATCATCACAAAGGCGAACGCGGCCAACCTCATTGCGAAGTGGCAGTTCCGCACGGGAGCGCCCGTCGCCGCGACGCCGTCCGTCGCCACGATCGACCTGCCCAATGAGGGGCCGACGCGCATCGTGTTCGTTGGCTCGTACGACGGCAAGGTCTACGCGATCCGAGCCGACGAAGGCACCCAGCTCTGGGCCTACGAGGTGAAGCCGCACGAGGGCGTGTCGTATGGCATCATCGCGTCGTCGGCGGCGATCGCGGAGGTGGACGGCGAGCCGCGGGTGTTCGTGGGTGGTGGCATGACGATGTACTCGCTGGACGCCGTGAGCGGCGCCGAGATCTGGCAGTTCGACGCCGGCACCGGCTGCCAGGACTGCGACACCAACACGGAACGCAACGAGATCCTGTCGTCGCCGGCGGTGCTGCCAGAGCAGGACCTGGTCGCCTTCGGGATGGACGTGAATGATCGCGCGCCGGGCAAGGGCGGGTTCTACGGCCTTTCGGCGAAGGACGGCCATCTGCACTGGTACTTCGACGTGGAGACGGGCGAGACGTGCAGGCCGGACGACGACGACGACGTCCGCAAATTCGACGGCTACCACAACGCGGAGCAGCTCGGCCTCGAGGACGACTTCTTCTCAACGCGAGGGGGGTGCGATTTCGACCGCACAGAGACGGCGTGTGGCAACGTCTGGTCGCCGGTGAGCGTCGACTTCGGCCGTGAGCTGCTCTACTTTGCGACGAGCAACTGCGACACGGACGATGACCCGCAGTCGGCGCCGCCGACGCCGCCGATGACGACGCATAACGAGGCGCTCGTGGCGGTGGACTTCGACGGCGAGCCGGTCTGGAGCTGGCGCCCGCGCGAAATCGACAACGACGACTACGCCTTCGGCGCCGCGCCGAACCTGTTCACGGCGACGATCGAGGGCGAGGAGCGCGAGGTGGTGGGCATCGGCAACAAGGATGGCAGCTACTACCTGCTGGACCGCGACGGCGAGAACGAGCTCACTGGCGAGATCGAACCGTACTGGACGCGAAATGTCGTCGAGGGAGGCGCGATCGGCGGGATTACGGGCACACCGGCGGTGATGGACGGGCGGATCTACTTCGGCGTGGGCATCGGCGAGGACGTGGAGGCGCCGCAGAAGCCGTCCGCGTGGGCGCTCGATGCGGGGACGGGCGAGGTGGTCTGGTCGCAGGAGGAGGCGGCGCCCTTCTTCGGCGGGACGAGCGCGATCCCGGGCGTCGTGTTCATGGGCGGCATCGACTTCTCGATGCGCGCAATCGACGCCGATACGGGCGAGATCCTGGCGAAGCTGCCGCTGGGCGGGCTTGGCTTCTCGCAGGCGGTGCCTGTGGACGGCGTGGTCTACATGGGCTCCGGCTTCGGCGCGCAGGGCGCCGGCGGTACCAATATCGAGGCTATTCTGGCCAGGGCGCCGGCCGGCGTCTGGGCGTTCTGCATCGACGGGGAGGCTGATTGTGCACCGCTTCCGACACCTAGTCCCGCCCCCTAAGGCGCTTTTCGGCGCGCTTGTCGTAGGGCTGGTCGCGCTCTCGTTCGCGTGTAACGACAGCGAGGGCACCGTGGACTTGCTGTTCAGCGCGCAGGGCAACGAGCTGGACGTCTACGATCTGGAGACGGACGATCCGACCGTGCTCGTACCGTCGGCGCAGGATGGCGGGGAGGACCTGAACGGTCAGGCGTGCCTGCTGCCGGACGGCAGCGGCAACTTCCTGATGGGCCACGATACGAACCAGAGCGAGGGGGACCGTCAGGGCTGGGGTATCTTCACGCCGGAGGGCCAGTTCGTGCGCAAGATCCTGGAGCCGGAGACGCCGAACGAGCCGGCGCAGCCCGAGCCGTTCGGCTGTGGGTTCGATGACGAGGAGCGGCTCTTCGTCACGGACGTCGGTTCGGGGAGCTTCGACGCCATGGACGGCAAGTTCATCGTCTTCTTCCCGCCGGAGTACGGGACGTCCTGCATCCTGGAGAGCGAGCTGCGCGTGCCGGGCACGATCACGATCGACGGGGGCAAGGTGTACCTGTCAGAGACCGTGCCCCCGGGCGTCGTGCTGGTCTACTCGGGTCCGTTCCCGGAGAGCGAGGACGAGTGCGCCTCCGTCGTGCCGGCAAAGGACACTTTCATCGAGGATGAGGAGATGGGCACGCCCTTCAGCATCGCGCGGGCGCCCAACGGCAACTGGTACGTCTCAAGCGTCTTCCTGCCGAAGACGATCCGCGAGTACGATGCGACCGGCGAGTTCGTGCGGACGATCGCTGAAGGCGACGACATCGGCAGCCCGGCGGGCCTCGCGGTTGCGAAGGACGGGACGCTCTACTACGCCGACCTGGCGATCGTGCAGGAGGCGCCGGGCGAGCTGCCAGGGCCGGCGGGAGGTCAGGGTACCGTGCGCAAGATCACGTTCTCCGAGGACGGCACACCCTCGGTGCCGGAGATCATCGGGAGCGGCTACGACTATCCCGACGCGGTCTCGATCTTGGAGCAGCCAGACTAGCCGCCGCGCAGGATGGCGAGCGGCGTCTGGAGCATGACCCGCAGGTCGAGCCAGAGGGACCGCCGCCGCGCGTAGTCGATGTCGATCCGCGCCATCTGGTCGAAGGGCAAGCCCTGACGGGAGCGCACCTGGGCGGGGCCGGTGATGCCCGGCTTGACGGCCAGCCGCTCACTATGCCAGTCGTCGTAGTACTCCACCTCCCAGAGCAGCGGCGGGCGGGGCCCGACCACGCTCATCTCGCCGCGCAGGACGTTGATGAACTGCGGCACCTCGTCGATGCTCAGCTTGCGAATGACGCGCCCGACTGGCGTGACGCGCGGGTCGTCGACCACTTTGTAGACCGCGCGTTGCCGGCCGGCGGCGTCGCGCTCGACGCGGAAAGGCTTGTTCGCGCGAATGAATTCGCGACGGAAACGGCGCTGCACCGCGTCGTCGCCCTCGATTCGCATCGAGCGGAACTTGTAGTAGGCGAAGGGCTGCCCGCCAAGCCCAGCGACCTGCGCGCGGTAGAGCGCGGGCCCGCGCGAGGTGAGCCGGATGGCGAGCGCGGTGAGCAGCCAGAGCGGCGCCAGGCCGAAGAGCACGACGAGCGCCACCACGATGTCGATTGCGCGCTTCGACGCGTCGTAGAGCGGGGAAGCGCGAGTGGCGGGGAAGTAGCGCGGCGCTTTGGCGGATGTCACGGTGGACGCGCCTCCAGTGCGGCGTCGATCTCCTGGAGCACCGCCTGGGCGGTGCGCTGCCACGTGAACTTCCGCGCCTGGCGCAAACCGCGTTCGGCGAGGTCCCGACGGAGCTCCTCGTTGGTGAGGACGGAACGGAGCGCTCGGGCGACGGCGGCCGGCTCGGCGTCGGGCAGGAGCATCCCGCCCTCGCCGACGACCTCGCGCAACGACGTGGCGTCGAGGGCGACAACGGGCGTGCCGCAGGCCATCGCCTCGAGCGGCGGCAGGCCGAAGCCCTCGTAGCTGGAGAGGTAGGCGAAGGCGGAGGCGCCGCGATAGTATGCTGGCAGGTCGCTGTCAGCGACCTCGCCCAGGATACGGACGCGTCCGTTCAGGCCACCAGCGTCCGCGATGGCGCGGAGGCGCGAGCCGTCGGTCTCGACCGAGCCCGGTTCGTCCCGCCCGGCGATCACCAGGTCGCAGCCCGGGTCGCCGTCGCGCAGGAGCAGCGCGAACGCCTCGATCAGGCGGTCGACGTTCTTGTGAGGGCGCTTGTTGCCGACGTAGAGGACGTAGGGCCGCGAGCCGTTACGCCGCGGTTCGCCCGGCCGGTACTGATCGCCGACGCCGCCGTAAACGACGCGCAGTCGTCCGGCTGGCAGGCCAAGCAGCCGCTCGCAGTCGCGCTTCGTGCTCTCGGAATCGACGAGCACGCGCGCCGCGCCGCGCAGACTGCTGCGGATGACGGTCCGGTAGTAGAGGCGCTTCGCCAGGCTGTAATCGTGGGGGAGGGCGAGCGGAATCAGGTCGTGGACAAAGACAAATCGCGGGCAGGGCGACCAGAGCGGAGCGCACGCCGGATGCGTGACGATGAGGAGGTCAGCGTCGAGGTCGCGCAGCAGGCCCGGCATGAGGAGATGCTGCGCCGGGCCGGCGATCGCGTGGGAAACGGTCCGCTCATCGATCAGCCCTTCGCCGGACAGATGCGGCAGGGGCGCTTCGGGCGCGATGAGGAGCAGGAGGCGGTGCTGCGGCGCTAGGCGGGCGAGCGCGCGCAAGAGCTGCGTCGTGTAGACGCCGATGCCGGTGCTCCAGGAGCGCGAAATGCGGGCGTCAACGACGATGCGCGCCATGGCCTACCCCCTCCCGACGGCCTCTTGAGCGCCGGCGGTCGTGTTCGCGTCAACTGCAGCGGAGCTGCGCAGCTCCCAGAGCTTGATCTGCTTCACGAGGACATAGGTTGCCGACAGCAGCGATAGGTAGAGGCCGTGACGTCCGTCGCGGAAGCCGCGCTGCAGCAGATACATCTGCAGGAAACGGAGGAGCGGCGCGAATGGCTGAAGCGGGGTCCAGGCGTAGCGGTTCTTCAGCTCGTCCTTGAGCGCGGCGTGAGCGGACTGGTAGCTGCGGTCGCCGGCCAGCCAACGCCGCCCGGCCCGCAGCAACGGCCCCGTGGGTGGCAGCCAGCTCCCGCGCTGGCGGAGGGCGAGCGCCTCCTGCGCCTCAAGCGAGGTGCAACGGTTCATGTTCTCGAGGTAGTCGCGCACGGTGGGGTGGCTGTAGTGCAGGAGATGACCAGTGAGCTCGCCGACGGGCCCATCGACGATCAGCCGCTCGTGGACGAGCCGGCCGTCCATCCGCCCGCGCCCGCGCCGGAAGAGGCGTAGCTCGGGCTGGTCGCCCCAACCGCAGCCGCGCATCGCGTGGTCGAGGAAGGAGGTCTGGCGCAGCACGTAGTAGGCGTCGAATGCGACGTCGTCCATCGCCACGGCGAGCACTTGCTCGGCGAGCTCGTCGGTGACGCGCTCGTCGGCGGCGAGGACGAAGACCCAGTCGCGCGATGCGTGCTCTATCGCGACGTTCCATTGCGCGGAGAAGCCGGGCCAGGGGTTCTGATAGACATGCGCGCCGAGGGAGGAAGCAAGCTCCACCGTCTGGTCGCGGCTGCCGCCGTCGACGACGACCACTTCGTCCGCCCAGCGCACGGAGGCGAGACAGGGCGCGATGTTCGCCTCTTCATCCTGGGCGATGATGACGACGGAGATGCCGGCCGTAGCAGGCGAAGGCTGGAGGGCGTTGGCTACGCCGGCGAGCGAAGCCGAGCCGTTGGCGGCGTGTGCGTCAATCATGCGGCTTGCCTCGCGGCCTGCAGGACGACGCCCCTGCGGCGCATCTCGTCGAGTGCGGCGGCGACGTTGTCGCGCACCTCGGGCTGAGTGCGGATCCACTTGGCGTAGGCCTCCGCGGCATGTTCCAGCGTGTGGAGCGCGTGCCAGCCCATCCGCTCCAGCTTGCCCACGTCGGGCACGAGGTGGCGGACGTCACCCAGACGGAACTCGCCCTTGGTCTCGATGTCCGGCTCGAGGCCGAACATGCCGGCGAGCACGCGGACGAACTCGAGCACGCTGACAGCGCGGCCGGTGCCGACGTTAAACACCTCGAAGTTGGCGTCGTCGCGCTCCATGACGAAGAGGTTCGCGCTGGCGACGTCCTCGACAAAGACGATGTCGCGTGTCTGGAGGCCGTCCTCATAGACGACGACGGGCCGGCTGTTGAGCACGCGCTGCGCGACGATGCCCGAGAGGCCGGAGTAGGCGTTGTTGAACGACTGGCGCGGGCCGAACGTGATGGCGTAGCGCAGCGCGACGCTGGGGATGCCGTACGTCCGCCCGAGACCGAGCGCGATCTCCTCCTGGGTGTGCTTGGAGACGGCATAGGAGGTCGCGCCGTTGACAACCGCCTCGTCCGTGGGCTGAGGCAGCATCGGCGCGGCGCACCGATCGCAACGGAACTCCCAATCGCCTCGCATGAGCTGGGCCAGGGGCCGGGGGACCGGGTATGCGGGACCGTGCTCCGGGCAGCGGTACGCACCCTCGCCGTAGACGGCTTGGGAGGAGGCGACGATCACCTTCTGGACGGGCAGCTTGCGTTCGACGATGGTCTCGTAGATGAGGGCGGTGCCCGCGCCGTTGACGTGAAAGAACCTGCTGAAGTCGGGCAGCAGGCCCTGGTAGGCGGCCTCGTGGAAGACGACCTGCACGCCATCCAGCGCTGCCGCCATCGCGTCGGCGTCGACGATGTCGCCTTCAATGAAGCGGACGCTGGAGGGGACCCAGGGCGGGCGCCCGCGCGGGTGGGTGACGGGGTCGAGGCTATCGAGCACGGTGACATCCCAACCGCGGGACAGCAACCCCTCGACGATGTGCGAGCCGATCTGGCCCGCGCCTCCGGTTACTAAGGCTCTCATGCTGCCTTCTCCTTCATGACCTGCTTTCCGGTTACGTCCAGTACGGAATCGATGACGTAGGCTCGCTGCTCCTCCGTCATTTCGGGGTAGACGGGGAGCGAGAGGATGCGCTCGACGCTGGCCTCGGTAATGGGCAGCGAGCCGAGGCGGTAACCGTAGCCCGCGCACGCCTCCTGGAGGTGGCAGGGGATAGGGTAGTGGACACCGCTTTCGACGCCGCGGGCCGCGAGGGCGCGTTGCACGCCGTCGCGCCCGTCGACCTGGACCACGTATTGGTGGTAGACGTGGCTGACGTCAGGTTTCTGGAACGGGATGGTGATGTTCGCCTCCCGGAACGCGCTGTCGTAGGTGCGGGCGTGCTCGCGGCGGCGAGCGGTCCAGGCGTCCAAGAGGGGGAGCTTGACGCGGAGGATCGCGGCTTGCACCTCGTCGATGCGGGCGTTCCAACCGAAGCTCGCGTGCTCGTAGCGGCCGACGCGGCCGTGGTCGCGCAGGCGGCGCGCCCGCTCGGCGATGGCGGGGTCTTGCGTGACCAGCATGCCGGCATCGCCGTAGGCGCGCAGGTTCTTGGTGAAGACGAAGCTGAAGCAGGCGGCGTCGCCCAGTCCGCCGACGCGGCGTCCCCGGTAGGTCGCGCCGTGCGCCTGCGCCGCGTCCTCGATCACGGCGATGTCGTGGCGGCGGGCGAAGTTACGCAGCGGCTCCATATCGACCGGGTGGCCGTAGATGTGCACGGGTACGATCGCCCTCGTTCGCGGTCTGAGCAGGGCCGATGCCCCGGCGACGTTCATGGTGTACGTGAGCGGGTCGATGTCCACGAAGACGGGCTTGGCGCCGATGAGCGCGATGGCGGCCGCGGTGGCGATGAAGGTGTGAGAGACGGTGATCACTTCGTCGCCGGGGCCGACGCCGCAGGCCTGGAGGGCCAGGATGAGCGCGTCGGTGCCCGATGAACAGGCGACGCCGTGAGAGACGCCGCAGTACGCGGCGAACTCCTCTTCGAGCGCCTGCGTCTGCGGTCCCAGATAGAGCCGCCCGCTGGAGAACACGTCGTCGACGGCGCTAAGCACTTGCTCGCGCAGCGGCTCATACTCCGCGCGCAGGTCCAGGAGGGGGACTACGCTGCTACCGTTGTTTGCCATGATCTCAACTCCAGCTCGTCGCCTTGGTTGCAACCGAGGCGGCGGAGCGCTTCTTGCGCCGATAGCTCGACGCCGTCGATGCATAGGGTGCGGACGCGCAGCGCGCCGTCGCCCGTCGCGATGGTCGCCCAGCGAGGGTCGATTCCGAGCAGAGTGCCGGCGGGCGCCCGGACATCGGTGTCGGCAACCCAGACCGGGTGGCGCAGCTCGAACTCGCGGGCCGCGAAGGCGGAGCGAGCGCCCGGGTAGGGGGCGAAGGTGAGTGCGCGCGCGAAACGCGAGAGCGTCCCGGCGGGCTGCGACCAATCAACCCAGCGGTCGAACGCGTAGCCTGGCGGGTAGTAGGTGCCGCCTTCAGCGGGCTGTCCCCTGCGGGGCGCGCGCCCCTCGACCACGAGCGGGAAGTAGCCTTCGAACAGGTAGCGGCCCGCCGCCGTGCAGCGGTCGTAGACTTCGCGGGCGGTCTCGTGCCCCGCGACGGGCACCGCGCACTGCGCGACGATGTCGCCAGTATCGACGCCGGGGTCCATGTGGTGGAGCGTCACGCCGGCGTCGTTGCCATCGATGATGGCCCACGGGATGGGAAAGGAGCCGCGATTGAAGGGCAGCAGGCCGAAATGCAGGTTGACTGCCGCGACCCTTGGGAGCGCGAGCACGCGCGGCTTGAGGATCTTGTCGTAGAAGATGGAGAGCAGGATGTCCGGCCGGAGCTGCTCTAACACCGGATGGAAGGCGGCGTCGTTGACCGAGCGTGGCCGGTGAACGGGCAGGCGAAGGTCGCGCGCATGGCGAGCGAGCGAGGGATACCAGCGCTCCTGGTCCGGGTCGTCGCCGGCGCAAGGGATGACGGCGACAACCTCCACGTCGGGCATGCCGAGCGTGCTCTCCAGGCAGTGCACGGCGAGCTCCTTTCCGCCCAGCAGTACGACGCGCGTCCTGGCGCCTGCCTTTCCGTTGCCGTTGAGACGTACCACTCAGGTTCCCTCCACTCGTTCGGGCGCACCGTCGTTGCGCATAGAGCGGCCGATCGCCTCCAGCGCGCGAGTGACGGCGAGCACGGACTCAGGCGATACGCTCGGCTCGCGGCGCGGGCTACGGACGCTCTCGATGAAGGCGGCGAGCTCGCGTCTGAGCGGCTCTTCCCATGCGATGCGGGGCGCGCGCTCGCCGTCGGCGAAGAGGCGCAAGCCGTGGTTGCCGAACGCGTCGATGCCCTCGATCGGCTCATAGCCCTGGCGGATGATGCGCACCGGCTCCTCCTCTCGCAGGTCGTCGTACTCGGCCATGGCGCGCGAGCCGACCAGCGTCATGCGCCGCGTCTTCACCGGCTCGTACCAGCTCGCGTAGCAGAAGGCGGCGGCGCCGTTCGCTTGACTGATGCGGGCCGAGGCTGTGTCGGCGATGCCGGGCGTGAGGAACGAGGCGCCGCTGGCGCTCACTTCGGTCGCGGGGCCGAGTAGCTCGTGCAGGATGTAGAGGTCGTGCACCATGCAGTCGAACGTGACGTCGACGTCGTTGCGGGCGCGCGGGCCGTGGCTGGCGCGGACGGCGAAGGCGGTGCGCAGCTCGCCCAGCGCTCCGCGCGCGGCTTCGCGCTGCAGCGCCTGGACGGACGGGTTGTGCAGGAAGATGTGGCCGGCCTCAAGCACGAGGCCGCGTCGCAGCGCCGCCTCGTACATCGCCTCCGCGTCCGCGACGCTGGTGGCGAAGGGCTTCTCGACCAGCGCGTGCTTGTCGTGGGCGAGGCAGGCGAGGGTGACTTCGCGGTGGGTGCGGGCGGGCGTGGCGACGACGACAGCGTCGACGCGCGGGTCGGCCAGCACCGTCTGCCAGTCGTCAGTGACCGGGACGGCGAAGCGATCGCGCGCCTCGGACAGCCTTGTAGCGCTGGCATCGCAGCAGACGGCGAGCTCGGCGCCCGGCAGATCGAGGAGCGTGCGGACGATGTTCGGCCCCCAATAGCCGTAGCCGAGGACGGCGACGCGCACCGGCGAGGGGCTCATGCGGCTACCTCCTCTGGCTGCGGCTCCGTATGGCAGGCACCTGCGAGCAGTTCGCGCACCGCTTCCAGGACGCCTGCGGGCGCAATCGCCTGTACGGAGGGGAAGCCGCGGGCATCGCGCGCCTGAAGGACGCGACGCGGCGTATCGCCGTACGGGCCCCAGAGGACGGGGTCCTCGCCGCCAAAGAGCGCGACAACGGGCGTACCGAGCGCGACGGCCAAATGCATGGGAGCGGAGTCGGCGCAGACGATCAGGCGGCAGCGACGGAGCACGTCGCACAGCTCCGGGATGCTCGTGCGCCCGACGAGGTCGACAATGGCGCTCGATGCCCGCGCTAGCGCTTTGTCGGCGCATTCGCGGTCGGCGGGCCCGCCGAGCAGCACGATCGGGGTTCCGATCTCCTTCGTCAGCCTGTCGACAAGTGCGCCGGTCTGTGCGGGGTCGAGCGTCTTCGCCTCGGACGAGGCGAAGGGCGCGAGTGCGATCGGCTTGGCCGCGCGACCGAGCAAGGCGCCGATGCTGCGCGAGTCGCTCAACGAGCAGCGGACGCTCGGCTGCAGCCCTTCGACTTCGCAGCCAAGCAGCGTCATGAGCTGAAGGTGGTTCTCTACGAGGTGGCGCCCGGACTGGATGCGCACCCAGCGCGAGAGGAAGGGGCGCGTGCGGGGCGCGGAGAAGCCCAACGTCTCGCGGCCGCCGCAGAGGTGGGCGAAGAGAGCGTCATCGAGGTCGCGACGCAGTGTGAGGACGTAGTCGTATCGTTCCGCGCGAAGCCGGCGCAGCAGGCTGAGCGTTTCGGTGACTGCGCCGGCGCGCCAGCGCCCGTGCCAGGGCGCGGCCAGCACATGCACGCGGTCGACGCGCGGGTCGTGCTCGATCAGGGGCGCGGTGGCGGGCTGGACGACGACGTGCAGCTCCGCGTTCGGGTAACGCCGCTTGAGGGCGTCGAAGCAAGGAGTGGTGAGCACCAGATCGCCCAAGGCGTCGAGGCGCACGAAGAGCACCTTGGGTCGCTTGACGTCGCCGTCCGATGACACCGCCGGTGCGCGGCGTCGCGATGCCGTGGGCGCGGCCTGCCGGTAGACGGCCAGCGTTTGCTCCGCCGCGCGCCGCCAGCTAAAAGAACGGCTGCGCTCCAGGGCGCGCTCCGCCATCTCCGCGCGAAGGACAGGGGTTGAGTAGCGCTCCATGGCGTCAGCGATGGTGTCGGGATCGCGTGGGTCGACGTAGAGTGCCGCGTCGCCGCCGATTTCGGGGAGGGAGGCGACGCGCGAAGCGATGGCAGGCGTGCCGCAGGCGAAGGCCTCGACCAGCGGCAGGCCGAAACCTTCGAAGAAGGAGGGCAGGACGACGGCCAGCGCGCCGTTGTAGAGCGCGACGAGGTCGTCCTGCGGCACATGGCCGAGGAAACGCACGCAGCCCGCGCGTGTCAGCTCCTCCGCCTCCGGGGACAGCGTGAGGTCGCCGAAGCCTCGGCCGCCCACGACGACGAACTGCGTGCCTGCGTCCGGCCGGTCCGCCAGGAAGCGGGCGAAGCCGGTCATCGCGCCCGTGACGTTCTTTCGCGGAATGACGGCGCCGACCTGGAGGAAGTAGGGATCGCGCAGGTCGTACCTCTCACGGACGGCGTCGACGGTCTGCTTCGGGAGCACGCGATAGCACGAGGACGGTGCGAGGTGGACGACTGTGATCCGCCCAGAGTCGATGCCCAGCCGGGCGACGGCGTCGCGTTTGGTGGCCTCACTGTCGGCGAGGAGCGCGGTTGCGTGGCGCGCGCTCCAGGGCACCATTCGCCCGAAATAGAGTCGCGGGCCGAGGGGTGTGCGATACGCGGGCGTGGCGTCCTCGCCGAGGTCGTGCAGAGTGAGGACGCAGGGGCGGTCGCGCAGCACGGGCGCGGAGCCCGCCGGGGCGTGGAGGACGTCGATGTCCGCTCGTCGGGCCCAAGCGGGTAGACATGCCTGCTCCCAGAGCGCGCGCAGGTAGGCGCGCCGGGCGAAACGGGCGGGCAAGGTCACCGGCACGTACTCGTTCTGGCCGTCGACTGAACGCAACGCCTGCCAGAGGTCCGATGTGTACGCATCGAGACCGGTGGGCGCGCGACTCGTATCCTGCAGGACGAAGCCGATCCTCATGACGCGCCGTTCCTTCCGGCTCGAACCTCGTGGTGACGCCCGACGGCCAGCAGCGTAAACGGCGCGTCGTCGCCTGGTCTCAGGGCGCGGCCTATCGCCGTGCCGAACCTGCGCGCCGCCCCGCGCACGTATCGAGCGCCGGCGTAGTTGCCGCCGAAGAGGCAACTGACGTATGTGCCGAGGTGTGACGGCTCGTAAGAGTCGCCGCGCAGGAAGACGACCTCCAGGCCGGCGTTCGTCATGGCGATCTCGAGTGCGGCGCGCGTCCAGAGGGTCAGGTGGTGAGGCGGGTCGTCGAAGCCAGGCGAGAGCAGCGCCGGACGCCGTTCGGCGCTGGGGACGCTGACGGCGACGAAGCCGGCGACGCGGGCCATGGCGCGCAGCAAGCCGACCGGGTCCGCGACGTGTTCCACCACCTCGAACGCGGTGGCGACATCGAAGCGTCTGCCGTTTCCTAACGCCTGCCAGATGTCGCCGCAGGCGATGCGCACGCCGTACATCTCGCGGCCGATGCCGGCCAGCTCAGCCTGAAAGTCGATCCCTTCCGCGTCGAAGCCACGCAGTTGGGCGGCATGGAGGAAGTCGCCCCGTCCGCAACCAACGTCCAACAGGGCGCCCCTGGGCACGGGCGCTTCCCGGAGAAACGTCCCCCAGGCCCAGTTCGCCTCGATCTCCAGTGCCGAGAGCGCGTTTGGCGCGCGGCCGCCGGCGTAGATCCACGTGCGCTGATACCAGGCCTCATCCCCGGCGCGCATATCGCGAGCGAAGAGGACGCCGCACGCGGGGCAGCGCAGGAAACGGCGCGGGCCTTTCCGGGCGCCGTCCGTCTCGCAGACGGGACAACGGCCGGCGATCGATTCGCTCATCTTGCTGCTCCATTCGCTGAGAGTCGCTGAACGACGGCCAGGTACATGTCGCGGCCGCCGCGCCAGAACCGGCCGCGCATTGGCGCATAGTCGGAGGAGCTGAGCAGGTCGTACCCCAGCCTCTGCAAGAGCTCCTCCCACGCATGCCTGCTGAGCAGGCGCTCGTTGCCGAAGTCCTGCACACCGTAGGCGAGGTTCGGCACGCTGATCACCACATGTCGCGCGACGCGGGTCTGTTCCTCGAGGAGCAACGCAATCTCGTCCTCCGAAAAGTGCTCGAAGAACCCTTGCGAGAAAACGGCATCGAAGGAATCGTCGGGGAAGGCGAGGCGGAAGGCGTCCATCGCGAGGAACTGGGCGCGGCCGCGCAGCCTTCGATTGTGCTGGACGCAGCGTTCGATGAGCAGCCGGCTGAGATCGATGGAGGCGACGCGCGGCTGGAAGTAGGAGAGGAAGATGCTGTGGGAGCCGGTGCCGGCGCCGACCTCCAGCACGCGTTTTGGGCTGAGCTTTCCTATCGCGCGGAGCATGGGCAGGTGGTGCAGGACGTTTCGCACGTGGGTATACCAGGTCAGATCGCCCGCGTAATAGGCCTCCCAGCCGTGTTCGGCTTGCCCGTCCACGCCGATGGTTGATGGGAGTGAGGTCATCAGGCTGTCCGCGCTTGGCGATTCGTTCATGATGTCTTGCGAAAGATGAGCGTGATGTACATCGAATGACGGACATCGATACGTCGGAGCCATCGAAGGACCGTTGATTTCGTGGGCAAGGTGTGGACGCCCAAGGAACGAGCGTGCTGGAACCCGTACTGAACAAAGAGGTCGGCTACGGCCTGATGACTGCCCACGGAGCGATGAGGGTACGCGGCTACCTCTTCCGGCAGAGGGCCGGAACGGCGCGAGAGGCGATTCCCCACCGCCCAGACCCGCTTGCTGTAGCTATTGGAGAAGGGCTCCTGGCCGAGCAGGAGCGCCGCGATATTCGGCCAGGCGGCCAGGTTCTCTGTGGAGATCACGGCTGTGCCGCCGGGCCGGAGCACGCGGTGGCACTCGCGGGCGAACCGGTCGGTGTCCGCAAGGTGCTCGATCACCTGATTGGCCGACACGACATCCACTGACTCATCATCGATGGGCCAGGGCTGTTCCAGGTCGCCCTGCATGACGCTCAACCCCGCGGCGCGGGCGGTCTCGCAGGCCGGGCCGTAGCCGTCAATGCCAATGACCGAGTGCGGCTCCAGGTACGCCACGGTGTTCGTTCCGTCGCCGCATCCAACATCGAGTACCACGGACCAGCCAACGTCCCGCACGGCTTGGAAGTGAAGTTCCGTGCTGAGGGCTGTATAGCGTGACATCTAACCACTCCTCTGGACGGCCGCGGCTTCGTTTCGATTCTGTCCGCGGGGCTCGTGATGATGCGCGCAAAGCTCCCGGAGCTTGGCGTAGCGGAAGAAGATGCAGACGGCGCTGCAGCCGCTATGAAGCAGACCCGGCCAGCCATCCAGGAAGGCGCGTCGGGCCACATACATGCGAGCGAACCAGTAGAACGGCCGTACCGTCACGTCCAGCAACGAGGCTTTCTTCCCGGCCTGATGGGCGAAGCGCGCCTCCTGGCCGGTCTGGCGGTCCATCTTCTGGATCCACTCCGTGAGCGTGGCGAAGCTGTGGTGAACGAGGGCGTGCTGGAGCCGGCTGGCCCCGCCATCGTACGATAGCTGCTCGTGGATGTCGCCGACCCAGCGGGCCGTTCCTTTGCGGAAGAGGCGGAAGGACCAGTCCGGGTACTGACCGCCGTGACGCAACCAGCGCCCGAAGAGCACGTTGCGCCTGGGCATGGCGTAGCAGCTTGGGCCGCCCGCGCGGCGCAGGACGCGCTCGATCTCCTGGCTGAGCTCTGGCGACACCTGCTCGTCGGCGGCGAGAACGAGCACCCAGTCACCGCGGGCCTGTTCGGCGGCGTAGTTCCACTGGCTCGAGAAGTTGTCGAAGGGGCGCTCCAGGACGCGCGCGCCGAGCGAGCGAGCGACGTCCTGCGTACCATCGCTGCTGCCGGAGTCGACCACGACCCACTCGTCCGCCCAGGAGGCGCTCCGGCGGCAGCGTTCCAGACGAAGCGCCTCGTTCAGGGCGATCGTGACCACGGAGAGCGTCGCGCGGTTCATGGACGGCTCCAGACCTGAGTCAGGCGTTGCTGCGCCCCGCGGAAGATCGTCTCGATCTCCTGGACGCGCAGGACCAGCAGCACGATGAGATACGCGGCTGTCGCGGCCAGGCCGCCGAGGGCGAGGACGACGACGTTGCTCGAAGGCGATGCGCTGCTGACCAGCCCGGCGATCACGCCAGCCACGGCCAGCGCGACCAATCCGGCGAGCGCGGCCTTCGCCCCGCAGGCGAGCAGATCGCGCGTCGTGTCGCTCGGGAAGCGACGGGCAAGCACGGCGACTGAGAAGGCCCCGGCGAGCAGGCTGGAGACGGACGCGGCGATGGCCACACCGGCGACGCCGATGACGGGCGCCAGCGCGAACATGAGGACGACCTTGGCAACGATGAAGAGCACTGACCCGACGAGGCGCGTCGTTGCATCGTAGAGGGAGAGGAGGGCGGCGACGGCGACCATGAACAGCCCTTCGCCGACCAGCGAGCCGCTGTGCAGCGCGAGCAATGTGGCCGTCTTGCTGGTGTCGGCGGCGGTGAACGCGCCTCGTTCCAGGATGACGGCGACGAGCGGCTCGCGCAGGGCGATGATGAGCGACGTCGCGAGTGTGAGGATGAGCAGGACGAGCTTGATCGAAAACGCGACGAGCAGCGGGTCGTTGTCGCGGCTGCCGCTGCCGGAGGCGATGAGCAGCGGAGTGAGCGGCGTCCAGATGCTCTGGGAGATGATGCCGGCCTGCGTGACGAGCTTGATCGCGAAGCCGAGCGCGGCCACGTTGCCGGCGCCTGTCGCTGAGGCGACGGCGCGCTCGATGACGGCGCCGCTGCTGACGATCGTGATCGCGATGCCGGTGGGAAGGGCGAGGCGAACGAAGGGCGCCAGCTCGCCTCGAGCGCCGCGCAGGGCGGCGCCTTCGCGGAAGAGGCCGCGCGCCAGCCACGCCAGCACCAGCACGGCCACACCCGTGCCTGCTACGTAGCCGGCGGCGAGCGCGCTCACACCCAGGGCGTCGCTGAGAAGGACACCGCCGCCGATGACGCCGGCGCTCAGTCCGATGCCCGCGACGGCCGGCACGCCGAAGCGGAGCTGAGCGTGCAAGACGCCGAGCAGCACGGACATGACGAGTCCGAGCAGGAGCGCGGGCGCGAGCATTCGCGTAAGCTGGACGGCGGTGTCGCGCGTGGCGCCTTCAAAGCCGGGAGCGGCGAGCGGAGCGAGCCAGGGCGCGCTCAGCCCGAGGGCAAGCGCCGCCGCGCCGCCGACGACCACGGCGGCGCCCAGCACGAGCGCGACGACGCCCGCCGCGCGCCGCCGATCGCCCTGGCGCAGGTAGCGTCCGCAGATCGGCACAAGGGCGAGCCGCAGGGTCTCGCTGGGCGCCCCGAGCAACGCGCCGAGCAGGCCGACGGCGAGCAGGTAGGCGTCGGCGTCGGCGCTCAAGCCGAAGCGGGCCGCGACGTAGGAGTCGGCGGCGAGGGTTGTCAGCTTGGACGCGCCCGCGACAGCGAGAAGGAGCAAGCTGGCACGCAAGAGGGTCAACCTGGGCCTCGCGCGGACGGCCGCTATCGCCTGCTGACCGGCTACCATTGCGGCTCCTCCACCGGCGGGTCCTCCACGCGCTCGTCGCCGTGTTCCAGGACGGCTGCCATGAGGAAGCCGACCATGAGCCACATGGTGAGCGCCACCTTCGGGTTCCAGAGCGTGTAGTCGACGGCGGAGTGGACGGCGAATCCCGACAGCCCCGCCGCTACCGCGAGATCGAGGCCGCTCAACCGGCCGGCGCGAAACGCGTCGATCACCTGACGTCCGGCGACCCAGACGAGCAAGAGGAAGGCGCCGGAGACGAGCAGTCCGCCGTGGAGTAGGAGGAAGAGGTAGAGGGAGTCGCCGCCGGTGCCGAATTCACCCAAGCGGGTGCCCAGGCCAATGCCCCAGATCGGGTTCTGACGAAAGGCATCGAGCACCTGCTGGTAGACGATCTGCCGGTGCTGCACGGTGGGGTCGTCGCCCAGGGCGCCCAACGTTATCAGGCGGTCCTGGGCGCCGGGCAGCTCGCTGGCAAGGAAAACCAGCAACATGCCCGAGGTCAGTACGAGAGCGATCGCGCCCAGAGGCGAGCGGCGCCACAGATTGAAGATCAAAGGTAGCGAGGCAGCAGCCAGGCCGAGGTACGCCCCGCGCGAGTAGCTTGCCATGAGCGCGACGAGGAGCAGCGCTGTCGCTGCGCCGAAGGCCAGTCGAAGGGCGTGAGACCGGCTCTGAAGGGCGAAGTAGGCGCTGACCGGGGCGATAAGCACGAGGAAGGTGCCGAGGGAGTTACCTTCGAAGTTGCCGGCCCAGGCGCGCAGATAGCCGAACTCGCCCCCCGTGGCCGCCACGACGCCGATCCGCTGATCCTCGCCAGGGGCGGCGAGGCGCGCGAGCACGCCACTCAGGTGAACCAGTCCGTTGAGCTGCGCCCAGGCGAGGACGGCGCGCGCCGCGGTGATGACGGCGACCGCGCAGAGGAGCCAGAGCAGCGCCTGGCGCTTGCTCTTGCCCTCCTTTCCCATCGTGAGGACGAGCGCGGGGATGAGCGCGTAGCCGAACGGGCCTCTAAAGTGGCCCAGCGCCGCGTTGAGTGTGTCGGTGCTGAGGACCCCGGCAGCGAGCGCGACTGTGCCGGCAGCGATGAACGCGAGCAGCGCGAGCCCAACCGGTTGGAGCGCCAGGCGCTCCTTCGATGCGAACGCTCGAAGGGCGAGGCCCAACACCGCGGCTCCGTAGAGCGTATCGACCTGGTTAAGCCGGCCCGCGAGCAGCCCCGTAGTCTCCAGCGGTATCACCAGGAGCGCGATGAGGAGGGCAACCGCGGCATGGGCGCTGAGCAGCGCAGCGAGGAGCGACGCGACGGCGAGGAGCAGCATAGCGGCCGGCAGGGCGTCGAACCTTCCGGCCAGCATGCCGGCGGCGCCCGCCGCGATGACGCCCGCGAGGGGTAGCCAGCGTCCGGCCGCGGGCGCGAGATCGAGCGCGCCGCCGGGTGCCGACCGGCCGAAGGCGATGCGGTCGCTAGCCGCCAGCAACGGCGTCCCTCACAGGCGGCAGCGCGGTCCTCGGCCAGGAGAAGAGGCCGTCGCGATAGCGGCGCACGACCGTCCGGATGATCTCGGTGGTTCCGGTGCCAGGCTCGAGTTCGAGCAGGAAGACGGTGCCGCCGTAGCCTCGCACGACGCCGGCCTCGGGCAGGTCCCGGCGGTCTGTGTCGTAGTCGCCGCCCTTCACGTAGATGTCGGGCCGCAGCGCGCTCACCACACCCTCCGCGGTCGCATCGTCGAAGACGGTAACGTAGTCCACGGAGGCGAGCGCCGCTACCACTTCGGCCCGTTCCTCCTCGCGCACGATGGGCCGCGCCGGGCCCTTGAGCGCGCGGGCGGAGGCATCGCTGTTCAGCGCGACGACGAGCGCATCGCCCAGTCCGCGCGCCTTGCGCAGGTAGCGCACGTGACCCACGTGCAGCAGGTCGAAGCAGCCGTTGGTCAGCACGACGCGCCGACCCTGCGCCTGGATCGTCCGGCAGCGGGCTTCGGCGTCCTCCAGGGAGAGCAGCTTTCCGTTCATGCGGCGGTCCGCTCCTTTCGCGTGTTGCGGTGGCTCGATTCTTGCGCCGCCAGCGCGCGGCCGAGCTCGTCACGCGTTGTGGTGACGACGCCGCGCGCGCGGACGACCAGCCCGGCAGCGCTGTTGGCGAGAGCGACGGCCGCGGGCAACGGCGCCGCGCACGCGCAGGCGAGCGTCAGCGCGGCGACGAGTGTATCGCCCGCGCCGGCGACGTCGAACACGTCCTGCGCCTGGGCGGGGAGGTGCCACGCCTGCTGGTTCGTCACGAGACTGACGCCGTCCTGCCCTCGCGTGATCACTACGGCCTCGCAGCCGACAGCGCCGAGTAACGCGCGGCCGATCGCTTCCGCGGCGGCGTCGTCGCGCAGCGGCAGATGCGTCGCGGCCATCGCCTCCTCGGCGTTGGGGGTGATCAGCGTGCACCCGGCGTAGCGCTCGAAGCGAACGCCCTTCGGATCGACGATGCAGGGCGCGCCGGACCTGCGAGCGACATCGACCGCGGCGGCGATCACGCCGCCGGTGACGACGCCCTTCGCGTAGTCGGAGACGATCACGGCGTCAATCGGGGCGCTTGCCGCGATGCGTTCGATGAGCCACCGTTCTTCGTCCGAGGTGAGCGGCTGCGCGGTCTCACTGTCGACGCGGAGCACCTGCTGGGCGTGAGCGATGAAGCGCGTCTTCTCCGTGGTCGGGCGGTCTTTGGCGATGAGGACGGCGCGCTCGTCGATCGACTCCGCGCGGCACAGGCCGAGCAGCCGTTCGCCGGCTTCGTCAGCGCCGGCAACGCCGACGACGCGAGCGCGGGCGCCCAGGGACACCAGGTTGCGGGCGACGTTGGCGGCGCCGCCCAGTCCGTACGACTCTTCATCGACGATGAGCACCGGCACGGGCGCCTCCGGGCTGAGGCGGGGGGCCCGGCCGGATGCGGTGTGGTCGAGCATTACGTCGCCGACCACGAGCACGGTCCGCCGGCCGAATGCCTTCGCGAGCGACGGCCACTGGCCGTCGACGATCGGGTAGCGCTCAGACATGGGCGTGGCTCCGGTCCATGGGTGCGGACGCGGCGTCCGCCTCGAGGCGCTCCACGAGGGCGAAGGCGATCAGGGGCAGGAGCAGCTCGTGGTGGCCGGTGATCGCGTAGCCGCGCGCGCCGAGCGTTGTGTGGCGCGCGACGACGTTCGTCATTGGCCGGTAGTGGCGCACCATATCCAGATCGAGAGTCGTGAACCCGCCGATGTCGTGGCCCAGGTTGCGGCAGAGGGCGACGCACTTGAGGAAGACCTCCGGCAGCACGACGGCAGAGCCGGCGTTGACGTAGGCGCCGCCTCCTCGCATCTCAGCGATCACCGCGGCGAGCAGGCGGAAGTCGCGGTGGCTGAGCGCGCCGATGCGCCCAGCGTCGACGCCGGGCAGCATGTGCACCGTGTCGGTGCCGATGGCGACGTGGACGGTGACGGGCACGCCCGCGTCGTAGCCGCGCTGAAGGATGCTCAGGTGGCCGTAGGGCGCGGCCGCCCTGGTGAGCGCGCGACCGAGCGCCCAGCCGAGGCCACCCTCGCCGTCAGGCGCCGCCAGCGCTGCGTGGAAGCCCTGGGCCGTCTCGGCGATCATGCCGTATTGGCCGCCGGCGAGGTTCGCTTCGACGTCCTCGGAGGTTGCGCCGAACATTGCGAGCTCGAAGTCGTGGATCGCCCCGCCGCCGTTGAGAGCGACGGCCGAGATCACTCCGCGGTCGATGAGGTCGATGATGAGCGAACTAAGGCCGCACTTGATCACGTGCGCTCCGAGGCCGAAGACCACAGGCTTGCCCCGCTCGACGGAGCGGGCGAGTCCTTCGACGACTTCGCGCAGGTCGTTGCCCTTGAGAATGTGAGGCAGCGCGTCGATGAACTCGGCGAAGGACGCGCCGGCGCTGGGCGTTCGGCCGAAGTCCTCCAGGCGCACCTTGTGGGCGCGCTCACCTATCGGGCGCAGCCGCACCGCGTCGAGATCGAGCGGGCGGTATCGGCCTGTCATGAGCGGGCCTCTCCTTGTTGGAGCGGCCCGGCGACACGCTCGCCGCCGGGCGCGGCGGCAAGGCGCGCCTCTTCGTGCACGATGGCCCGGACCGCGTTCTGGAACTGCGACGTGTCGAAGCGGCGGGCGTGGCCGACGAGGGTCTCCGCGCCGAAGGCAAGGCCCTGGAAGCGATCGACGGCCTCAATCAGCGCAGCGGCCGTCTGTTCTTCAAAGGTGAGGCCGGTGACGCCAGGGACGACGGTCTCCAGCGCGCCGCCCGCGCCGTACGCGATCACCGGCCGGCCGGAGGCGTTCGCCTCGAGCGCGGCCATGCCGAAGTCCTCCTCGCCGGTGACGATGAGCGCCCGACAGCTAGCGAGCAGCTCGCGCACATCGTGCTGCGGCAGGTGGCCGAGGAAACGAATGCGATCGCTCCTCGCCATCGCTTCGAGGCGGCGGCGGTCGCGGCCGTCGCCGACGACGATCAACGGCAGGCCGTTGCGGTTGAACGCTTCGATTGCGGTATCGACCCGCTTGTATGGCACGAGGCGGGAGACGAGGAGGAAGTCGTCGATGCGCTCGTCCGCCGGGGTGAACCCTGCGCAGTCGATCGGCGGCGGCAGCACCGTCGCGTCGCGCCCGTAGACGCTCGCGATGCGGTCCGCGACGTACTTCGAGCTGGTGAGGAACCGGTCGACGCTCCTGGCGTCGACGCGATCGCGCCGGGCCAGGTACGGACGGAGCGCGCGTAGGCCCCAGCGACCGGCGGCGCCCACGCGTTCGTGGTGGTTCGCGTCCTGGTAACCCCAGACGAACCGGGGCGGCGTGTAGCAGTAGCAGACGTGGCGAGCGCCGGGCGCCTTGCGGACGCCCTTGGCAAAACCTGACGCGCTGCTAATGATCAGGTCGTACGCCGAAAGGTCGAACGAGCGAAAGGCGAGCGGGTAGAGCGGCAGCAGGGCGCGGTAGCGATGCGGGTGCGCGCTCAGGCGCTGCAGGAACGATGCGCGCACGTCGGCCCCGCGGAAAACGTCTAGCGTGGTGTCCGGGTTGTGGACCGAGGTGTAGATGGGCGCGTCCGGCAACGTCTGGTGGAGCGCGGCCAGCACCTTCTCGGCGCCGCCGCGTTCCACGAGATAGTCGTGGACGAGCGCGACCTTCATCGATGTGCCGAGCGTCACGCTGCTTCCGCCTCAATACGATCGCGGATGCGGGCCTTGACGGCGGCAGTGAGCGCGTGGTTGACGGCCAGATGGGCGTCCTCGACGAGCCCGTAGTCGCACGCGTCGACTACGAGGCTGATTTGCGCGAGCCGCGCAAGCTCGCCGCCGCCAAAGCCGCTGAGGCCTACGGTGAGCGCGTCCAGCTCGTTGGCGACGCGTGTCGCCTCCAGCACGTTCGGGGAGCGGCCGCTGGCTGAGATGGCGATGAGCACGTCGCCGGGCGAAAGATAGGCTCGGAGCGGGCCGGCGAAACTCTGCTCGTAAGCTGCGTCGTTCGACCATGCGGTGAGCAGCGCGACATTGTCGGGCAGCGAGACGGCGCGAACGCCGGCCTTGCCGTCGACAGCCGTGACCTTGCAGAGGTCAGTCGCCATGTGAGCGGCGGTGGAGGCGCTGCCTCCGTTGCCGATGATGAACACGGTTCGAGCCTGGTCGCGAGCGCGCAGCAGCGCCTCGGTGATGGTGTCGACGATGGCGACGTCGAGGCGGGCGAGGGTGTCGCGCAGGGCGTTCAGGTAATCGGGCGGGCGGCTGAGGTCCGGCATATGGAGTCGATCTCCCTCTGGCGTTCGCGGCGATGCTTGCCTATTCAGCTTGCCCGAACGAGCCAGGCGCGACCATTCGGAACGCCCTGCATTGTCGGCGGGCTTTCCGGCTAGGGGAGCGGGGCGCGCGCCCTCATGCACCGCAGGTCGCTTCACCTAAGGCCGCCCTACGGAAGATGCGACCAACGGAGTAGATGAAGGCGTGGCAACCTCTTGACGGCTGAAGGGAAATAGAGTACATAAGAGGGGCATCTCAAGCAGGAGACCTCGCCGCGCCGCAGGAACGCGGCTCCTGGGTAGGCAGTGAGGTAGCTCCGGAGAGCGCATCCAGCAAGCCGCCTGGGGGAGCAGCTGGGCCCAGGTGGTTTTCTCGTACCTTAGGTTTCGCGCGCAATGCCAGGGCGTCCGCCCGGTTCTAAGAGGTAGGACGGCCCAGGGTAACCGCACACCTTTGAGCCAGGGAGCGAGACGCCCCGCGCGCTTCCTTCATCTAGAAAGTACGGCTTTGTGAGCATGCGAAAGCAGCTTCTGTCCGCCCAAGGCGGGCGCAGCAAGCGAATCGCTGAATCGTGGGGGCGAGCGCGGGGGCTACCCCTCCTCGTCCTGACGCTGGTGGCGACGCTCGCGACGCTGCTGGTGGCGGTGGTGAGCAGCGACCGGGCGGGGGCGGTGGATACGGGCTTCCTGAATGCGACGGCGGAGGCGGCGGACACGGGCGGAGACAACGACGGCTTCGAGCTGAACCCGACGGACGCCTTCGCGGACGACGCGTCGTTCGCGTCGAACATCGATGGTGCGGGAGACCGGCACCGGTACTTCGACTACGGGATCGCGATCCCCGGGGACGCGAGCGTCGAGGGGATCGAAGTGCGGCTGGACTGGTGGCTGGACGACGTGGCGGGGACGAACAGCCTGAGCGCGGAGCTGTCGTGGGACGGGGGGACGACGTGGACGGCGGCGCAGACGGACGGCGTCTCGAGCGCAACGGAGCGGACCGTGGTGCTGGGCGGCGCGAGCGACACCTGGGGGCGTTCGTGGACGGCGGCTGAGCTGAGCAACGCGAACTTCCGGGTGCGGCTGACGGCGGACAGCACGGACGTGGCGCGGGACTTCTTCCTGGACTGGGCGGCGGTGCGGGTGACGTACACGGAGGCGACGCCGACGCCGACCGACACCCCGACCGATACGCCAACAGATACCGCGACGCCAACGCCCACGGACACGGACACGCCGACACCCACGGACACGCCCGTGGAAACGGCGACGCCGACGGATACACCTACCGACACCCCGACGGCGACTGACACGCCGCTGCCGACAGCGACGCCGACCGACACGCCTACGCCTACCGACACACCGACGCCAACGCCGACGGCGACCGACACGCCGACGCCTACCGACACGCCGACGCCAACGCCGACCGCGACGGATACACCGACGCCTACC
>JBBEBM010000042.1:0-104425 GCA_040882355.1 Dehalococcoidia bacterium | reverse complement strand
CACCGGGGCGCTTCTCGCTCTCTCCGGGCGGGTCAGCCTTTAGGCTGACGCCGTCGGGCTCAGGCCCGGCCCGCAGCGTGGGACGGCCCCGCCAGGGCTGAAGCCTGGGCTTCGGGGGTGCGATCCTCCGGCGGGCACTTTGCCAAAGGTGCTGGCTCGGCGATATACTTAGCGTAACGCTAACTATTTGCTAGGGCCTAACATGCCGCTCTCCGACGACCTTCTCTCCGAAGCGATGCGCGCCTACGGCCGCGCCCTCGCCGTCGCCGACCCGATCCGCCTGCGCTTCTGGGACAATCGCGGGCTGACGATGCCGCAGCTCCGCCTGATGTACCTCGCCCGAGAGAGCGGCAGCGCAACCGTCGGCGCGCTCGCCTCGCGGATGCGCGTGACCGCGCCCACGATCAGCGGCCTCACCGACCGCCTCGTCCGCCAGAGCCTGATCGAGCGACGTGAGGACCCCGACGACCGGCGCCTCGTTCGCATCTGCCTCACCGACGAAGGCCGCTGCGTGCTCGAAGAGATCGACATCGCAGCGCGCGCCTACCTGGGCGAAGTGCTCTCGCGCCTCAGCGAGGCGCAGGTGCGCGACCTCGTGCGCGCGCTCGACGGCCTCGTCGCCGCCGCCGAGACGGTGCAGTGGAGCGAGACCCCGGCATGAGCGAGATGCGCCCCCTCGCCGTCGACCTGTCGCCGCGCCAGAAGGCCGTCGTCGTTACCGGCACACTGATGGCGCTCTTCGTCGCCGCGATCGACCAGACGGTCGTGAACACGGCGCTCCCGCGCATCATCGGCGAGCTGGGCGGGCTCAGCCTGTTTAGCTGGGTGATCACCGCCTACCTCCTCACCTCCACCGTCACGGTGCCGCTCGCCGGGAAGCTCTCCGATCTCTACGGGCGCAAGCCGTTCCTGATGGCTGGCGTCGTGCTCTTCACCGTGACCTCGGTGTTCGCGGGGCTGTCGCAGAGCATGGTGCAGCTCATCATGGCGCGGGCGTTCCAGGGCGTCGGCGCGGGGCTGATCATGGCGAACGCCTTCGCCACGATCGGCGAGCTGTTCCCGCCCGCGCAGCGTGCTCGCTACCAGGGCCTCTTCGCCGCCGTCTTCGGCCTCTCGAGCATCCTCGGCCCGCTTGTCGGCGGCGCCCTCACCGACCACCTGAGCTGGCGCTGGGTCTTCCTGGTGAACATCCCGTTCGGGGTGGCCGCGCTGCTCGTGCTGGGCCTCGCCTTCCCAAACATGCGCCGCCCGCACGGCGAGCGCCACGTCGACTACGCCGGTGGCTTGATGCTGATCGCCGTCGTCGTGCCGCTGCTGCTCGGCCTCGTCTGGGCCGGGAACCGCGACTATGCTTGGACCTCGCCGCGGATCGTCGGGCTGTTCGCCACGTCGGCCATCGCCCTGGCCGCGTTCATCTGGATCGAGCTGCGAGCCGTGGACCCGGTGCTGCCGCCCTCGCTTTTCCGCAACCGGGCGTTCGCCATGGCGAACCTCGCCGCGTTCTTCCTGGGGATGGTGATGTTCGGCGTCCTATCGTACATGACCCTCTTCGTCCAGGGAGTGCTCGGCATGTCCGCGACGAACTCCGGCGTCACGCTTATGCCGACGACGGTGGGTATGGTGATCGCGTCGGTCATCTCAGGCCAGCTCTTGGCGCGTGTCCGCGTGGCGCGACCGTTCTTGATCGCGGGCGCGGCGCTGCTTGTTGGCGGGATGTTCCTACTGTCGCGAATGAGTGAAGATACCGCCTACGCGACTGCGGTGCGCAACATGGTGCTCATCGGGTTCGGGCTGGGGCTTACGCTGCCCATTCTGAACCTGGTCGCGCAGAACGCTCTGCCCTACCGCCAGCTTGGCGTCGCGTCGGCGTCCAGCCAGTTCTTCCGCCAGATCGGTGGGACGCTGGCCGTGGCGGTCTTCGGCACGCTGATCACCTCCAGCGTCGCGGACCTGCCCGATCGCCTGCCGCCGGAAGCGCAGGACGCGCCCGCCCCGCTGTTGGAGCAGCTCCGCGAACCGAACACGCTGCTCAGCCCCGAAGCGGTCGACAGACTGCGAGCCGGCTTCGCCGACCTCGGCGCGAACGGCTCGCAGGTCTTCGAGCAGTCCCTGGCCATCATGCGCAGCATGCTCGCCGACGGGATCACGGAGGTCTTCTTTGCCGGCATGCTCGCAGCGGCCGCGCTGCTGGTCGTGACGCTGCTCTTGCCGGAGGTCCGCCTCCGCACCACCGTGGACTTCGAGGAAGCGTCGGTCGCGGCCCCAGCGCCGGCGGCCGGACCGACGCCCGAGCCGCTCGCCGGCGCGGCTCTCGCCGAGGCCCGACCGACAGCCCCGCGAGCGGGCGGCGGCGCTTCCTAGCGTCCCGCACCCTGCGTCGGTCTCGCGTATGCTGAAGATCGACCCTCTGCTACGCTGTACCGATGTCTCGAACAGAGGAGGTCTCCGCCCTCGCCTCGATGCGCGCTCACAGCCGTGAGTGGCTTCAGATCGCTCTCGCGATGCTGGTGGCGCTGCCCGGCCCGGTGTTACACACGCTCGAACTCACCGGGGCGCCGCACCCGCACATGGCGAGCGAGGTCGAGGCGCTGATCTTCGGTGTCTCGATCCTGGGGGCGGCGACGATCCTGGTCTGGGCGAGCGAGGTGGCCGAGCAGCTCGTCTCGGCGACGCTGGCGCTGGCGATCCTCGCGATCATCGCGGTGCTGCCGGAGTACGCCGTCGACCTCTACTTTGCCTGGACCGCGCCCGGCAATCCGGAGAACGCGGGTTTCGCGCTGGCGAACATGACCGGCGCGAATCGGCTGCTTGTCGGCTTCGCCTGGCCGCTCATCTTCTTCATCTTCTGGATGCGGGAGCGAAAGCGGGAGTTGCACGTTGGCGAGGAGAGCTCGATCGGGCTGATCTTCCTCGGCGTGGCGACAATCTACAGCTTCTCGATCCCATTGCGCGGGCACCTCTCGTTGATCGACAGCGTGGTTCTCATCAGCATGTTCGTGGCGTACCTGGTTCTCTCGTCGCGGGCGCCGCCACGGGAGGAGGCGGAGCTCGTCGGCCCGGCCCAGGCGATCGATGCGCTGTCACACCGCGGAAAGTGGATCGCCATCATCGGCTTGTTCGCCTTCTCGGCCGGGGCCGTGTTCGCCTCGGCGGAGCCGTTCGCCACTGCCCTCGTTGACTCGGGCGAGTCGCTCGGCATCGATGAGTTCATCCTGGTGCAGTGGGTGGCGCCGCTCGCCTCGGAGGCGCCGGAGTTCATCCTTGCGGCGCTGCTCGCGCTGCGCGGCCGGGCGATCGCGGGGATGACGCTGTTAATCTCATCGAAGGTGAATCAGTGGACGCTGCTGGTGGGCTCGCTGCCGCTCGCCTACGCGATTTCGGACCAGTCGCTCGCGCCGCTACCCATGGACAGCCGCCAGGTGGAGGAGGTCTTCCTCACGGCCGGACAGTCGCTCTTCGCGGTGGCGATCCTGATGAGCCTGAGCCTCAACGCGAGGGAGGCGACGCTCATGTTCCTGCTCTTCATCGGCCAGCTCTTCTTTCCCGACCCGACGGTGCGCTGGGCGTTCGGCGTGCTCTACGTGGTGCTCGCAATGGGCTGGCTCATCGTGGAGCGGCGCCAAGTGCCAGCTCTCGTTCAGGTCGCTCGTGAAGAGCTGAAGCGTGGGTCGAAGGGCGAGACCGGCCCGCCAAAGCTGGGTCCCTAACCTACGTCTTCGCCAGCTCCCGCGCGCGTTCGAGCAGGCGGGGGAGCGCCTCACCGCCCTCACCGCGACCCCGCCTAGAGCCGGGTCACCCCTCTCCCTGCGGGAGAGGGGCCGGGGGTGAGGGTCGCACGATCTCCCGCGCGCGGTCGATCAGGCGGGGCAGCGCCTCGCCGGAGGGCGCGCGCAGCAGGGCGGAGCAGACGTCGCTCAGCGGCGTCTCCTGCGGGTTCACCTCGATCAGGCGCGCGCCCCTTCGATACGCGATCAACGGGAACTCCGCTGCCGGGTAGACGACGGCTGACGTGCCGACGAGCAGCACCGCGTCGGCGCGTTCGGCGTGCTCGAAGCACGACTGCAAGGCGTCCTGCGGGATCGGCTCGCCGAACATCACGGTGTCGTTCTTCACCAGGCCCTGGCAGTCGGGGCACCGCGGCGGTACCTCATTCGAGACGAACTCGTCGCGCGGCCAGCGCCGCCCGCAGCCGATGCAGCGCATCTTCGTCCGGTTGCCGTGGATCTCAGTTATCGCGATCGAGCCCGCTTCCTGGTGGAGGTTGTCGATGTTCTGAGTGATGATGTGCTTCAGCAGGCCCGCGCGCTCCATCTCCGCCATCGCGACGTGGCCCGCGTTCGGCTTCGCCTCGTCGAGCGCCTGGGCGAAGTCTCCCCGCGATGCCTGCTGCGCCAGCCGCTCGGCCCACCAGTTCGCCGGGTCTTCGAGGAAGCGCTGGTAGTCGTTCATCGGCGGCTCGCCGTGCTTGTCCCACAACCCATCGCCGCCGCGGAACGTCGGAATGCCCGACTCCTTCGACATCCCCGCGCCCACCAGCGCTATCAGATACGACGACTCCGCCACGATCTGCGCCGCGATCTCCAACTGCTCATCGAAATCCCGCTGCGCCATGGCGACACGATTGTAGCAGAACCTCGTAGCGGGCCAGACGCAAGCTGACCGTCCCCTTGTCATTCTGAGCGCAGCGAAGAATCTTGCGTTATCTGATTACCCCACTCCGCCCCAAGACCGCGCCGCGTGCCAATTGCCCCTTCGCGCTGGGTGGGAACAAGCCGGCCTGCTGGGCCACACCGGATGCCGGCCCTGATACCCGTTGACAAGCGCGGCGATGTGCCTTATGGTGGGCGCGAGCTAGATCTGGAAGGCGATAGGTCTGGAGGGCGCAATGAAGGCTGCACGGCGAGCACGCAGGACACGGAAAGTCCCCAGCTTCCTCGCGCGGAAGGCCAAGACCCAGGCTGCGCCATGCCCTCCCGGCGGCTGGCCTTGCCGTCGGCCTCGCGGCCGCGCCACTGCTCGGGCATCTCCAGGCCCTTCCTAGGGGGAAACTATGAGACAACCGCTGAAACGCCGCCGCTTCCGGGCCCTGGGAGCGCTCGCCCTAGGAGTCGCTGCCGCCCTCGGTCTGTGGTTCGTGCTCAGCGCGCAGCTCTCACCGCCCGCAACGATCGAGGACGAGGCTCCGGCGTCAGGCCCGTCGCTGGACACGATCCTTGCCGAGGACATGGGCGACCTGGAGCTGACGGCGCTCGCCGCCGATGCTGTGTCGCTCAGCCGCGTAGACGCCCAGCGGGTCGTTGAGAAGGAGGCGATGTTTCACAAGGTCGGCGAGGCGAAGCTCGCTCGCGTCGAGTCGGGTTGGTATGAGTGCCCCGGCGGCTGCAACGCCTGGATCTTCAGCATGGATGTGAGCGAGATGCCCCACCACAGGTTCTTCGTCGCGCTGGTCGACGCAGACACGGGGGAATACCTCCAGGGAATCGGCGCTTGCTACAACTGGGCCGGCTCCAGCTGTCCCTGACTGACCAAGCGCTTCGGCGCTAGGAGGAAGCCATGAGACAACTGCTAGAACGCCGCCGCTTCCGGGCCCTGGGAGCGCTCGCCCTAGGAGTCGCTGCCGCCCTCGGTCTGTGGTTCGTGCTCAGCGCGCAGCTCTCACCGCCCGCAACGATCGAGGACGAGGCTCCGACGTCAGGCCCGTCGCTGGATACGCTCCTTGCCGAGGACTTCGGCGACCTGGAGCTGACGGCGCTCGCCACTGACGCCGTGTCGCTCAGCCGCGAAGAAGCCGAGCGGGTTGTTGAGGAGGAGGCGCCCTTCGATGGGGTTCGCGAGGCGAAGCTCGCTCGCGTCGAGTCAGGTTGGTATGAGTGCCCCAGCGGTTGCAACGCCTGGATCTTCAGCATGGATGTGAGCGAGATTCCCCACCACAGGTTCTTTGTCGCGCTGATCGACGCGGACACGGGCGATTACCTGACCGGGATCGGGGCCTGCTACAACTCGGCTGGAGACAGTTGTCCCTGAATGATGGCCGTTCCATTGACGTCGGGCACTTCGTCGCTCTGGTTGACGCCAACACCGGCCAGTACAAGGGCGGCCCTCGGAAGCTGCTACCGCTGGGCTGGCGACAATTGTCCCTGAGTAGGGATAAAGCTCGCTCAGCGACGCCGGTGAAATAGACTAGCTTCAACGTCTTGGCGAAGAACCTCCTGCCAGCCGCCTTCGCGGGCCAGTTCGTTAGGCTCCGCCCCGTGGTGCGGAGCGACCACCCGCTGCTGTTCGCCCAAAGAATAGCGCCGCAATTCGCGCAGCACCATGCGCAGCCTGTCGCCATCCCCTCCTTTGAACGCTGGGAGATGACCGAGTTGGCCGATCTGCTCAACAGCGGCCCTGCCTTCGTCGTGGAAGGTCATGACGGCGCCTTCACAGGGCTTATGCGCCTGTTCAGAATCGAGCCTCGCGATCGCCGCAGCTACGCGGAGTTCCGCCTCTCGCCCGACATGGACGGCGCAGCGCTCATGGAAGCCTTTCTTCTCTTCCTGGACTACGCCTTCACACAGTTCAACCTGCGCCGGCTCTACTGCGAGACGCCGTCTCCCAACCGGCTCCTCATCTCGCGGCTGGAGAAGGCCGGCTTCGAAGAAGCGGTGCGGCTGCCGGAGTATTTGCGCTATGGCTCCGCCTATGCTGACCTGCTGTTCTTCAGCATCAGCGAAACGGCCTGGAGCCAAACGCGGCGTCACCTGATCACATCGCTCGATATCGCGCTGGCGCAGCGCAAAAGCGATAGAGCGGCGGCAGCACATGAATGAAGCAATGCCGCCGCTGACGGCCGACGGGCGCGCGAGCCAGGCGATCACCGATGGCGTGACTGAACACCCGGATGTCGTGCTCGACGGCCTCAGAGACGATGACCTGCCCGCCCTGTGCGCGTGGTTCAACAACATCGACGAGCTGCACTTCTGGACAACCCGCCGGCTGCCCCGCCCGTACGCGGACCTCGAGGCGGACATCCGCGATCGCTGCCGCGTTGGTCTGTTTACCGTGATTCGGAGCCTGGCGACCGGCGAGCCCTGCGGCTTTCTCGATGGCAAGGTCAGAGAGCTTCACGGCGTCGCTGAGTTTGAGGTCTACCTGCCAGCCGGTTCGCGGCTCCGCAGCGGCCTGGTCGCCATCTACCGCTTCGTCAGTCACCTGTTCGCCAGCTATCCCTTGCGCAAGGTCTACTGCCAGACCTATGCCTACAACAGTCGGGTCGTTCATCTGCTGGAGGCCTCGGGCTTCGTGAAGGAGGGCTGCTTCAAAGAGTTCACCTGATGGCGAGATCAGTACTGGGACATGTACGTCTACTCGCTGGACCGGTCGGCCATGGAGTCGCTGGAGCGGGGCGAGGGCCGGATCGGCCGCTTGCTAGCTCAACTGAGCACGCACTGACCAGGGCGAAGAGGGTACCAGCGACTAGCCACCAGCGACCAGCGGGTAGTGGGTCAGTTTGCGTCACGTGAAATTTCCCGCGCTTCCAGCAGCGCCACGATCTCATCGACCGTCCACTCGTGGCCAGCGATGCCCGCTTCGACCGCTGGCGTGGTGCCAAGCGTCTGATGCTTACGGCAGAAGTTGTAGTAGACGTAGTGCAGTGCGAGCGCCGCTTCGAGGTTCGCCAGCTTCTTGGAGAAGGCGTTGGTCAGCCGCGTGAACCGGCGCATGCTCATCCGCATGGTGAGGTTCTGACGCTCGACGTAGGATGTTGAGACGTGCTTCGGGTCAGGGTTACCGGTGATCGTCTTGGGCACGGCTCCGGTACACGTCGCCGGGCTGTAGCGCTTCTCTTGCTCAGCGTCTGCGCCGTACAGCTTGACCAGCATGGCGTAGTCGATCTCATCCTCGAAGATTTCCTTGACCGCCGTGAGGTAGGCCGCGTGGCCGTCTGTCGTTAGCTGGACGCGGTGCGCGAGACGGCGCGACAGATCGTCCATGAACACCTTGGCCGAGCGAGCGTCACGTCCGCCCACCATCCACGAGGCGACTAGCTTAGTGTCGGCGTCGATGCCTACCCACGTCCACACGTCGCCCACGCCCGCGTACTCGCTCGGCACGTTCTTCGCCTTCGAGTAGACGAACGCCCATATCTCGTCACACTGGATGCGCTCGGACGTGAACCCGCGCACGTTCTCATGGTGGTACTGAGCGCAGACCTCGCCTATGTCGGCCAGGAGCTTTAGGACGGTGCCCTTAGCCGCGCCGGTCATGCGACAGGTAGCACGGATCGAGTTGCCCTCGACCAGCGCCCGTATAACCTGTGCCCGACGCTCTGGACTCATCTTGTTCATACTGACCATTATACTTGAGCGCTCAATGCTTGTCAATAGCCAGCAAGGCCAGTTTGCGATTTTGCGCAGGTTGTGGTATAAACCTCTCATGAGTATAGACGCGGGCCAGTACAAAACGCCAGGGCAACTGATCGCCGCCGCGTTAGAGGAGAAGGGCTGGACACAGCGGGTGCTAGCCATCGTGCTCGACGTACACGAAACAAGCATCAACAAGCTCATCGCCGGGAAGCGTCCGATAACAGCTCCTCTCGCAGTAGAGCTTGAGGAGCTGTTCGGCATCCCGGCTGAGGACTTCCTAGAGCTTCAAAAGGTGTCGGATGTCGCACAGGCTCGCTTTGCCAGCCGCCCCGATCCTGGGCGAAGCACGAGGGCTCACCTGTTTGGCGGCCTGCCAGTCTCCGAGATGATCCAGCGAGGCTGGCTGAACGCGAGTGACATTCGCGATGTTCCTAGCGTTGAAGCTGCCCTGACGGACTTCTTTGGCGAGGCATCATTAGAGGCAATCGAGATACTTCCCCACGCGCCCAAGAAGACAAACGTGTCTCCTGAGGTCACGCCGGCACAGTTGGCTTGGCTCTATCGCGTTAGGCAGATAGCCGCCGAAATGATCGTCGGTCGATACTCTCCTACCACCGGAAGGGGTGCCATCGCCAAGCTGAGCAACTTACTGTTATCACCGGAAGAAGCGCGGAAGGCTCCTCGCATTTTGGCTGAGAGTGGCATTCGCTTTGTAGTAGTCGAGTCACTCTCGACCGCCAAGATCGACGGAGCATGCCTCTGGCTCGACGAGGCTTCGCCAGTAATCGGGATGTCATTACGCTATGACAGGATCGACAACTTCTGGTTTGTCCTTCGCCATGAGCTTGAGCATGTCCTCGCCGGGCACGGCCAAGGTGCAGCCACCTTGGATGCCGAGCTAGAGGGCGAACGTGCTGGCACGAGCATGGAACTGGGCGAGCAAGAGCGAGCCGCAAACGCCGCCGCCGCCGACTTCTGCGTACCCGAGGACCAATTGAAGCGGTTCATCGCGCGCAAGGCACCGTTCTTTGCTGAACGAGACATTCTAGGCTTTGCCCGAACCTTACGAGTGCATCCGGGAATCGTTGCGGGTCAATTGCAGCACGAGACAGGTCGCTATGAACGCTTTCGCAGCCATCTAGTCAAGATTCGGGACATGGTCAGGCCGAGCGCGATTGTTGATGGCTGGGGTGACATAGTGCCAGTCGGAATCTAGCGAAGGAGTACGGGATGAGGATTTCAAAGAACCGGCAAATGCAAGCGATGATGCGCCGCTATCGATCTGAAACCGGCGAGGCGGAAATCGACCTGCACGCGGTCACGGCATATGCCGTTAAGCTTGGCTGGCAGTTGCCGACGCCGCCCGACCCGTTCGATCTCTTGGTAGCCCAGTTTTCGCAAGCCGCGCGTGAGGAGGTTAGGCATGATTCCAAGACTGGCAGGCCGTACCGAGCAAATCATGCCCTCCCTTACAAGCGCGGTGTGCATGGCGAACAACTCTACCTTTGGGTAGATATCGACGATGCTCCGAGAGCGCCTATGCTGAAGTCCCTCGTAAATCGTCGAGAGCAAGTCGTGGGCGACGTGGTGCAGCTAACATTCGACGCCGAGCACTGGAACAGGATCAACCCCGCAGAAGAGCCAATCGTAATGCCAGCGGACTTCACAGACGATGTGGAGTGGCGCCGCGAGGGCGACAAGACTGCTTAGCGCCGAGCTCGTTCCCATCGCGCCGCCGCCGCCTTCTTCGCGATCTCCCGCCGCTTCTTGGCGCTGAGCTTGGCCGCCCGCGCCTTGCCGCCCTTGAGCCCGCCCAGCCTACCTAGCGCGACGGCGGCAGGGTTCTTGCCGTCATTACGCTGCGCCGGTGCGTCGCCCGTCGCCTCGGCCACGATAGACGCGGCCAGGGCGTTCACGTCACGGGGCTTGCTTGACCGCTTGGGCATGCTACTATGATGCCACACCTACCAGGGAGGGCGCAAGATGGCTATCCGAGTGGTTGCAGGCGCCTTGGTGAAGGATCGCCGGGGTGGTGACGGCGAACTACTGGAGATCGTGCCCATCACGAGCTTGCGCCTGCCGTCCAGCACACGAGCGGACTACGTCGCCTCAGGCAAGGATGGGATGCTCTGCACGTTTCCGGCGATGCTGGCCGTTCTGGACTTGCGGGGCGGCGAACCTGAAAGGGACGTTACGATTGTCGGGGCGTTCGGCTCATCTCTCACGGAACCCGATCTATTCCTTCCGCCCAGGACGTTCACTTGGGGGCCAACGCCAGACCACAGACTGATTATCGAAATCGATAGCGGGGAGTTCGTCTTTCAGCGAAGCACCGACTACGAGTTCCGGTTCCTGTGCGATGGTGAACCGGTCGCGGTGTTGCCCCTTGCCATCACGTGGGACGACGAGGCGACCCCATAGAGTGGTGACGCTCGGATCATCTGCCATCATGCAGATTCAATCAAACTGACCCACTACCAACGAGCGACCAGCGACCGGTGCGGTGCCGTCCACCCCTTCGCGCTCTCCCACCGCGGCCCTACCCTACCCTCGATAACCCTGCGCAGGCATGCGCCGTTCGGCGGGCCCGCGCTAGATGCGAATCGAGAGGAGATCGGCCATGTCCCGCCGGGAAAACACGATTCTGCCGAGCCAACTGCCACCTTCCAGCCGGCCAGTCCTGAGCGAGGTTTTGAGCCGGATCAATCAAACGCCCCGCTCAGATTCACAGCCCGCCGCCCAAGGCGTCGGCCGGCTTCGGGAGCCGCCTCCTGGAAAGGGTGATTTTGCAAAACGGACTGGTCAATCAAACCTCGATGACGAACAGGCCGCTACCCTTCGCCACGGCCCGGCCGCTCGCCTCGTCGCGGATCTCCACCTCCGCGAACGAAAGCCGCCGCCCGGACTGCACGACGCGGCCATCGGCAAGCAGCGCGCCGCCCGTCACCGGGCGCAGATAGTGGAGGTGAACTTCGGCGGTGAGCACCTGCGCGTCGCCGTGGAGGGTGCGCAGCGCGTTGCCCATCGCGCCGTCCGCGATCGCGGGCAGGACGCCGCCGTGGACGATGCCGTCCGCGTTCAGGTGCGACGGCTGGACGACGACGCGCAACACGACGCGGCCCTCCTCCATCGCCGCCAGCTCCATACCCATCGCCTGGTAGTAGGGCGACGTCTGCGCGAACTCACGGACGACGGCGAGACGCGCGGCGACGTCGTCGCTCATGGGAGCGCCTTCGCCAGGTCGTTGCGCCGCGCCCGGTCGACGCGCCAGCGCGCGACCACGCCCCGTCGCGGCGCCAGCAGCAGCGCCACCGCGAACAGCGCCGTCGCGACGAGCACGATGCTCGCGCCCGACGCGACGCTCGCGTGGTACGAGACGTACAGCCCCACCACGGCCGAAACGAGCGCGACCGCCACGCCGAGGAAGATGACGTGGTGCAGGCGGCGCACCAGCAGGCCCGCCGTCGCCGCGGGCGTCACCAGCATCGCGATGACGAGGACGATGCCGACGGCCTGGAGCGCGACGACGGTCGAGAGCGCGATCAGCGCCAGCAGGCCGTACTCCAGCGGGCGCGTCGGGATGCCGGCGGCGGTCGCGACGGTGGAGTCGTATGCGATGAAGAGCAGTTCCTTGTAGAAAACGGCGATGAGCCCGACGACCAGCGCGCCGATCGCCGCCATCAGCGCCAGGTCGTTCCAGCTCACGCCCAGCACGTTGCCGAACATGAAGCTGAACAGGTCGACAGTGTAGTTGTCCTGCCGGCTGACGATCACGATGCCCAGGGCGAAGGCGCCGGCGAAGAGCACACCGATCGCCGTATCGAAGCGGAGCCGCGCCCGCTGCGAGATGTAGGCGATGCCCAGCGCCGTCGCCACCGCCGCGACGATGGCGCCCAGGTAGATCGACGCGCCCAGCGCGAACGCCGCCGCGACTCCTGCGAACGACGAGTGCGCCAGCGCGTCGCCGATGAACGCCATCCCCCGCACGACGACGAACGCGCCGACGACGGCGCTGACGATGCCGACGAGGGCGACGGCGAGGAGCGCCCGCCGCATGAACTCGAACTCCAGCGGGTCGGCGAACCAGGCCCAGACGTCAGCCATGGCCGTGGTGGCCGACGAAGACGCCGCCTTCGGTTGGGATGAGCAGGAGGTGCTCCGCGAACGCTTCGTTCAGGATCTCGGGTTTGAAGACCTCGCCCGGCGCGCCGAACGCGACGAGCCGCCGGTTGAGCAGCAGCGCCAGGTCGAAGCACGCGGCCACACACGACAGGTCGTGCGTCGCGACCAGCAGCGTCTTTCCCTGGCCGCGCAGCGCCTCGAAAAGGGCCAGGAGCGCGTGCTGGGTCGTCGCGTCCAGCCCCACCATCGGTTCATCCAGCAGCAGCAGGTCCGCCTCCTGCGCCAGCCCCCGCGCGATCAGCATGCGCCGCTGCTGGCCGCCCGAGAGCTCGCCGATCTGCCGTTCGGCGAGCGATTCGAGCCCCACCTGCGCGAGCGCCCGGCCCACCGCCTCGCGGTCGGCCGCGCGCGGTCGCCGCAGCAGGCCGATCCGGCCGTAACGCCCCATCATCACCACGTCGCCCACCGTCGCCGGGAAGTCCCAGTCGACAAGCTCCGCCTGCGGCGCGTAGCCGACCCGCTGGCGCACGGCATCGATGCGATCGCCGAACAGCTCGATGCGTCCGCGCCATGGACGTACCAGCCCGAGCACCGCCTTCAGCAGCGTCGACTTGCCTGAGCCGTTCGGCCCGGCGAGCCCCACGAGCGAGCCCTGCGGTAGCTCGAAGGACACGCCTTCGAGGGCCGGCTCGCCGTCGTAGCCGGCCCAGAGGTCGCTCACCGCGACTGCGCTCGTGGCGGGCGCCTGAGTTCGGACGTCAGTTGCCACCTAGTCCCTCCTCCAACTGTCGCATGTTATAGCGCATCAGCTCGGTGTACGAGTCCACGTCCTCGATGAAGGCGTCGCTGAGCAGGTCCAGCACGCGCACGCCGGCGTCGTCGGCAGCCAGCTCCAGGACCTCCGCGTTGAACTGCGGTTCCTTGAACGCTGCCGGCACGCCCTGCGACTCAAGCGTCTCGGTCAGCGCCGCGATGTCCTGCGCATTCGGCTCCTGGCCCGGCGAAGGCACAGCCACGCCAACGACCTCCAACCCGTAACGCTCGGCCAAGTATGGATAGGCGTCGTGGAAGGTGACCAGCTTGCGGTTCTCCGCCGGTATCGCTTGCACGGCCGCCTCCATGTCTGCGTCGAGTTTCCCGAGCTCGGCGAGGTAGGCTTCGGCGTTCGCTTCGTATTCGCCGGCGCCGTCGGGGTCCACCTCGACGAGCGTGTCGCGGATGCGTTCGACGTAGGCCATCGCGTTCGTCACGTCCAGCCACAGATGGGGGTTGCCCTCCTCGTCCTCCCCTTCGACTACGCGCAGCCCCTCGCTCAGCTCGACGACCTCGTCCGCGTTGTTGCGCACTACGTCCTCGATGCTCTCCTCCAGCCCGAGGCCGTTGATGAAGACGACGTCCGCTCGCGCGACGTCCGCGACGCTGTTGGGCGCCAGCTCGTACGTGTGCGGGTCGGCGCCCGGCGGCAGGAGGGCGTCCACCTGGACGCTATCGCCGCCCACGTTCCGCGCCATGTCCGCGAAGATCTCCAGGCTCGTCACCACCTGAACGTTGCTCTCATCCGCCGGCTCGTCGTCGTCGCAGGCGAGGCCAATCGTGCCGGCTGCCAGACTTGCGGCGAGCACCAGCGCGAGCGGCAGTGTCATGCGGCGGGTCATTTCGATTCCTCCACTCTGCTTATTGAGACCCGGTATCAGTCCTGTCCAAAAGAAACTGAGACGGCGTCTCAGAAGGGCAGCATACGCCAACTGAGACCTAGTGTCAAGACGCGCGCAGCCTCGTTCCTTGTTCCTGTTTTCGCGTTCCTGTACGCTCTGATCGCTGCGCTGAGCAAGCTCGAATCGGGAGGAGCGAACGTGGCCGTCGACACCAAACGGACCGAAGCGCCGAAGGGCAAAGACTCGACCGCGTACACCTTCGTCTCGGTCTGCAAGTCCGATGAGTTGCCGGAGGGTGAGGTGCGCCAGCTCAAGGCGCGCGGCAAGGAGGTCGCCGTCGGCCGGGTCGTCGGTGGCCAGCTCTTCGCGCTCGGTGGGCGCTGCTCGCACCTGTTCGCCCGCCTCGGCAAGGGCACCCTCAACGGCACGCTGCTCGAATGCCCGTGGCACGGCGCCCAGTTCGACGTCACCGACGGCTGTGTCGCCAAATGGGCGCAGCGCCCGGCGATCCTCAAGCTCATCTACGACGCGACCCTCCCCGCGTTCATGAAGCGCAACGTCCCGACCTACGAGGTGAAGGAAGAGGGCGGCGAAGTCCTCGTGGCCGTCGACTAGCCGATCTTCGGGTCGGTGGCGGTCCCCGGTCGCCCGCCAGTACCAGCAACCAGCGACGAGCAACCAGCAACCGCCCCCGTGGCCCTCGACAGCACCCTCAAGCCACCGCCCACGCCCCAGCGCCCCGTGCGCGAGGAGCTGCACAGCCGCGTCATCGTTGACCCGTATCGCTGGCTGGAAGACGGGGCGGACCCGGAGGTCGCGGCCTGGGTGCGCGCGCAGAACGCCTACACCGAATCGCTGCTGAGCGCCCGGGCCGAGCGCGAAGTCTTCCGCCGCCGCCTGGCCGAGGTGCTCGCGATGGGCGTCGTCGCCGCGCCCGTCGAACGCGGCGGGCGCTACTTCCACCAACGACGCTCGGGCGCGCAGAACCAGCCGGTCCTCTACGTCCGCGACGCCGTCGACGCCGAGGACCGCGTGCTGCTCGACCCGAACGTGGCGAGCGAGAGCGGCGTCGTCGCTCTCGACTGGTGGTACGTCTCTCGCGACGGCCGGCTGCTCGCTTACGGCTACTCGCAGGGCGGCGACGAGAAGAGCAACCTCCGCGTCCTCGATGTCGCGAGCGGCGAGCACCTGCCCGACGAGATCCCGTACACCCGCTACGCCAGCCTGGCCTGGGAGCCTGACGGGGCCGGCTTCTACTACACCCGTTACCCCGCGCCGGGCAGCGTGCCTGAGGGCGAGGAGAACTACCACCAGCACGTCTTCCACCACCGCCTCGGCGACGACCCGGCGAACGACCCGGACGTCTTCGGCGCCGGACGCGACATGACCGAGATGCTCGATGTCGATCTCTCGCCGGACGGGCGCTGGCTCAGCGTCTTCGCGCACCACGGCTGGGCGCGTAACGAGGTGCACGTCTGCGATTTGCGCGCCGACCAGCCCTCGTTCCAGCCCGTGGTCGCGGGGATCGACGCGCTCTTCTCGGGCCGCGCGCTCAACGACACGCTTTATCTGGAGACGAACTGGCAGGCGCCGCGCGGCCGCGTCATCGCTGTCAATCTCGCGCACCCCGAGCGCGAGCGCTGGCGCGAGCTGGTGTCCGAGCGCTCCGACGTGATCCTGCAAGGGATGGCGATCGCCGGAGAGCGCCTCGTCCTGCACGAGGTGAAGGACGTCGTCTCGCACGTCGGCGTCTACACGCTCGCAGGCGAGCCGCTGCCCTCGCCGGAGCTACCGCCGCTCGGCAGCGTCGTCGCCATCAACGGCCGCTGGGACTCCGACGAGCTGTTCATCGGCTACCAGTCGTACACCGTGCCCTCAACCGTCCTTCGGTACGACCTGGCGGCGGGCGAGCTCTCGACCTGGGCCGCGATCGACGCGCCGATCGACATGGCCCGCTTCGAGGTACGCCAGGTGACGTGCCCGTCGAAGGACGGCACCCAGATACCGATGTTCATCGTGACGCCGCGAGACCTCGCGCTCGACGGCGACAACCCGACTGTGCTCGGCGGCTACGGCGGCTTCAACGTCAGCCTCACACCGATGTTCGTCGCGACGATCGTACCGTGGCTCGAGCGGGGCGGTGTCTACGCCATCGCGAACCTGCGCGGCGGCAGCGAGTACGGCGAAGACTGGCATCGCGCGGGCATGCTCGGCAACAAGCAGAACGTCTTCGACGACTTCATCGCCGCTGCCGAGTACCTCGTTGCCGAAGGCTACACGCGCCCGGAGCGCCTCGCGATCAGCGGCGGCTCGAACGGCGGGCTGCTCGTCGGCGCGACCATGGTGCAGCGCCCCGACCTCTGCCAGGCCGTCGTCTGCCGCGTGCCGCTGCTCGACATGCTCCGCTACCACCACTATCGCATCGCCAAACTCTGGGTGCCCGAGTACGGCTCATCGGACGACGCGGAGCAGTTCGAGTGGCTCTACGCCTACTCGCCGTATCACCACGTCACGCCCGGCGCCGGCTACCCCGCCGTCTACTTCGCCACCGCCGAGTCCGACTCTCGCGTCGACCCGATGCATGCCCTCAAGATGGCGGCGCTCCTGCAGTCGTCCGGCGCCACCCGCCCGGTGCTCCTCCACGTCGAGACGGAGGCCGGCCACGGCCAGGGCAAGCCCCTGACCAAGACCATCCGCGAGGAAGCCGACGTGTGGACCTTCGTGGCATGGCAGTTGGGCGTCGACTAGCGCACACTACACCTCGAAACGTGTCATTACGTTTTGCAGAATCGCGCTTTCTGAGCGCCACGCCTCGAATCACCTCCTCCGCGCGAAGCGGGCCCGCGAACGACAAGCAGGCCATGCCCAGCGTGAGTTGTTGGCGTTAGGGTGAGGCCGCGGGTCGAGAGCACCAACCAGTCGGTGGCGCTTCTCTATTCGTCAACCCGTCATCGGCTGACGGCTACCGCTCGCCTATAATGGGCGCATGCTCGGCCCATCCTCGCTCTCCGGCCTCGCCTTCCTCCGCGACGCCCGCCGCGGCCGCGCCTCGTCGTACGACAGGACTGGCGGCAATGCCGACTTCTGGCTGCTCCAGCCCGGCGAGACACGCACGCTCGCGCAGATCGAGGGCGCGGGCGCCGTCCGTCACATCTGGATGACGCTCGCCTCGCGCGAGGACGCCTTCCCGCGACGCAGCGTGCTGCGCATGTACTGGGACGGCGCCGACACGCCCTGCGTCGAAGCGCCGACGGGCGACTTCTTCGGCATCGGCCACGGCATCACGAAGGAGTTCTGGTCGCTGCCGCTTACGATGAGCCCGCGCGACGGGCGTGGCTTCAACTGCTACTTCCCGATGCCCTTCGCGCGGGGCGGGCGCATCGACCTGACAAACGACGGCGAGCGCCGCCTCGCCGCCTACTTCTACGTCGACTACGAGACCTACGACCGCCCGCCCGAGAACGCCGCCTGCTTCCACGCGCAGTGGCGCCGCCAGAACCCCACCGACGGCTGGGGCGACGACGCTCGTCTCTTCGCCGGCAACCCCGACTACCTGGGCGAGGTATTCGCCACGCCCAACCTCACCGGCGAGGGCAACTACGTCATCCTGGAGGCGCGTGGCCGCGGCCACTACGTCGGCTGCAGCCTGAACATCGATTGCTTCGCCCGCGGCAAGAACGACTGGTACGGCGAGGGCGACGACATGATCTACATCGACGGCGACAGCTCGCCGACGCTCCACGGCACCGGCACGGAGGACTACTTCAACACCGCCTGGAGCCCGCAGGAGGAGTTCTGCGGCCCCTACCACGGCCTGCCCCTCACCTCGAACGACGGCTCGCCGTATGGCGGCAAGCACTCCATGTACCGCTTCCACATCGAAGACCCCGTCCACTTCCGCGAGTCGGTCCGCGTCACCGTCGAGCACGGCCACGCCAACGAGAACTCGCACGACTACTCATCGACCGCGTACTGGTACCAGACCGAACCCCACGCTCCCTTCCCACTTCTCCCGCCCGCGGGAGACCGCCTGCCACGCGCCTAACCAATCGAGGTCGGCTCGCGATCGGCCCCTCTCCCAGCCTTGGGAGAGGGATGCCCGGCAGGACGAGGTGAGGGAGGACCAAACGGAGCCTCACGCGCCGTTCCCGCCGCTGCCGCCCGTCGGGCAGCGGCTCCCGCGCGACTAATCATCGAGGACGTCCGTGTCCCCTCTCACAATTGGGAGAGGGGTGCCGGCAGGCGGGGTGAGGGCGGGCAGACCGAACCCCACGCTCCCTTTCCGCCGCTCCCGCCTCGGGAACCGCCTGCCGCGCAGATCCGGCGGGTCTTCCGCGTGAACGGGCGGATGTAGGGTCGCCCATCTGGGCGCCCTGGCCGACGGCCGCCGGCGCAAGTGCTCGCCATTCGTTGGTCCGTTTGGAATCCGGTGCCAGAGAGCCTACGCCAGGTCTCGCAGCGCCTTCGCGTCCGTGACCGTCACCGAGCCGCGCCCCAGCGACACCCACCCTTCGCGCGCGAAGGCGTTGAGCTGCTTGTTCACGCTCTCCCGACTCACCCCCATCATCGACGCCATCTCCGCCTGGGTGATGCGCAGCTTCGCGGGCGAGCCGCCCTTCGCCGGCTGACGCGCGCCCGAGAGAGACAGCAGCCGCTTCGCCAACCGGCTCGGCAGATCGAGCAGAGCCAGGTCGGCGAGCGCCTCGTCCGTCCGGCGTACGCGCAGGCTCAGCGTCTCCAGTAGCGCGAACGCTGCCTGCGGGCGCTCCCGCAGCCAGCGCCGGAAGTCGCCGCGAGTGACCACCAGTGTCTTCGTCGCCTGCGACGCGATCGCGCTCGCCGAACGCGGCCGGCCGTCCAGCAGCGCCAGGTCGCCCACACACTCGCCCTGCCCCAGGTAGGTCACTGTCACCTCTTCGCCGAGGGGCGAGAGCACGACGATGCGCACCTGGCCCTCGACCACCATGTGGAGCGAATCGCCGGGCTCGCCCTCGCGGAAAATCAGGTCCCCAGACCGGTAGCTCCGCACCCGCCCGCGCGAGGCAAGGGCGCTCAGGTCGGCCTCCGGCAGGCGGGCAAGCAGGGGGACGTCGCGGATCAGGTCCTGGTGTTGGTCCATACCCTCATTTTCACGGGATTGGGCCGTTGTGTGAAGTACTTCATAGAAAGGCCCTCCAATCGGGGCTATCCTGAAGCTACGAAGAGGTTAAGGAGAACCGCCATGATCAGCCAGGAGTTCATGCAGGCAAGCCACCAGGAACGAATGCGCGAGGCGGCGGCAGTCCTCCGCGAGGCCCAGGCGCTGGCGACGGTGGAGCGCAAGGCGGCCTCGCGACGCTCGGCCTTTCCTCGCCTCCGGGGGCTCCCGCTCCCATCGTTCATCTCAGGTAGGTCCAGGGTAGCACCGGCGCCATAGCCTCCCCACCCAAGCCGGTGCATCCCGATGCCACCGTCCGGCCCCAGCGACGCCCCCGCCGCGCCTGGGGCCGGATGCTGTTCTAGGCATCAGCCTGTTGGGACAGACCTTCCCCGCCGAAGGCGGGTCCGCGCTCTGGCGGAAGGTCTGTCCGGCCCAATCGAAGAGCAGCACGACCACCTTCGCGCCCCATCTGCCATCCGCTTGTCCGTTTCCTATCCGCTGACCCAGCTTCCGCCCCTCCAGCCGGTCGAGTACAATTCCACAGGCGGCCTCGCCAGCCGGCGCAGGCCGCCCTTGTACTCGATCCCATGGCCACGAAAACTCGCGCTGGCAACTTCTTAGAGGACTTCGCCGTTGGGCAGGTCTTCCACCACGCCGTCCCGCGCACCGTAACCGAGGGCGACCTCGCCGTCTACATCGCCCTCACCGGCGACCGGCGTCCCCTCCACTGTTCGACCGAGCTCGCCAAAGCTCTCGGCTTTCCGCGTGAGCCCGCCCACGACCTGCTCGTTTTCCATCTCGTCTTCGGGCGCGCCGTTCCCGACGTCTCCCTCAACTCCCCTGCGAACCTCGGCTATGCCGATGTCCGCTTCCTCCGCCCCGTCTTCCCGGGCGACACCCTCCACGCCGAAACGGAGGTGATCGGCCGGCGCGAGACGTCGCGACCGGAAGTGGGCATCGTCTGGGTGCGCACGCGCGGCTTCAACCAGAGGGACGAGCCGGTACTCCAGTTCTACCGCTGGGCGATGGTGAACAAGCGCGACCCAAACACGAACACCGGCGCGAACGACGCGCCCGAGCTCCCGTCCCACGTCGCGGTCGAGCACCTGAGCGTGCCGGACGAGCTTGACCTCAGCCGCTTCGACCCCGTCGCGACGGGCGGCGCGTTCTTCTGGGAGGACTACGAGCCGGGCGAGCGCATCGTCCACCCGCAGGGCATGACGCTGGAAGACGCCGAACACCAGATGGCGACGCGCCTTTACCAGAACAACGCCCGCGTCCACTTCAACCAGCTCCTCCAGGAGAAGTCGCGCCTCGGCCGGCGCATCATCTACGGCGGGCACATCATCTCCGTCTGCCACGCCCTCTCGTACGACGGCCTGGAGAACGCAATCCGCGTGCTCGCCTTCAACGCCGGCGCCCACGCGAACCCCACCGTCGCCGGGGACACGCTCTTCGCCTGGACGGACGTGCTGGAGCGCATCGACCTCGGCCGGCGCGACGCGGGCGCGCTTCGCCTGCGCCTCGTAGGCGTGAAGAACCTCGACCCGAACGAGCACCCCATCGAGCTGAAGACCCGCGACCCTGATACGAACCGCGAGCAGTACCACCCGAATGTGGTCCTCGATCTCGACTACACGGTCCTGATGCCGAGGAAGCGATGACGGCGTGTCCTCGCGCTCGTCTACACTCCGTAGGCGAGGCTTTCCAGCCTCGCCGTGACATGCGCGCCGAGACTGGAAAGTCTCGGCTACGTGCCATGTGAACCATGAGCACCGAAGCCGAGATCGACGCCCTCACCTCCGCCCGGCGGCTCGCTGATGCCGCCTCGGACGCGGTCGAGGCGGCCGTCGCCGCCGGCTCGCGGCTCACGGACGGCGGCAAGCTCATCGACGACCATCAGGTGCATGCGGAGCGTATCGCTCTCCACGCCACCGAGGCGCGGGCCGCTCAGGAGCTCGCCGGCTATGCCGGGCGCCAGGCCGCGGCCGGTCGGCGCGATGCGCTGGCTGAAGAGCAGGCCTGCGCCTTCGCCGCGGAGGTGGTGCACAAGCTGCGCGCCGCGGTCGAGCTCTCGCCGGACGCCTTCGGCCTCGACGACGCCGGGCGTGCTCGCCTCGACGATCCGTCGTTGCGCGCGCTCGTGCGGGCCGGACTGGACGAAGCGCGAGTGCGCGCGATCGGCACGCAGGTGCTCGAAGCGCGCGGCGCCCACGCGACCGAGCTCGAAGACCAGGCGGCTTCGCTCGTCCGAGACTCGGCCCGTAACTTCGCGAAGGCCGAAGTCGCGCCGATCGCGCAGGAGATGCACCGCCAGGACCATCTGGTGCCGGAGCCGCTCATCCGCAAGATCGCAGAGCTTGGCCTCTTCGGCTGCTCCGTGCCCGAGACCTACGGCGGCACGGAGATGGGCTACCTCACTATGGTCGTCCTCACCGAAGAGCTGTCCGCCGCTTCGCTTGTCGCGGGTAGCCTGATCACTCGATCGGAGATCCTCACGCGCGCCCTCAGTCAGGGCGGCACCGAGGAGCAGCGCCAATACTGGCTACCGCGCATCGCTTCGGGCGAGCTGATCGTCGGCATCTGTGTCACCGAGCCCGACGTCGGCTCCGACGTGGCGTCCGTGCAGTGTCGCGCCACCCCGGGCGAGCACGACGGCCGGCAGGGCTGGTTCATCGAGGGCGCGAAGGCCTGGTCGACGTTCGCAGGGCGCGCGAACATCCTCGCGCTGCTCGCCCGCACCGACCCCGACCCGGCGGCTGGCGCGCGCGGCCTCTCGCTGTTCATCGTGTCGAAGGACCCGCACGACGGCCGCCACTTCGTCCAGACGCAGGCCGGCGGCGGCTCGATCACGGGCACGGCGAACCCGACGCCCGGCTATCGCGGCATGCACTCGTTCACGCTCGCGATCGATCGGTACTTCGTGCCCGCCGAGAACCTCGTCGGCGGCGAGTCCGGCCTGAACCGGGGCTTCTATCTCCAGATGGGCGGCTTCGCGGCGGGCCGGCTCCAGACCGGCGGCCGCGCGACCGGCGTCGGGCAGGCGGCGCTCGAGAAGGCCTGCGCCTACGCATCGGAGCGCCGGCAGTTCGCTCGTCCCATCGCCGAATACCAGCTCACGCAGCACAAGATCGGCCGGATGGCGACGCACGTCGCGGCCGGCCGTCACCTCACCTACGCCGCTGCTCGCGCGATGGCCCAGGACGAGCGGGCCGCCGTGGAGCCGGCGATGTGCAAGCTCTTCGCTTCAGACGTCGCGGTCTGGGTGAGCCAGGAGGCGCAGCTCATTCATGGCGGGTGGGGCTACTCCGAGGAGGACCCCGTCGCGCGCTACGTCGTCGACGCGCTCGTGCTGCCGATCTTCGAAGGCGTCAAACCCATCCTGGAGCTGAAGATCATCGCCCGGCAGCTGCTGGGCGGTTAGGCGAACCCCATCGGCCCGAAGGCCAGGCTTCAGCCTGGCGATCCGGCGTGCGGCGATGCCCGGCGCGGCGCGGCCTCATTCCGCGGACTCTGAGTCGGTTGTAGGGGAGGCCTTCAGGCCTCCCGCATCGATTCTCGACCGCAAAGGGTGCACATAACTCCCGGAGCTACCTCATGCCCGCTTGTCATCTCTTGTCATAAGGTGTAGACTCCTTTCGCTGAGGGGCTCTAGGGAGGAATGACCATGGATTGGATCATCGCATTTGCAGCGGGAGCCGCCGCAGGCCTGGCCGTCTGGCCGCTGACCCGCGTGCTTAGCCAGGCGCCCCTGGTCGGGCGCACGTTGGGTGTACCGCTGTCCTACCTGCGCTTCCGGCGAGCATTCGGCATCGCGCCCAGCCGCGATCCCGACATCCACAGGCTGCTGCAGCCCACCGTCGACAAGCACCTCAGCTACCTGCGAGAAGCCGCCCGCAACGCCACGAAAGATCTGGAACGTCTACAGGGCGAGCAGGCCCGGTCGCTGATCACGGCCAGCCGCACCGCGACCATGCTGCGGCGCTCGAAGAAGCGCATGACGAAGGCAACGAAGCAGCTCTCCGAGGCCACCGCACTCGCTTCGGCGTGGGGCTTCCTCAGCGAGGCGCCTTCGCGACCGGTGGAGGCAGCGGTTCGGGGATCGCCCGTTGCGACGCCGCCCCCGATCGTCGCGCGACGCCGCCGGACCGCCGTTGCCGCCACCTCTTCCGGCGACGGCACCCGCGCCACGACCTAGCCGCTACGCGCGCCACGCACCGACGTGCCTCGATCGGTGGGTGGCGCGCGCCGTCCTCTGGCGCGATCCGCCAGTCGGTTCGCTACGGGGTCGGCGTGGGCGGCGGCGCCTGAGTGGCTGTGGGCGGTACGCGTGTCGCGGTGGGTGGTGGCGGCGCGGGCTGTTGCGTTGCCGTGGGCGGCCGGATAATGATGGGCGTGGCGCTGGGAGCGACGGCGGGCGGCTGCGTCCGCGGTCGGGTCGGCGCTGGGGTCGCCTCGCCGGTGGGCGTCACGGTCGGCGAAGCCGTGATCGTCGGCGTCGGCCCGTCGCCCCGGATCATGAATGGCCCCAGGTGCGCCGTGCTCGTCCACTGCTCGTCTTGGTCTTCTGTCCGCAGCGAGAAGTACCAGTTCCCCGGCGCAAGATGGGTCCAGGCGCGGTCGGCGTCGCCGGGCAGGTCGCGCGTTGTGTCAGGCAGCGCGTCCGGGTCCTGGCTCCAGCGCACCGAGTAGCCCAGCAGGTCGTCGAGCGGCGTCCAGACGATGACCACGTCTTGCTCCTGGGACGGCACGCCCACTTCATGCGACGTGCTGCGGATGTCCTGGGGGTCGCGGGGGCCCTGTTCACCACCACCCGAACCGCGCTGCGCCATCACGACCCCGAAGAACAGGAGCGACGCGACCACGACCGCTGCGGCGCTCAGCGCCAGCCGCCAGCGCAGCCAGAACCGCCGCAACGCATCGACGCCTGGCGAGCCTTCGTCCAGAACGGGCGCTTCGGTGTCCGCAGCGGTCCCTGTGTGCGTGAGGACGTGGCTCAGGATCGAGTCCTGCAGCGCGGGCAGCACCACCACCGGTGGCATCGCGCCCAGGAACTCGACGGCCGTAACGTAGCGACGCCGGCTCTCCTGGCACGTTTCGCACACCTCCAGGTGGCGCATCACCCGCTCGCGCACCTTGGGCGAAGGCGGGCCGGCGAGCTGCGCCAGCTCCTCGCAGGCGGAACGGCCACGCGCGACCAGGATCAGCGCTGTGAACGCCTCCTCGAACTCGCCGCGCAGGCCGCTCAGCGCCGTATGCACCGACTCCCTCCGCACGCCCGTGATCTGCGATATCTCGACCGGATCCATGCCCTGCCGCACATAGAGATCGAGCAGCGCGTACTCTCGTGGTTTGAGCCCGCGCGCCGCCTCCCAGACCAGCCGCCCGATCTCGTCTCGCTCGGCCGCTTCCAGCGGATCGCGCAGACGGTCCGAAGCGAGGACGGCCAGACCCTCCTCGTCCTGGGCATCGCTGGTGCGCACGAGGCGACGCCCGCGACGCATGCGGTCGAGCGCATCGTGGTGGGCGATCGTGAAGAGCCACGACTTGAAGCTGGCGTTCTGGTCTCGCTGCTCGAGCGATTGGTATGCCTTGAGGAACGTCGATTGTGTGACATCTGCCGCCTCGTCGTGATCGCGCGTGAGGCGCAGCGCGAAGTCATAGATGCGCTGGAAGTAGCGCTCGTAGAGGGAGGTGAAGGCGGCCTGGTCGCCTTCACCTCCCCTGACGGCCAGCTCCTCGTCCGTGAGCTGTTCGACTTCCATTTCCATCCTGTGGGTGGTACTCCGTGCCGCTCCCGCCAACCATTGTACACCCGTTCTGCTCCTAGGGCCCCCCGCCCAGGCTAGACGAGGCTGTCCCGCTTACTGGCGGCGGCTCTGGGGCTCAGGGTCTGTGATACGCCGGTGCGTCAGTGGGGGTTGGGCGGTCGCGTGGGGGTGGGCATCGCTATCGGCGTTGGCGTCTTGGCCGTGGTAGGGGTCTTTGTCGGTACAGGAGTTTTCGTTGGCGTAGGCGTCTTGGCAGGCGTGGGAGTCTTCGTTGGTGTGGGCGTCTCGGAGGGTGTTGGAATAGGCGTCCGAGTTGGTGTAGGCGTCTCTCTCGGTGTCGGCGTGCGTGTTGGCGTAGGTGTTTCGGTCGGCGTCGGCGTCGCTCGCGGCGTAGGGGACTCCGTCGCTGTTGGCGTTGGTGTCTCGGTCGGCGTCTTCGTGGGTGTCGTGGTCGGCGTCTTCGTGGGTGTCTTGGTCGGCGTCTTTGTGGGTGTCTTGGTCGGCGTCTTCGTGGGTGTCACGGTTGGGGTCTCGGTCGGAGTCGCGCTTGGTGTCGCGGTCGGTGACGGCGTAGCGGTTGGCGTTGCGGCTGCAGTCTTCGGCGTGGCCGGAATCGGTCCTACGGCGTTCGATCGCGGCGCAGCGATTGCCGGCGGCGACATGGGAGTCGCGGCGGTCGGAACGTAGCTCGGGGTGGGCGTCTCGGAGGGCGATGTTTCAGCTTCGGGCGGAACGCTCGTGGCTCCCGCCACCTCACCTGTCTCGTCGATGACAAATGGTCCGACATGCACCGTGCTCGTCCAGTCGCCGCCGTCCCCTTGCGTCCGCAGGTGGAAGTACCACGATCCGCCGGCTAGCGCGGGGCTGGTCGCCCCGGTTGCGCTTCCCAGGAGATCCGTCTCCTCGTCCGGCAGGTCCCGGGGCGCCTGACTCCAACGCACGGAGTAACCTTGCACGTCCTCCTGACGGGACCAAACGACCTGGACCACGTTTTCGCCGGAGGCCCGGCCGATTTCGTGACTCGTGCTGTGGACGTCACCCGGGTCCTCGACCCCGCCTCCACCTCCGAGCAGCGACAGGAGACCCAGGATGAGGCCGGCCACGATGACGACGCCGGGCACGGTGACCACCATGGCTCGCGTCGCGGTTGAGCTTGCCGCCCACCACTGGCGCGGGACAGCGAGCAAGCCATGGCCGACGGCAACGCCCGCAGCAATCCCGGCTACCACGCCCTGCCAGATCGAGTCCTGGACGGCTGGGAGCACCGCGATGGGCAGGATGCCGGCGAAGATCTCGATTGGGGAGACGAAGCGGCGTTTGCTCTCCTGACAGCGAGGGCACTCCTTGAGGTGGGCCTGAATCCTCTGCCGTACGTCCTTTGTCAGCTCGACTGCATTGAGCTCGAGCAGCAGGAGGTCGAGGTCGGGGCACTCCTCCCGTCCGCGCCGCATTAGCAACGACGACGTGACCGACTCTTCCAACGAACCGCGCAGCCGGGAGAGTCGGGTGTAGATGCTGCCCTTGCTCACGCCCAGCACGTCGGAGAGCTCGTCGGCGCTCAGGCCCTGTCTGAGGTTCATGTCGAGCAGCGAGTACTCTCGCGGGTCCAGCGCGGTCGCCGCGCCCCAGACCAACTCCGCCACCTCTCGCTCCTGGGCCACGGCCAGCGGATCGGACGACCTGCCGGCCGAGAGTTCCGCGTAGGGGCTGGGCTCGCCCCGATCGTTTGCCTCGTCCGGCAACGAAGTCAAGCGCTGCCGTCGCCGGACTTCGTCGATCGCGCCGTTCCGGGCGGTGACGAGGAGCCAGGCCTTGAAGTTCGCAGGGCCGCTCCCCTTCTGAAGCGCCTGCCAGGCCGACACGAAGGTGCTCTGCACCACGTCCGCCGCGGCGTCGGGGTTGCGGACGATCCGTAGGACGAAGTCGTAGACCCCGCCAAAGTAGCGCTCGTAGAGCCGGGCGAAGGCGTCTTCATCGCCTGCCCGCGCCCGTACGACGAGGACATCGTCCGTTTCGCGCTCCGGCGCTTGAGTAGTTTGCATGAACCTAAGCCACCCCGGGTTGGGAGAACACGGGATTCCAGCATGCTAACGGTACCACACGCCTAGGATGCGCTTCCCCGTGGCGTCAGGCCGGGAATCGCCCTCAGGCGCCGGCCATCTGGGCGTCCGGGGCCATCTGCCTGCGTAGGGCGTTGATCGCTCGATGCCGGATCACCCGCACCGCGGGCACGCTCTTGCCCAAAATGGCTGCCACCTCGCGGTAGTCCAGGTTGTCAAGCTCCCGCAGCGCGACGACCAGGCGCTGTTCGCGTCCTAGGTTCTGGAGCGCCCGCAGGACGCGCTCCTCGTCCAGAAGGCGCTGGACCGCCTCCTCCGGATTGGTCTGTCTTGAACCTGGGCCTTCCGCAGCCTCCGGAAGCTGCGCATGGTCCCGGTGTCGCCGTAGGTGGCTCACGGCCAGGTTGTGCGCGATACGCATCAGCCACGAAACAAACGGCGCCCCTCGAAGCTCGAATCGGTCGATGGCCTGCCAGGCCTGCAGGAAGACCTGGGCCGTGAGGTCCTCCGCGTCCGGCGCGTTACCGACGAGCTTGTAAAGGCGCCGATAAATGGCTGTGGCATGGCGGTCGTAGAGCGCCGCGAACGCGTCGCCGTCGCGTCCGATCGCTCGCTCCACCAACTCCCGTTCGCTTGCAGACTCGGAAGGCGCGACCTCAAGCATCGCTCGACAGCCCCTCCAGCTCGCGCCCGCGCAGTTCCTCACGGAGCACCTCGACCTCGCTTGGCGCCGTGATGCCGATCTTCACCCGGCCGCGCTTAATCGACAACACCTGCACGTGGATGTTGCCCGACAGGACAACGCCTTCCATGACCCTTCGCGATAACACCAGCATGCGTCACTCCTCCTCGCAGAGACGTTGCAAGGCCCTTGTGGGCGGGACCTGAGAGTTGGGGAAAGCGGGCTTCCGCAGTTTCGCCAGCTTCTACTAGTAAGACGGCGAGCGGCGGAAAAGCTTACACGGCACGGGGAGAACCACTACTCGTGAGCGCTGGCCGAGGCTGGGGTGCTGCCGCCGGTAGCTGCAGGGCTTCAGCCCTGCCCGGACCGACGGCGACTCGGCAGACCTAAAGGTCTGCAGCCGGACCCGTGGCTAGGGAAGGTGAGTGCAGCGTGGCCCATCCAATGGCGGTCGGTGGGGCTCCGCATCTGCGGGATGTCGCCTCCGGCGACTCGCTATGGCGAGAATCCCTCAGCTCCTAGCACCCTCCTCGCAGCTGAGGTGTGGTGGGAGCAACGCCAAGGCGACACGCGCTGCTGGATGGAAGCCGAGGGTTGAAAATCCTCAGACGGTCACGAAAGGGAAGGGAAGGGAAGGAGCCTACTCCAGCCGTAGCTCGATCGTACCCGCCGAGTGCGGCGGTAGCTCGACGACGCAGTCGCTCGAGAGGTCCGTGAGTGGCTGCGAGTGCAGCGTCACGGCGTCGGGATGGTCGAACGTGTTGGTCGCGCTTGGGTCGGGCGCTGTGATGAGGTGGAGGGCGCCCTCTGGCTGCGGCATCACATCGAGCAGCCGCAGCCGCACCTCCGCCGCCTCGTCTCGATGCCGGTTCACCGCGTGGACGTAGAGCGTCCTCGTGCCCACGTCGAGCGTCGCCGACACGTCGAGGTAGGGCGACTGCGCCGCGCCTTCGCGAGGCGTGAAGCCGTCGCTCTCGCTCCACACGTCGAGGGCCACGTCGCCCCGGTGCTCCGCAACGGCGACGAGCGGCCAGTAGATGCTCTGGAGCAGCACGCCGTCCGGCTTCGTCATGATCGGGGCGATCACGTTCACCATCTGCGCCAGGTTTGCCAGCCGCACCTTGTCGGCGTTGCGGTGTAGCACGTTCAGGAAGCCGGCGACCGTGAGCGCGTCGGTCAGGTCGTAGCGCTCCTCCAGCGGGGGGTCGCCGTAGTCGCCCGTCGTCCGGTACCAGACGTTCCACTCGTCGACTGCGATCCAGATGTCTTTCTTCAGCTTCGTCTCGATGCGCGCCGCCTGCACCTGGCCCCAGAGCGCCCGGATCGCCGCCTCCGCTGCGTCAGTGCGCGCGAGCAGCGAATGGTACGCATCGCCGGCGGGGCGGTCCGGCCCGAAGTAGAAGTGGATGGAGATGTAGTTCATCGCCCGTCCCGCCTGCGTCAGCAGCTCCCAGTTCCAGGCCGGCCGGTCGCTGCCAGCCGCGACGAGCTGCACGCGCGGGTCGAGCCACTTCAGCAGCTTGCCCCACTCGCGCGCCTCCTCCGCGTAATCGGATGCGCTCTTGTGCCCGATCTGCCACTCGCCGTAGACTTCGTTGCCCAGCCCCCATAACGTCACGTCGTGCGGCGACTCGTAGCCGTGGCGACGGCGCAGGTCGGCGTACTGGGTGCCGCCCGCGCGGTTGCAGTACTCCACCCACGCGACCGCCTCCCGCATCGAGCCGTCTCCCATGTTCACGCAGATGTACGGCTCCGTGTCGAGCGCGCGGCAGTAGTCGATGAACTCGTTCGTGCCGAACTGGTTGCTCTCGGTCGTGCGCCAGGCCAGCTCCGGTCGCGACGGACGCTGCGGGCCGGGCCCCACACCGTCCAGCCAGCGATAGCCCGATACGAAGTTGCCGCCCGGCCAGCGCAAGACCGGCGGCCGGAGCCTTCGCGCGGCCTCCAGCACGTCGCGCCGGAAGCCGCGTTCGTCGGCCAGCGGCGAGCCCGGGTCGAAGACGCCCGTATAGATGCAGCGCCCCAGGTGCTCGATGAAGTAGCCGTAGATGCGCGGGTCGATCACGCCGATCAGCCGGTACGGGTCGATGCGGACGCTAGCGCGCATCGACCGATCTCTGGTACTCGTGCACGTCGATCGACACCGGCGGCTGGGGCGCGTTACCCTCTGTTCCTGGAGCCGGATTGCGGTTCAGGTACTGAAGGCTGATCGTGGTGGACGAGAAGACCGCGAGGAGGCGCAGGTTGGCTTCGCCCGCGTTACGCAGGCCATGCGCCACGCCAGTCGGGATGAAGATGACGCCGCCGCCGCCCACTGTTTGGCGTTCGTCGCCCAGGGAGACCTCCGCTTCTCCCTCCTCGATTACGATGACCTCTTCGATTGGGTGCGTATGGAGCGGGATCCGATCTCCCGGCGCGCACGTCTCGAACAGGATGCTCATCTCCTTCACGAACGCTCCATCCTGGCTCTCTGGGTCAGCCAGCAGCGCGAGCTGCGAGTTCGGCCGGTAATCGTCCGGATCGTCGATCAGGGGTTCATAGTGACGCTTCTCTATGATGGCCATACGCAGACTCCCTTCCGTGGGCTTCATTTCACCTTCGATAGCGCCAGGTCCGCCAGCACGACCTCCGTGCCCGACAGGCCCACCGACAGGAACAGCGTGATGTCCTCGCCCGATGACCGAATCGGCGCGCCGCCGGCCACGTGGCCTGCCAGGTCGCTGACGCGCGCTATGTGCGGCGTGCCTTCGAGGAACGACGGCTCCGGGTAGGCGCGGAGCTGCTCCGGCGAGTCCGTGAAGATCGACGCCGCCCGCTCAGCGACCGCCGCGTCCAGCTCGTGCCGCTGCGCGAACGTCGGGCCGAGCGCGTTCACGTGCGCGCCCGGCGACAGCAGCGCCGCGTCGAAGAGCGGCGTCCCGCTGTTCGTTGCCGTCACGACGATGTCCGCGCTCCGTACTGCCTCCTCTGCCGAAGGGACGGCGAAGACCGGCAGGCCGAGCCGCTCGCTCATCTTCGCTGCGAACGCCTCGCGATGCGCCGGTGTCCGGCTGTAGACGCGCACCTCAGCGAGATCGCGAACGGCCGCTGCCGCCTCGACCTGCGTCCTCGCCTGCTCGCCGGAGCCGATCACCCCGACCACCCTCGCATCGGGCCTGGCGCCGTGCTTCATCGCGACGCCGCCGATCGCGCCGGTGCGCATCGACCCAACCACCTCGCCGAGCACCAGGCCCTTGAGCGCGCCTGTCTTCGCGTCGAAGACGGCGACCACCTGGCTATCGCGGACGCCGCCGGCGAACGCGCCGTAGACGCGAAAGCCGATCGCGCCCTCGTCGGCGTCGCCGCCGATCGTGAAGACCAGCGCGCCGTTCTTGTTCGGCACGTAGTGGCGGGGCGGCGTGACGAACTGGCCGCGGCCCTTGCGCGCCAGCGCCGTCTCGATCACGTCGATGGCCTCGCTCATCGAGACGAGCGAGGCTACGTCAGCGTCTTTGAGGATGGGGAGTGTTGGCGCATCCATGCGGAACCCAGTGTAGGCAATTCGAAGGGGGTTACGGCCTCGCCTACGACTCGTAGAGCTTGATCACGCGCACCTCACTCTCGGGTGCCGCCTGAATGCAGAGATCGCAGAGCACACACTCATCCTCGTTCTCCTCCACGATGCGCGCCCGTCCGTCCGTTCCGAGCTCGAAGATGTTCACCGGGCAAACCTCGACGAGCTTCTTAGCCAGCTCGGAGTCCCCAGCCACGTCATCGTCGATCTCAACGTGTACGAACATCGGCATCAGCACGCCTCCAAGCACCGGGACTGCCACAGATTTGCACAGATGGAATCGGACGAAGGGTCGCTCGGGGCAGTCTGTGTCCATCTGTGGATATCTGTGGCCAAATCATCCTAGTCGCGCCTCCACCAGCGCCGGGATCTGCTCGATCTCCTCCGCGACGGCGATGCCTGCCTCGTTCAGGCGTCGGATCTTCTCCGCCGCCGTGTCCTGCCGGCCCTCCACGATCGTGCCCGCGTGGCCGAAGCGCATGCCGGGCATCGCGTCCATGAACTTGCCCGCCATGAACGCGACGATCGGCAGCCGCGACTTGTTCTGCGTCACGTAGTCGGCGAGCTGCGCCTCCATCGGCCCGCCCGGCTCCGAGTAGATCACGATCGCCTTCGTCTCAGCGTCCGCCTCGAACAGCGGCATCAGCTCCGCGTAGGTCGAGCCGATGATCGCGTCGCCGCCGATACTCACGGCGGTGCTCTCGCCGAGGCCGGCCGCCGTCAGTGCGTTCGCGATCTCCGTTGTCATGCCGCCGCTGCGCGACATCACCCCGACGGGCCCCGGCTGATATGCCTTGCCCGTGTCCTTGGCCGGCCCGCCGATGCCGCCCATCTTCGCCTTGCCCGGCGAGATGATTCCCAGGCAGTTCGGCCCGATCAGCCGCGCGCCTCGCATGGTCGCCAGCTCCACGATCTGCGCGACCTCCAGCCGCGGGATGCGCTCCGTCACGATGACGAGCAGCTTGATCCCGCACTCGATCGCCTCGAAGGCGGCGTCGCGCACGAACGCGGGCGGCACCGTCAGCACCGAGCCGTCGACGCGCTGCCGCGACGTGATCTCGCGCACCGTGTCGTAGACGGGCACGCCGTAGACGTCGCGCCCGCCCCGCCCCGGCGTCACCCCACCCACGATCTTCGAGCCGTAGTCGAGGCTCTCGCGGGTCATGTTCACCGCCTCCCGGCCCGTGATCCCCTGGATGATGAACGTCGTGTTCTCGTCTACAAGGATGGACATCGCACTAGCCGGCCTTCCGAGCTTGGGAGCCGCCGAATATCCCCAAGACTGGAGATCCGGCCCCGATTAAGAACCCGAAGTCGTACCAGTTCCCGCCGCGTTCGGCGTTGTAGAACGGGAAGTGCTCCCACGCGCCGAACGCGTGCGCGACCAACACGATCCACGCCGAAAGCCCGTTCCAGAATCCCCACAGCGCGTCCTCCCACCACATGGCCGGGCTCCTTCCTCATCAGTCCTTGGCCAGCTTCTCGACGGCACGCCGCGCCGCCTCTGACATCGAGACCGTGCGGTCGCAGTATTCGACGCCGTAGGCCCCATTGTCACCCTGAGCGAAGCGAAGGGTCTGGCCCCTCACGATGGACGGGCCGTCGAACTCGAGGGCCAGATGCTTCACTTCGTTCAGCATGACAGTCATGCCCGAAGCTTCTCGACGGCGCGCCGCGCCGCCTCCGACATCGAGACCGTGCGGTCGCAGTATTCCACGCCGTACTTCTGGAGGATCTTGAACCCCTCGCCCTCCCACGCGCCCGGGATGCGGAAGATCGCGATCTTCTCCGCCGGGTCGAAGCCCGACTCGACAACGCCCTTCACCACTCCGCGCGCGACGATGTCGACGCGGGTGTTGCTCACCACGTTCATGATCACGGCGATCTTCTTCACGCCCGGCTGGCTCACGATCAGCTTCGTCAGCTCGCACGCCTTGCGCACGCTCGGATTGCCGCCGATCTCGCAGTAGTTCGCCGGGTGGCCGCCGTGGCGGCGGATCGCATCGAAGATTGTGAGGCTGCCGCCGCCGGCGCCGATCACGCAGCCCAGGTCGCCCTCGAACTCGACGACGCGCCCCGCGACGCCGCGGTGGTCGACCGCGTCGACCTGCGCGCCGCGCCGCTCAAAGTCGGTCGGCGGGCGCCCCTGGCGCGTCTCGTCCGCGTCGATGCCGAACTCGGCGAGCAGCTCGCCGTGGCGGTCGCGCGCCTCTTCCTCCATGTCCGCGTGGCAGTCGAGAGCGACGAACGAGCCGTCCTCAAGCTGGGCGAGCGGGTTGATCTCGGCGAGGGTCAGGTGGCGATCGAGGAACGCGCGGGCCAGCCGCGCGCCAAACCCCGTCAGCGCCGTGAGCTGTCCGCCGCCGATGCCGAGCGACGAGACCAGCTCCTTCATCCGGTAGTCGCTGAACGGCAGCAGCGACGAGAAGTGCGCCTTGGCGACGTGGTCAGGGTGCTGCTCGGCGACCTCTTCGATGTCGATGCCGCCCATGTCACTGAAGATCGCCACCGGCTGCTTGGCGAGCGCGTCGTAGGTCACGCCCAGGAAGAACTCCTGGCGCACCGGCGCCTTCGCCTCGACGAGCACACCGACGGGGAGCTGCCCGCTGATCTCGAGCGCGAGGATGTCGGCCGCGGCGGCCTTCGCCTCCGCGGGCGTGTCGGCGAACTTCACGCCTCCCGCCTTCATCCGGCCGCCGGAGAGCACCTGCGACTTCAGCACCACCGGCCCGCTGACGTCGCCGGCGATGCGCTCCGCTTCGGCGGGCGTCTTCGCCAGCCCACCCTTCGGCGTGGCGATGCCCTGTTTGGCCAGGAGGCGCTTAGCTTCGAACTCGTAGAACCGCATGTGTAATCCGTTCGCGAGCCTCCTCGATGTCCGCCGCACTCGCTGATATCCCGGTAAGGTCGGGTGTCGCGTCGGAACGTTCAAACAAAGCTCGCAACTCGTCCAGGGGTCCTTCGCGGAGACGGACCTCCGGATAGGGTGGAGCGCTTGTGTAGAGGGCAACAAGCCCTGGATGATTGCCTGAGTAGATTCCCATTCTGGTTCCGATGTCCAGCTTATACTGTAGAGTCTGTGTTCGAACAGCATCGATCTCTGCGAGACGCCCAGCGACTCGACGAACGTCTTCATAGTCCGACCAGTCACGCGTGAAGGCGCAGATCATATGATCGTTCGGCCGCCATGTCTGGGCTGGATCGTTACGATTTCCCCAGTCGGTAGAGACCTTGGCAGCAAAGCCCAGAGATCCGTTCTCAGTGGCATCCCGCACTTGACCCCAGCAGTACTCCACATGCTGACACGTAACGCGAATCAGCCACTTCCCGATCAGTAGAGGGTTCCGCGCGCGCGATCTCAGCGCGTAACTGTGAACCCAGCAGAAATCGTCAGGTGCCTGACATGGATGTGTGTTGGAGGGCAAGGCGCCTTCTCTGGGCTCTTCGAAGTGAGAGCGGATATCATCGTTGCCCAGAATCGAATTGGCCATGAAGACGAGGCTGACTCAGATTCGCTCTCTGCGTTCCTCTGATATCGTAGATGACAAGGGCGGGTCCATCCGCGGAAGCGAATGGAACAACGCTTCTCTATCCACCAACTTCCCCTTTGGTGCCAAGAGACGTCGCAATCTTGTCGAATTGACCTCTATCAGCGTGTCCGCTAGCGCCACCCGAATCTGGGCCATGTCGCTTGGGATGTGGCTTCGTTCCGTTGGCCTCTTCTTCCTGGTATTCGACACCTCGTCCGCCTCTCTGTTTAGGCGACCCTGCGCATCACTTCCAGGATGTCGTAGCCCGTCACTTCCTTCGACTTCGCCGCCTGCGTCGTCAACCACGAGGCGTCCAGCTTGCCCGCCTGCACGGCCTTCGCCAGGTCCATCAGGCAGGCCTTGATCGTCGCCTCGTCGTGGAACTTGCCGTACTCCGGCTCGTAGACGGAGCCGCCGCCCGCCTTGTGGTAGAACTCAACGGCGTGCTTCGCCTCTGCGATCTGCTCCTCGGTTGGCGTGAAGCATTCGTTCGCGATCTCCGCCTGCTGCGGGTGGATCACCCACGTGCCGTCCATGCCCAGGTTCGCCGAGCCGACGTTCTTCTCGCGCAGGCCGGCCAGGATCTCCTGCTCTTCCTCGGGCGGCGTGTCTTTGCGCACCAGCCGCAGGTAGGCGTTATCGACGGCGTGGAGGCCGGCGGCCTTCGCCGCGACGACCGTGGCCTGCTTCGCGTAGTGGAAGCTCTGGTTCTGGTTCTCGACGTTCTCGCGCACGCCCAGCGCCGCCGCGAAGTCCGCGATGCCGAAGATGAGGCCGGCCATCCGCTCCGATGCGCTCGCGATCTTGAAGGCGTTGAGCACGCCCAGCGGCGTCTCGATCAGCGCCTCGATCTGCACGGTCGTGGTCCAGCCGCCGTCGCGCTCGTAGGCCTCGAGCAGCTTCGACAGGTAGACGATGTCGTCCGGCTCGTTCGTCTTGGGCAGGATGATGCCGTGGAACTTGTCGGGGGCGCCCAGCATGATCGCCTCGATGTCGCCCAGGAAGAACTTCGACTGGATGTTGTTCGGCCGGATCGCGATCACCTTGTGCCCGAAGTCGACGCTGTTCAGCGCCTCGACCATCGTCTGGCGGCTCTGTTCACCCTTGAACTCGTACGGGCAGGCGTCCTCGAAGTCCGGCATGACGTGGTCGACGGGCGCGGCCGCGGCGTTCTGGTGCATCTTGAGCTGATGGCACGGGTAGGTCAGCTCCGTGCGGGGGATGACGTAGCGGTTCAGCTTCTGAAGTAGGTACATGACACCTTGGTAAAGATCGCTAGAAGCGGCGTGCCTTCGCACTATAGAAGGCGCCGCCAGACTCACGCAAGGCGGTCGTGCGCGCCCCGCGACCCACGACCTCGGGGTGGGGCGCGGCGGTAGGGCGTGCGTTAAGCTGTCCCCATGGAACGCGAGGCCGAATCCGCCGGCCGGCCTGACAATCTGCCGCTGGCCGCTGTCTTCCATCAATGGGTCCTCGACCACCTGCCCAAGGGCCGGAACGGCAAGATCCTCCTCGCGCTGGCGGTCGGCGCCCTCGTCCTCGTTCCGTCAATTGGGCTCCTGCTGCTGCCCATCTGGGTCGACCTCGACGAAGGGGCGTTCGCCGCGATCGGCTATCCCGGCGTCTTCCTGGCGAACCTGGCCAGCACTGCGACCGTCTTCATCCCCGTGCCCGGCCTCACCGCCGCCGGCCAGGCCCTGATCCTCAGCCAGGGCGCTACGCTCAACCCCTTCATTGTGGGCGTCCTGGGCGGAACGGGCATGGCGCTTGGCGAGATCACCGCTTACGGGGCGGGCGCTGTCGGCTCGGAGGTCGCGCGGGAGGGCCAGGTGCAGGCGCCTCGCCTCGTCCGCCCGATAGTCGAGCGCATCATCGGCTGGGTCGACTGGCTGATGGACAACTACGGCTTCGTGACCCTGCTCGTCCTCTCCGCCATCCCGAACCCGTTCTTCGAGCTGGCAGGCATCACAGCGGGCGCCGTGCGGATGAACTTCTGGCGCTTCATGCTCGCCGTGTTAGTCGGCAAGAACATACGCGGGCTGACCCTGGCCTACCTGGGCGCCAACGGCGTTGACCTTCCATACATCACTTGACCTAACCCGTCCGTTGGCATTCCTCAGCCTGTAGGGCCCGCGGTGCCTCTGTCCTCCGGAGGATCAGCCCCTTGACCGACTCGACGGCGCCTTCATTCGCGTCGATGATCGGGCAGGAGACGTCCGTCTCGCTGCTGCATCGGTGGGGAAGACGCTCTTCCGCTTCGATACGACCTGACGGAGGTGCTGCCGTGAAGCTCGAAACCTTTTCCTACACGATACGGACGGGCTGGTCAGTGCAGCCGTTCCCCGATCTCGATTCCGATCGGACGCTCGTGATCGTCTTCAGCGCGCCCGAATTCGTCGATACCCCGGAACCCATCGAGGCGCTTGTGCAAGCGTATCCCTCGTCTCACGTCATCGGCTGCTCCAGCTCGGGCGAGATCTTCGACGCTAAGATCTCCGACGGTAGCATGGCGGTCGGCGTCCTTCAGTTCGAGTACAGCTCCGTCGCCAGCACGGCCGCCCCAGTCCAATCGGCTGACGAATCGTATGAGGCCGGCCGCACATTGGCCAAAGAGCTCGCGCGTCCTGATCTGCGAGCGGTCCTCGTGCTCTCCGACGGTCTCAGCGTCAACGGCAGCGAGCTCGTCCGCGGGATCAACAGCGTCCTGCCGCGGGCCGTCGTCGTCACCGGAGGTCTGGCAGGCGACGCGGACCGGTTCGCGCGAACGTGGGTGCTCGAACGTGGGCGGCCCGCAAGCGGGCTGGTCTCCGCCGCAGGGCTCTACGGCGAGCGGGTGGTCGTCGGCCACGGCTCGAAGGGGGGTTGGGACATCTTTGGCCCGGAACGGCTCGTCACCCGCTCCGATCACAACGTCCTCTATGAGCTTGACGGCAGGCCGGCGCTTGAGCTCTACAAGGAGTATCTGGGCGAGCGCGCCTCCGGCCTACCCGCCACAGCCCTCCTGTTTCCTCTCGCGCTGCGCTCAGACTCGACCGGCGACGACAGCGTCGTTCGGACGATCCTCGCTGTAGACGAGGACAAGCAGTCCATGACCTTCGCCGGGGACATCCCTGAGGGATGGCAGGCCCAGCTCATGAGGGCGAACTTCGACCGGCTGGTCGATGGCGCGTCGGGCGCTGCGCTCGCCACTCGCGACGCCTGCAAGGACGGTCAACCCACACTGGCTGTAGCGATTAGCTGCGTCGGCCGCAGGCTCGTTCTGGGCGAGCGCACGGAGGAGGAGACGGAAGCCACGCTGGAGGTCTTGCCTGAGGGCACACAGCAGATCGGCTTCTACTCCTACGGTGAGATCTCACCGTTGACCAACGGAAGGTGCGATCTCCACAATCAGACGATGACGTTGACCACGATTCGTGAACGCTGAAAACGACCTCCATCCGCTGCTCGAGCTCCAGTTGCGGAGGCTGGGACTCCGGCACCAATGCGCCCCCGTTACCACTGACCTCTGGCGGTCGTTCCTGGAGCACGTCCAACGCAGCTATCGGGAGGCGGACCAAGACCGCTACACGCTTGAACGGGCGCTGACGATCTCGTCGGGGGAGATGAAGCAGCTCTACGAGCGCCTCGCGACCGAAAAACGCATCCTCGAGATGATCGCCAACGGCGCTCCCCTCGCAGGCATCCTTGACGCGCTCTGCAGGGCCGTTCAAGAGGAGGCGCCGGACGCGCTCGGCGCAGTCGCGCTCCTGGAAGGAGATCAGCTCCGTTTTGGTGCGGCGCCGAACCTGCCGCCAGCGTACAAGGACGCGATCGACGGTCTGCCCATTGGTCCGAACGCGTCGCCCTGCGCCGCCGCCGCCTACCTCAAGCAGCCGGTCGTCGTCGCCGACCTCTCCACCGATCCGTTAGGCGAAACGATGGCCGCCTTGACCGACCGCTTCGGCCCGCTCGGGTGCTGCGCCACGCCCATCTTCTCCGCCGCCGGCGACGTCCTGGGCGCTTTCGCTGTCTACTGGCCCGGGCCGCGCGCCGCTACGGATCACGACATGCGGCGAGTCGAACGGTCGACTCACCTGGCAGGCATTGCGATAGAGCATCAGCGCGCGCAGGAGGCGCTCAGGGAGCGCGAGGCGACGCTGCGCGCGACCATCGACTCTACTGAGGACGGCATTCTGGTGGTCACCAACACCGGCCGCGTGTCCTACGCGAACTCGCGCCTGGCCGAGATGTGGCGCGTGCCCGAAGCCCTCCTGGCCGAACGCGACGGCGCCGAAATCCTGAAGCACACGCTCGATCAGCTTCACGACCCCCACGGCTTTACCACGACCGTCCGCGAGCTCTATCAGAGCACCGACACGGCTACCGACACGATCTTCTTCAAGGATGGCCGCGTCTTCGAGCTGCTGTCCCGTCCGCTGGTGGCGGGTGAGGGCCTGCCGGGCCGGGTCTGGAGCTTTCGCGACATCACCGAGCGGCGCCAGGCCGAGCTTGAGCTACGCTCGCACGCCGCCGAGCTGCAGCGCCTGAACGAGCACCTCACCGACGCCCACAGCGAGATCGCGGACTCGCAAACGCAGCTACGGGAGTATGCGCAACGGCTGGAGCGCGCCGTCGAGGTCGAGCATCAGCAAGCCGTCACGGACCCGCTCACCGGTCTTGCCAACCATCGCGGCGCTCACATCCACCTGGCGCAGGCTATTGAAGAGGCGCGCGGGCGGAAGCGGCCGCTCTCGCTCGTGCTCACTGACATCGACGGCTTCAAGCTGTTCAACGACACGTACGGCCATGCGGCCGGCGACGATATCCTGCGGCTGGTGGGCGGTATCTTGCGGGAGAGCTGTGAAACGCGCGACCTGGCCAGCCGCTACGGAGGTGATGAGTTTCTCCTTGTCCTGCCCGGCCGCGGCCACCGGGCCGCCCTTACCGTGGCCCGGCGCATCGCGACGTTCCTTGGAGCGAGCGAGTTTCGGACCGAATCGGGCGACAGAATCCCGGTCAGCGTCGCGGTCGGTGTCGCGTCCCTGCCGCGCGACGCCACAACGTTGGAGAAGCTCATCGCTGCCGCCGACGCCGCCATGTATCACGCAAAGCGTGAACGCGTGAACCGTCGCCCCGGCGCCAGCCAGATCACCGACGCTCGCCGCGGCGATACAGCCTTTGGCGTGCTGGACAGCCTCGTCCAGGCGATCGATGTGAAAGACCGCTATACGAAGGACCATAGCGACGTCGTCGCCGAGTATGGCATGAAGCTCGCGGCCCGCTTGGGCCTGTCGCAGCAGGCGCAACGCGCGCTGCGCATCGCCGGCCTCCTCCACGACGTCGGCAAGCTGGCCGTGCCCGATGAAGTGCTGAAGAAGCCAGCTGCGTTGGATCCCGATGAATACGAAGCCATCAAGCGTCACGTCGTCATCGGCGAGGTGCTGATCAGGGAGGTACCGCAACTCAAAGACGTCCTCCAGGCCGTCTCCTGCCACCACGAGCGCTACGACGGCAAGGGCTATCCGCGTGGCCTCAAGGGCAAGCAGATCCCCGTCTTAGGGAGGATCATCGCCATCGCCGATGCCTATTCCGCCATGGTCCTGGATCGCCCCTATCGCAAGGCGCTCACGCTGGAACACGTGTTGCGAGAACTAGAGGAGGGAGCCGGCACCCAGTTCGACCCCGACATCGCGCGGGTCTTCAGGGAGCTCTTAGTCGACGAAGCCGAGCCGTTGCAGGCGGCGGCCTAGCCCCGCCGGCTGCTCGTTACGTCTTCGCTACCTTCTCCGCCCAGCGCAGAAACGCCACGCCCGTGCGAAACGCCTGCCGCGCCAGCTCCGCGTCGAACGGCTCGTGGCCGTAGAGCGCGCCCACCTGCTCGTAGAATCGCCGGCCGAGGGCAGGGCCGTCGTTGCCCGGGTACAGCGCCTCCAGTCGCGCGAGCGCCTCGAACTTGTGAAGCGCCCACAGCTCGAGCGGGTCGTCGCTGGCGGGCGTTACCAGCGAGAACACCGCCGGCGTCACGTCGGTGCCGAGCAGGCGCACCCGCCGCGAAAGCGATGCGTCGTCTCCGTCCGCGAAGTTCTGCACGCTCGAGGTGATTCGTTTCGACAATTCGTCTCGAAGGTAGCGTGCGGCGCTCGCTCGGAGCCGCTCGGCTGTGGGCGCGGCTTCGTCTGGCAGCCTGCCCAAGAGCACCCTAAACGACCCCGCCGCCGGGCCCGACCACCAGTCGGGCAGCCGGCGCGCGTCGTAGAAGTAGGCCTGCGGGTACAGTATGCCCGCCTCGCGCCACGGCAGCGGGCCGATGCGCTCCTGCATCGCGAACGCCATGTCGTCCGGCAGGTTTCCCTCCGGATCGAATGCGTCCGGCGTGAGGAAGACCATGAAGTCGACGTCCGAGAAGCCCTCGATGCTGCCGCCCTTCACCACCGAGCCGTGCAGCACGATCCCCTCGACGCCCTGCTCGCCGAACACCTCCAGGCACGCGCGCACGAAGCGCGCGACGAGCGCGTCAACATCGGGTGTCAAGGTTGTTACGCCTTCGGCGCCAGCGCGTCCGGCTCCGCCTTCTCCAGCTCGAAGGCCTTGTGCAGCGCCTGTACCGCACGCTCTACGTCGTCGCGCTGAATGATGCACGTGATCCGGATCTCGCCCGTCGAGATGATGTCGATGTTGATGCCGGCGTCGGAGAGGGCGCGGAACATGCGCGCGGCGTAACCGGGCGCCGACTGCATGCCGGTGCCCACGATGCTCACCTTACCCAGGCCGCTCTCCGCCACGACCTCACCCGCGCCCATCTCCCGAGCCAGCTTCTCGACGATCGGCGCCGCCTTCGGCAGGTCGTCGCTCGAAACGGTGAACGTCAGGTCGGTGAGCTGCTCCAGGCTCGCGTTCTGCACGATCGTGTCCACCGAGACGTGGTGCTCCGCCAGCGGCTCGAAGATCGCCGCGGCGATGCCCGGCCGGTCGGGCACGGCGCGCAGCGTCACCTTCGCCACGTCCATGTCCTGGGCGATGCCGCGTACTTTATTGAACTGCTCCATGCTCACGCCTCCGTGGATCAGGGTGCCGGGCTCCTCTTTGAAGCTGGACGCGACGACGATCTCGACGCCGTAGACAGCGCCCAGCTCCACCGCGCGCGGGTGCATCACCTTCGCGCCGACAGCGGCCAGCTCCAGCATCTCGTCGTAGCTGATGTCGCGCAGCTTTCGCGCCGACGGCTCAATGCGCGGGTCTGCGGTGTAGACGCCGTCGACGTCGGTGTAGATTTCGCACTGCTGCGCGCCCAGCGCCGCCGCCAGCGCCACCGCCGTCGTGTCCGATGCGCCCCGGCCTAGCGTGGTGATCTCCATCTCCTCCGTGATCCCCTGGAACCCCGCGACCACCACCACGCGGCCCTCCTCCAGCTCGCGGCGGATCCGGTCGGGCTGGAGCTGCAGGATGCGCGCGCGTCCGTGCACCGGGTCCGTCGTCAGGCCCGCCTGCGCGCCCGAGAGGCTGATCGCGTCGACGCCGAGCGCGTGGAGCGCCATGGCCACCAGCGTCGTCGAGACCGTCTCGCCGGTCGCGAGCAGGATGTCGAGCTCGCGCGCGTTCGGCTGGGCGGTGATCTGAAGCGCCAGATCGCGCAGCTCGTCTGTCGTGTGACCCATCGCGGACACGACGACGACCAGCCGGTCGCCCGAACGATGACGCGCGGCCACGCGACGCGCCACGTTCTTGATCCGCTCGGCGTCGGCTACGGACGTGCCGCCGTACTTCTGGACGATGAGAGACATTGGATGTCTGACCTGTAGTCGTACTCTATCGCATGGCCGTCCAGCGTAGGAACAGCGGCTAGCGGGCTGCTACAATGCCGGCAATCCACGTCGAACGGGAGGGAGCATGACCAGCGAAACAAAGCTGCAGTCCGGCGCTCGTCCGCACCCCCTCGAACGGGCCGCCTGGACATTCGCGCGGTTGCTCACGATCGCCTTGTTCGCGGGATTCCTCGCGGGCGGGCTTGCCGGAGGTATCGGGTCGCGCATCGCGATGCGCATCAGCGCCATCGCCGCTCCCGAGGCGGAGCAGGGCGGGTTGACGGACGCCGAACAGGTCGTCGGCGAGATCACGCTCGGTGGCACGCTGGAGCTGGTCATCTTCGGCGGGCTCCTGACCGGCCTGATCGTCGGCCTCGTCTACCTGGCGAACCATCAGTGGCTGACCGCCGCCGGGCCGTGGCGAGGCGTGCTCTTCGGCGCGTTCCTGCTCGCGACGTTCGGCTGGATGATCATCGACGGCGACAACCCCGACTTCCACCGGTTCGGTCCGCCCGCCCTCAATATCGGGCTGTTCGCAGCCGTGTTCCTCCTTTTCGGCGTGCTGATCGTCCCGCTGTTCGACTGGGTCGACCGCCTCCTTCCCCGGCTTTCGTTTGGAGGCCTCGCCAGTTCGCCTGCGCTTCCCTTTGAATCGACAGTGGCCGCGGCGGTTTCGTTGACCGTCTACAGCATCGCGGGAACGCTGGCCGTTCCGATCGCCCTCGGACTGCCCTTCCTGGGCCAGGACGGCACCAACGGAGTGGCTGAGGTTGTCGCTGCCGCCGCGCTGCCACTCTACGTCGTGATCGTGCCTCCGGTCGCGGCGCTGCTTGCCTCGCGATCTGGCGACGGTATGGAGGCTCGCGATGGCACTGGCCCGTCACCGTGGGTGCTCTGGGTCGCGGTCGCCCTGCCTGTCGCCGTCGGCCTCGCTTTGGGCGTAGACGCGGTGCTCGACATCTACGAAGCGGACCGTTAGCTTCGCTGTACGGTCGCTCCCTCGGCGCTTGGCTCCGTGATCAGCGTGCGGCCGCTGTAGCCGCGCGCGACACCCGCCTGCTGCATCAGCCGCGCGATCCGTTCGCAAGAAGGCCCGTCTGGGCGTTCCTCGCCCTCAGTCGCGAGCGCCGCGACCGTCGAGCCCGCACCCGAGAGGTAGGCCGCGTGAGCACCCCCCTGCTTCGCCGCGGCGAAGATGTCGTTCAGGGCCGGGAAGATCTCGGCGCGGACGGGCTGGTGGAGCCGGTCCTGCGTCGCCGCATCCAGCAGGTCCCAGCGGCCCTGCGACAGCGCCGCGACAAGCAGCGCGACTCGTTGCGAGTTGAACACCGCGTCCTCGCGGCTGAGCTGCTTCGGCAGCCGCCTGCGGCTCTCCTGCGTCGGCATCTCGAAGTCGGGCACGAAGAGCACGACCTTCAGACCGACAGCCAGCGGCACGCCGACGTGCAGCCAGCGACCTTCCTCGCGCGCGACGGCCTGAAACCCGCCGAAGAGCGCGGGTGCCATGTTGTCCGCGTGCGTCTCCAGCTCCGCCCCCAGCGCCAGCAGCTCGTCGGTTGAGAGCGGCTCGCCCATCAGCGCGTTCGCGCCCACCAGGCCGGCCGCCCGCCCCGCCGCGCTCGCTCCCAGCCCGCGGGCGATCGGGATGCTCCCCTTCAGCGTCACCGTTAGGTCGCCCGGCTCCGGCCGGCCCGCGGCGCGATACGCCGCCCGTGCCCCGGCCGTTACCAGCGCCGTCAGGCCCCCGGACGGCTCACGTGGCGCCGCCCCCAGCGAGATCGTCACGTCCGCGGTGATCGCCAGCGCCAGCCCGAGGCAATCAAAGCCCGGCCCCAGGTTCGCGCTCGTAGCGGGCACGCGCACGGTCACAGACTCGCCCATGCGCGCAGCATACCCAATATACGTAGGCGAGGCTTTTGTTGGGCAGGCTCGAAGGCCAGGCTTCACCTGGCAATCCGCCGGCCGGGCTTTGCTGGTGAGAAGGTGCGGGACTTATCCCGCAGACGTGTCTACACCACCACCCGCTGCCGCCCCACGCGACACCGCTCCGCTGTCACGATCGCCAGCACCGTGTCCACCGCCTCGTCCAGCCGGTCGCGCTCGTTCACCACGACGTAGTCGAAGTTCGGGAGCTGTTCTTGCTCCCACGAGGCCTTCTCCAGCCGCCGGCGCATCGCCTCCGGGTCGTCAAGGCCGCGCGCCCGCAGCCGCGTCTCGAGTTCCTCAACAGACGGCGCCGTCAGGAACACGAGCACCGCGCCCGGCGCGACCTTTCTGATCGAGGCCGCGCCCTGCACGTCGACCCGCACGATCACGTCCTGTCTACGCTCCAGCGCCGCACGCACGGGCGCCTTCGGCACCCCGTAGTGATAGCCGTAGACCTGGGCGTGCTCCAGCAGGCCGTCGTCAGCCAGCAGCTTCTCGAACTCCTCCTCGCTCAGGAAGCGAAGGAACTCGTGGTCGGCGGGGTTCACCTCGCGCTTGGGTCGGGTAGTTGACGTGACGGTGAAGTGAAACGGCAGGCCGCGCTCTCGCATGCGCGCGAGCACGCTGTCCTTGCCCACGCCCGACGGCCCTGAAATGACGACGAGGAGCGGGCCGGCCGCGACCTGCCCCTGTTGAGAAGAGGGCGCCTCTCGGCTATTCACCCTCCTCCTCAGGCCGGCGGCGGGTGCGTACGCGGCCTTCGATCGTCTCCGGCGTGATCGCCGCGAGGACGACCGCGCCGTTCTCCATGAAGAGCACCGCTTTGGTGCGGCGACCGCTCGTCATGTCGATCGTCATGCCCTTGGTCCGGCCCTCGTGGATTAGCCGCTTGATCGGCGCCGACCCCGGCGAGGCGATGCCGATCAAATGCTGCCCCGACACGAAGTTGCCGAAACCGACGTGGATGAGTTCTGCTGCCATGGTTTGCCTCCTGCCCTCATGTTCACTCCCCCACGCGCAGCAATTACGTGCACTGCCTTAGATCTCGCCAGAACCCAGGATAGGATACCGCTACCGAGTCGTCGTCTGCCACCACGGTCTCTCCTTCCGCCAGCAGGCCCGCCACCGCAAGCGCCATCGTCAGCCGGTGGTCCCCGCCCCCGCTGACGCCCGCGCCCTTCAATGGTCTCCCGCCCTCGATCGCGAAGCCGTCCGGCCGCTCATCGATGCTCACGCCTAGCTTCGAAAACTCCCGCACGAGCGACGCGATCCGGTCCGATTCCTTCACCCGCAGCTCGGCCGCGTCTCGAACGACTGTGCGGCCCTCTGCCACCGCCGCGGCGACGGCGAAGGCGGGCGCCTCATCCATCATGCGCAGCACCAGCTCCCCGCCGATGTCAACGCCGCTCAGCCGGGAACTGCGAACCGTGATGTCGGCCACGGGTTCCTCGCCCGCCATGCGCTGCTCACCCACGTCGACGCTCGCTCCCATCATCGATAGTACGTCCAGCAGGCCGGTTCGGGTTGGGTTCACCCCCACGGCCGGCAGGACAATCTCCGCGTCTGGGTGCGCCACGGCCGCGACCAGCCAGAAGGCCGCCGCGCTCAGGTCGCCCGGTACTTCCAGGTCCAGCGACTCCAGCGACTCGGGTGGCGCCAGCTTGACCCCAGGCCCTTCGCGCTGGAGGTCGGCGCCCATCGCGCGCAGCAGGCGTTCCGTGTGGTCGCGGGTCCGTTCCGGCTCCTCCACGATCGTTTCACCCTCAGCGAACAGCCCCGCCAGCAGAACCGCCGACTTGACCTGCGCGCTCGCGACGGGCAGGCGGTAGCGGATGGCGTGCAGTGAGCCGCCGCGGATCGCCAGGGGCGGCCTGCGGTCGCCGTCGCGCGCCCAAAGCTGTGCGCCCATCAGCCGCAGCGGTTGCACGATCCGGTCCATCGGCCGCGATCGCAGCGATTCGTCGCCGGTCAGCACCGAGAAGAACGGCTGACCCGCGAGCACGCCCGAAAGCAGTCGGAGCGTGGTGCCGGAGTTGCCCGCGTCGAGCACGTCTGCGGGCTCGCGCAGCCCGCGCAGCCCGACGCCCTCGATCTCCAGTGTCGCGACGCCGGGCTCCTGATCTTCGAGCCGGTACTCGAGGCCCATCGCTTCCAGGCAGGCCAGCGTCGAGAGGCAGTCGTCGCTCGTCAGGAAGCGGCGCACCTGCGTGGTTCCCGAAGCGAGCGCGCCCAGGAGCGCCGTCCGGTGCGAGATCGATTTGTCGCCGGGCACGCGGACCGTGCCCCGCAGTCGCGCCGGACGCGTCACACTTGTGGCCACTGCTTAGGTCCGCCTTCGCCGCGGCTCGTTTTCGCGGCCCATACGCTCGATCATCTCGTTGACGTCCTTCTGCCGGCGCGTCAGGTATTCGCCCATCATGAACGTCATCATCTGCTCGCCCGCGCTCGGCACCTTTGGGCCGTCTCCCTTTGGGCGCTGCGGTGGCGCCTCCAGAAAGGCGTCGCGTTCGGCCTGCGCCTTGGCGAAGGCCTTGAACAGCTCGTCCTGCTGATCGCCGTCCGCGATGAGCGCGCGGAGGCGGCGCAGCTCCTCGAGATAACGGTCGATCCAGTGCAGGACGTTCTCCCGGTTCGTGAGGCAGATGTCGTGACTCAGATCGGGGTCGGTCGAGGCGAGGCGTGTCGTGTCGCGAAAGCCGGGGCCCGCCAGCGATGCCAGCTCCGGCCACGCCTGGCTGCTGCTTGCGAGCGAGAAGAGCGCCGTGGTCGCCACAAGCGGCAGGTGACTGACCGCCGCCATGTAGCTGTCGTGCTCCTCGGCGTCGATCTGCTGGGGCCGCGCGCCCGTCAGCGCGGCGATGTTCTCCACGGTCTTGATCGCCCGCTCCGACGCGCTGATCGACGGCGTGATCGCCCACGGGCGGTCCTGAAAGAGCGCGGCGTCGGCCGCGTCCAGCCCCGACTGCTCCTTGCCGGCGATGGGGTGCCCGCCGACGAAGCTCACGCCGGCCGGCAACAGCTCCGCGGCCCAGCGCAGCACCTGGCGCTTCGTGCTCGCGGTGTCAGTCACGACGGCGTCGCTCGCCAGCGCGCCCGCCATCTCCTCCATGACCTTCGGCACGCTGAGGATCGGCGTCGCGATCACCACGACCGCGGCCCCCTCTACGGCCGACGCCGCGTCGTCGGCATCGACGTCGATCGCACCTTGCTTGCGCGCGCGACCTGTTACGTCGCGATCGGCGTCGCAGCCGGCGATCTCCAGTCCCTCGCGTTTCGCCTCCTTGAGCGCAAGCGCCAGCGAACCGCCGATGAGCCCCAGGCCGATGATCGCGATCCGTGTCATGACGAGCTCCTCAGACCGAGTCGTCCGCGCCCTTGAGCGCCAGAAGCAGCTCCGGGGGGGCTTCGCTGCCGTCTTCCCGGATCAGCGCGACGGTGCGTTCGGACGACCCGGCGCTGCGCGCGGCCTCCGCGCCCAGCTCCGCGTGGTGCAGACAGCGGTGGAGTGCCTGCCGCCAGCCGGTGCCATCGCCAGGCTCGGCAACGCGGCGCAGCACGCCGGGCGCGCCCGCCTCGAGGAGCACGAACACCACCCGGTGCCACAGCGCGATCCGTCCCTTCCCCGCGTCGTGCAACAGCGCCGCGGCCAGCAGGCTGCGGCCATCTGGGTCGCGTTCGGCGTGCCCTTCGTCTCGCAGCCGCCGGTACACGTTCAGGCAGTGCTGCTGGTCGCGGGGCGTCATCGTCTCGAACAGCGCCCGCTCGCCATCGGAGAGCAGCGCGAACGCTTCATGGCGCGCTGCCGCGTCTACGCGCGGCCGTAGCGACGAGAAGAACTGCCGGCTACGGTACAGCCCGCGTCCGAGCAAGCGTTACACCCCCAACAGCGTCCCGGCGATCGCCTCCACCGCCGGCCGCACCACCCAGTCGAAGAAGTTGATCCCCACGAGCGGGCCGATGAAGAAGAGCCCCATCAGGATCACCATCCCGTAGCGCTCCATCTCCGCGATCGGCCGCGCCAGGTCGGCGGGCAGCAGCCCCAGCGCGACCTTGAAGCCGTCGAGAGGCGCGAGGGGAATGAAGTTGAAGACGGCCAGGATCACGTTCAGCAGGATCCCCGCGCTCAAGAACAGCCCGACGTAATCGCCCGTCGTCCAGAACGTCGTGCTGGAGATGACGGCGAAGGGACTGTGCCAGTCCGCGAGGCCCAGCCGGATCGGGACCGCCAGCATGGCCGCCAGCAGCAGGTTGGAGAGCGGGCCCGCCGCAGCAACCATCGCCATGCCCGTGCGACCGTTGCGAAGGGCCGCCGTATTCACGGGCACCGGCTTGCCCCAGCCGAAGCCCGCTATGAACAGGAGAAGCGTCCCGAACGGGTCCAGGTGCGCCATCGGGTTCAACGTCAGGCGGCCCATCCGCTGCGCTGTCGTATCACCGAGCGCAGTCGCGCTCGCGGCGTGACAGAACTCGTGGAAGGCGATGCCTCCGATGAGCGCCAGCGTCACCGCCCCCGCGAACGAAAGGAAGAGCAGGAAGTCGGTATCGAGGAGATCCAGGTAGTAGATGAACAAGCGATGCCCCTATCCGATAGTGTCTTACGTCAGTATACCAACCCTACGCGCCATCTCGGTGAAAGAGAGACGCCCCGACTCCGCATCGGGGCGTCTCTCTAGGGCAGCGTGTCAGGAAGCTAGTTGGTGAGCGTCAGGCCCAGCCCGCCGAGCAAGCCGTCGATCGGGTCGGTCGCGCTCCCTTCGCTGCCCTCGTTCGGACAGAGGATCGGGTCAAGCAGGTTGCCGGAGAGACACTCGTCCTGCGGCAGCGACTCCAGCAGTATCGCGAGGATCGCGTCGGGGGTGCAGACGTGCAGTGCATTGGCGCTCGTCGCCGGCACGCGCTGGGCGATCGCCTGCGGCACGCAATACCCCTTCGCGAAGAAGAGCCACGGTAACGCCTGTGCCTGCGCGTTGCTGCAGACCGGCAGCAGCCCCCTAAGCAGCAACGGCAGCCGCGACACGAGGTCCTGCGGCACGCACAGTGTGTTGCCCAGAGGCGCGATCAGCGCGGCGAACTCGTCGGCCGTGCATGTCCGCACGTACTGCGCGAGCTGCGGGTACCACTGCACGGCATCTCGCGGCATGCAGAGCCGGTCGAGCGGCGCCGGCGTCGGGTCGATGACCACCACCGGCGGCGCCTCGATCGGTGGCACGTCGACGCCGCCCGGCAGCGTCGGCAGGACATCGACGCCTTGGTCGTCGTCGGGCCGCGATGGGTCGCCGTCGCCGCCATCGTCTCCGCCGTCGCTCTCGGGCGGCCGGACGACCTGATCGCCATCGTCCCCGCCGTTGCTCTCGCCAGGCTCGTTCGTGCCGCCGTCATCGTCGTCTCGATTCGGCCCGGGCGTCGCGCCTGCGTCGTCGTCACCTTCGACGTGCGCCACGTTCGCCGGCGGGCGTTCCATCAGGCCCACGCTCGAAAGCACTGCGCGCGAGGGCCGGAAGCCCGCCGCCGCCGAAGCGCCCAGCGTGCCACCACCGATAAGCAGGAAGATCGCCGCGAATGCCGCGACGCGCATCAACGCGGGCTGGAACCCCCGTCCGCTCAGCTCGAAGCGCCGAACGCCTCGTCGTACCCTGGTCCAGGCAGCGGCGACCGTGTCACGGAGCGAGAGCCCCGTCGCAGGCGCAGGGGAGCTGGCCAGTCGCTCCAGGAGCGCCTCCCGGCCCGCATCGTAATCGGCCGCTGAAGGCGCGGGCTTCTGCTGGCTCAGCAACTGAGTGTGCAGCTCCAGGTAGGGGCGCAACGCGTGCGCGTCATTCGGGAAGCGCGCCAGACATGCCTCCAGGCCGGCGCCTCCGTCCAGCGCCGCCAGCAAGTCGGTCAGGATGGTCACTTGCTTGTCGCTCAGCTCGTTCATGCCCGGACTCTCCTCTCGCCAGCGAGGGCTGGCGCGGTAGGGAGCGTGGCGTCCGGTCTCAGCTTGCCCGCGTGCAGCAACCCGCGCAACGCTCGGGCCTTCAGCCCCTCCACGAACTGCTCTGGGCGCTCGATCACCTTCGCGATCTCCGCCGTCGTGCAGCCCGCGTAGTATTGCAGGGCCAGCACCTCCTGCTGTTCTCGAGGCAGCGACCGGATCCACGCCATCTCCCGGCCCTCATCGTCAGCATCGACCACTTGATCGCAGCTACTCTCCCGTTCGATATGCCCATCCACGTGACTTCGTGCCATGCCGTACAGCCACGCGAGAAGCGACTGGCCGCTCCAATGCACGAGATGGTCGATCTCCTTCAGCGCCTGCAGAAATACCAGCGACGCCAGCTTCGCTGCGACCGCTCGGCCACCCGTCCGCGCGTAACAGTAGAGGTAGAGACGCCGGTAATGGTCATCGTAGATCTGCACCCAGGCGGACGGCCGTCGCTCCTTCGCGCGCTCGACCAGGCGCGCCTCTGCGTCCTCCGTGCCTGACTTGGGGCGGAGGGCGCTCAGCGGCGGGACATGAATTCGCAGGGCGGCTGTGTTTGCTATCAGCGTGCCTTCCATTCAGACACCTCCTCGAACGTCTATCGCTGGAGGAGCGCGATTTTCCTCGGGTGCTCCTGTCATTTTGAGCGGAAAGGTCGGCGAGCCGACCCCGAGCGATAGGTCTGGCCCCACGACGTGACACGTGGGTTCCCTAGCCGAGCCAACGGCCGGCGCGCCATCGCCTGATCCGTCTCCCTGGACAGCTCAGGCCGCCGATTCCGCCTGCTCCGGCTCTAGCAGCCGCCGCAACGATGCCAGCGCGCGCGCCTCCAGCGAGTAGACCGCCCGTTCGCTTCGTCGCATCAGGCGCGCAATCTCAGGGGTGCTGCATCCGGCGAAGTAGCGCAGCGCCACCACCTGCTGCTGCTCTTCGGTGAGCTGCTTCATCGCGGCCAGCAGGTCCTCGCGGTCGGCTACGTGGGCGTCTGGGCCCGGGTCGTGCCGGTCGCTCAAGCTTGCCGCCTGCTCCAGCGCCTTCGACTCGCGCTCGCGGGCGCGCAGGTGGTCCGTGAGCACGTTCCGGGCGATGCGGTACAGCCACGCGAGCAGCGGGCGCCCCCGGAACTCGTACCGGTCGATGCCCTCCAGCGCCTCCAGAAACACCTTCGACGCCAGGTCGGCCGCGGTGGCCTCGTCGCCCGTGCGGGCGTAGCAGTAGCGGTAGAGCTTCGAGTAGTGGGCGTCGTACAGCTCGGCCCAGGCGGACGGCTCGCGCTGCTTCGCGCGAGCGACCAGCAACGCCTCGCCTTCGTCGTCAGCGGGTGCGAACGTCTCGTCTTCGCTCACGATACCCCTCGCGCGGCCCGCAGGGGCCACCTAAGGGTTATCGGCCACAGGCCGTATCTCCCGCCTCCCCTTCCCTCTGGGTCGAAGGTTGATGGGCTGGGACCGCGCCCTGTGCTACCGTGCGGCCATGGCCTCCCACGCCGACGCCTGGAAGAGCGAAACCGCCGTTCGCGCCTATCTGGACGGCGTGCGGGCGGCGATACCGCTCGCCCGGGAGCAGATCGACACGATGCTCCGCCTGATCGAGGCGTCAGACGTGCCGATGACCAGCATCGCCGACCTGGGCTGTGGCGACGGCACGCTGGCGGCGGCGCTCCTCACGCGCTACCCGACGGCCCGCGCCACGCTCGTCGACTTCTCGGCGCCCATGCTCCGCGAGGCGCGCGCCCGCTTCGCCGGACGCCGCGACCAGTGCGAGATCGTCGCCGCCGACCTCTCGCAGCCGGAGTGGGTGGGCGCGGTACGGAGGCGGGCGCCCTTCGACGCTGTCGTGTCCGGCTTCGCCATCCACCACCTGAGTGACGCCCGCAAGCGAGCCCTCTACGTGGAGGTGCTGGACCTGCTTTCGCCCGGCGGCTTCTTCCTCAACATCGAGCACGTCAGCTCGCCCACGCCCTGGCTGACGGGCATCTTCGACGACCTGCTCATCGATAGCTATTACGACCACCATCGAGCCGCGGGCGCCGAGAAGTCGCGCGCGCAGATCGCCTCGGAGTACGTGCACCGCGAGGACCGCCAGGCCAACATCCTGGCCTCCGTCGAGGACCAGTGCGCGTGGCTGCGCGAGCTGGGCTATCTGGACGTGGACTGCTACTTCAAGCTCTTCGAGCTGGCGCTCTTCGGCGGCCGCAAGCCGGACTGACCCACACCGCCCCGCCCTGGTCTCTGGAAGCTGGAAGCCCGACGGCCCCGGCCCGCCCCCATGCCCGATTGTCCGGCGTGGCCGCTGTGCAGCCGCGCGAAACCTGTCAGTACGTTTGGCAAAATCGCCTTTCTCGGGCGAAACACTCCGGATCTCCTCTCTCACGCGAGTCTGGCACCCGTGCGCTGAGCGCTGCGTACCCTCGCGGTGTTGTCGAGTGTGAGGATACGCGCGCGGGGGGAGAGCGCGAACGGTCGGATGGCACGGCCGCGGAGAGCGCTATTCTGGGATGGGCTGGAGGCTCTCCGCCACAACCTGGATGAGCAGGTCCTTATCGATGAGAGGATTGGGGTCCGCGCCGGGCACGCCGGTTTCACCAGAGGCCGCCTGAACGATGGCCACCGTGTCGCCCACGTCAACGAACAGGTACAGCTTGTTCACGGGCCGTGACGGCGATGGCAGAGTGACGAGTTGGGCAGGCCACCCGCCAACCTGAACTTCGTCCGCCAGCGCGCCATCCACAGCCAACGCTCGTTCCAACATGATCTGTGGGCCGTTGCCGGCCTTCGAGTACATCTCGAGGCCACTGCGCACGCTGCCTTCCGCAGTGCGAGCGAAGTAGTCCAGGCTCAGCCCCGGATGGCGGCTATCGGTGTCGTCAGTGAAGTCAGCTTCGGGGTATACGGCGAAGTGAAGGCCGCCCGCATCAAACTCCGGTCCCAGCCAATAGACGGAGACGCCGGCGTTCTGCGCGTCGTCCACCGGGTCCCGAAAATCGGCACTCGTTCGGGGGTCGGAGGGGTTCTGAGCGGACTGTCCAGAAGGTTCGGTGCACCCGAGGCCCCAAGCAGCAGCGACGACCGCTAGCGGTAACAGCAGGGCAACGGCCTTGACATGAGGACGCGACGGTGGCATGATTGCGCTGCTCGGGCGGTGGCGCCACAGGTGGCGCACAGCAGGAAGGCGACTCTGCATGGACCGGCGCATCTCTCTCCTGACGCGAATCTCCCTCGTATTCATGGTCGGCGTCGTGATTGCAGTTCTTGATGGCAGGGGCCGCGAGGCGGACTAGGCCCCCCACTGCCCCTCCTCCCCCGGGTCGAGGGTCGCAGCAAGGCCTCGAGGGCAGGCGCGGATCGAGGGTTGGTGCCGATGAGTGTCTCGAGAGAATGAGCACCTTGTCATAGCTGCCGGCGGCGCCTATGGGCCCCGTCCGTCGCACCCGGTAGCCCGTTGTTGGCAGGACCTGACCGAAGGGACTAAACTGAATCTGGAAGCCGTCTGATACGGAAGGGAAGCCGGGCAGATGACGTCAGAACAGCGTTTAGGGATCCTGGTGGGGGGCGGACCCGCTCCAGGCATTAACAGCGCCCTGAGCGCCGCGGTCATAGAATCCGCCAAGGCGGGCGTGGAGGTTCTCGGCATCTACGACGGATTCGAGCACCTCATCAATGGACGGACCGATATGGTTCAACCGCTGGCCATCGCCGGCGTCTCCCGCATCCACTTCCAGGGCGGGTCCATCATCAGGACGTCACGAGCGAACCCCACTCGCAACGCGAGTGATTTGAAGCGGACCCTGGAAACGCTCACAAAGCTGGGAGTGAGTCATCTGATCACCATCGGCGGTGACGACACCGCTTCTGCAGCCGCGCAAGTGTGCCAGCGTGGCGGCGGCATACGGGTCGCACACATTCCGAAGACCATCGACAACGACCTTCCCCTGCCGGCGAACGGCCCTACATTCGGGTTTGAGACCGCGCGCCATCTCGGCACGCAGTGGGTCCTCAATCTGATGGAGGAGGCCCGCACGACCAACCGCTGGTGTCTGGTCGTCGTGATGGGCCGCAAGGCCGGGCACCTAGCCCTGGGAATCGGGAAAGCAGCAGGCGCCACCGTCACGATCATTCCGGAGGAGTTTCCCGCCAATCAGATCTCCCTCGAGGACCCCTGCTTGGTGGTGGAGGGCGCAATCCTAAAGAGGCGTTCGCTTGGTCAGGACTACGGCCTCGCGGTCGTCGCCGAAGGTGTGGCGGCCAGGATGGACCCGGATCAACTGGCGAATGTCCCCGGCGTGGAGGTGGGCTATGACTCCTACGGTAACATCCGTCTGGAGAAGGTCGCTCTTGCGTCCATCCTCGAGCGCGAGATCGTGCGCCGATTCGCTGAACGCGGTGAGTCGCTCGCACTCGTGGCGGTCACCCTGGGCTATGAACTGAGGTGTGCGGCGCCTATCCCATTTGACATCGACTACACCCGGACGCTCGGATACGGGGCCGTCCGGTTCCTGCTACACGAGAATGCGAGTGAAGACACGCTTGCGGGAGGCCTCGTCTGCCTTGACAACGGCCGCCTGCGCGTCCTGCCGTTCGATGATATTCGAGACGCGGAGACCGGCCGCATCCCCACCCGCATGGTGGACGTCAACTCGGAGCACTATGAGGTGGCGCGGGAGTATATGATCCGGCTACGTCGCAGCGATCTGGAAGACGAGAGTCTGCTGCGCGACCTTGCTGCGGCCTCGAAAATGGAGGCGGAGGAGTTCGTGGAGCGATTTCAGTCTGTCGTGGAGCTTGATCCCGCCGCCAACCGCTGACGGTGGCGCCGGAGCTGGGAAGGCCAGTATGACGATCGAGGAGAAGCTGGAAGCTACTGCCCGGGCAATGGTCGCGGAAGGCAAGGGCATCCTGGCCGTTGATGAGACGGCGCCGACATGTACCAAGCGGTTCACGGAGTTCGGCATCGACTCCACGGAGCATAGCCGGCGGGCCTACCGGGAGATGCTCCTTACCACGCCGGGCATCGGCGAATACATAAGCGCCGCCATACTGGTCGATGAGACCATCCGCCAGAGCACCGAGAATGGACGGCCGTTCGTCGGCGTGCTCAACGCCTCGGGTATCATACCTGGGATCAAGGTGGACACCGGCCCGAAGCCCCTTGCTGGAGCGCTCGGTGAGACGGTCACGGAGGGCCTGGACGGGCTGCGGGAACGGCTGGATGAGTACCGCGAGATGGGGGCGCGCTTCACGAAGTGGCGTGCCGTGATCAGAATCGGGCCGCACATGCCGAGCCGCGGCTGTATCGAGGCGAATGCCCACGCGCTCGGCCGTTATGCGGCCCTGGCGCAGGAGGCCGGTCTCGTCCCAATAGTCGAGCCCGAAGTGCTCATGAACGGTGAGCACGACATCCACCGTTGCCAGGAGGTGACCGAAGAGGTCCTCCACAGCGTATTCGACCAGCTCGTCTCGCAGCACTGCCTCCTCGAGGGCATGGTCCTTAAGCCCAACATGGTAACCTCCGGCAGCGAGTGCCCGGCTCAAGCAGACACCGGCCAGATAGCCGAACGCACCTTGAAGGCCCTCCACCGCTGCGTCCCCGCCGCAGTGCCCGGGATCGCCTTTCTCTCTGGAGGCCAGTCGGGCGAAGAGGCGTGCAGGAACCTCAATGCGATGGCGTCACGGGGCCCGTTCCCGTGGGAACTGAGCTTCTCCTTCGGGCGGGCGTTGCAGTACCCGGCACTTCCCACCTGGGGTGGCCACACCGATAACGTCCTGGCGGCTCAAGCGGCCCTTCTTCACCGGGCACGGATGAGCGGCCTGGCGCGGACGGCCATGTACTCGCCGGATGCGGAGCGAGAGGCGGCCTGACGCCGACGATTCAGCCGCTGGTGTCAGAAGAGGCATCTGCCCGGCGTTCTCGGCGAGATCGGACAAACGCTTCAGCGCCGCGACCCAAGCCCTTCCCGTAGCATCTCGCCACCTCCCGCGTTAGAATACATAACGCTGGAAGGCATGCTTGTGAATCGATGGGTGCTGGTGGGGGTGGCGTTCGGCGTCGCGATAGCGGCGCTGGCGGCGGGCCTCGCGCTCGGACGGCCCGGCGGCCCGCCGGAAGCCGCTGCGACAGGCGCCCAGGTCATCGAGATCGTGGCGGGCGGCGCCCATACCTGCGCCCTCTTCGACAACACCACCGTCAAGTGCTGGGGCGACAACACCTGGGGCCAGCTCGGCGACGGCACCTCGGCCGCGATGCGCACGTCGCCCGTGGAGGTCTGCGCCAGCGGCTCGGGGGCGGGCTGCGCCGGCGGTGGGTCGCTCACCGGCATCATCGCCATCGCGGCGGGCGGCGAGAGCGGCTTCCACACGTGCGCCCTCAACACGGACAACGGCGTGATGTGCTGGGGCGCGAACAACCAGGGGCAGCTCGGCATCGGCACGCAGGACACGAACGCGCACCCGCTGCCGATCCACGTGTCCGGCATGGATGGTGTCAGCAGCGCGGCGATCGCAGCGGGCAAGGACCACTCGTGCGCGGCGCTCTCGAGCGGCGAAGCGCGCTGCTGGGGCGATAACACCGCGGGCGCGCTGGGCGACGGCCTTGCCTTCGACGTCGCGCTGCCGGCGACGGTCTGCGCCACGGGAAGCGCCGCTACCTGCGCCGCCCTCGGGGACGTGGTCGATATCGCCGCGGGCATCGACCACACGTGCGCGCTGATGTCGAACGGCGGCGTGAAGTGCTGGGGACAGAACTCCGAGAACCAGGTCGGCGACGGCACCGCCGTTCACCCGCGCCCCAGTCCCACGGACGTCTGTCAGTTCGGCTCCGGCGCAGGCTGCGCTCTGCTCTCCGGCGTGAGCGACATCGACGCGGGCGGCAGGCATAGCTGCGCGCTGATGTCGAACGGCGGCGCGAAGTGCTGGGGCCTGAACTTCCGCGGCCAGCTCGGCGAAGGCACGGCGTTCCAGCGGGCGAACCCCTTCGACGTCTGCGCGACGGGCGTGGGCACGAACTGCGCGGGCGGGGTCGCGCTGACGGGCATCGACGGCCTCAGCTTGGGCGACGAGCACTCGTGCGCGGCGCTCTCGAACGGCGGCGCGCGCTGCTGGGGCCGCAACGCCAGCAACCAGCTCGGCGACGGCACCACGACCGACTGGCACAACCCCGTGGCCGTCTGCGCCGACCTGCCCTGCGTTGCGCTCAGCGGCGTCGAAGCTGTTGCGGCCGGTACGCTGCACACCTGCGCGATTGCGTCGGGCGCGGTCCTCTGCTGGGGCGATAACGCCTTCGGCCAGCTCGGCGACGGCTCGACGACCGACAGCCCGCTGCCGGCGCCTGTCCTGCTCAAAGACAGCGACGGCGACGGCTGCAGCGACGCGCAGGAGCTGGGCCTCGATGCCACGGAGGGCGGGCGACGCGACCCCAACAACCTCTGGGACTTCTTCGACGTGCCAACGGGCGCTCCGCCGCCCGCACGCGACCGCGCCGTCACCGCCGGCGACATCGCGGGCGTCGTCGCGCGCTTCGGCGCGACGGGCAAGCCGGGCGACCCGCTTTCGCCGCCGCCGCCCGCGCCCGCCTACCACAGCGCGTACGAGCGCGGCGGCATCCTGCCGGGTGGCGAGCCGTGGGACCTCCAGCCCGCCGACGGTTCGATCACCGCCGGCGACATCGCCGCCTCCGTCGCGCAGTTCGGCCACAGTTGCGCCTGACGGCGCAGGGTCAGGGGTCAGGGGTCAGGGGTCAGGGGTCGGGGGTCGGGGGTCGAGGCCAGCCCACCCCTCTCTTGCGGGTCGGGCTTGAACCTTGACCCTGAACCCTTGACCCAGGGTGGGGCTCTGGCGGCGGCTCCCCTACGGCGTGCCGTCGATCTGCGCGGAGCCTTCGGTGAGCGTGACGGTGTAGGTGTGCTCGTCGAGGTCGATCATGTCGAGCGCCTCCTGGATCGCGTCTTCGATCCGACCCTCGAACGGCCCGATCATGAAGCCGGGCACGTTGCCGAGCTCGATGTCGTCGACGTGGGCCTGCGGGTGCGTGCCTTCGATGGTCACGGTGCCGGTGACCGACACCTCTGAGTCCACCCAACCGCCTCCGAAGGTAGCCGTCGCCTCGCCGGAGCCGTCGTGGATGCAGACGAGAATGTCGGCGTCGAAGTCGATCGACTCGTCGCGCGCCCACTGGTTCGCGCGAGACGAGACCTCGCTCTCGTTGAAGGTGACGGTCGCCGGCTGGCCGTTGTTCAGCGTGCCGGCGAAGGCGTCCCACTTGGTCTGGAACGCGGCGGCGTTGGCGTCGCTCACGGTGATTGGGCCGCCTCCGGGCGTGCAGGCGCCGGGCCCGCCGGTCGCGGCGAGGACGCCGATGATCCCGAAGAAGGCGACCGCCAGGATCACCAGCGACAGCAGCAGCCCGATGATCCGCCCGATCCACGATGCGACGAAGAAGCTCAGGAATCCCATCACACGAACCTCCCTTGGCGCCAGGTTGCCGTCAGTCTAGCGCACAGCGCGCCGAGCGACCACCAGCGCCCCCGGGTCGCGGCTCGCGGGTCGCGGGTCGCGCCCACCACCCTGCCCTGCAAGCCCTCCTGCGGCGGGCAGGCTCTCTGTTTGACCAGGCCGTTTGGCAAAAGCGCCTTTCTGACGGGACGACCTCCGAAGCTGGCCGGGCCCGCGTGGCGCCGGTGGTGAATCTGGGCGGGCGTTTGATTGATCTTTGCAGGAGCGCCTCTTTGCTGGTCATGACGTAAGTCGGCCTCCGCGAGCGAACCTGAGAGGCGCCCGAATCGGGCGCATGCCCACGACTAGTTATCGAGGTCTAGGGTAGGGCCGGGCCGAGAGAGCGCGAAGGGGGCGGTGGCGGCGCCTCGCGCCGGGTGTGGGGCGTGGCCCCCTAGATGCAACTGTGGCCGAACTGTGCCACAACCGCCGCAAGGTCTCCCGACGTTATAGAACCGTTCGGCGGCAGGAGATCCCAAGTCTCGCCGCCTGGCGTCACGCCGGTTCTGTCGTACACGGGGTGGTAGTTGGCCCGGGCGCCCGAGGGCTGCACTGGCGCCTGCGGAGCGGACAGGGGATCGCTCCCGCGATCGAAAGTGCCGGGCGCATCGTCGTTTGAGCCGAACCGGGCCACCACCCCAGCAACATCTCCCGCACTCACGGCACCGTCGCGCGTCGGCGGCAAGCCTGTCGGCACGTCGAAGTAGTCCCAGAAGTACAGGGGATCCCGGCGGCCGCCGGACACCTGCGTGCCAGCCTGAGTGAGTACCTCTCGCCCGTCGAGGCATCCATCGCTGTCCGTGTCCGCGTCGCAAGGATCCGTGCTCAGTCCAAAGGTCTTCCACAAGCTCATTTCGGCTGCGTTGGCGAGGTCATCGCCATCGTAGTCAAGTGAAGCGTCGGCCACAACGCGGTCCATGCAGCTGTAGAAGACTTCGGAAGCATCCAGCATGCCGTCGTTGTCGTCGTCATTGTCGCAGGCGTCTCCATCCCCGTCACTGTCACTGTCGGTCTGGTTCCCTACGCCAGGAATGGCGGCTTGAGCAGGACCATTCGACATTATCGAGCAGTTGTCTATCAGATCAGGCAAGGTGTCGGAATCGAGGTCGCACCCGGAACCGATGACCACCACGGAAACGCCATTCGTAGTCGTCACTTCCGGTACGCTCGGGAAGTTCACGGTCGCCGAGTTCATCACCTCGTCGCCACATTCTGCATCGCCGTGCACGTTGGCGATGAAGTGCAACTCCCCGCCTTCGCCTGGCCCCACCTCACCTAAGTCCCACGCGATTGTCCTCGTGGCAGCGTCGTAGATTCCGCCTTCTCCCTCCGGGAGCAGTAGAGTAGAAACATCGAGGTCCTGGTCCAGCGTGTCCACAACATTGACACCGAAAGCGATGCCCTCACCCTCGTTCTCGAATTCGATAGTGAAGTTTACCGTGTCACCATGCTCAGCGAACTCACGGTCGGCATGCTTCGCATTAGGATCGCTGGCCACCACTATCCGTGTCTGATTGAGCTGGCCCGAAGCAGCAAGCGGAGCCCCCGTTGCATCTCCGCCCCCGCTTGGGCTGCCGACGCTCGTTATCCCGCTTAGTCCGGTAATATCCAGCTCAGAGCCACTGAAGACTGACGGGCAGGCCGTGGGATGTGGTGGACAGAATGCACCGCCCTTCCGAAGCTCGAAGTGAAGGTGTCTCGCGTCACCTGTCGCCGAAAAAGTACAGCCAGTATCGCCGTAGGTGCCTACTAGGTACCCTTGCGGTACCTGTTCCCCCACTCTAACGTTGAAGGTGCTGAGGTGCGCATATCGGGTGGTGTACCGAACGCCCTTGATGTGGTGCTCCAGGACCACGAGATTGCCGTAACCAACGGGTCTACCTGGGCAGGCGGAGCTCGAACCACCTGCGACATTCATCTGCGCGTACACGACCACACCGCGCTGCGCTGCCCTGACTTCGCCGTTCCATGAGTTGTCCACAGATGGGCGGTGCATCCAGAAGTCCAGAGCTTCGCCATGACCAGCGTAGGTCGACGCTCTCGTGCGGCCAACAAACGGCAGCCGAAACGCACCAGCGCTAGCGACTTCTGTCGACTGGTGCGCAGAGCTCGCTTCCGCAGGAGCTCCCTGTTGCTCCACGCTAGCCAGGTTCTCCAGGACTGTGCCCACCGACAGGCCCCAATTTGTCACGACACTAACCGAAAACGATCCGCTGCTCTCCTGGCTGATTGCTCCAAGGTCCCAAGAGACGGTACGCGATTCTGCATCGTAGGTTCCCGGCGGCCACGACCAATTGAACGTGGCCGTAGATGGAAGCCGGCTGATCAGCTTCGCATCGGCTATAGGAGAAGTTGCACCATTGGTATACGTGACCACGTAATTGAAGGTCTGGCCCGGGCTCACGAAATTCGGTGCCAGCACCTTCACCTTCAAGCCCTCCTTCACAGGGGTTGCCGTCGGCGTGGCGGATGGTGTCCGTGTTGGCGTGGGTGTTCGGGTTCCGGTCGGTGATGGAGTAGACGTAGCGGTCCTCGTGTTCGTCCTCGTCGCAGTGCTGGTCGCTGAGCCTGTGGGACTGGCCGTCATGGTAGGAGTGGCTGAATTGGTCGGCGTGGACGTAGGCGTCCGCGTTCTCGTAGCTGTAGGCGTCGAGGTCGTCGTCGGTGTAGGACATCCTTCTGGCCCGCACGGTGTAGACGTTCCGGTCGGCGTAGCCGTCGGCTTCACACTGAATCCAACCACCTCCACCGGCGAGGTGGAAGCGGTATCCGTACCATCACCCAACTGTCCATACTGATTCCCGCCCCAGCACTTCACGCGGCCGTCAGTCGCTACCGCGCATGTGTGGCCGCTGTACGGCGACCATCCGCCGCCGCCTCCAGCCGATATGCGAGACACGTCTGCGCTCAATCCTGTCACATCGACTGGAACCAGGCGCTGCGTAGTCGTTCCGTCGCCCAGCTGGCCAGAGTTGTTCCCACCCCAGCACTTCAGCCCACCCGACTCGGTGATCGCACACGTGTGTCCTGCAAACGGCGCGATGGATCCCCCGCCGCCCGCGGACACGCCGGTCACGCTGCTTGCAAGTCCCGCCGCGCCAACTGGTGTACTTCTGTCAATCGTCGTTCCATCACCCAATTGTCCATTCTCGTTCCCACCCCAGCACCGCACACCTCCCTTTGCGGTTAAGACGCAGGTGTGGCCATCATAGCCCAACCCGGCTGTTAGTTTGACCACTGGATCATCTAACCCGGCCACGTCAACGGGGATCGCACTGTTAGCAAACATTCCGTTCCCCAGTTGCCCATCCTGGTTATTGCCCCAGCACTTGACGCCTCCCGACGCGATGAGGGCACAGCTGTGGAAACCACTCGCCGCCACTGCCGTTGCGCCTTCGCTGAGCCCTTCCACATCTACCGGTAAGGCTCGATTAGTGGTCGTTCCATCACCTAGTTGTCCAAATTCGTTTCCACCCCAGCACTTCACTCCTCCCTCCGCGGTTAGAGCGCACGTGTGCGAGCCGCCGGCGCTGACAGTCTCAACGCCGCTGCCGAGGCCCACCACGTCCACGGGAATCGCCCGGCCAGGGGGCTGTTGCTCCAGTGTTGTGCCATCGCCTAACTGCCCGCTAAAGTTGTCGCCCCAGCACTTCACGCCGCCGATCACCGTGACAGCGCACGTGTGGAGTCCGCCGGCGGACACCATCACTGCGCTGCCTTCCAGCCCCAACACCTCCACCGGAATTGGATTCGCGTCTGTTGGCCCCGAGAACGAACCGTTCCCTAGTTGTCCTACCAGGTTCTGGCCCCAGCACCTCACGTCTCCAAGCGCTGTCCGTGCACAGGTGTGACTTCCACCGGCGGAGATCTCAGTTGCGCCAGAGGCCAGAATGGCATCCGGGCGTGACGAAGCACTTAGGATAACGGCTACGATCAGAACCGCACCAGCTACGGCCGCTACGATATGCAAGAGTCGCACGCCACACCTCCGTGTGGGGGAAAACAGCCACCAATCGCCTCACAGCATACCACCGCGCCGGCGGATGTCAAGCACCGCGCCACCACCCCCTTCGCGCTCTCCCGCGGTGCCCGTATCCTCACACTCGACAACCCGGCGAGGGCGTACAGCGCTCGGCGCCGGTGCGCTGGATTCGGCGCGCGGGGTGATTCGAGGCGATCCGCTCGAAAAAGGCGCTTTTGCAAAACGTAATGACACAAGACGCGCGGTTAAGGCATCGGGCATTGCCGCTGCCGCCGCCCCCTTCGAGATCTCCCGCCGCGCCCGTATCCTCATACTCGACAAGCCGGCGAGGGCGTGCTTCGCTCAGCGCCCGCCCGCCAGACTCCCGCGCAGGAGGTGATTCGAGGTGCTTCGCCAGAAAAGGCGATTTTGCAAAACGTACTGCCACAAAACGCGCGGGACTGGGGCCGAGGGAGGGCACCCTTCGACAAGCTCAGGATGAGAATCAGCAGCGCCCTCTGGCCGCGGCCCGCTCCCCTCGCCCGCAAGGCGGGAGAGGGGTTGGGGGTGAGGGCCGATTCGCTACCATGGAATCGCCATGCCCGAACCGCTGGTCGAACGGCTCAAGTCGGTGCCGCAGCGCCCCGGCGTCTACGTCTTCCGCAACGACCGCGGCCAGGTCGTCTACGTCGGCAAGGCGCAGAACCTGCGCAGCCGGATGCGCTCGTACTTCGGCGCCGCCCACAGCATGGAGGCGAAGCTCGCCAGCCTGCGCGCCGCCATCGCCGACTTCGAGTACATCGTCACCCACACGGCGCAGGAGGCGCTCTTCCTGGAGGCGACGCTCGTCAAGCGCCATCAGCCCTTCTACAACGTGCGCCTCAAGGACGACAAGCACTACCCCTACTTGAAGGTCGACCTCACGGACCCGTTCCCTCGCGTCTACATCACGCGTCGCGTGGAGAAGGACGGCGCGCGCTACTTCGGGCCGTACGCCAGCGCCGGCTCGGTGCGCAAGACGCTGGACATCACCAAGAAGCTCTTCCCCTGGCGAACGTGCACGAAGGTGATCACCGGCGACGACCCTCGGCCGTGCCTGGAGTACTACATCCACCGCTGCATCGCTCCGTGCTCGTCGTTCGCCACGCAGGAGGAGTACGCCGAGGTGATCCGCCAGACGATCATGTTCCTCGAAGGCCGCACCGACGAAGTCGTGCGCGCGCTGCGAACGCAGATGGACGCCTCGTCCGAAGCGCTGGAGTTCGAACGCGCCGCCAGCCTGCGCGACCAGCTCCGCGCGATAGAACGCGTCACCGAGACGCAGACCGTCGCGTCGACGAAGCCGGCGGACGAAGACGTCTTCGGCCTCGCCCGCACGGACACCGAGGCGATGGTGCAGGCGCTCTTCGTGCGCGGCCGGAAGCTCGTCGCCACCGACCACTTCACGCTCGACGGCGCGAAGGACGAGCCCGACGCGGAGGTGCTCGCCAGCTTCCTCAAGCAGTTCTACGGCTCGGCCACCTACATCCCGAAGCGCATCCTGCTGCCGGTCGCCGTCCCCGAGTCAGAGCTGCTCGCGTCGTGGCTCACGGAGCGTCGCGGTGGCGTCGTCCGGCTGCTGGTGCCCGAGCGCGGCGAGAAGCGCAAACTCGTTCAGATGGCCGAGGCGAACGCCCGCGAGGCGCTCGAACAGGCGAAAGCGCGCTGGCTCGCCGACACGTCGAAGACGCAGGCCGCGCTCGACGAGCTGGAGGAGGAGCTGAACCTCCCGGACTCGCCGCGCCGCATCGAGTGCTACGACATCTCGAACATCCAGGGCACGAACGCCGTCGGTAGCATGGTCGTCTTCACCGACGGCCAGCCGCGCCCGCAGGAGTACCGTCGCTTCAAGATACGCACGGTCGAAGGCTCGAACGACTTCGCCATGATGGCGGAAGTGCTCAAGCGCCGCTTCCGCCGCGCGACCGCCCCGCCTGAGCGCGACGGCTCGAGCGAGGATGACGGCGCACGGGCGGGGGGCCGCGCGGCCCGGCGCGAGGACGCGTCGTTCCAGACGCTGCCCGACCTGCTGATCGTCGATGGTGGGAAGGGGCAGCTCCACGCCGCGCTCGACGCGATGCGCGACCTGGGCGTCGAGCAGATCCCGGCGGCGGGCCTGGCGAAGCGCAACGAGGAGCTGTTCGTCAAGGACATGACGGAGCCGATCGTGCTCTCGCGGACGTCGCAGGCGCTCTACCTGGTGCAGCGCGTCCGCGACGAGGCGCATCGCTTCGCGATCACCTACCACCGCGGCCTGCGCAAGAAGGCGGCCGTGCAGTCGGCGCTCGACGCCGTGCCGGGCGTCGGGCCGAAGCGGAAGCGGGCGCTGCTGCGCAAGTTCGGCTCGGTGAAGGGCATCCGCGACGCCCCCATCGATGAGATCGCGTCGACCGTCGGCTTCACGCGCTCGCTGGCGGAGAAGGTGAAGGAGCTGGTGTAGACTGATGGGCCGGACCTATCGTCGTGGCACCGAGTACCCGAATGAGGGATTCGTTCAACAATCGATCGAAGCGCATTTCCTCAAGGCCGGCTTTCGTCCCACCTCAGAAGGAACAGCGGATCTTACGAGCGTCCACCCTACAACAGGAGAGCGATGGGTAGTAGAGGCCAAAGGGCAGACCGCTGACATCGGACTCGACTTTCGCACTGGGCTGGGACAAATCCTGCAGCAAATGAGGGATGAAACGAGTCGGTATGCTCTTGCGGTCCCAGCTATCCCGCAATTCCTCCATCAGTGTAGGAAGGTGAGCCCGAGGGTGCGGCAGGCCCTGCCGCTCTACTGGCTCTTCGTCGAACCAGATGGAACCGTCCGCGTCTGCGAACCGAGCGAGGGTGTCTAAGCGCTGAGGATGGCTGCACCACGCGTGAAACCGGGGCCTAAGCCGAAGAAGATCCCGCGCTTCAAGTCCCGTGAAGAAGAGGCGGAGTTCTGGGACACGCACAGTCCGCTGGACCACGGCGAGTGGAAGGAAGTGAAACGGTTGACGGTGACGCGGCCGCTCGGGTACATCCTGGGCGTGCGCCTCGACGCGAAGACGATCGATCTACTCTCGAAGGCGGGACGCAAAAAGCGGGATGGGCGCGTCGACCCTCGCGCGTATGCGGCTCCTCGAGCGCCTGGAAGACGAGAAGTAGGCCGCGCTCGCTCACGCGGTCGCTGGCGGGGAAGGTGAAGGAGACGGTGTGAGGGTGACCACTGGTCTGGTACAATCCTGCCCAGATTGCAGATGTCGACCTTGGAGGAGGTGACAGTTCCATGAAAACCAAACGAGAAGGAGTGCCAAAGGCCTTTGATCCTTACACGCGAGGGGAGATCGAACTGGTCTTGTCGCTTGTACCTACGAGAGCGAATGTAGCGAACCTGGCGCAGTCCCTTGGCCGAACCGAAGATGCTATCTGGACGCTCTATGAGCTTGCCTACAGCGGCAGGTGGCTGAAGAAGCAGCTCGCACGCTTCGGTCCGCACCAGGACAACGTCACCACGAAGATCGGGCAGGCGAAGAAGAAGCTCGGAATTGGCATCGGACACATCCCAAAGTGAGCGGCGAAGTCCTTGAGTTCACGTCGCGCGAAGAAGAGGCGGAGTTCCGGGACACGCACAGCCCGCTGGACTACGGCGAGTGGAAGGAATTGAAGCGGTTGACGGTGACGCGGCCGCTCGGGCACATCCCGGGAGTGCGCCTCGATGCGAAGACGAATCGATCTACTCCCGAAGGCGGGACGCAAGAAGGGGATGGGCGCGTCTACCCTCGCGCGCATGTGGCTGCTGGAGCGCCTGGAACAAGAGAAGTAAGCCGCGTCACGCGGTCGCCGGCGGAGAAGGTGAAGGAGCTGGTGTGAGGGATGCGAAAAGGTTGTGGAGGACATGATGAGTTTGGACGGACGGTTCCGCCGAGCCCTTGCTGAGGACGAACTTAAGCAATCGGGCGAGGAGCGGCGTCACCGAGAAAGAGATGAGCACCGACTTCGGGAGTATACAGCCGCCCGGACTGAGGTAAACGAGTTCAGCTACGCAGCGGGGATCCAGGGATCGATAGAGGAAGCTCTTAGATTACTTCCGAGCTATCGCAACTGGAACGCCCAAATGCACGTAGATGAGACCCCTTCGACCAGTATTTCGATCTCAACCCACGGAAGACATGGCTTCATAAGAGATTCTGCGTTGCCTACCGTGTGCGGCTTGAGAGCGACCGGGCTGTCGCCAGAGTCGGCTTTACTTTGGCGAAGCGGTTCACGGGTGTCGAAATGACAGTTGGCAAGGGCTTCCTGTCGGTACACGATAGATTGAGGGCACCGCGTGCAGAGTACTTGGACGAGAGGACTTACCCGCAGCCGACAATTGAGAACAGAGCAGAACTCGATGGGCTGATTGTGGAGGCCATCTTGCATCCAGGCACATGGAGTCAATTGCCTACGCATCCGACCTTTCGTCAGGATTGGAAGCCGCTCTAAGGTCCCGCATCGGTTCAATGTTGGCTCCTCCCGAGGCGCTCGCCTACACTGGGCGCCGGAGGTGGCTCGTGCCCAGCGACCCGTCCCGGGCCGATCAGGTCGCGCCGGCGCTACTCGCGTACCTGACGGCGCGGCTCAGCGTCGATGACCTGCGCTTCGCCGAGGCGCCCGCGGCGATCGAGACGGGCTGGGAGACGCACATCTACACCTTCCGCCTGGAGAGCGACGGCGTCGACCCCGCGTGGGCGCGCCCGCTCATCCTGCGCGTCTACCCCAACGCCGAACAGGGCGAGCGAGCCGAGTTCGACGGCGCGGTTCAGCGCTTCGTGGTCGAACGTGGGTATCCAGCACCCGCGGTCCTCGCCATTGAGACGAGCGCAGGTGCGCTCGGGCGGCCGTTCCTGATCATGGAGCGCGCGCCCGGCCGGACGATGCTCGACCGCCTCCAGGCGAACCCCATCTCTGCGCGCGGCCTGACGCCGCTGATGGCGAAGGCGCACGCCGATCTGCACCGGCTTCCTGTCGAGGCGTGTCCGTTGCCCGCGGACGGCACGCTCGTGGAGCGCCAGCTCGTTGACTTCCGCCGTCGCATCGCCGCGATGGGTGTGACCGGCACAGACGACGCGCTCGCCTGGCTCGAAGCGCACAAGGGGATGGTGATGCCGGAGGAGGCTTCGCTCTGCCACAACGACTTCCATCCGCAGAACATCGTTGTGGACGACGAGCAGCGCCTCAGCGTGATCGACTGGTCGGGCGCGGCGTTGGGCGACCGGCACTGCGACATCGCGAGCACGCTCGTCCTGATGCGCACGGCGCCCGGCGAGCTGAGCGGTGTGATCGGCATGCTGCTCGACCGCTTCGGCCGGTACATGCTGGTGCGGCGCTATCTGCGCGGCTACCGGAAGCACCTGCCCATCGATAAGGATCGGCTGCGCTACTGGGAGGTGCTGCAGACGTTCGAGTGGTGGCTGCGTGTCGCCGCGATCCAGTCGTTCGACTCGGACGTGACGGGACTGAGAGAGGGCACCGCGCAGCGCCTCCCTGAGGGACATCTGGAGCGCATCCAACGCCACTTCTGGCAGCGAGCGAGAGCCTGACAGCGCGCGACGGCGGTCCGGGCGCGGTGTGCTAACCTGCTCGCGATACTTGGGAGGAGGGAGCCGTGCCCATCGACTTCGAGGCTGCGCGAACCGACATGGTTCGCGCTCTGCGCAAGGAGATCCGCGACGAACGCGTGCTGGAGGCGTTCGGGCGCGTGCCGCGCGAGCGCTTCGTGATCCCTGACCTGCACCGCTACGCGTACGAAGACCGGCCGCTCCCGATCGGCGAGGGGCAGACGATCTCGCAGCCGCTGATGGTGGCGATCATGACGGAGGCGCTGCAGCTTCGAGGCGACGGGAAGGTGCTGGAAGTGGGGACGGGCTCGGGCTACCAGGCTGCTGTGCTCTCGCTGCTGGCGCGCGAAGTGATCAGCGTGGAGCGCATTCCGGAGCTGGCTCAGTCTGCGGCGAGCCGGCTGAAGGCGCTGGGCTACAACAACGTGAGGGTGTACCCGGCGAAAGAGACGCTCGGCTGGCCGGACGAGGCGCCGTACGACGCGATCATCGTCACCGCCGGCGCGCCCGAGGTGCCTCGCTCCCTCGTCGACCAGCTCGCGATGGGCGGGCGGATGGTGATCCCGGTGGGTAGCCGGAAGGCCCAGCAGTTGGTGCGGGTGACGAACTCCGATAGAGGCGTGACGTTGGAGCGCCTGGGCGAGTGCCGCTTCGTGCCGCTCATCGGCGGGCAGGAGGGCTGGCCGGAGTGGGAGCTGCGCGAGAACGGGGCGCGACCGGCCGTCTAGCTTGCGTTGCGAAGCGGCGGCGTCGCAGCCGCTGGCGGCGCTGCATTGGGCACGGCGACCGGCCTGTCGCTCAAGAATGCGAGTATCTCATGCGAGCGCAACGGCTTGTGGATCACCGTGTCCGCCAGCTCGCGGGCGGCGGCGTCCTGGTCGCTCCACCACGAGCTGAGTACGGCGATGCGCGCTTGTGGCCAGAGCAGGCGCGCGATGCCAACAGCCTCGACCGGCGGCACGGCGCCGCTCAGGTCGATGGCCACCCAGCGACGCCTATCGCCAGCCAGCTCCTTCGCGTCGGCAAGACTCGACCGCACATCGAAGGCGATGGTGCGTTCGGCGCCGCTCCCTAGCCCGCTGAGGAAGGCGCGAGCGAGGGCGCCGTCGGCGGTGATAAGCAGGCCTTCCTGAGGGCAGGCTGCAGTTGCAGCGGGTGGACGATTGGCAAGGGCTACGGGACTCGCGATTTCGCGTGACATGTGGGGCGCACCTCCTCTGTGCTTCCGCCTGGCATCCAGAAGCGCCGCACATATCTGCTGCGGCTTAACCGAATGGGGACACGACCGAGAGGTGAAGGCCTTGCGTCAGAACCGCGCTGGATACGTAGGAGCGCAATATGAGAGCGCCGCCCTCGTCCCGCGTTTACGCTGGCTGACGCCTTCCCTCAGATGCCTACGAGGTTAGCTGACGGGTTTGGCCTGAAGGGACTGGCCATTTCCCCTGATCGTCAGGAGAAATTCACCCCGGTTCTCGGTGGGTCCCCCGTTCCACTTAGGGATTCGGCAGGCGGGGTATTCGATTGTCCTTATCAGCATAGCACCTCTATGCCAGCCTGTCAACCGAAACTCAACTTCGGGTTGAGCCCGGGGCGACCGGCTAACGGGCCGCCTCTTGGGCGTCGAGGGCCGCAGGCAGACCGCCTTCGTACGCCGCGCGAAGGTCCTCGACGGCGAGGTCCAGATACGGACCGAGGGTGAGGCGCTCGCCGCCCACGACCCCCAGCCGGACGCAGGGCACGTCGCGCTCCCGGGCGAGCGCTTGGAGGGCCGCGGACTGCGGGGTCGAGACGACGATGCGCGATGGCCCCTCGCCGAACAGGGCGGCGTCCATGCGGCCATCGATGGCTGCGCCGGACGCGTCGATGCCGTGGCTGCCTTCCGTGCAGCACTCGGCCAGCGCGACGGCGAGACCGCCGCGCGAGCAGTCGTGGGCGGAGGCGAGCAGGCCGCGGTGGGCCGCCTCCAGGCACAGGCGCTGGACGCGCACTTCGAGATCGAGGTCGATGCGCGGCCGGCCAGCGACAAGGCCGTCGTGCGTCACCTTCGCGTACTCGCTGCCGGCGAGGCTGGTGGCGTCGCCGGTGAGCATCGCGCCGATCAGGAAGACCTCGTCGCCGTTGCGCTGGAACGCCATCGGCACGACGCGCTCGACGTCTTCGATTAGCCCGAGCATGCCGACGACGGGCGTGGGGTAGATCGCCTCGCCGTTCGTTTCGTTGTAAAGCGAGACGTTGCCGGAGACGACGGGGACGCCGAGCGCCAGGCAGGCGTCGCTCATGCCGCGGATGCACTGCTCGAGCTGGTAGTAGACCTCCAGCTTCTCAGGGTTGCCGAAGTTGAGGCAGTCGGTGAGGGCGAGCGGCTCCGCTCCCGCGCAGACGACGTTGCGCGCCGCCTCAGCGACCGCAAGCGCGCCGCCGGCGTACGGATCGAGGAAGCACATGCGCCCATCGCCATCGGTGCTGAGGGCGATCGCTTTGGACGTGCCCTTGACGCGGATGACGGCTGCGTCGCTGCCCGGCCCGGCGACGGTGTTGGTGAGCACCTGGTGGTCGTACTGACGCCAGACCCAGCGCTTCGAGGCCACCTCGGGCGAAGCGAGCACGCGCAGCAGGGCATCGTTCGCGTCGGTCACGTCAGGCAGGGCGGCGAGGTCGTACGACTGCAGCTCGTCGAGCCAGCGAGGCTTGACGCCGTCGCGCAAGTACGTTGGCGGGTCGGTGAGCAGCGAGACCGGTATCCGCGCCACGACTTCGCTCCCATCGCGCACCGTGGTCATGCCGTCGTCCGTGACGACGCCGATCGTTGCGCAGTGGAGCTCCCAGCGCTCGAAGAGGCGGCGCACGTCGTCCTCGAACTCGCGTTTCGCGATGACGAGCATGCGCTCCTGCGATTCGGAGAGCATGAGGTCGTAGGCGGTCATGCCGCGCTCGCGCCTGGGCGCAAGCGAGACGTCGATGTCGAGGCCGGTGCCTGCCTTGGCCGCGCACTCGACGCTGGAGCTGGTGAGGCCGGCGGCGCCCAGGTCCTGCAGCCCGACGATCCAGTCCGCGTGCTGCTCGGCGAGCTCCAGGCAGGCTTCCATGAGGAGCTTCTCGAGGAACGGGTTACCCACCTGCACAGCCGGCCGGCGCTCTTCGGAGCGCTCGTCCAGCTCGACGCTGGCGAAGGTGGCGCCGTGAATGCCGTCGCGGCCGGTGTCGGCGCCGACGAGCATGAGGATGTTGCCCGGCCCCTCGGCGCGCGCCCGCTGCAGCTTGTCGACGCGGGCGATGCCGACGCACATCGCGTTGACGAGCGGGTTGCCGGAGTAGGAGCCTTCGAAGGCGATCTCGCCGCCCACGGTGGGTACGCCGAGGCAGTTGCCATAGCCGCCGATGCCGCCAACGACGCCGCCGATCAGATAGCGGTTGCGCGCGTCGGAGAGCGGCCCGAACCGGAGCGAATCGAAGATGGCGATGGGCCGCGCCCCCATCGCGAAGATGTCGCGCACGATGCCGCCGACGCCTGTCGCCGCGCCCTGGTACGGCTCGATCGCCGAAGGGTGGTTGTGGGACTCGATCTTCAGCGCCACGCAGAGCCCGTCGCCGATGTCGACGACGCCCGCATTCTCCTCCCCCGCCTTGGTGAGGACGCGAGGGCCGGTGGTGGGGAAGAGGCGGAGGAGGGGCCGGCTGTTCTTGTAGCCGCAGTGCTCGCTCCAGAGGGCGCCCAGCATGCCCAGCTCGACCTCGTTCGGCTCGCGGTCGAGCCGCTCGCAGGCGAGGCGATACTCGTCCCGGGAGAGGGCGATCTGGTCGAGCGTGCGCTGGTCGACGGTCATGGGGCGCGCCTCCAGCGTAGCGAACGGCCTGGGGGTGGCGGTAGCTAGTGGAGGCGGAAGATCCCGATGTCACCGAGGAATCCGCGCCGCCCGAACGATACCTCGCTTGGCCGGAAGCCGCCGGGCACTTCAAACACCATCTCCGCCGTCACGGTCTCGCCCCGGTCGACCCGCACCGGAGGCGCGCGCCGGTTGATGACGGCGAGGAGAGGGTCGCTGGCGTCCGCTGTAGCGACTGCCAGTTGGAAGTCATCGCCGGAGATCGAGATGTAAGGGGCGTCGCCGCTGTCCTGGACATTCGTGAGGAGGAACGAGAAGAGTACGAGCCTGCTGCCAGGCCGGGGAGCATAAAAGCTGAAGGCGTCGTCAGCGGGATCGAGCGCGGACAGGAGTTGTACCTCCACGGAGTTCACGCGCACGAGCGCTTCGCCGGGCCCGAGGGTGCCCTCGGCGAGGCGGGTGTATGAGACATCGACGACGTGTTCCTCGCCGGTCCAAGGCACTGCTAGGATCAACGCGACGATGCCGGCCACAAGCCCGCTCACCACGAGCAGACCGACCGCTGATGACGCGGTGCGGGCGCCGCCGGTCGCGGCGGGCGCGTCGGCGGCGAGGTTGTACGGGGGGAACTCGTCGGTCAGCGAGAGGGAGTAGGCATAGACGCGCTCCCGCCAGCGCATGACGCCGACGATGAAGGTATGGAGGCCCTTTGGAAACTGGCCGGTGAACAGGATGGCGAGCCAGCCGACGGCTGCCAGCGCGAACGCCACGTTCTGCAGCACTAAGACGATGAGCCAGTGGGGCAGCGAGGTGGCGATCTTCCAGATGACGACCTGTCGGCGCGATACCCTCTCCGGATAGGACACGCCGTAAGTGACGGGATACGGGCCATCGAACGCCGGGTAGACGTCGGTGAGCAGGGAGACGTAGGCCTGGGTGCGGGCGAAGAACCGGTTCGCGCCGACCTGGAAATCGAACAGCCAGCGCGGGATGCGTCCCCGTACCAGGATTATGATCCACATCACGGGGAGCGTCGAATAGATGGCAGTGCCCAAAGCCAGGTACGCGAAGAGGAATGCGGGCAGAGCCAGCGGAATGCGGAACAGCGCCTTCCATCGTGACTGCCGCTCCTGGTACTCAACTTCGAACCGAACGGGGTACGGTGTGACTTCGGGGCGGTCTTCGGAGCCGACGATCATGCCTTCACCACGCTTCTCTGCTCCAGGCGGGTCCGGTGCTACTGCCCGGGATCATACTCTTGCCGGGCAGCACGCGGCAACCATATGGCCGCTGAGGCCGGGCGGCGCACCCACTATACTGGGCCCATGATGTCAGATGGCTTCCCATGTGGGACGGCGTAGCGCGGCACACGGCGAACGACTCCGATCCGGCGAGCGAGGCTGTCGCGCCGCCGGCGGGCCTTCGGTACCACCTGCTGGCGATCGGTTTCGCGCTAATGGGCGGGGCGCTCGGCATCCTCGGCGCGTTCGTGGCGGAGGCGCGCACGAGCGTGCCGCTGCTGCTTGCGTTCGTCGGCGCGCCTATCGTCGAAGAGACGACGAAGCCGATCGGCGTCTACCTGTTCTTCCTGCGGTGGCCGGGCTTTCTTCGGAACCAGCTCTATATCGCCATCCTTGTGGGGCTCTCAGGTCTTTGCTTCGGCGTGATCGAAAGCGTGGTCTACGTCACCATCTACGTCGCGGACCCGTCGCGGGCGTTCGTTGTGTATCGCTTCACTGTGACAGTCCTGCTCCACGCCGTAGCAAGCTTCACCGCGGGCCTGGGAGTGAACGCGGGGCTGATCGCGTGGGCGCAGGGAGAGGGGCCGTTCCCTCGCAGGAGCCGGTTCGCGTTCGGCGGCGCCATTGCGCTTCACGCCGTCTACAACACGACGGCCGTCGTACTGAGCCTGACGGGAGTGCTGGACTTCGACTAGCGCCCTCCGCGCCTAGAGGTGGGAAGTGAGGTAGTAGTAGGTGTAGATGTTGCTCAAGATGCAGATGGGGATGCTGATCCAGGTGGCCAGCCAGCCCTGCCGTCGAAGGAAGTAGGAGAGGCCAAGGCCGATCAGTCCCGCAAGAAGGAAGTTCAGAATGTAGCGCCCGGCGCCAATCGTGTCCTCGGCTGCGCTCGACGTACGCGGCACGAGCTGGCTCAGGTCGGTGCTGGTGTGAGCCGGCCCTTCGGCGATGCGCGTCCCGCACCGCGGGCAGAGTCCAACGTCCCGCTTAATGGTTGCGTTGCAACTGAAACAGATCGTCTCGTCGGGCTGCCGCACCGACGTTTGTGGTTGCTGCATGATGCACCTTCAGCCGAGACGCCAAGCGCTCAGTATTTCACTGGAGGTATCGGCCTATCAAGGCAGATCGGTAGGCTGGATCTGGTCAACCAAGCATCGCCCCATCGCGCGCCGACTCGATGACGTTGCGTGACCGCCCCTGGCACGCCGTTAGCTGAGGGCTCTGATACGAGATGCTCGTGAGCCCGGCTGGTGTTCCGTGCCCCTCGATCTAACGGCCCAGCAGCGCCTTCACGACGCCCGGCTCGACCGCCTCGGGGTCGCCGAGCTTGCTTACCCAGTAGGCGTCCTCGTCCGGGTTCGTGACCCATCGCGCCTGCGGGCCGTTGGTGATCACTCGCATGTACTGGCCGTCCACGGTGGCCGCAAGGTAACGCATGTCTTCCTCCTCTGGCGGCGGTGCGAGCGTGGCCGCGCCCCCGCAGTCCGGCAATGGGACGTCGTTGTTGATGCCGCCGTACCACACCCTGCCGGGCCGGACGTCGTAGTGGACGGTGGGCCGGTCATCATACCAGCCGAGTCCGCCGTCGTGCATCGCGCCCTCGACGATCAGCCGCCGTACCGTGCAGTAGATCTCGAGTTTGGTCAGGCCTGCGACCGCGATATCGGCGGCCTTCGCCTGCACGTGCTGGCTGTCCTTCACGCCGCCCGCAGCCTCGTTGCGCGCGGGAGAACGGTGGCCGGAAACGATTTGGATCGGGCGGTCGCCGAGCGCCCGGCGCAGCACCTCGAGGTTCTTGCAGAGCAAGACGATGTTGGGGCGCAACGCCTCGGGCAGAGGCGCGCCGTCTTTGGACTGAAACTCCTCCCAGGTGAAGTTGGCGCTAGGCTGGTTCATGCTGCTCCCTCCAAGCTCGGCCCGCGCCATGATGGCGCTTCCGGCGTCAAAAGTCAACTGGGGTCGCGGACGAGAGCCATGGCCGGGTGCAGAGGACGCGTACGAGCTAGCCCGCCACCGCCCCGACGCCTGCGTCGATGAGGCTGCGCCTTCCCTCACCCCGACCTTCAGTCACCCCTCTCCCGGAGGGAGAGGGCATGCACGTGATCGCCATCCTCAAGATGGCCGTCTACCCGGCCACGGTGGCCACGCCCGCCTCGATGAGGCTCCGCCAGAGGACCAGGGCGTCGCTGCTGCCCATCAGGGGTTCGCTGGCGCGCTCCGGGTGGGGCATCATCCCGACGATGTTGCCGCGCTCGTTCACGATGCCGGCGATGTTGCGCAGGGAGCCGTTCGGGTTGGCGGCAGGGGTTACGTCGCCGGCCGCAGTGCAGTAGCGGAACGCGACGCGGCCGGTCGATTCCAGCTCGTCCAGCGTCGCGTCGTCTGCGTAGTAGCGCCCTTCGCCGTGTGCGATCGGCACGCGCAGCACGTCGCCCCGGCGGCACAGTCGCGTGAAGGGCGACTCGACGTTCTCGACGCGCAGGTGGACGTCGACGCAGCGGAACTGGAGGCTGTCGTTGCGCATCAGGGCGCCGGGCAGCAGGCCCGCCTCGCACAGCACCTGAAAGCCGTTGCAGATGCCGATGACGGGCCGGCCGGCTTCGGCGTAGCGCGCGACGGCCTGCATCACGGGCGAGAAGCGGGCGATGGCGCCACAGCGCAGGTAGTCGCCGTAGGAGAAGCCGCCTGGCAGGACGACGCAGTCGTAGCGTGAGAGGTCGGTCTCGCGGTGCCAGACGAGGTCCGCTTCCTGGTGGAGCAGGTCGCGCAGGACGTAGTGGCAGTCGTGGTCGCTCCAGGTGCCCGGGAAGACGATGACCGCGAAGCGCATGTCTCTCAGCCACAGATTGACACAGATTGGCACAGACGGCCAGCGCCGTTCAATGCCGCAGCACAGGTTGATGGCGCTTGGAGTGGTGTTACCAGGTTGGGCGCTGTTCCTGGGACGGGCCGGGCGCCTGGGGGAGCGGCTGGGCGGCGCGGCGTCCCGGCCGGAAGCGGCCGATGAGCGCCCTTCGCTCCTGCTCCGTCGCCTCGGGGTAGGCGATGCGCGGGTGGTAGACGCCGCGAAGCGTCTGCTTGAACGACTCGGCGATCGTGCGGATGTCGCGCAGGGTGAGGTCGCATTCGTCCAACTCGCCCTCGGCCAACCGCTCAGCGATCACCTCTTCGACCAGCACGTCGATGCGCTCCGGCGAGCGATCGGCGCTGGCGCGGACCATCGCCTCGGTGGAGTCGGCGAGCATGACGATGGCGGTCTCGCGGGTCTGCGGCCGCGGGCCCGGGTAGCGGAAGGCGCTCTGGTCGACGTTGCCCTCCCTCTGGCTCGCGACGCGATAGAAGTAGGCGATCAGCCTGGTGCCGTGGTGCTCCGGGATGAACGCCTGCACGCTGACCGGCAGGCCGTGGCGGCGGGCCAGCTCTAGTCCGCCGCGGACGTGCTGGCGGATGACGCGGGCGCTGTCTCGCGGCTCCATCTCATCGTGGGGATTGGCGCCGCCGAGCTGGTTTTCGATGTAAAAACCGGGCTGGAGCGCCTTGCCGATGTCGTGGTAGTAGCAGCCGACACGGACGAGCAGGGCGTCGGCGCCGATGAGGTCGGCGGCGCGCTCGGCGAGGTTGCCGACGATGATGCTGTGGTGGAAGGTGCCGGGGGCTTCGTCCTGGAGGCGGCGGAGGAGCGGCGCGTTGAGCTGCGACAGCTCCAGGAGCTGGACGCGCGTTGTGATGCCCAGGAACGCGGCGACGGCGGCGAACCCGCCAGCCGTGAGCACGCCGCTGCCCAGTCCGCTGATGGCGGCGGCGGTGGTCATCCAGGGGATGTCCAGCGGACGCCGATCGGGATCGATTAGCCAGAAGGCGAAGAGGCCCGCGAGCATGACGATGGCGACGATAACGCCGCCCATCACGTACTGGTTGAGGCGGTCGGCGCGCTGGACCGCGAAGACGCCGGCGACGGCGCCGAGGCCGTAGGCCAACGCCAGCCGTCCGACTTCGAGCGGCTGGAGCGACGAGGAGATCGCGGTGTCCGGCAAGTAGATGACTGAGAAGCAGAGGAGCATCATCTGGACGAGGGCGATCGTGATCGCCAGACGCGCCTCAAGGAGCGTCGCGACGAGCATGGGCGCGGCGGCGAAGGGAAGGACGTAGATGAGAAAGCGGCGCCCATCCTCGGGCAGTACGAGCGATACGTAGACCTTCGCCAGGAGCACGGGCAGGGCAACGATCAGCGCCAGAAAGACCAGGTTGCGCGGCGAGGTGATGCCGGGCGCGGGGAAGAGGTGGAGGTAAAGCGTGAGTATGAGCGCGGCCAGTACAGAGACGACGGCGACGGCGCCCAGCTTGTCCCACTCGACGCGAGAGGTAAGCAGCCCAACCTCCTCAAGCGCCTCGATGGCCGTAGGGTCGATGGGCTGGCCCTCTTGCACGAGCACCTGGTTCTCGGCGATGGTCTGCTGGACGGGCTGGACGTTCTGGCGGGCGGTCCCTCTCGCGCCCTGGGTCGCCTGGTCGTCAACGACGAGCGTGGCGACGACGAGCGGCCGGACGAGGTCGGCGACAAGGTTTGCCTCGTCGGCCGCGAGGGCGAGGCCGACCTGCTCAAGGAGACCGTCCTGCGCGGCCTGGACGCCGTCCGGCGCGATCGACTGGCCGATGGACCGGCCCAGCAGCTGCTCGGCCTCACCCGCGACGCGTTGCCAGCGGTCGGGCGGCAGGGTGAGGACGGTGTCGATGCTGCCGCGGGAGAGGCCGCTCAAGTTCTCGATGGCGAGCAGTTGTGCGCGCTTGACGGTCGCATCCAACGCGGGGTTGTCGCGGACTTGAGCGATGGCTTCCGTTGCCGTGGCGAGCTTCTCCGCCTGTTCGGTGCGGACGTTCGGGTCGAAGACCAGCACCTCGGGCACGGCCTGCGCCGCCGCCTCGCGGGCCTGGTCGGTGAGCACTTCGCTCTCGAAGGTGGCGCCCTGCGGCGAGCGGATGGTGCGCGAGGCGACATCGCCCTCGTTGACGCGGAGCTGGCGGGGAAAGAACGGGAAGAGCGCCAGCACCAGCGCACCAGTCAGCACTGCTCCAAAGAGGAGCAACTGCTGCGGCGTCAACGACTTCGTCGCTCGCCCTGACATCAGCGTCTCGATCTATGATAGCAGGGCGCGCGGGACGGGGCAGTCCGACGGCTCGCCGCTCGAGATTTCAAAGCTGGAAGTTCGACTCCCGTCTCCTTCCTCGCCCTCGGCCGCAAGGGCGGGCCCTTCATCCGGCGGACAATGGTTTCTTGTCATTACGTTTGGCAAAATCGCCTTCTTCTGGCGAAGCACGTCGATTGCTCCCATTCCGCGAAGCAGGCGCCAGAACAGTGGGCGCTGCATGCCCGCGCGGGATTGTCGAGGTTATGGTAGGGCCGCGGTGGAGAGACCGCGAAGGGGTTGGTGGCAGCGGCGTGCGCCGCGAGCGCTACTGCGGGTACGGCCGCAGGTTGTCCGCCACGACCTGAATCAGCAGGTCCTTGTCGATCAGTAGGCTTACGTCTGAAGCGGACCCGCTTGCGGCGGGAAAGCCTGACCCGCGGGGTAGGGGCGTTCAGCGTCAGTCTTCGGCCAGAGGTGGATACGCGGGGAAGCTGTGACGCTCGATTGACCGCGACGGTAGGGGCGTTCAATTGAACGCCCCTACGAGATGTCCTTCGTCCAGCCCGCAGCTACGGTGCCCGAGGCTTACGAGCCCGAGAGCAGCTCCCGCACGACCTCGCTGGCGATGCGGCCGTCGGCGCGGCCCTGGAGGCGCTGCATGAGCGCCGGCATCACCTTGCCGATGTCCTTCTGGCCGCTGGCGCCGGTCTCCTGGACGACCTGGCGCGCCACCTCGACGATCTCGTCTCGAGAGAGCTGCTGGGGGAGGTAGGCGGAGATGATCTCGAGCTCAGCGGTCTCTTTGTCCACGAGGTCCTGACGGCCGCCCTTCTTGAACTCCTCGATGCTCTCGCGGCGCATCTTCGCCTCCTTCGAGAGCACGTTCAGGATGGCCTCGTCGTCGAGCTGCGCGCGCGCCTCGATCTCCGCGTTGTGGACCGCCGCGAGCGTCATGCGCAGCGTATCGCGACGGAGTTCTTCGCGCTGACGCATGGCATGGTACAGGTCCGCGGCGAGCCGTTCTTTGAGTGACATCGGTGAGACAGGGAGGAGAGCTAGCGACCGGGGCTGCGACTGGTGGTACGGGCTGACTTGCGACGCTTCGCCGCGGCCTTCCTCTTGCGCGTCACGCTGGGCTTTTCGAAGGCGCCGCGCCGGCGCGCTTCAGCCAGAATGCCGTCTTGCTGCACGCGCTTGGTGAAGCGCCTCAGCGCCGCGTCGAGGCTCTCGTGCTCCCCAACATGGACTTCCGCCAAGAAACATCTCCCCTTTCGTCGTGAAAATCGGGGTTAGTTTACATAGGTTTCAGCCGCCGATCAAGGCAGCTTTGCCACCCTGCCAGACCGCCTCGACGGCTGCCGCGCGCAGGTCCCCGGGCGTCATGTCAAGCGGATCGGCGGCGAGCAGCAGAAGGTCTGCGCGCAGGCCCGCCCTGACCATGCCGCGTTCGTTCTCGAGGAAAGCCGAGTGCGCGGCGCGGGCCGTCCACCAACGAATGGCCTCGCCGGCGGTGACTGCCTGTTCGGGCCCGACGCTGCGTCCGGAAGGGGTCGCGCGGTCGATAGCAGCGGCGACGGAAGCGAGTGGCACGGGCGCCGTCACGGGCGCGTCCGAACCCGCAGCCAGCGAAACGCCGGCTTCCGTCAACGTGCGGAAGGCGTAGAGCGAGGCGAGCTGCTCCGGCGGCACGAGCTGCAGATAGCGTTCGCCGCGCTCCGCGACGAAGCCCGGCTGGCTGACGACGACGATGCTGAGCCGGGCCAGCCGGGGCGCGAGGCCTTCGGGCAGGAGGCCGCAGTGCTCGATGCGGTGTCGATGGTCGTCGCGCGGCAGGCGGCGCAGCGCGGACTCGATCGCGCTCGTGGTCGCGGCGACGGTGCGTTCGCCGACGGCGTGGATCGCGACCTGACGGCCCGCTGTGTGGACGGCCCAGACCTGGCGCGCGAGCTCGGCTTCGTCGGGTGCGATGTGGTCGCCAAGCTCGTGGAGGATGATCTTGACCGGGCCGCGGCGCAGACGGCCGCCGGCGGCGCTTTCGGGCAGCTCGCCCAGGTGCTCGATGCCTTCCATGAGCACGACATCGATATCGAGCGCGCCGCCGGCGATGAGCCGCTCGAAGAGCGCCCACTCGACGGGGCCATTGGTGTGGGTGGCGTCGACAACGCAGGTGATGCCGGCCGAGAGCAGGCGGCCGCTCGCCTCGCGGACGCCGGCGGCGAGCGCCTCGTAGGGCAGAGGCGGCGCGATGCGGTCGATGACGCGCTCCATGCCGAGCAGCACGCCGCTCGGCTCGCCGGTCGAGAGGTCGCGCTCGATAACGCCTCCGGGCGGCTCCTCGGTGGCGATGTCGATGCCCGCGCTGCGGAGCGCGGCGCTGTTCAGCACACTCGCATGCCCGCTGCGATGGACCAGGCGCACCGGGTGGTCGGGCGCGGCGGCGTCGAGGTCGTGGCGGTCCGGGTGACGGCCCTCGCGCAGCGACGTCTCTTCGTAGCCGAAGGCGCGCACCCATTGACCGGGCGGCGTCCCGGCGGCGCGATCGCGGACCGCCTGCATGATGTCATCGATGCTGCGTGCGCCCGTGCAGTCGACAGATCGCAGGCTGGCCGCGTACGAGAGCAGGTGGCAGTGGGCGTCGATAAAGGCAGGCAGGAGCGCGCCGCCGGCGCAATCGATGCGCTGGCTGTTCGGACCGGCCGCAGCCAACGCCTCCACCTCAGTGCCCACCGCCGCGATGCGCCCGCCCTGGACGGCGACCGCCCTGGCTCGGGGGCGGCGGGGGTCCATGGTGAGGACGCGGGCGTTGTGGAGGAGCAGGTGGGTCATAGTGCGCAAGCGACCGTCCCCAACCGGGGGCGGTCGCGCGTGAGGTGATCCGTTCGGGGCGCTAGTCGGCGGAGGGGAGCACCTTCGGCTGGAGGAGCTGCATCGGCGCGCCGCAGCATTCGATTTCGCCGTCGCCGGGCTTGATGCAGAGCACCTCCGTGGCGCACGTCTCGCACTGGAACCGCTTGCCTAACTGGTTCGACATGTCTTACCCCCGCGTTACTGCTTCTGTTGCATCGGCTCGCCGCAGCAAGAGAGGGCACCCTCGCCGCCCTTGGTGACGATCATCTCCGTGCCGCACTTGTTGCACTGATACCGCTTGCCCACCTGGTTTGCCAATTGCCCGCTCCCTGTTCGATGCTGCGGGACGCGCCCCAGCGGCCCGTCCCGAATCTGAGTCTAGCCAATCGGGCCGCGCCCGATCAAGAGCTACTGGCCGGTGACCTCGAACTCCGCGTACATGCCGTTGAGGTAGTGGCTGACGATATTACAGAACATGACGTAGCTGCCTGCGTCGAGCGTCGCAGCCACGGTTTCCGAGCCGCCGGAGTCAAGATCGGAGGCCGTCGTGGCGACGACCTCCAACTCGCCTTCATCTACCGATCCACCGCTTGTGGGCAGGTCGTCGGCGGCGAGATCGGTGAGTGCGAGGCGGAAGTTGTGAATTATCTCGCCGTCGTTCGCGACGTTGAAGTTGATGGCGCCTCCTGCCACACTCGTCGGATCCGGAATGACTTCGAACTCGATGAGGGACACGTCCACAGGCGTGCCAGCGCCTGCCGTGGGCGTTGGCCCTGCTGTCGGCTCGGGGCCTTCAGGAGGTGCGAGCTGGCCGCAAGCGATGGCGGTGTCAGCCGGGTTGTCCGGCGCGATGGGGAAGTTGCGCACCAGGGCGCCGTCTTCGTGCTCGGCGGGTTCGGTGCTCTTGACGCCACGGACGACCATCAGCCCGTTGCCGAGGAATACCTCCGCGCCCCTTCCGTGCTCCTGCAGCTCCGAGCCCTCCGCCGCGCGCTCGACTTCGAGCTCGAACATGTTGACGGGGTCGCCTTCGTCGTGCGCAGAAGCGCTACTACCGTCGAAGCCGCGTTCGACCTCAAGGAAGTTGCCGTCGTGAATCGCGGTGCGGCGGGTATGGTGAGCGAGGTCCGTGTCCTCGACGGCGCGCTCGACGCGGGCGCGGGCGGGCTCGAGGTCGGTGACGAGCACGCCTTCGTCTCCGAGCTGGAACGTCTGCCCGACGGCGAGGCCAGTGGTGCCGCTGACGGTCAGTGCTGTGGCGTCGGCGTCCGCTGCTTCGAGCAGCGTCTGGTCGGTGTCCGGGTCTTCGCCTTCCTCCACGCCGGTCAGGAGGATGGGCGTGGAGGCGTCGTGGGCTGCGGGCGCGGTTTCGTCGCCTTCTTCCTCCAGCGGCGCTCCGCGATCGACGTCGATGCTCGCCGGTGTCAGCTCGGTGATACGCATCAGCTCGCTATCGATGCGGACGATCATTCCTTCTTCGAGTCCCTCGGTGCCGCTCAGGGCGAACGTGGTCTCTGCGCGGCCGATGGGGTCGCCCAGGGCCTGGCCCGTTTCGACGGGCTCGACCACGCGGAGGAGCTCGTCGCCGATGCGCATCACATAGTCGGCGCCGAAGAAGGCGGGGTCGCTGACGGCGATGGTCTCGGCGGAGGCGTCTACGTTAGCGTCGACCTCGATCGCGGTCTCGCCATCGTCTCGAATCGCCTCGACGACCATCAGCTCGCCGTTGAGCCGGATTACGGCGCCCGCTTCGATACCTTCGATGCCGCTCACCAGGAAGCTGCCCGGTGTCCTACCGATCTCTTCGATGAGGAACTGACCGGTGGTCGGGATGCCGGAAGCGCTGGCGGTCACCGTCATCTGCTCTTCGCCGATCCGGATCGTGTCGCCGACATCGATGCTACGCAGAACGTCGTCGACCTCGACGCCGCGAACGCCACTGACGTAGATGGTGGTGTCTTCCGGCGCGATCGCGAACTTGACCGTCTCCCCGGTCTCGACGTCTACTTCGAGGATCGCGGTGCCGATTTCGTGCTCGGCGCCTGCGGAGCCATTTACGGCGCGCTGCACCTCCAGCCGGTAGCCGGGGATGTAGAGGCGCTCTTCGTCGATGCGGATGTACTGGTCCCGGTTGAACAGCTCGGCGCTGCTGACCACAATCTCGCCGGCGTCGGCGGTCAAGCCGTCGGGCATCTCAAGCTCGGCGTGTGCGGTGGACTCGGCGTCGATCTCGTCGGCGTGCTCCTGCGCCAGCTCCCACGTCGAGCGGCCGTCGGCCAGGGTGCCCTGGGTGATGAGCACTGTGAGCTGGCGGATCTGTTCTTCGTTCAGGGTGCCGCCCTGAGTGGCGCCCCATGTAGGCATAGCCGTGCCGGCGCGGCCGCAGGTGATGGTGTTCGAGACGAGCTTGAAGGCTGCGGCGTGCGCGGCCGCAGTGAACGTGCCCCCTTCGATCCCCTGCAGGCCCTCCCGGTCGAGCGCGGGCGCCACCCCCAGCCGTCCGCCATCCGATCCGCCCTCGCCCCGGTCGCCGTGGCACAAGCGGCAGTTGAGCGCGAAGGTCGTCGCGCCGCGCTCGACGGTGATATCGAGCTGCTGGTCCTCGGCGGCTTCGCTGCGGAAGGGGTCCCAGACGACGTAGGCGCCGATGGTGATCAGGGCAAGGAAGAGGACGACCACCATAGCGTTGATCTGCTTGCTGGTGTTCATTCGCTTCCTTTGCTCGCTCCTGGTCTAGTTCGCTGGTGCTAGACTCGTATCGCGCGGTCCGGGTTGTCCGGTCCACCTGGCGTGACGCCGCCGGTATCAACGCTGATGCGCCCGTTCTCGATCGTCATGGCCATGGTGTCCATGGACCTGGGCGCGGGCCCGAACACACGGACGCCGGCGTCGGTGTAGGTAGAGCCGTGGCACGGGCAGCGGAACCAGCCCTTCTTTGGCGCGCCCGTGGTCGGGTCGGGCCAGACGAACTCGGGTCGCCAGGGCACGGTGCAGCCGAGGTGCGGGCACTTCCACCAGAGGGCGAGCAGTCCGGGGCCACCCTGCTCCGCCGTCAGGTTGACGACCCAGAAGCGCCCTTCCGGGACCTGTGTCTTGCTGCCGGGCGGGTACTGGCTCACCTCGCCAGCGGAGACGGTACCACCGAAGCCGGTGACGCCTCGCGGGTAGACGAGATCGAGGCTGCACGCGCCGATGCCGGCGATCATGGCGCCCAGGCTGGCCCAGAAGCCGACACGCAACACGGTGCGCCGGGAGACGACGGGCTCGCCGGGAACGTTGCGCCGGGCGAGGACGGCCGTCGAGGGCCCAGCGGGCGCCGCGGCCTGTTCCTTGCGCGCGGGGCGGCGCCCCGCCGCGTCCGCCGTGGCGCCGGTCGCCTCGGCGTCGGCGGCTTCGCCCTCTGCGGCGGGCGGTCCTTCGGCCGGCTGTTCCTGCTTCTCTTGCTCGGTCATGCTACTCCAGCCGCGGGACGTCCCAGGGCATGACGAGGTCCTGCCCGGCGCCCCGGAAGCCCGCGCCGATGATGGTGAGGGCGATGTAGGTCATCATGAAGCCGGTGAACAGCGCGATCGCGCCGTCACGCACGGTGACCACCCAGCCGATCTTCTTGAGGATCAGAATGAGCAAGACCGGCAGGCCGACCATGATGGAAACCGGGATGATCTGCTCCACCAGGAAGGCCGGGAAGTTCCAGTTGAGATCATACCAGTACATGGCGAGCATCCAGCCCGGCCAGTTTGGCTGGTCCCACTGCATCCAGTCGGGCCCGCTGGTGCCATTGAAGGGCATCGGAATATGAGTGAAGTCTTGCGGCCAGTTGAGCTCGCCGTCGTGTTCGCCGCTGCCGAGCTGGGCGCTTTCTGGAACCGGGACCGCCCATGTCCAGGTGGTCTGAATAGCGCGCACGTTGCGGAACATGTCTAACTGGGCCGGCCACTCCCAGTCCGCGTCGAAGCGCTGAGCGATTTCGGTCGTGACGTTGACGTGGCGGCCCTGGTCGTACAACACCAGGGCCGGGATCAGCGCCCCGGCGAACACGGCGGAGAAGATCGTGATCTTGACTGCGTTCTTGGTGCCGAACCAAACGCCCTGCCCCTCGGCCGAACGGTCGACGTAGGGCAGGGCGGCGAGGATGATGATCGCGATGGTGGGCAGGATCACGCCCGCTGTAGCGGGGTGCATGTGGAGCAGGAGCTCCTGCAAGTTCATGAAGTACCAGGGCGCCTTCGACGGGTTGGGCGTGATGTTCAGGTTCGCCCGGTCGAGGAGCGGCGCGTTGATGAGCATGGAGAGAATCACGAAGGTGATGGTGAACACCACCGCCGCAATGAACTCGACGAAGACGAGGTCCGGCCAGACGAGGAGCTCTTGCTCGCGCTCCCGCTTCGGCCGAGTGCTCGGTGTGTCCCGCGCTATCGTCTGCGCTTCAACGGCCATCGATCGTTCGCCTTACAGAGGCCGGGCCAGCCCGCCATCACGTCGAATGCGCCAGAAGTGCACGGCCATGAAGATCGCGGCAAGGAGGGGCAACCCAATGACGTGGAGGGTGTAGAAGCGGATCAGCGCCGACGGCCCCACTTCGAACCCGCCCAGCATAACCATGCGGGACTGTTCGCCGAGCACGGGCGCTGAACCTGCCATGTTCATGCCCACCGTCACCGCCCAGATCGCGAGCTGGTCCCAGGGGAGCAGGTAGCCGGTGTAGCTGAGCACGAGCGTCAGCACGAGCAGGATGACGCCGACCACCCAGTTGAACTCGCGCGGTGGCTTGTAGGCGCCGGTGTAGAACACCCGCATCATGTGCAGGAAGACTGAGATCACCATGCCGTGGGCCATCCAGCGGTGGAGGTTGCGCATCAGCATGCCGAATCGGACGTTGGTCTCGAGCGCGGCGATGTCGCTGAAGGCGAGTTCCGCAGACGGGCGGTAGTAGAACATGAGCATCACGCCCGTGACCGTGAGTCCGAGGAAGAAGAAGAAGGTGATGCCACCGAGGCAGTATGTGTGGGTGATCCGAACGTGTGTCTTGTGGATGCGGGTGGGATGAAGGTGGAGGAAGACGTTGGTGGCCACGACGAGCATCTGGTTGCGGGGGGTGTTCGGGTAGCCCGAACGGAAGATAGAGCGCCAGATGTAGTTATGGAAGAGTTTGTCGTAGAGCCACGAACCGAATCCCGGGCCTCGAGGTTGCTCAGTGACTGCCATGGCTGTCCCTCGCGAACTCGGGCGCTAGCGCGCCCACCAGTTCCCCAGCACGACCATGATGATGATGGAGATGGCCACCGTGAAGAACACGGCGCCCAACTCGGCGAAGTCGCCCATCACGAACGGCACGGCTCTCTCCCTCTCACCGTCACGAGGCTGATCCTGCCTCGTTTGTGAAGTAAGGCTCAAAGTCCAACGTCAACCTAGCACCGCCCTCGGTTAGTGTCAAGCAGGCTTAGCTTCGCCGGGGCGGGAGCCGGCTATCCCGCCAGGTCCATCGCGCAGCGCGACTCCAGGCGCTGCCCCTCACGGAAGTAGCAGCCCACGCCGGCGCGGTCGTAGGTGGGGTTGAGGATGACCTCTCTGTGGGAAGGGCTGTTCATCCAGTCCGACACGACCCGCTCCGGCGGCAGGCGTCCGACGCCTAGCCAGAGCACTTCCCCGAGCGGCGGCCCGCCGCCGTAGCCGGCGGCTGCTACCCGGCCCGAGAGCGTGGTGCCGCCGGCGCTGTGCGAGAGAGAGCTGTACTGGAGGAGCTGGCGAGCGTAGCTCGATGCGCTGTTCGAGAGCGCGCCGTTCGAGGAGAGCTGGCCGAGGCCCCTGGACGCGCGTTCCGCATTGACGAGCGCCACCACCTGCGATGCGAAGCCCGCTTCCGAGTACGTTCGCGCTGCCGGCTGCGGGGGCTGGGCCGGCGCCTGCTGGACCTGCGGTCGAGGCGGCGGCGGCGGCAGCGGCGTCGAGGTCGGAGTGGGTGGGGGAGTGGGCGTGGGGCTTGCGGTCGGGGTGTGCGTTGGGCTCGCTGTGGAGGTGGCGGTGATGGACGAGATGGCGAGTGATGTGGGGTCAGAGCCCCCCCCGCCTCGCGTGAGCGCCAGCGCGAGGACGGCCACGCCGATGAGCGCGGCGGTCAGCGCAGGCGCGATAAGCCGCTGTAGTGGCATCCGTGCATTCGATGCTTCATCCCTGAGCAGGCTCCCCTACGTCAATCGTCTGGATCGATGCGTACGTCACGGCCTATCGCCCGCTCTAGAGCCTCGATCAGCGTCTCCCGGGCGAGTGGTAGCAAGGGCGTGACTTCGAAGAGGCCCGCGTTGTTTTCCAGCAAGACCGCCTGCGCCTGCTCGACGGCGGGCGTGTGGTTCAGCGCGCGCAGCACCGCGACGAAGTCGCTGAAGTCGGCGATGGGGGCGATGCGCACGAGGACGGGCGCAGCAGCTTCCGGCTGGCTAGCGGGCTGAGACGCGCGGTGGAGGCGGGCGCCGCCACCGGGGCGGCGAGGGCCTCCGTGGCGCCGGTCGCGCATCAGCTTGGCGCTCAGCGAGAGGCCGGCGCCGGAGGTGGCGAGCGCGAGCCCGGCGACCATCCAGGGCGACCAGGTGTTGCCCTGGTCGCCCACGTCGTTGAGGCCCGAGCGAGGCAGCTCGTTGACGCCGGGGAATGTGGGCGTCGGGCCGAGCACCTCGCTGACGCGGGTGATCGTCGGCGTGGGCGAGGAGGACGGCGGGGTCCCGGTCGGTTCCAGCGTGCTTGTGTGGGTCGGACTGGCGGTCGGCGTTGTTGTGAGCGTCGTCGTTGGCGTGCTGGTCGCTGTATTCGTCGGTGTTGCTGTCCGGGTCGGCGTTGGTGTGGCCGTCCGGGTGGCCGTGTTCGTTGCTGTTGGCGTGCTGGTCCGCGTGGAAGTCGGTGTGTTGGTCCGCGTGGAAGTCGGTGTGTTGGTTGGCGTGCTGGTCCGCGTGGAAGTCGGTGTGATGGTTGGCGTCGGCGTATTCGTGGCAGTGGGTGTGTTCGTGGGAGTGGGCGTTGGTGTGCTCGTGGCGGTGCTCGTCGACGTGGAGGTCGGGGTTGCGGTAGGCGTGCTGGTGCGCGTTGGCGTGGAGCTCGCAGTACTCGTGGGCGTCGGTGTGCGGGTCGCGGTCGGGGTTGAGGTAGGCGTATTCGTGGGAGTCGCGGTCCTGGTGGGGGTGGCGGTGCGCTTCTTCGTGGGCGTGGGCGTCAGTGTCGCCTTCTTGGTCGGCGTCGGCGTGTTTGTGCGCTTGGGTGTGGCGGTGACGGACTTGACCGGCGTAGCCGTTCGCGTCTTCGGCGTGGCGGTGACGGACTTGACCGGGGTGGAGGTGCGTGTCTTTGGCGTGGCGGTGGGCGACTTCACCGGTGTCGCCTTGCAGGGCTTGAAGCTCTCTGACTTCTCCTTGTTCAGGTCGGGCCGGGCCTTGACATCGACTTCTACGCGAAGGGAGTTCGCCCTGGAGTCAACGGTTGTGGTGCTGAGCGGTCCGAAGGGGAAGCTGGCGGTCTCGCCCGGCTCGAGGTCGACCTTCACCAGCGTCGAGACACCGGCAGGGATGAAGTCCGAGCTGCCGCCCTGTGATACCGGGATGTGCTGCGTGAGGACGAGAGGGATGTTGTCGTTGATCGGCACGTCTCGCCCGTTGCGAACGGTGATCTTGCCCGTGACGCCAGCGTCGGTCGCGCACTTGGCCACGATCTTGATCACGTCGAGAGGGCGGTCGTGCTTCTGCGTGGCCGACGAACTGATGGGCAGGGCGATGGCAACGACGACGAGCCCGCTGAGGAGCAAGAGCGCGGCAAAGAGCTGTGCGCCGTGCAGAGGAAGACGGAATCCTGTCACTGAAGCTCGCTATCCCGCGTTGGTGCGGCCTCCGTGCCAGCACACCCGCTCGCGCTGCTCCCTGCGTCGAACGGCTCCCGTTGTTACGAACGCCCCAAGCTGGTCGAACGATCTCGTGACGCCGGAACGGGACACGCCCAACCTTACCCGCGTTCCCGCTTGGTGTCAACGGTAATCGGTCTAGTAACGGAACTTTAGGCGCAGGAGTGGCCGAACTGAGCGACCGCGGCACCAATGTCACCGATGGAGACGCCGCCGTCGGGGAACTGCAGATTCCATGGGTTCTGGCCGGGAGTGGAGCCGTTGCGATCCGCGCTGGTGTGGTAGCCGGTGGCACTTGACGGCGTAATGAGCGGATCGTCGTTCGGGTTGCCCGTGGCGCCGAAGCGTCCGACCACAGCTCCGATGTCGCCGATGACGACGACGCGGTCCTTGGCCAGCGGCGAGCCCGTGTACTGGTCCATGAAGTCCCAGATGTGGTGCGGGCTGCGGCGGCCACCGGCGAGCGGGTCCGTGCTCTGCTCCTGAGTGTCCGTGCAGCCGTCGTTGTCGTCGTCCGGGTCGGCGCTGTTGAGGAGGGTGTCGCCGTCCGTGTCGAGGCTGCCGTCCTTGGGCAGGGCCAGGAACAGGCGGCCGTAGCCGAAGGTGTTGTCGGGCCCGGCTGCGCCAAGGTCGATCGCGTTCGATGTGAGGAAGGCGCGGACCTGCGCCTCCGTCCAGCCGGGTTGCCAGCCCTGCACGAGCGCCGCGGCCCCCACCGCGTGCGGCGCGGACGCAGACGTGCCGAAGAACGAGCCGAACGAGACGCTGTCCACGCCGTCGGGCGCAACGATGTTCGGTTTCAGCGTCCCGCCGTCGGTCGGCCCGCGCGAGCTGAAGGACTCGATGCTGTCGGGCGTGGTGAAGCGGACCGCGCCGACGGTGAGCGCGTTTGGGTTGTCGCCGGGCTCCATGATGCTGCCAGATTTCGTGCAGTACTGGAGCGCGGGGCAGTCCTGGATCATGGAGTAGAGGTGGAACGTGGCGGCGCCGTCGGCGTCGTACCGGCCCACAGCCACGTTGTACGTTCCCGTGCTCGGGAGTTGGTAGATGACCACCTCAACCGGGTCGGTGGGGATGCCGGTTGGGTTGGTGATAGGGTTGCAGAAGTCCTGGGGCGTCGCTGAGGCGGAGAGGACCGTCGTGTTCGCCTCGTTGAGCAGGTAGAGATCGTAGTCGTTGCAGGACGCGCCGAACGGGTCGTCCCACTTCAGGAAGAGCACCAGCAGCGAACCGGCCGTCGCGTTGATCGAGTTTCCTTCGTCAGACCCGGAGAACTGGATGAGGTCGTCGGCGTCGGTGTCGAGCCAGGGCCCCATCCAGTGGCCCTGCGCCTGGTTACCCGAAGAACTTACCCAGAGGACCCCCTGCGCGATCGCGTCGCTGACCAGGTCGTTGATCGGACCGGTGCCGTCGCCGGGCCCGCTGGCGATGTAGCCGATCGAGAAGTTGACGACCTGCACGCCCTGGCCGACGAGCCAGTCGATGCAGTTCGCGAGCTCTACGTCCGTGTTGAAGTTGGCGAGATAGAGCTGGGCGCCGGGCGCGACCTCGTGGACGATCTCGGCGACGGCGCTGCCGTGCTCTTCGCCGCCGCCGGTGATGTCGGTGTCGGCGCGGCAGGAATGCGCCGTCACGGAGCTGGGGAGCTCGGTGCCCAGCAGCGACTGGTAGCCGGCGAAGCCCAGGTCAAGGACGGCGACTTTCACGCCGGCGCCCGGCTGCTTCATGTAGTGCCAGCCGCTGGCGTTGATCTGGTCGACGCCCTGGCCGACGGCGCTTGGCACGGGAGTCAGTGGCAAGCGCACGGAGGCGACCGAGGGCTCGCGCGCCAGCGCATCGAGGCGGTCGATAGGCGCGAGCACCTGGACGAGGTCCTGGTGCGCCGTCTCGACGGTGAGGCCGAGCGATGCGGCCCGTTGCGTGACATCGCTGGCCCTATCAGGCTGCGCCTCGATGATGATGCGCACCTCGCCCTGGTGCAGGGCCACGTCGAGACGCTCCGCCGCGACACGAGCGCCCGTTGGGCCGTAGGCACGCTGCGCCGCGGCGAGGCGATCGAGGGGCGCCTGCAGCTTGCCGTGTGGCATCTTCGCCCGGCCGGACGGATCGAGTGAAATCTCGTCCCCTGACTCGCTCCCGGCCGTGCCGTGGCCAGGGCTCGACACTGTCGCGACTGCGAGCAGGAGCAGCAGGGCGACGGTTGCGGCGGCGCGGGCGGGGATCACGAATACGTTTCCTTCATGCGATTATACGCTCTTTAGGATAGTCGGCCCGCTGGAGGCGCTGTGCAACTGCAGAACGGCGATGCGCCGTCGCAGGCCTCCTCCTTTCATTCTCCTTGACCGCCCCGATCCGCAACCACTAGCATTACGCTTGCGAGCGAGTCTGCGATGGGAACCTACATCTATCATCTGGAGGACGCGCCCGACGACGAGGCGCTGGTCGGCGGGAAGGCAGCGGGGCTGACCCGGCTGCTCCGCTGGGGCCTGCCGGTCCCACCGGGCTTCGTGTTGACGGTCCCGGGGTTCAAGGCGTTCCTGCACGCGAACGGCCTGGGCGCGCAGCTCGCGTCCGTGACCGAGAACGCCGGCCCCGAGACGGAAGCCGCGGTGATCGCGCTCTTCCGCGCCGCCCCCTGGCCCGAAGACCTGCGATCGACGCTGGAAGGGACCTACCAGTCACTGTGCGAGCGCGCGGGCGAGAGCGCCGCCGCCGTGCGCTCGTCGGCGACGGCGGAGGACAGCGCGGGCGCGTCGTTTGCCGGCCAGCACCTGACGCTGCTCAACGTGGTGGGCGTCGACGCGCTCCGCGACGGCGTGCTCTGTTGCTGGGCGTCGCTCTACGGCGCGACGGCGCTCCACTATCGGCACGCCCGCGGCGTGGACGAAGAGCCGGCGATGGCGGTCGTGGTTCAGGCGCTCGTGCCGGCCGAGGCGGCGGGCGTTGCGTTCACGCTGGACCCTGTGAGCGGCGACCGCGAGACGATGGTGATCGAAGCGGCCTGGGGCCTCGGAGAAGGCGTGGTGAGCGGCATGGTCACGCCCGATCACTACGCAGTGCGCAAGGCCGACGGCGCGGTCGTCCGCAGGCAGGTGGCGGAGAAGGAGGTGCAGGTCACCAGCGTCGCCGGCGGCGGCACGCGAAATGAAGCGCTCTCCGGCCAGCGGGTGAGCGAGGCCGTGCTAAGTGACGACCGGATCGCCGAGCTGGCGCGGCTCGCTTTGCGCGTCGAGGAGGAGGCGGGCGTCCCGCAGGACATCGAATGGGCGCTGGCGGGAGGGAAGCTCTATCTGCTGCAGGCGCGCCCGATCACGGCTGCGGGCGCAGCGCCGGTGGCGGAGGAGCAGGAGGCCGAGTGGGTCTCCGAGTTCGACACGGAAGGCCAGCCGCACACGGTCTGGACCTCGGCCAACGTGCAGGAAGTGCTGCCCGACCAGCTCTCGCCGTTCAACTGCTCGATCACGCTGAAGATGCTCGACGAGTACGGCTTAGAGTCGATCGAACGCATGGGTATCCGCCTCAAAAACGCCGACCCCTTCTCGGCGATGTTCTACGGCCGGCCCTTCCTCAACGTGAACATGACGTGTGAGGTGGCCGACCAGATCCCGTTCGGCTCCGTCGATGGGATCATGGAGCAGTACTACGACATCCCGCGCGAGATCTTGCCGCAGGCGACCGGTCTCTCGCCTGCGAAGCTCTGGCGCTATCTCAACACGACGCCGCGCATGCTCTGGTTCACGATGCGCTACCCGGCCGAGACCCGGCGCGCGGAGAAGATCTGTGACGAGTTCGAGCGCGAGCTGGCCGAGCAGCACTTCCTGCAACTGAGCGACGCAGAGCTGATGGGGACGATCGTCGAAGGGCTTGGCCCGGCCGCCGACGTCGCGATCACGCACGTCTCCGGCGCGGGACTGACCAGCTCGACCTTCGACATGCTGCGGCGGTTGACGAAGAACTGGCTGGGCGATGAGACGGGCAGCCTGCAGGCCACGCTCTGCTCCGGCCTCGCCAGCGTCGAGAGCGCGCAGCCAGCCTACGAGCTGTGGGACCTCTCCCGGCTCGTCGTCGCCTCCGATGCGCTGCGCCACGCGTTCGAGCCGCGCGACGGCGCCGAGATCGAGGGCCTGCTCGCCCCCCTCGAGGGCGAGGCGGTCGCGGCGTTTCGCGCCCGGCTCCAGGAGTTCCTGAAGCGCCACGGCCATCGCAGTGTGATGGAGGCGGAGATCGCGGCGAAGAGCTGGGAGGAGGACCTGCCGACCGTCTACGCGATGATCCGCAACTACCTCCACGCGAGGGACTCGGCCGACCCGCGCGCTATCGAGGAGCATCAGCGCCGGGAGCGTGAGGCGGCAACGCAAGACGCGCTACGGCGGCTAAGCTGGTGGCGGCGGACCGTCTTTCGCAGAGTGCTCGCCCAGGCGCAGAACGGCGTGACCTCCCGCGAGCACACCAAGTCGTTGCTGGTGCGCGGAACGAACCGCGGCCGCCGGCTCAGCCGTGAACTGGCGCGTCGGCTGGCCTCGCGAGGCCTCCTGGACGATGTGGGCGACTTCTACTATCTAACGCTCGAAGACGCGCAGGCGCTGGTGAGCGGCGAGATGAGCCGCAACCAGATCTATGTCGAGATCCGGCGCCGCAAGCGCGAGGAGGCCCGCAACCAGGACGTCGTCTTGCCCGAGACGTTCCAGGGCCGTCCGAAGCCGCTCCGACGGGCCGACATGCCGTTTCCCGACGGCCACACCCTCCACGGCATCCCGGTCTCGCCCGGACGGGTCACCGGACCGGCCCGCGTCATCCTGGACCCACGCATCGACGCTGTGATCGAGCCGGGCGAGATCCTCGTCGCGCCGGTGACGGACGCGGGCTGGACGCCGCTCTTCGTCGCGGCGGCCGGTATCGTCGTCGACGTTGGTGGCACGCTCTCGCACGGCTCCACGGTCGCGCGCGAGTACGGCCTGCCCGCGGTCGTCAACGTCAAGCACGGTACCCGCATGATCCGCACGGGGCAGACGATCACGGTCGATGGCAGCGAGGGAATCGTGGTGCTGGAGGACTGACCCATCAATACCCAGCTAGAGCTGACTATGACAAGAGCCCTATTGACAGAGACTTAGGACTTCGTTTACAACTACCACAATAGTAGCGGCCCGAAGGCGGACTAAGATTGGATGGTAGAGCGTGACTAGCGACAATAGGTTCACGGCGGCGCCCAGGACCTCCTCAAGGTTACACTTGAAGGTGCCGATGCTTGCTTCGAGGGCGCTGCGTGTACCAGTGGCGCTAGTCCTAGCAATTGCCACCATGCCGAAGAAGGGGTTTGACCGCGCACAGAAGGGGCTCTCGGCTAAGCGGCTGAGGACAGCCGCCCAGCGGGATAAGGACCTTCTGGCGGAGATACAGAAGCAGCTCCAGCAGGAGGAAAAATCCGGACGGGTTCCGCTCAGGGATATTGACCGGCACAAAGCCTCCAATGGGGGAGTATGAGGTTTATGTGCCACAGGAGGGACAGGCCAGACGCTTCTACGAGAGCCTGAATCCCCCTGAGCTTGAGGAGGTTCAGCGCCTCCTCTACGAAGGCATTGAGAAGCACCCGCTCGCTGAAGATCCCCTTCCGCGCCATCTCACGAAGATCTCTTTGCCGGTCGGGCCCGCCCAAAATGGCGTGCTCTGCACCGACGGAAAATACTACTTCTATTACCATTTTCCACAGGAGGGCATCGTCTCCGTCGTCTACATAGACAAGATGAGGCCGCCGCCCTTCACCGAGTTCCTGCTCGAGCAATAGAGAGGGCCGACGCCAGGCCTGATATGACACGCGGGCCAGTGGATCGCCTGACGGAACGCAGCCTCAGCCCCCCTAACCCGAAATGAAGATGGCGACCACTCGTCTGCGTGATTGCCCGTCGATGATCTCGGCAGGAGCCATGATACGTACACTTGCCATAGCCGCTCTCGGCATCGTGGTAGCGCTCGCTTCGTCGGGCGCCATTGCGGCGCCGGGGGCGGCGGTGCGCTTCTTCGGGACAGGCGAGAACGACACGGACCGCATCAAGCTGCGCATCGACGACCCGGCGAGCTCCGCCGACGTGGGCGCGGCCGTCGCGCAGCTCGGGCATAGCTGCGCATAAGACCCCCGTCTGGGGGTATTCCATAGACTCGCCGAGACTGCAAACCGGCATTGATCCTAGTGCAGGATTTCACTAACCTGACCGGCGGTGGTGGGGAGACTCACACGATCCCACTGACTGAAAGGATTCATGCTCTGCCAAGGGATGGCTGTAGCCGTGTGTAGCGGAGGTCTGCCGAGGAATCGACACGCCATCGGGGTTGCCCGACCATGCGTAGGGCCGCAGCCAGCGCTCCGTTCTGGCTCGCGGCCGGTGCAGCGGTCCTAGCTCTAGCGGCAGGCTTGGCCCTGGCGTCCCGTCATCTCAGCGAGGCATCTCCCGCACCGACCCCGATCCCAACAGCGACACCGACCCCGACCGCGTCGCCGACCGCGACAGCGACGCCGACCAGCACCCCTACGTCGACGCCCTTGCCCGACCGCAGCTCCTGCAAGGAGATGCGGGGCGCCGAGTATCGGAGCGGCGGCGAACGCAAGTGGTTCCTGCTCCACTGCGTCACACCGACGGCGACGCGGGCACCTGTTTCTGAGGTCCGCGCGGCCCGTCGCGTGGGGTCGGGACAGCAGTGGAGAGAGTTGGTCTGTTCCTACGACTGGGACTGTTCGTGGGCGCTGTCCGTCATCGCCTGCGAATCGGGCGGTAACCCGAACGCCTACAACCCACGAGGGCCGTACGTCGGGCTGTTCCAGCTCCTCGATCCTTCGCGGAGTCTCTTCGACCCCGCAGAAAACACTGCGGCCGCCTACGCGAAGTACCGGCGGCAGGGCCCCGGGGCGTGGGGCGCCTGCGGGTAGACCCGCCCCCAAAGGTCAGGCGTCAGGGGTCAGGGGTCGCGAGCATCGGATTTCGCCGTTAGAGGCTGAGAGCTACAGGCGACGGAGGCCGGGCGCGGCGACGGCGGTGATGAGCGTGAGTGCCAGGCAGACGCTCGCCATGACCAGCAGCGCATCCTGCGGCCCGAGCCACGTCGCGAGGACGCCGGCGATGGTCGCGCCGAGGGGGATGAGGCCGCGGTCGAGGCTCATCAGGCTCATGATGCGGCCGTGCATCTCCGGCGGGCTCAGCTCCAACAACAAGCTGTTGTTCAGCGACATGTACGATGCGCTCATGCTGGCGGTTGCCATCAAGGCGAGGATCGAGAGCGGCAGCGCGTTCGAGCGCGAGAAGACGAGCAGCCCGCAGCTAAAGAGGGCGAGGAAGGTGAGCAGCAGGAGACCTCGCCTCTTCAGGCTGGCCTGTGACGCGAGGATGAGCGAGCCGACGAGCGCGCCGATTCCGGTCACGGCGACGAGCGCGCCCACGCCAGAGTCGCCGAGGTCGAGCACCTTCTTGGCGAAGAGCGGCACGAAGACGCTCTGATACGGGAAGCCGAACACGAACAGGATCAGCGCGGGACCGAGCAAGAACAGGACGGACCGGTTCTGCCCAACGAAGGCAAAGCTCTCGCGCAGGTCGTCAAGCCAGGACGGCGCGCCTTCCGCCGGACGGGCCTGGTAGCGGATGTGCATCAGGTACGTGCAGACCATCACGCCGGCGATGATGGCGCCGTTGAGCAGGTAGATCGGGCCGATGCCGCTGAAGAGGAGCACGCCGGCCAGCGCCGGGCCCGCGATGCGCATGACGTTGATCGCCGACGTGTTCAGCGCGACGGCGTTGAGCAACTCCTCCCTGGGCACCATCTGCGGGATGAGCGATTGGCGCGCCGGCTGGTTGAAGGCCATCGAAGTGCCTGAGACGAATGTCGTCACGAAGACGTGCCACGGCTCGATGACACCGCTGAGCACGAGCCCCGCCATCAGGAAGTGGATGGACATCGTGACCCACTGGGTCGCGAGCAGGATGCGCTTGCGGTCGAAGCGGTCGGCCGCGACGCCCGCGATCAGACCGAAGAGCAGCATGGGCGTCATTCGCGTCGCAACGACGAGACCGACCATGAGCGCGGAGTCCGTGAGTTGGAGGATGAGCACAGGCCGCACGATCTGCTCCATCCACAACGAGGCGGCGTGGCCGACCTGGCCGAGCCAGAGGAAGCGGTAGTCGCGGTAGCGCAGGGAGGAGAACGTGCCCCTGCGCGGCGGCGGTTCGACCGGGACGTCAGTGATTGGGGCGGCTTCCTTGGCCATTGGCCCTCATCCTAGCGCCACCATGACGTTTACGTCAACGTTCGCAAGCATTCTCGCGTATGCGAGGCTACGAATTGTCACGACCGTCACGTTGAAGCGTGACCCGCAGGGGTCGAGCCTCCGCGATTCGCGAAGAAGCGGCGCCTCCGCGAAAAGGCGTGCCTGGGTTGCTTGACGCGCCAAGGACGGGCTTTCTACGCTGCTGACGTGTCGACGAAGCGTCGCCTTGACGTGCTGCTGGTCGAGCGCGGCCTGTCGCCGAGCCGCGAAAAGGCGCGGGCGGCCGTGCTGGCTGGCGACGTGCTGGTCGAGGGTTCGCCGGCCGTGCGGGCGGCGGCGCTGCTGCCGGCGGACGCGCGAATCGAGGTCGCGAAACCGCCTCGCTACGTGAGCCGCGGAGGCGACAAGCTGGAGCACGCGCTGCGGACGTTCGGGCTCGACGTGAGCGGGCTGGTCGCGCTGGATGCTGGCGCTTCGACCGGCGGCTTCACCGACTGTCTGCTCCAGCACGGCGCGGCGAAGGTGTATGCTGTAGATGTTGGCTACGGCCAGCTCGACTACCGGCTCCGCCAGGACGAGCGGGTCGTCGTGCAGGAGCGGACGAACATCCGCCACCTCGAGTCGCTGGCAGAGATGCCGGACATCGCGACGATCGATGTCTCGTTCATCGGGCTGGAGAAGGTGGTGCCGGTGGTGGTGACGCTGCTGAAGCCGGGAGGACGCATCGTCGCGCTGGTGAAGCCTCAGTTCCAGGCGCGGCGCAACGAAGTGAAAAGGGGGGGCGTGGTGAAGGACCCGCTCGTACACGCTTCGGTGCTCGGGCGGACCGTCGCCTGGGCGGCGAACGAAGGTCTGCGCTTCGGCGGGCTGACCACGTCGCCTCTGCGCGGCCCGGCCGGCAACAAGGAGTTCTTCGTCCTGTGGAGGACGCGCTCGGATGAAACGCTGTAGGTGCAGACCTTCAGGTCTGCCGAACGGACGCTCGTGCAGGGCTACAGCCCTGCGGTTACTGCTGCCGCGAACCGGATCATGAAGAAGGTTGGCTGCTGTTACCATCCGAAGCTGCCCGAGGACCTCGGTCGCCGGGTGGCAGAAGAGTTGCTCGCCGTCGCCGGGAGCCACGTCGGCGAGACGTGGATGGCCTCTGCCTGGGACGAGGAGGCGACGCGCGAGCACATGCCTGGCACCGACCTCCTGCTCTGCATCGGCGGCGACGGCACGGTGCTTCGGGCGGCGCGGGCCGTCGTGCCGCACGACACGCTGCTGCTGGGCGTGAACATGGGCCGCCTCGGCTTCCTGACGGAGCTGGACGCGCGGAGCGCCCTCGAACGCCTGCCGGACGTGCTCGGCGGCGCCGGGCGCGTCGAGGAGCGGGCGATGCTCCGCGCCGAGATCGTCGATGGTAAGACGGCGGCGCGCCACGAGGCGCTGAACGACATCGTCATCGGGCGCGTGGCGCTCGGGCGCACGGTGCAGGTGGCGGTGGGCATCGACGGCCAGCGCATGGCCGATTACCGCGCCGACGGCGTCATTGTCGCCACGGCGACGGGCAGCACGGCGTACTCGCTGTCAGTCGGCGGGCCGGTGCTGCACCCGGAGTCGCGCGAGATCCTGCTCACGCCCCTGGCGCCGCACCTGGCGCCGCGCAACTCTGTCGTCCTGCCGCCAACGGCTGTGGTCGAGGTGCAGCTCGCGCCGAACCAGCAGGCGACGTTCAGCGTCGACGGCGAACGCGACCTCGATCTCGCTGCGGGCGAGACGGTGCGGGTCGGGCTGGGCGAGCATCGCGCCCGGTTCTTGCGCCTGGGCCCGCCGACCGAGTTCTACCAACGGCTGGCGCGCCGCCTGAACTGGCTTCGTGACAACGAGAGCCGCATCTCCACCGAGACGGAGGCGATGCTCAGTGAGGAGGCGCCGGCGTGACCACGCTCGCTCGCTCGCTGAAGGTGGAGCCGGCCGGTGTGGGCGACGCGCGCGCGATCCACGACCTAGTCAACGGCTTCGCCCGGCGCGGCGAAATGCTGCCGCGCACGATGGCCGAGGTCTACGAGAACCTGCGCGACTTCTCCGTCGTACGGGCAGGTGAGGACCTCGTCGCGTGCGGGGCGCTCCACATCATGTGGGAGGACCTGGCCGAGATCAGGTCGCTGGCGGTGCGGGAGGACCGGCAAGGCCAGGGGCTGGGCGCGCTGCTCGTCGGCGATCATGTGCGGGAGGCTCGCGGGCTGGGGCTGAGCACTGTCTTCGCGCTGACCTACCGCCCGGCGTTCTTCGAGCGCCAGGGCTTCCGGCAGGCGGACGTGATGACGCTGCCACGCAAGGTCTGGAACGAGTGCTATCGCTGTCCGAAGTTCCCTACCTGCAACGAGATCGCCGTCGTGATGGAGTTGACGCCGGAGTGAGCGACGCGCCGCTCGGCGACCGTCCCGAGGTCATCGCGACCCGGCCCGTCCACAAGGGGTGGATCGGCCTGCGGGTCGATACGTTGCGCTACGCCAACGGCCACGAGGGCACGATCGACGTTGTCGAGCATCACGGCGGCGTGACGCTTGTCGCCTTCGATCCGGAGGGGCTGCTGCTGCTCGTCCGCCAGTACCGCCACCCGGCCGGCCGCGATCTGCTCGAGATGCCGGCGGGCACGCTCGATCCGAACGAAACGCCGGAGACGTGCGCCGAGCGGGAACTGCGGGAGGAGACCGGCTACGCGCCCGGGCGGATCGAGAAGCTGGGCGGCTTCTACCTGGCGCCGGGCTACTGCAGCGAGTACCAGCACGTCTTCTTGTGTAGCGACCTCACCGAGAGCCCCCTTGAGAGCGACGACCTGGGCGAGGACGTGCATCTCGTGGCCGTGCCGCTGGAGGAGGCGCTCCGCCTGGCCGCGGCGGGTGAGATAGAGGACGCAAAGACGCTTGGCGCGCTGCTGCTCTACATCCGGCGGCGCGATTCATAGGGAAACCCCGTCTTGCGCTTGCGGCGGATCGGTTGATACGATCCCTGTGGCTTGTCACCATCAACCCACCCACCCAAACCTGACCGGCGGCAGTCGCACCTGACTGCGGCAGGGCACTGTTAAGGAGGCTGCTATGCTCACCGTTTCCGTAATCAAGGCCGACGTAGGCGGCTACGTCGGGCACTCCGCGATGCACCCGGAACTTATCGCCACGGCGGAAGAGATGCTCGGCAAGGCCAAGCAGGGCGGCACGCTCATCGACTACTACGTGGGCCACTGCGGCGACGACCTCTTCCTGATCATGACGCACGAGCGCGGCGAGCTGGACGAGACGGTGCACAAGCTGGCCTGGGACACCTTCCTCGCCGGCACCGAGGTGGCGAAGAAGCTGAAGCTATACGGCGCGGGCCAGGACCTGCTCTCGGACGCCTTCTCGGGCAACATCCGGGGCATGGGCCCAGGGTCCGCCGAGATGGAGATCGAGGAGCGCACCTCGGAGCCGATCATCGTCTTCATGGGCGACAAGACGTCCGCCGGCTCCTTCAACCTGCCCCTGTACAAGATGTTCGGCGACCCCTTCAACACCGTCGGGCTCGTGATCGCCGAGCCGCTCCACGAAGGCTTCACCTTCGAAGTGCACGACGTGATCAACCACCAGAAGATCCGCTTCAACTGCCCGGAGGAGCTGTACGACCTGCTCGTCTTCCTCGGCTCGCCCTCACGCTTCTGCGTGAAGTCGGTCTACAGCCGCAACTCTGGCGAAGTCGGCGCGGTTTCCAGCACCGACAAGCTGGCACTGATCGCCGGCCGCTATGTCGGTAAGGACGACCCGACCTGTGTCGTGCGCTGCCAGGGCGTCTTCCCAGCCGTGGGCGAAGTGCTGGAGCCGTTCGCCTTCCCCGCGATCGTTGAGGGCTGGATGCGCGGCTCGCACAACGGGCCCTGGATGCCCTGCGCTGTCAAGGACGCCAATCCGTCGCGCTTCGACGGCCCGCCGCGCGTGGCTGCGCTGGGCTTCCAGCTCGCCAACGGCATGCTCGTCGGCCCGCGCGACATGTTCGACGACCCGGGCTTCGACGAGGCGCGCCACCAGGCCAACCTGGTCGCCGACTACCTGCGCCGTCACGGGCCGTGGGAGCCGCACCGCTTGCCGTTGGAGGAGATGGAGTACACCACCATGCCGGCTGTTGCCAAGAAGATCTCCGGCCGGTGGGAGCCGGTGGACTAGCTCGCTCCTCCCCGCAGCTTCACTTGAATCGAAAAGAGGCCGGGCATCTGCCCGGCCTCTTCGTGCGTCCGGATGGCCGCGGCGGCATTGTTAACGTTCGGTGTCGGGCCTCTCAGACCCTTGCGTCGCTGCCGATCCTGTGAAAGGATGGTATAGACGAGCGCTATCTCCGCCAAGGGAGCCTCCAATGGCCGACACCCTCTCTATCACCGACAACCGCACAGGGAAGAGCTACGAGCTGCCCATCGAGGGCGGGACGATCCATGCGCCCGACCTGCGACAGATCAGGGTGGGCGACGATGACTTCGGGCTGATGTCGTACGACCCGGCGTTCCTCAACACCGCGTCGTGCAAGAGCCGGGTCACGTACATCGACGGCGACCAGGGCATCCTGCGCTATCGCGGCTACCCGATCGAACAGCTCGCGGAGGAGAGCAGCTACCTGGAGGTAGCCTACCTGCTGATCTTCGGAGAGCTGCCGACGAAGGAGCAGTTCAGTCAGTGGGAGCATGACATCACCTACCGTACGCTGTTGCACGAGAACAGCAAGAAGTTCATGGATGGCTTCCACCACGACGCGCACCCGATGGGGATGCTGGTGAGCACCGTCGCCGCCCTCTCCACGTTCTACCCGGACTCGAAGGAGATCTTTGACGACGAGCTGCGTCTCTTGCAGATCAAGCGCCTCATCGCGAAGATGCCGACGCTGGCCGCGTTCGCATACCGGCACAGCCGCGGCCTGCGCTATGCCTACCCTGACAACGATCTCTCGTTTACGGGCAATCTGCTCAACATGCTCTACAAGATGTCGGAGCCGAAGTACGAGCCGGACCCCGTCCTGGAGCGCGCCCTCGACGTGCTCTTCATCCTCCACGCCGACCACGAGCAGAACTGCAGCACCAACGCGATGCGCTCCGTCGGCAGCTCCGAAGTCGACCCCTACTCGGCGACGGCGGCGGCCGCGGCGGCGCTCTACGGCCCGCTCCACGGCGGCGCCAACGAGGCCGTCATCCGCATGCTGGAGCGCATCGGCGACAAGAAGAACGTCCCGGACTTCGTGCAGCGCGTCCGCAACGGCGAAGAGCGCGCGATGGGCTTCGGCCATCGCGTCTACAAGAGCTACGACCCGCGCGCCAAGATCATTAAGCGCACCGCGGACGAAGTGCTGGACCTCGCCAAGCCAAACCCCCTGCTCGAGATCGCCCTCGAGCTGGAGCGCATCGCCCTCGAGGACGAGTACTTCATCGAGCGCAAACTTTACCCCAACGTCGACTTCTACTCGGGGATCATCTACCAGGCGCTGGGCTTTCCCGTGGACATGTTCCCCGTCCTCTTCGCCATCCCCCGCACCGCCGGCTGGCTCGCCCAGTGGCGGGAGATGCTGCAGGACCCGGAGCAGCGCATCGCCCGCCCGCGCCAGATCTACGCCGGCGAACCCCGCCGCTCCTACGCCCCCATCGACGCGCGATAGGCGACCGGACATCCCTTTCCGCTCATCCTGAGGAGGCGCAGCCGTCTCGAAGGACGAGCGGAGCAAGCACGCTTCGCGGTGCTTGCGTGCCTGCGTGTACAATTGAAGCAGCATTACACAGAAAGCCGCAGGTGTGCCTTGGTGAAGAACGCAAAGAGAGTCGCCGTCGCTTCAGAGGGAGATCTTCTCCGCGTGCTTGAAGACGTGAAGGCGGATGGTTGCCCGAGGATCGTGGAGAGGTCCGGAGAGAGCGTCGCGGCCATCATAGGCATCGCAGACCTTGATGCAGTGCTGAGTGTCCGCCCGACCGACGGTGATATCAGCGCCGCCTTCGCTGAGGTTGGCTCCTGGGGTGACGTCGACGCGGATGCCATGAAGCGTTCCATCTATCAGGGGCGCCGGAAGGGCAGTCGGCCACTAAATCGTCCCGCATGAAGTATCTGGTCGATTCCGACTGGATCATCGACTGTCTGCGAGGTGACCAGAAGGCTGCTGCTGTACTGCTCGGCGTCGTGCGAGAAGGGCTGGCCGTTAGCATCATTTCGGTCGCAGAAATCTACGAAGGTGCGTACGGCCTGCCGGATTCTGCTGCTCACATGCAGACCCTGCGATCGTTCCTTAGAGCCTTCACGCCACTGACAGTTTCGGACTCGATCGCTGAGCGTTTCGCGCAGCTCAGGGCGAAGCTCCGCCAGGAAGGACGCCCGATCGCGGACTTCGACCTCCTGATCGCGGCGACGGCTCTGGAGCATGGCCTTGCCCTGATCACTCGCAACGAACGGCACTTCCGCCGAATCGAGGGCCTCGAACTATACTCAGGGTGATGCGCCGCCTCATCCCCGCCCTCGCGTTCCTCGCCGCCGTTGTCGCCCTCGCCCTTCCGTCCTCCGCGCGCGCCGACGACTGGACGATCACCTCCTTCGACGTCGAGTACGAGATCGACGAGCTGGGCTTCGTGCAGGTCACGGAGGACATCCGCCTCGACTTCGGCTTCCTCCAGAAGCACGGCATCTTCCGCGATATGC
>JBBEBM010000041.1:0-24113 GCA_040882355.1 Dehalococcoidia bacterium | reverse complement strand
GTGAACGACGCCATGATGCCGTCGCCGGTGTGCTTGATCTCGCTGCCACCATGCGAGGCGAGCGCCTCGCGAACGATAACGTTGTGCGCTCGAAGCAGCTCCTGTGCCTGCGCGTCGCCGAGCTGCTGCGTCAGCGCCGTCGAGGACGCGAGGTCCGTGAACAGCACGGTGACGACGTCCGGTGCGGCTGCGGGCCGCGCCGCGACACCTCGCGGGGCCTCCTCGCCCATCGCGAAGTCGTCGACGGCTCGCGCCATGGCTCCCCAATCGCCTACAAACGGGTGGATCGAGTCCCCTTCAAGCACGAGCAGGCGGGCGTTCGGTATGCCTGAAACCAGCGTTCGCGCCGCCTCGGGCGGATAGAACGACACCGGCACGGCGCGCCGGTAGAGGACCAGCGTCGGGCACGATACGGCGCTCAATCGCGCGGTCGCGTCGAATGTGCGTACAGCGTCCATGAGCGCCACAGCGTCAGCCGGCTGGACGCTCTTGCGAAAGAGCTCGCCCAGGCGCTGACTGAGTCCTGAGTCGGCCGAAGCGGTGCCCTGCGCGGCGATGGTGTTCGTGTAGAGCTCCCACTCCTGGGAGGCCATTGCGCGCAGCGAGGCGAGCGCCTGGTATCGCTGCGTCTCCACAACCTCGCGGCCGCTGGCGAAGCTATGCCAGAGGATAAGTTTGCTCACGTGCTCCGGATGACGCGCCGTGTACTCGATGGCGACGGGCCCCATGAAGAGGGTGGCCAGGAGCGCAAACCGCTCGAGCCCGAGGTTGTCGACGACCGCCTCCAGGTCTTTCACATGTCCTTCCAGCGAGAGGTCGTCAGCGCGTGCCGAATGGCCGGTCCCCCGCGCGTCGTAGGAGACGGACATGTACCTCTTGGGACGTTCGAGCCACGGACGCGCTTCGGGGAGTTGCCAGAGCAGGTGTCCGATACCGAACGGGATGCTGGGGGTGATGACAAGGGGTGGCCCCTCACCATCGGCCCAGAAGGCGACGTTCACGCCGTCTGAGGTCGTGGCGTACTGAATCTGGGGCTCCATCGCGCTCCATCCTACCACCAACCGTTGCGGCACGCATGAGCCAGGCGCCCTGCCGCGCTATGCTGGGCGCATGCGCACGATGATCGGCGCCAGCGAGGAGCAGTTCGCCCGCATGGCCGCCGACGTGCTCGGCGAGGTGGTCGCAAACCGCCCCGACGCTGCTATCGGCCTGCCATCCGGCAGAACGCCGCTCAGCCTCTACGACGAGCTGGCGCGGCGAGTCGACGCGGGCGTGGTCGATCTGAGCGCGGTCACTGCCTTCGCCATCGACGAGCTGTACGGCGTCCCGCCTGAGCACTCCGCCACCAACGCGACCTACTTCGCCGAGCGCGTCTCGTCGCGCATCCCGCTGCGGGCGCTGCACGTCATGGCGAGCGACCCGCCCGACTCCGACGCGGAGTGCGCCCGCTTCGCGCGGCTGATCGAGGACGCCGGCGGGCTGGAGATCGCGCTTGTCGGTATCGGGCGCAACGGGCACATCGCCTTCAACGAGCCCGGCTCGCCGTTCGATTCGCAGGCGCGGCTCGTGGAGCTGAGCGACGACACGCGCGCGCCGTACATCGAGGGCTTCGGCTCACTGGCGGCGACGCCGTCGCGCGGGCTGACGCTCGGCATCGCCGACCTGCGCGCCGCGCGACGCGTCGTGCTGGTGGCGCTGGGCGCCGGCAAGGCCGATATCGTCTCGCAGGCGCTGGAGGGCGCCGTGACCGAGGCGCTGCCCGCCTCAGTCCTCCGCCGCCACCCGCACCTCACCGTCGTCCTCGACCAGCCGGCGGGCTCACGGCTCACCCGCTGGCACGAGTCGTTCAACTAAGCCGGGAACGAGCGCGGGCTGTCACGACCGCGCGGCCAGTGTGGCGTGGGGCGCACCTCAGTCCGAGCCCATGACTCCGAAGCGCTGCGCAGCCTGACGCCCCCACGCCCCTGCCGCCGTCCAGGCGATCGTGGCGAAGACCGCCATGATCGGGACCATCGAGAAGTGGTAGCGCGCGTCACCGATGAACATGACGTGCGCGGCGGTCCAGTAGGCGAGCACCGCCAGCAGGAACGCTCCGCTAACGTTCGGCTCGCTCAGCCAGAGCAAGACACCGATGACGAAGGAGGCCAGCAGGAAGAAGTACGTCACGTCGGAGAGGGTGAGGAGGCGGCTGCGTGGTTCCTGGTCCAGGAACGGTCTGCTCCCATGGGTCTCGTTCCAGTAGATCGCCTCCCTGTCGTTGTTGAACATCGACCAGAGCTTCACTCCGGTGAGCCGCACTTCCTCCAGCGGGTTGGAGAGTGCGAACTGGACTGACTCGCGGACTCCTACCTGGTTGGCCCTCGTCTCGAAGTCGACTGCGTCCGGCTCTCCTCCCTCTTTGACCAACTCCTCCTCTACCTGCGCGAACAGCTCGTCGGCAAAGACGAAGCGCCCGGTGGCGCCTTCGTGGTGGCCGACCCAGAGCGTGACCCCCGCGTGGGTGCTCAGCGGCACGAAGGCGCGCATCTCGACCATGTTGCGCACCGTCCACGGCGCGATCGCAGCCGCCATGCCGATTAGCACCAGTGCGAGCCAGCGGCCCGCTGTGCTCCAGCTCCCGCCGCGCGCGCCGATGAACGTGGCCGCGATCACGGGGAGCAGGACTGTCTCGCCTCGCATGAGGCTGGCATAGCCCAGCAAGAAGCCGAACGCGAGCAGCACCGGCCAGCGAGGCATGCTTCCGCGAATCATGGCCAGTAGCGCCAGGATGATCGTCAGCGCGAGGGCCGTGTAGGGCACCTCCGTCATCGTAAGCGAGCTGAAGAACACCTGGCTGGGGAAGACCGCGACGGCGATGCCGGCGAGCCACGCCGCGCGTTTGCCGGCCACCTGCGACGCGAGGAAGAACGTGAGGACAGCCGTGGCCGCGCCCGCGAGCGCGTTGAGCGCCAGCGCTGCCTCGTAGTGGTTCCCGACGACGCTGTAGACCGCGGCGAGCGTCGCCGGGTAGCCGACCGGCACGAACGCCGTCGGATCGTCGTTGAACAGGACGTAGCCATGGCCGTCAGCCAGGCTCTCGGCCAGCGCCTGGTATCGCCCCGTGTCGTCCTCGAAGTTGGGTTCGACGTCGGCCGCGACGATCCAGACGACGCGCAACGCCAGCGCCAGCAGGAAGAGCAGCGCAAGCCCGGCTGTCTGGCGATCGGCGAGGACCGGCCTGTCGACGGTGTCGTTTCGGGCCCGCCTCAGCCTCCTGCGGCCACGACTGTCCGGAGCGCCGGACGAACGGGCAGACGGAGAGAGCAGCGCCGATGCGCCCGCCGCCGCGACCCCCGCCGAGTGCGAACCGTTCACCCTTGCACCAGCACTCCGCCCACGAACACGCGCCACACGTTCACGTCGTCATCGCAGACCACGATGTCGGCGCGCGCGCCCGGCGCGAGCACGCCCAGCTCGCCTTCGAGGCCGAGGACGCGTGCGGGTGTCGCCGTCGCCATCTCGATGCACTCGCGCAGCGGCACCCCGGCGAGGCGGCGCATGTTGCGCACGGCGCGGTCCATCGTCAGGGCGCTGCCCGCGAGCACTCCCTCCGGCGTGTAACACGCGCCGTCGCGCACGACGATGTCGCCGCCATAGAGGCTGAACGACGCGCCTTCCGCGCCCGCGGGCGGCATCGCGTCGGTGACGAGGGCGATGCGATTCGCGCCCTTGGCGCGCGCGGCGACGCCGAGCAGCGCCGGGTGGACGTGGACAGCGTCCGCGATCATCCCCGCGACGATGTCGTCGCTCGCGAGCAGCGCGCCGATCACGCCCGGCTCGCGCTGCTGAAGCGGGCGCATCGCGTTGAAGAGGTGCGTGGCGAAGGACGCGCCCGCATGGATGGCGGCGCGCGCTTCGTCGTACGTCGCGTCGCTGTGCCCGATCGAGACGGTGACGTTCGCCGCGCGCGCCGCCCGTACGAGATCGAGCGCGCCCGCCAGCTCCGGCGCGAGCGTGATCAGGCGCAGCGACCGGGCAGCGAGCAGTCGCTCGAACAGGGCGGCGTCGGGTTCGCGAATGAAGCGTTCGTTGTGGGCGCCCTTGCGCGCCGGGTTGATGAAGGGGCCTTCCAGATGCGCGCCCAGGATGCGCGCGCTGGCTGGCGGGCGCTGCATCGCATCACGCACGGCCTCGAGGCCGCGCACCATCACGTCCTCGCGCGACGTCACGACAGTGGGCAGCATCGCCGTTGTGCCGAAGCGGGCGTGGGCCCGCGCCATCCGGTCGACCGCATCCACGTCGCCTTGCTCCGTGAGCAGCACGCCCCCGCCGCCGTTCACTTGCAGGTCGATGAAACCCGGGCAGATGTTCCGCCCGCCGCAGTCGATGCGCTCGTCAGCGCTGTCGACCGGCACCTGCGCGCGCGGCCCCACCGCTTCGATCACGCCGTCCCGCACGAGCACCGCCCCATCCTCGATCACATCGAAGGGCGTGTAGACGGTACCGTTGCAGATCGCGAGCGTCGTCATCCAAACACCTGGTCACGGCCACAGATGAACACAGATTGGCACAGATTTCCCTTAGTAGATGGCTGACTGTGTTCATTCATGTCAATCTGTGGATATTATCTGCACCGAGCCCGTGGTCAGAAGACCATCCTCTTGACATCCACCCGCTTCGGGCCGAAATTGAGGATCAAGCCGACCTTGATACCCGTGGCCTTCAGGTAGTTCAGGAGTTGCGCCTGGTGAGCTCCAGCGATCTCCTGACCTGACTTGATCTCACAGATTACCTTCCCGTCCACCAGTAGATCGGCATAGTAGATTCCCGCGACCTCTCCTTTGTACTTCACCTCGATCTCGGCCTGGGCAACAACGTTCAGTCCAACTCGCCGTAGTTCCATCGCGAGGGCGTTCTCGTACACCTTCTCGAGGAAGCCGTAGCCAAGCTCGTGGTAGACTTCATAGGCCGCGCCGATGATACGCTGCGTGACTTCACGTGACGGAAACGTCTCGCCCGTGCGATGAATCTGTGTTTCATCTGTGTCCATCTGTGGCTAACAATATCGGTTCCGCCTCGAAGGGTGCCACGCAGATTGACACATATGGCTGCCCACGTACCGTAGCTGCCGGGCTTCAGCTCTGCCTGGCTGACCCTTGACAGGCCTAAAGGCCTGTAGCTACGGACAGCGGCGTGCGGCATTGTAGGGGCGACCGGACCCTTCGACTTCGCTCAGGGCGGGCTCTCGCCCCTGCGAGGCTTAGCGCATGTGACTCTCACGGGACCAGCACCGCGGCGCCGCGCACCTCGCCGCGCTTGAGGCGCGCGAGCGCTTCGTTCGCGTCCCGCAAGGGGTGCGTCTCCGTCTCCGCCCGCACGCCGATCTCCGCCGCCAGCGCCAGGAACTCGCGGGCGTCCTCTCGCGTGTAGTTCGCGACGCTGCGCACGGTGCGTTCCCAGTAGAGCCTGTCGTAGGGGAACGACGGGATGTCGCTGGCGTAGACGGCGTTCACGGCCAGCGTGCCGCCCCGGTCGAGGCGCGCGAGCGCCAGCGGGACGACCGTTCCAACCGGCGCGAAGCTCACCGCCGCGTCGAGCAGGACGCCAGGGTCGTCGTCGAGGCCGCCCGACCAGGCAGCGCCCAGGTCGAGCGCGTGACGCTGGTGGTCGGGCTCGCGTGTGAAGACGAACGTCTCGCAACCCCAGGAGCGGGCCACCTGGATCGCCAGGTGCGCCGACGCGCCGAAGCCGAAGAGCCCCAGCCGGCCACCCGGCCGCACCTCGCTTAGCCTGAGCGCCCGGTAGCCGATGATGCCCGCGCACAGTAGCGGCGCGGCTTCGACGTCCGAGAACGCCTCGGGCAGCGGGTAGACGAAGCGCGCGTCGACGAGCATCGCCTCGGCGAAGCCGCCGTCGACGTCGCGGCCGGTGAAGCGCGCCCGCGCGCACAGGTTCTCGCGCCCGCTGGCGCAGTAGGCGCACTCGCCGCACGTCGATGCGAGCCACGCGACGCCAACGCGGTCACCAACGGCGATGCCCTCAACGCCATCGCCGAGCGCCTCGACCCGGCCGACGACCTGGTGGCCGGGCACGCGCGGCAGCGGCGTCGCCAGATCACCCTCGATGATGTGCAGGTCGGTGCGGCAGACGCCGCAGGCGAGCACCCGCAGCGCCATCTCGCCCGGACCGGGCGGCGGGAGCGCGCTCTCCTCTTCGACGAGCCTTCGGTCTTCGACCGGACCGGTCTCGCGGAGCACCATGCGCCGCATCAGGCGCTCCTCAGGCGCGCCGCAACTGGAAGAGAGCGATCGCCGCGCCCATCAGCACGATGAGCGCCGGCAGCACGAAGGGCGCCGCCGCCGTCCGGTAGACGATCATTGCGACGACGAGGGCCAGCGAGCCAACGATGAGCGGCAACGCAAGGTGGCGCCAGGCTTCGACAGGTGCGGCATCGCTGCGGACGTTGAGAAGCAGAAGCCCGCCCGTGAGGCCCACCACGGCTAGAGGCACGGTGTCCCAGGCGTGCGTCGCGATGCCTACGACGAGCGAGATGGCGCTCAGCGCCAGGAAGGCCCTGCCCAGAATGGTGCGGGTGCGCTGGCTCATCACGATAGCAACGCAACTCAGGGCCTTCCGATGACACCTTGCGCCTCCAAACCATCGATTTCGTCTTCGGGCAGGCCGAGCACGTCGCGCAGGACGGGTCGATTGTGCTCGCTCAGGCACGGCGCAGGCGCCATCTCCACCTCTGGCAGCTCAGGCATCCGCCACGGGAAGCCGAGGATCTCGCGGGCGCCCGCCTCGGGGTGCTCGACCAGCCGCCAGTAGTGGCGTGCCTTGAGCTGCGCGTCGGCGAAGAGGCGGTCCGCGCTGCGCACGTCGGCGGCCGGCACGCCGGCGCGCTGGAGCGCGTGCATCAGCTCGTCGGCGTCGCGGTCGCGCGCGCGCTCCGCGACCAGTGCGTCCAGCTTATCGACGTGCTCCAGGCGCGCCTCCGCCGTCGCGAAGCGCTCGTCGTCGATGTCGAGCACGTTGCAGGCCGCGCGCCACTCGTCGTCAGTCGAAATCGACAGCGCCAGCCAGCGGTCGCCTGTGGTGAGCTTGTCGAATCCATCGCCGCGACATGCGTAGACGCCGTGCGGCGCCTTCGCTGGATGGCGGTTCGCGCGGGCGAGCGGCGCTTCGCCCGTGAGCTGCCACTCGACGATCTCCGGACCGAGCAGCCGCGCGGTCGCCTCCCGGTGCGACAGGTCGATGTAGCAGCCCTCGCCGGTGCGGTGGCGAGCGAGCAGCGCGGCGAGGATCGCTGCCGCGGCGTGCGTGCCGGCGACCGGATCGCTCAGGTTGATGCCGGGGCTCTGAAGATCTTCCGGGCCGTAGCCGGTGAGGGAGACCAGGCCCGATAGCTGGTCGCTCGTCGCGCCGTAGCCGGCGTAGTGCGCCTCCGGCCCCGTGTTGCCGAACGCCGGCATCGAAAGGTAGACGATGTCCGGCCTCACGGCGCTCACGACGTCGTAACCCAGGCCGAGCCTCTCCATCGCGCCGGTCGAGAAGTTCTCGACCAGCACGTCGCTGATCGCCGCCAGCTTCAGCAGCAGCTCGCGGCCCTCCGGCCGCTTTAGGTCGATCGTCATGCCCAGCTTGTTGCGATTCCGTTCGTTGAAGTACGCGTGGCGGTTGTAGGGGCGCTCGCCTGGGTCACGGTCGGGGTAGACGCCCGCGCGAGGGCTCGCCGGGCGGCGCGGGCCGCGAATCGGATCGAAGGTGTCGGGCGACTCGACCTTGATCACCTGCGCGCCCATGTCGGCGAGCAGCCGTGTGCAATGCGGCCCGGCCCAGACGACGCCGAGGTCGAGCACGCGTACCCCGGCGAGCGGCGGCGCCGGCTGGCGCACAGGAGACTGCGCGCGCGGCGCCTCGTTCGCCGGGCCGGGCGTGACGCGAAAGGGCAGGCCGGGCGCGAGCACGCGCCGTCCGTCGGGGCCGGGCAGGTCGCGGAAGAAGGAGCGCGCGCCCAACTGCGGAGAGTCGAGCAACTCCGGGACGGTGCAGACGTAGCCGAAGGGCAGCCGGTCGCGCTGGCCGGCCTCGTACACCTCCGCCTTCGTCCGCTCCGACGTGTAGGCGATGATGGCGGCGTTCATCTCGGACGCGAGCGCGGCGCGCGCGCCGATGTCTTCGTAGCCCGGTTCGAGCAGCGCGCCGCCGATGTGCCGGCGGAAGCGCTGGTAGGTCTCGCCGAGGCCGGAGATGATGCCGACGTAGCCGTCTCGCGCGGGGTACAGCCCCCAGCCTGCCAGCGCGCCCCAGTTGCCCGTCCGCTTGCGCACGATGCGCTGGTACGCCCAGATCGCCGGCGAGTGCTCCATCATCGAGACCGCCGCTTCGAGCATCGAGACGTCAACGAGGCGGCCCGCGCCACCGGCGGCCCGATGCAGCAGCGCCGCCTCCGCTGCGACGAACGCCGTCAGGCCCGCCATCTGCTCGATGATCTCGCCGCCGAGCTTGAGCGGTTCCCGGCCGGGCTCGCCCGTGAGGTCCATCAGCCCCATCAGCGCCTCGATCGCCAGCTCGTCGGCGCGATAGTCTCGGTACGGCCCGTCTAGCCCGAACGGCGTCAGCGCCACGTAGACGAGTTGGTCGTTCGCGCCGCGCGCGTCGTCGTAGGTGAGGCGGAGCGCCTCGGCCTCGGACGGTCCCAGGGTAGTGACGAAGACATCCACGTCGGCGAGCAGCGCGGGGACATGCGCGGCGCCCTGCTCGCTCGTCCAGTCGACCTCGACCGTATTCTTGCCCTGCTGGAGGTGAAGGTAGCGGTCCGGCGGCGTTAAGCCCGGCCGCCGCAGCGCCGTGACACGCGCGCCCAGCTCGGCGAACATCGAGCCGGCGTACCATCCCGCGGGGCGCTCCGACAGCTCGACGATGCGGAGGCCCGCAAGCAGCCCTTCGGCCCCGCTCAGGACAGGCCCCTCCGCACCGGAGCGCGCGCTCATGCGAGCTTACGCCTTCGAGGGCAGGCCCATGAAGCGCGCGACCAGCCCGTCGCGGATGCGGTCGGGCACGACCCGCCCGAGGATCGCCTGCATGCGCGCGTCGCCACCGACGAGATACCGCGTCTTTGGCTGCGACGCCGTTAGCGCGTGGGCGACCCGCTTCGCCACCTCGTCCGGCGGGATGCCGGACGTCGCCTGCTTCTCGACGGTCGCGCGCAGCGCGCCGATCGCGCCGCTGTACAGCCGGCGCCCCTCGTCGGGCATCGAGCGCTCGACCTCGTCGGCGCTCGACCGCGCCTTGTCCCAGATCGGCGTCTTGATGTTGCCGGGCTCGACGATCGCGACCTGGATGCCCCAAAGGCGCAGCTCCTGGCGCAGTGCGTCCGTGAGCGCCTCCATCGCAAACTTCGAGGCGTTGTACGGGCCGAGGAACGGCGTCGCCACCTTGCCACCGATCGACCCCATGTTCACGATCCGCCCGTGGCCCTTGCGGATCAGCGGCAGGAACGCCTGCGTCACCGCGATCTGCCCGATCACGTTCACCTCGAGCTGGCGGCGCAGATCGTCGAGCGGGATGTACTCCAGCGCCCCGCCGACGCCGACGCCCGCGTTGTTCACTAACCCGGCGAGCCCCGCCTCACCCACGGCCGCGGTCACCGTGTCTTTCGCCGACGCGATCGATGCGGCGTCAGTCACATCGATGATCAACGGCGCTAGCCGCTCTGAGGCCTGCGCCTTCACGCGGGCGCCGTCCGCCTCATTGCGCACGCCTGCGAAGACGCGAAAGCCGATAGTATCGAGGCGCAGCGCGCACGCCTCGCCGATGCCTGTCGAAGCGCCGGTGATCACCACCGCGCCTCGTGTTCCTGTGCCATTCGTGGCCATCTGAGACCTCCCTCCCTACGTCAGGCTTTCGCCTGCATGAGCCGTTCTCGTAGTTCCGAATCGGTCGCGGCGTCGATCGCTGTCCAGGCGAGCGCCAGCGCCCCGTCGAGCACGGCTTTGTCAGCCAGATCCGTTGCGCAATGCTCGGTGAACTCCGGCTGGTGGTTCACCGCCGGCCACGAACCGATGCCGATCATCGGGTGGATCGCCGGCAGGACGAGCGAGACGTTCCCCATGTCCGTCGAGCCGGGCGTCCGCTCCAGCACCGAGCTCAGGTTCGGGAAGACGCGTCCGATCGCTTCCGCGTTGCGCTTGTAGGCGGCCGCGAGCTCCCGGTCGTGGTGCATGTCGGCGTAGTGCTTTTCCTGCTCGACGACCTCGTACGTGCAGCCGGTGGCGATAGCGCCGGCTTCGAAGCAGCGGTTCACGCGGGGCAGCAGCTCCTCGAGCTGTTGCAGCGTTCGCGCCCGCACGTAGTACTTCGCGGTCGTGTGCGCGGGCACGACGTTCGGCGCCTCGCCGCCCTTCGTCACGATGCCGTGGATGCGGTCGGTGGGCCGGATGTGCTGGCGCAGCAGCCCGATCGCGGTCTGCGCGACGGTGATCGCGTCCGCGGCGTTGATGCCCAGCTCCGGGAAGGCGGCGGCGTGCGCCTCCTTGCCCGTGTAGTGGACGTCGAAGTGAGCGACTGCGATCACGAGCGGCTCGGCGACGTCGGTCGGCGCCGGGTGCACCATCATCGCCGCGTGCACGCCGGCGAAGGCGCCGCGGTCGAGCAGGAGGATCTTGCCGCCGCCGCCTTCTTCGGCGGGCGTGCCGATCACGGTCACGGTCAGGCCCAGCTCGTCGGCCACGCGCGCCGCCGCAATGCCCGCGCCCACGCCGGCGGCGGCGATGATGTTGTGCCCGCAGGCGTGGCCGATGCCCGGCAGGCAGTCGTACTCCGCGCAGATGGCGATGTGGAGCGGCCCGCTGCCGGCCTTCGCGACGAACGCCGTCGGCAGGTCGTAGACACCGGTCTCGACGGCGAACCCCGCCTTCGCCAGCTTGTTGGTGATCCAGCCAACCGCCTGATGCTCCTGGAACGCCAACTCCGGCGCGGCGTGGATCTTGTGGCTGAGCTCGATCAGCTCGTCACGCGCCTGATCGAGGCGTTCTCGGGCGGCGGCCTTGGCGTCCATCGTCATCTCCAGTGCTTCTGCAATCCGTAGCCGAGCCTTTCCAGCCTCGCCGCCGAGCCTGGAAAGGCTCGGCTACGGCTTAGCTTATCGTAGGGCCCTCCTATTCAGGGGGAGTCACTAGAACTGCCACACCTCAATCTGGTGTACGGCCTTTTGCACGAACACGCGGTCCAGATCGCCGAAGTGCTCCCGGTTCCACTGCTCGTAACGCGCGAAGAACTCGGGAAAGACATCCTCGGGTATCTCCCACGACCACGAGTCGATCCGGTCGCGAGTGCTATCCAGCCAGAAGACGGGCGTCTTCTCCTCCTGGACCTCGGCGACTGTCTCTGTGCGCAGCGACGCGCCGAGGCCGCGCAGCATCGCATGGATCTCTTCACGGTCGGGCCGCTTGCGCGTGACGACGCCCAGCCCGCGAAGCAGCTCGGCGCTCTTCTGGCGGCTGGCGGCCCAGGGGTTTTCGCCAGGGTAGTCGGTGATCGGGTGCAGGAACACGCCGCCGGGCGAGAGGACCCGTCGCAGCTCGCCGAGCGCGGCGTTTGGCGATGAGACCAGGTGCAGTACGTGGACGATGATCGCGGCGGGAAACGAGCCATCGGCGAGCGGCAGGCGAGTCGCGTCGCCGAGCAGCAGGTCCGGCGCGACGTGCCGCGGGCCGAGCTGCTCGCGCAGACGCGCCAGCATGCGCGACGCGATGTCGACGCCACAGACGCGCACCCCGCGCTCCGCCAGCGGCCGCGCGATTCGCCCGGTGCCGACGCCCACCTCGAGGACGCGCTCCGCGCCCACCGCCGTCAGCTCCTTCATCAACGCGTCGGTGAGGGCGCGGTCCACCTCCGGCGGCAGCGCCCGCGTGGCGTCGTAGATGTCGGCGGCGCGGTCGAAGCTGACGCTGCTCATGACGCGTGCTTCCGCGCGACGAACATCGCGTAGTCGATGAACGCATCGACCGCCCTGCGCTCCATCGAGGTGTCGCTCTCGACCTGGCCGGCGAACGCGACGTCATCGGCTCGGCCCGTTGCCCGCGCCTCGCTTGCCACCTGGAGCATCGGGGCATGGTAGGCCTCCCATGCCTCGGGCGGGAACACCGTCGCCTCGCAGCCGGTGAGGCCGGCGTTCGCGATCGCCGAGGCGTACTCGTCCTTCGATAGCTGCGCCATGCTTGCCAGCCAGCGCCACTCCGGCCCGAGCGCGCCCGGCTTCGTCCGCCAGACGACGTCGGATACGACGACAGCGCCGCCGGGGCGCGTCGCGCGCGCCAGCTCACGCAGGCACGCTTCCAGCCCGACGATAGACGGCGCTCCGATGCAGTATGCGGCGTCAAACGCGCCGCTGCGCACCGGAAGCCGCTTGCCGTCGGCCTGAACGATCGCAACGAGGCCCTGCGCGCCTCGCGCCTCGACCTTCGCCGGCATGCCTTGGAAGAACAGCGGGTAGAGGTCGACTCCCACCACGCGACATCCTGCCTGGGCGATCATGCACGCCGCCTCCAGCTTGCCGCAGGCCACGTCGAGCAAGGCTGTGCCTGGACCGGGCTGCGTGACGTCGATGATGCGCTGGACGGTCTCGGCGGCGCCGGGCGTCAGGTACTCCTGGCGGCCGTAGAGGCGACGGATGTGCGCGAGGCGGTTGGCCATGGTCAGAAGAGCGCGATCGGGTTCACCGGCGAGCCGGTCCCCCCCACGACGGGCAGCGGCGCGAACGTGAGCATGAACTCGTAGCGGCCTTCCTCAGCGCAGGCCTCAGCGAGCGGCTGCAGCAGCGAGTTGTCGACGAGGGCGATGCCGTAGGCGAAGATCGCTCCGTGCACCGTCCACGGAATGCCGTACTCGTTCGGACGGGCGTCCATCAGGTCCCACGAGAGCACCGCCACGTCGTTGTCGCGCAGGAAAGGCAGGCAGGACGCGTGCAGGCCGGGGCTCGTCGAGCCGTAGCCGCTCCATTCGGGGTTCGCCTGCTGCCAGGCCTCGCGGCCGCTGAAGACGCAGACCGCGTCGCCGGGCTCCAGCGTCACGCCCTCCGCCTTCGCGATCGCCTCCAGCTCCCAGCCGTGCACCGGCTTCTCCTGCGTCACGAACGGCTCGCCGCGATGCTTCGGCACGTCGAGCAGCACGCCGCGTGTTGTGATCCCGTCGCGCCAGTGGTGGATCGCGCCCCAGCGAGCGCCATTGCTCGTGATCTGTTTGGAGTCGCGACCGTTCCAGAGGCCGTCCTCGTTCCAGACGTGACAGAGCGCGTCGACGTGCGTGGCGACGTAGCCGTGGTAGCTGATGCCGTAGAAGTCGATAGCAGCGCCGCGGCCATTCACCTCGCCCCAGCGCAGCCAGTGCTGGGCCGGGTTGGGGTTGCCGGGGCCAGGCACCGTTGGAAAGTCGCGGCTGATCGAGACCGATCGCCCGCTGCGGACGAGCTTCGCCGCGGCGGCTCGTTTCTCGTTCGTGATCAGGTTGATCGCGCCGCGCTGGTCGTCATCGCCCCAGCGACCCCAGTTGCGGCGTTCCTTCAGGTATGAGAGCACTTCCTCTTTCGATGGGACCTGCTCGGCTGTCACAGAGACCTCCAATCACGCATCGAGCTGCTTCACCGCCCAGAGCCGCTGCGGCTCGGCGATCCCCTTCAGCTCGTGCTCGCCGCGATCTTCGAACGTGACGCCGGCGGACGCACGAGCAAGGTCACGGACGGTGCTCGATACGAGGACCTCATTGGGCGCTGACAGGTCGCTCACGCGAGACGCGATGCTGACCGCCTGACCGTGCACGTTTCCTTCCTCGCGGATCACGTCTCCCGCATGCAGGCCGAGGTGCAGCGCGAGACCAAGCTCCTCGCCTACGAGAGCGCACTGTAGCGCTGCCGAGATCGCGTCGGAAGCTGATGTGAAGACCCCGAGCACGCCATCGCCAAGCGTCCGGCCCTCAACAGGCGCGCCGCCGTTGCTACTGATCGCGGCGCGCACGCGCTCCTCGAGCATCCGGGTGCGCTCTCGATACACGGTATTGCCGAGCTGCTCGGCCAGCGCTGTGGAGTCCACGACGTCAGCGAAGAGGATGACCGCTGTGCCGGAGCCCTGAGGCGTGGCGGTTTGTGTTCGCCCCGGCGGCCTCTCGTCGACTCCGATGAACTCGAACGTGGCGTCGACGATCTCAGCGAAGTCCGGGTATGGGGTGGGTGGGAACCCGGGAACGAATCTCAGTTCGCCCTGGGAGAGCAGACTGGCCACCTGCATCTGGAAGTCATGGCCGATGCCGGATTCGCGCGCCAACACGAGCACCGGCTGCGCCACAGCGGGGACTAGGTGGCGCAAGTCGGCGTCTGCGTTAGACTCGAAGCGGCGGGCGTTCGTCTCCCTTGAGACGCTGTCCTTCAACGCCATGTTGGCGGCTCGCTGGAGAGACACCGGACCGTCCGGAAAGAGGACACCGGCCCAGCGACGCCTCCAGTAAGACCACTCCTCGAGGACCCTGCGCGCTGCCTCTCGGTCCACATCGCCCCGGCCGGTGCTGGTCTCGACGGCCCACAGCACGAGGCGCTGGACCCGCTCCGGGTATCCTGCGGCGAAGCGAGCGCCCACCGCGCTACCGCCGGCAGCATCGCAAAACATCGGAAACGCTTCGAGGCCTGCTGCGTCAGCTACGGCAAGAACGTCCTGTGTCTCTACTTCGTACGAGACATCCGCAACGTCGCGGGTCGACGCGCCAGAGCCGCGCCTATCGAGCATGACGACCGTCGTTCGTGCCGACAGGGCATCGAAGAAGGCACGAGCCTCGGGCCACCGGAACTGCGCGTCGATGCTGAGGACCCACGTGTTGACAAAGAAAAGCGGCGGGCCGCTGCCGAACGTTGCGTAGGCGATCCGGGTGCCGTCGGCGCTGGTGCAGAAGCGGTACTGCGGCTCCATCACGCCTCGCCCTCGCGCACCGCCCACAGCCGCTGCGGCTCGGCGATGCCCTTGAGCGCGTGCTCGCCGCGGTCCTCGAACGCGACACCCGCCGATGTCCGCGCCAGCGTCCGCACCACATCCGAAACGAGCACCTGGCCGGGCGCTGACGCGTCGGCGATACGCGCCGCGATGTTCACCGCGCCGCCGTAGACGTTCCCCTCCTCTCGGAGCACGTCGCCGGCGTGCAGGCCAAGGTGTAGCGTGAGGCCGACGCCTTCGCCCGCGCCTCGACACGCCTGCGCGCACTCGATCGCCTCGCGGGCGGAGGTGAAGATGGCGAGCACGCCATCGCCGAGCAGCTTGCCTTCGATGGCATTCCCGCCGTTCGTGGCGATGGCCCTTCGCAGCGCCTCGTCCAGCTCCCGCGCCTTCGCGCGGAACGCGGCGTCTCCCATGCGCTCGGTCAGCGCCGTCGAGTCCGCGATATCAACGAACAGGATGACGGCGGTGTCCGCTGGTCGTTCGCTTGCACTGGGCGGTAGGTCCGCATCCGCTGGAGCCGCGACGCCTGTGAACTCGTCGATTAGCCTCGCTGACCGCTCCGGTTCCCAGAAGGGGGGCAGCTGCGGGCCGTCCAGAACGACCAGGCGCGCGTTGGGCAACCTTGCCGCCAAGAACTGAGGTCCACTCCGCGCGACGTGTTCGTGGTCACGGTGGTCGATGATGAGGGCGGGGGTGGTGATGTCAGGCAGCAAGCCCGAAACGTCGTACGTGCTGATGCCTTCCAGCCGGGCCAGCGTCCGCTCGGGCGTCGTGGCGTCGCGAAACCAGCGTGACCAGAGGCGAGCCGACTCTGCCCGGGACCATCCAAACGTCGTGTGCGCCCAGGCGTCCGTATATGCGCGCCAGTCACGCTCGATCAGCGCGCGCGTCGCCACAAGGCGGCCGGTCGGTTGATAGTCCGCCGGACGCGCGAACCCGTCCCAGAGCATCAAGTGGCTCACCTGGTCCGGACGGCTTGCCGCACACGCGAGCCCGACCGGCACCCACACCATGCCGGCAACGATCGCCACTGGTCCACTCTCCAGGCTGTCGAGCACGGCCTCGACATCAAGCATCAACTTGTCGCGCGTCTCGACGAATCCCTCCCGGTCCGACGCTCCGCAGCCGCGCGGGTCATACCTGATCACCGTGTGCGTCCGGGCGAGCCGCTCGTAAAAGGCGCGCAACTCCGGCAGCGCCAGCTCGCCGGCGATGTGTCCCACGGGAGCGGGCGCAAAGAGCAGGAGTGCCGGCCCTTCGCCCAACGTCCAGTAGGCGATGCTCACACCGTCGCTCGTCCTCGCGTACTGGATGCGCGGCGCGTCCATCACGGCTGTTCCTCGTCTCTCCAGCGCACTTCGTAGAGCCGCACGGGGTCTTCGAAGCCCTTCAGGGCGGACGCGCCGTGGTCGGCGAAGAGGAAGCCCTTCCCGGCGGCCAGCTCTCGCACGACGTTGGAGACGAGGATCTCGCCCGCCTGGGCCTGGTCGCAGACGCGCCGCGCGAGCTGGACGGCCGTGCCGAAGAGGTCCTCGTCCTCGGCGACTGGCTCGCCCGCGTTCAGCCCGACGTGCACCTGCAGGTTCTCGTCGTCCTGCGCCCCGGTGGCGCGCTGGATCGCGACGGCGCAGTCGAGGGCGCCCGATGCTGTTGGGAACGAGGCCATGATGCCATCGCCCGTGTGCTTGATCTCGCTGCCGCCGTGGGCGCTGAGGGCGTCGCGGACGATGGCGTTGTGCGCGCGCAGCAGCTCCTGCGCCCGCGCGTCGCCAAGGCGCTGCGTGAGCGCGGTGGAGGAGGCGAGGTCGGTGAAGAGGATGGTACGCAGCGACCCATCCGTGCTGGGCCCCGGCCCCGTTCTGCCCTCGCCGTCCTCTGCCGTGATGAAATCAAGCGCCGTCCTGAAGACTTCAGGTGAGCGAAAGCTAGACGAGATGTTGGTGGTCAACTGCCCGCCCGGCAACCGAGCCGCGAGTTGGCGCGCTGCCGGGGACCACATCTCCTCGCGCCGTCCTTCCATCTCGCAAAGGATCACGAGCGACGGACATTGCACCAGGTGGGCGGAACCGAAGGCGTCCAGCGCTTCGACCGCCTGCCAGAGGTTCGTCCAGCTCTCAGGGGTCCAGTGCGATAGGACCCGCTCACGTACTTTGCGGGCTAAGTCGATGTCCACCCACCCCCACTGCAGCAGCGAAACGATTTCGACGTACAGGTCCCAATTCGTTTCGGCGAGGTGTTGGACCGCGGCGAATCTCGGATTCGCCCTGAACGACTGGCCCGCTGAACTAGGGTTCGCCAGCACCAGCCGCCGCATGCGGGCTGGGTTGCGGACAGCGAACTCGATGGCTATGTGAGCCGGGGTTGTATTCGCGAAGATGTCCACCTTCTCAGCGCCAAGCGCCTGCACTATGGCCTCTACGTCGGACAGGAAGGCCTCCAAACCAAAGCTCTGTGCGGGACTTGAGAAACCCAAACCTCGCCAGTCGAAGCAGACTACTGTCCGCTGGCGTGACGCGATCGCTATAGAGTCGCGGTAGGGGACATCGTGCACCAGACGGAAGTCGAGGCCCGCGGAGATGAAGCCATCGAGTAACAGCAGCGGCGGGCCACTTCCCTGCGCCGCGAAGGCGACATCGATGCCATCGCTCGTCTTCGCGTACTGGATGCGGGGTTCGTTCATGCCTCGCTCTGCCAACGCACTTCGTAGAGCCGCACCGGGTCCTCGAACCCCTTGAGGGCGGACGCGCCCCGGTCGGCGAAGAGGAAGCCCTTCCCGGCGGCCAGCTCTCGCACGACGTTGGAGACGAGGATCTCGCCCGCCTGGGCCTGGTCGCAGACGCGGCGGGCGAGCTGGACGGCCGTGCCAAAGAGGTCCTCGTCTTCGGCGACGGGCTCGCCCGCGTTCAGCCCGACGTGCACCTGCAGGTTTGCGTCGTCTTGCCCGGCGACGGCGCGTTGGATCGCGATCGCGCACTCCAGCGCGCCCGACGCCGTCGAGAACGATGCCATGATGCCGTCGCCGGTGTGCTTGATCTCGCTGCCACCGTGTTGGGCGAGCGCGTCGCGGACGATGGTGTTGTGCGCGCGGAGCAGCTCCTGCGCTTTCGAGTCGCCGAGGCGCTGGGTGAGCGCGGTGGAGGAGGCGAGATCGGTGAAGAGGATGGTGTGCACGGCGCCGGCCGCTGGCGCGGCGCTAGGTGGCGCGTCACTCAGAAACGCGTCGATCGCGGTTGCGGTGCGCTCCACGTACATCTCCCGGGGTTCCCAGGGCACAGCCACAAGCCGGGCGCCGCGCACGAGGGTCGCCATCTCGCGCGCCCACTCACCTTCCTGGGGCCCCATGGGATAGTCGGACCGATAAATGACCAGGAGGGGCAGGTTGAGTTGCGGCACCAGGTCAGACACGTCCCACGCCTCGCTCGCGTCGACGAACGCCTTCTGGCCCTCCGGCGTGATGGACGCCCGGAAGACCTCGCCCAGGCGCGGATTGCCGCTAATGCTGTTGATCGTCTCCACGTAGGTGTCGAAGTCCGCCTCCCGCATCGCGCGCATCGCCCTGTTGCGGGGCGACTCCCAGAACGCGCGCCCGCTCATCACGCCGGAGATGCTGATCCAAGCGGAGACCCGTTCCGGATGGCGCAACGCATAAATCGTATTCACCATCACACCGAAGATCGCACCGACCAGCACGAAACGATCGAGCCCGGCGTCAGCTACCACCGCCTCAAGGTCGAGCGTGAACGCGTCCAGCGTCAGCTCCGGCACGTCCCTGTCCGACAACCCTGCGCCCCGCCGGTCGAACGTGATCAGCGTCCGCTTCGCGGCCAGCGCCTCGAAGAGCTTGCCCGGGAACTCCTGCTGCCAATCGAGCTGCGCGTGCGAGGCCGTCCAGGTGCGTGTGTACACGAGCGGCGGCCCGCTCCCCGCCATCGAGTAGGCGATATTCATGCCGTCGCTCGTCCTCGCGTACTGGACATCGGGTTCCATAGCGAACCCATCCTACAGCATCGACCGATTGCGGCGCATGACTGCTATGGAGGCGTTGGACATCGCCTCGACCAGGCATACGCTCAGGGCACACTTCGCCAGGAGGACGGACGATGCCCCAAGCGAGCGACCTCGTCGCCTACGCCAGCGCCAACATGCCCGACACCGACAGCGCCACATCAGGCGGCGCCATCGACACCAAGCGCCGTATCGACTTTACCCAGATGGCCGCGAACGACACCATCGAGGCGGTCTCGACGAGCGCCTCCGACACGCAGAACCTCACGATCGAGGCGCGGAAAGCCGATGGCTCCGTCGTCTCGGAGACGAAGGCGCTCACCGGCACGACGCCGATCAGCTTCAGCACCCTGGGCACGGTCGAGCGCATCCTCAAGGCGGACTTGGCTTCGGACGCGGTCGGAACGGTTACGGTGCGCCGCGCGACCGGCCCGACCACCGTCCGCCAGGTCCCGCCTGGCGAGCGTGGCTTCCTGATGGTCTTTCGCAAGTGCGCCTCGTCCGGCGCCCAGGAGGACTTCTACTGCAAGCTCTTCTGGAAGAACACCCACGCGTCGCAGGCGCTGCTGAGCGCGCTGGTGAAACAGAACGCCGACCCTCAGGGCAAGGTCACCCACGCGCTGGCGACGGCGGTCGACGACACCGGCTCGGTGACGAACCGGAAGACGGCGCCCGGCGGGCTCACCTTCGACGACACGGACAAGGCGGTGCCCGGCACGGACCTGGGCGCGACGAAGGCGATCGGCGTCTGGCTCCGCCTCCGCCTCGCCGCGAACGACCCCGCCTTCCACGACAGCTACACCAGCGAGATCGCCGGGACGTCGGTGTAGTGCATGGCCGCGCCCGCGTTTCGCGCCGCCGCGACCTCCTCCGGCGCCAGCAGCTCGTCGGTGACCGTGAACAAGCCGGCGGGCACGGCGCAGGACGACGTCCTGATCGCGCTCGTCTACCTCGAGCACGGGACGGCGACGATCACCCCGCCTTCCGGCTGGACGCTGGTCCGCGACAGCCTCCAGACCGGCCCGCCGACCTACGACTATCGCCACGTCACGTACTGGAAGCGCGCCGGCGGCTCGGAGCCGTCCAGCTACGAATGGAGCTTCAGCGCGTCCGCGTATCGCGAGGCGCTCGTCATCGCTGTGCAGGGCTGCGTCGCGTCCGGCAGCCCGATCGACGCCGAGGCCGCGACCGCCAACTCGGGCCAGGACGACGCGCCGGTCGCGCCTTCGGTGACGACGACGGTCGTCGATACGCTGCTCGTCGCCGTCTGCACCACCGCCGACGGTGGAGCGGCCGTCTGGTCACCTGGCTCATCGGGCATGACCGAGCGTGTCGACTCTGTCTCGATCGCCGCATACGACGTCGTTCAGGCGAGCGCCGGCGCGACCGGCTCGAAGATGGTGAGCTGCACCGGCGGCTCGAACCCGGAATGGCACGTCTGCGGCGCCATCGCGCTCAAGCCGCCTGCGGGCGCCGCCGTCTCGCAGACCATCATCGCTGCTTGCGAAGCGCTCGCCGCGGCCGTTCGCACGGTCGCGCCCCTGCTCGAAGCGCTGGCGCTGCCGTTCAGCAGCGCGTTCACACCTCTCGAGGCGCTCCGGTCCGCTGCGCGCGCGGCACAGGCGCCGGTCGAGGCGCAAGCGGGCTTCGCTCGAGTCGCGGGCGCGCCGTGGGAGGCGCAGGTCCGGCCCGGTCGAACGGCCGTGCTGCCCTGGGAGGCGACCTCTACGTTCACGCTCGGCCCGGGCTTGCTGGCGCTCGCGGCGGAGTACACGCCGGCGCTCTCGTACGTCGCGGAGTTCGCGGCCGCGCTCGACCTCCCTGCCGAGTACGGACCCGTCATCGATCTGGAGGCGAAGCTATGAGCAAAGACAGCCCGATCAAGCAGAGCGACAACTGGTTCATCGGCGAAGACCGCACGCTGCGCTTCAGCGTCGTCGATTCTGAGGGGCTCGCGCAGAACGTCAGCGGCTGGACGTTGGAGTGGGTGCTGCGCGAGCGGCCCTGGGGCACGCAGCCGCTGATCACGAAGACGACCGGCGCGGGCATCACGATCACGAACGCCGCCGGCGGCGTCTGCGAGGTCGTCGTCGCGGACGACGACACGATCAGCCTCGCGCCGGGCGCGTACTTCCACACGCTGCGCCGGACGAACGCCGGCGCTGAGACTGTGCTCGCCTTCGGAGACGCGGTGCTCCAGCAACCGGCGACGCGGTAGCAGGGTGCTGAAAAAGTCCAAGAACCAATGTCATTCGTTCCCACCCGCCCGCCCAGGGGAGTATTGGTGAATCTGGGGGGTGTCCCCCCAGACCCCCCGGCATGGGGCGCTGCCCCCTGCACCCCCGTTTATCAGCACCCTGCCAGGGGTAGGGTGTTGCCCCCGCCAAATCGGGGCGACTCCTAGTGCCCTCGCGCGGCGATCGTAGGGGACAATCGTAGGCATCACGGCGTAGGCGAATCGCCTGACGCAGCGGGAGGTCACGCCATGTCCTCGATCGCCCTCACCATCCCGAAGCCAAGCGGAACGCTGAGGTGGACGGCCGCCGGCCTCCGCTCCGCGCTCGCGCTGGCGTTCGTCGGCATCGAGCTCGCCGTGCTGGCGACGCTCCTGCCGGATACGATCGAGGCGTGGTGGCGCGCCGACGAGCTCGGCGACTTCCCGATGTTCTTCGACGCCGCCCGTCATCTTGACGCGAACGGCATCTACGGGCCGGCCCTCGCGCTCCTCATGCACCCGCTCACCTACCTGGGCATCGAGAACGCCTATCGCGCGTACCTCGCGCTAGGCGCACTGGCGATGCTCGCCGTCGCGTACCTGGCGCAGCGCGGCGTCGATTCGCCTGAGGCGAAGCTGGCGGTGGCGCTCGGCGTCCTGGCGGTCCCGCAGATACACTGGGCGCTCCGCTTTGGGCACCTGACGCCCTTCCTGGCGCTGGCCGCCCTCAGCGGGCTGCTCCTGCTCCAGCGACGTCCCGCGCTCGCCGGCGTTTGCTTCGCCTTCCTGGCGCTGAAGCCGCAGTATCTGGCCGTGCCCGGGCTCTACCTCCTTTGGACTCGCGACGGGCGCGCGCTGGCGTCGCTGCTCGCTTGTGTTGCTGTGCTGCAGGTGGTCGGCTTCGCCGCGGTCGGCTTCGATACCGTCGGCTGGTACCTGGGCCTCGTCTTCGACTGGGGCTCGGACGCCAGCGACAACCTCCTGCCCGTTCAGCAGGCCTGGCAATACGCCTGGCCCGGCTTCCTATTGAGCGCAGGCCTGGACGCGAACCCGCTCGTCGTCTTCGACCTCGCCTTGCTCAGCCTCGGCGCCGTCGCGCTCGTCTGGCTTCGGGCGGACCGGGCCGCAGCGCTCGCGGCTGTCGCGTTCGGCATGCTGATCGTGACGCCGTACTCCAATTTCTACGACTGGGGCCTGATCGCCGTAGGTGCGGCCCTTTTCCTGAGGACCGAGATGCGCTGGCCGCTCGCCGCGCCCATCGCCTGTGCGGCCCTCTATGGGGCGCTCCTCGCCAGCCAGGCAGCGACGCCCTGGCCGCTGGTGGACCTCTCTTACGACGTGGTCGGTACCGCCGGCCACTTCTTCATGGTGCCCGGCGATACGTCCGGCCCCAGCGGGCTCTACTGGATCACACCCGCGGCGCTCGGCGCCGTCTGCCTGCTGGCGCTGGGGACGCTACCTCGCACCAAGGATGGAGCCGCCCGCAGCGATGCAGCGCGAGCCACGGCTGGCTGGGCGCCCGCCGCGCGCCTGGGCCTCGCGGTCGCGCTGCTCCCTGGTGCTTACTTTGCCGCGGCTTTCATTGGCGACGCGCCGCCCTTCGACGACCCGTCTGACCCGTACTCATCGAAGCTCGTGCTGGCCCAGCTGCCGCCCGACTTCCCGTTACCGGACGACAGTGAGCTGCTCGCCGTCGAGGAGGGAGCGCTTTTGCCCTACCACGTCGAGTGGACCAGCAGCTTGCCGCCGACTCAAGTCGCTTCGATTTACGAAACCCTGGTCGCACGCGACACCTGGGACCTCATGCTGCGCGAGCCGAGCTCTTCGTCGTACCGGGTACGCCTGTCGCGCATGACGCCGGACGGGCTGATGACGCACTGGGCGATGCTGGAGGTCTCGCAAGCGGAGGATGGCAGCCGGATCGCTCTCGACTTCATTGTGACGCAGAGCATCAACATCCTGCCGCCGGGCGGCTAGGGCCGGCACGAGACCCCAAAATGCGGGTTCTCCCTAATCTCCCCCTCAAGACCTGATGGCGATGCTGCTACAGACGCCTACGCCTTGGGCAGGATGTCGAAGGTCGTAGGGGTGACCGCGCGGGTCATAAGAGTCGTCTTCAGTCCTGAAGGCTGAGGAGGGCGCAACAGGCCGCAACAGGCCGGATACACGGCTGCGGACCGGAATCTCCATTCCGGTCCGGGCCAGAACCAGGCAAGAAAGAGGAGGTGTAGCAGTGAAGAAGCTACTTCGTCTGCTCAGCCGCACGGCCCGAGAGGAAGAGGGGATCACCGGTCTTGAGACGGCCATCATCCTCATCGCCTTCGTGGTCGTGGCGACGGTCTTCGCCTTCGTGGTGTTGACCACAGGTGTCTTCAGCTCCGAACGGGGCAAGGAGACAGTCTTCGCAGGACTGAACAAGGCACGAGGCAGCATGGAGATTCGCGGCGGCGTCGTTGTCACGGCAACGGGCACGACCCTGGCCGTGGACGACGTTCAGTTTGCGGTATCGACGGCCGCCGGCGGCGACCCGATCCCGCTCAACCCGGCCGCCACGAACAACCGCACGGTCATCGCCTACCGCGACCCGACGACGGTGGACAACGACGTCACCTTCACCGTGACGAGCGTCGTTGGCGACGGCGACACCTTGCTGGAGTCGGGAGAGCTGATGGTGATCAACATCGACGCGGCGACGGGCATTACGCCCGCCCCCACGCTGGCGGCGAACAACCGGTTCACGCTGGAAGTGCAGACCCCGGTCGGTGCGGTGATCGACATCACCCGCCAGTTGCCAGCCGAGCTGGCGACCGTCATGCAGCTCCACTAAGCGGCGAATCATCCAGGAACGAATGCAGTGGGCGGTCCCCGCCAAGCGGGGGCCGCCCACCAGCGACGACAAGGAAGTCAATGGAGCAGGAACGGAGACCCCGGCTCAT
>JBBEBM010000040.1:0-25619 GCA_040882355.1 Dehalococcoidia bacterium | reverse complement strand
GAACGGCATCACGTTCGAGGCGAACGGCTATCGCTGGGGCGACATCAACCCGCTCCGCCAAGGATCGCTCGCCTTGATACCCGGGGGCGAGCCCGTGCTCAATTCGCTCTCGACGGGCAACCTGTTGCGCGGCAGCGGCCTCGCGACCTACGTCACGGACAACGGCACGCGACGATATGTCACCAACCTGAATGCGATGCTGCAGTGCGGTTACGGCGGCGACGCGGTCCGCTCCGTCTCCGATCTCATGTTGAACACGGTGCCGCAGGGCTCGAACGTCGCCGGGCCGCCCTGCCCGCGTCTTTTGCCGCCAACGGGCTCCCTCATCATCGGTTCGGGGCCGTACGTGTACGTCATGCAGAACGGCCAGAAGCGCTACGTGCAGGGCGCCGCCTTCGCCTCGTGTGGGTACCACTTCGGCAACGTAAATGTATTGGCCAACAGCTCGATGAACGCGATCCCCACCGGCGCGGCGCTCACCGGCGCTCCCTGCCCGTAGCGCGCCTGTCACTCTGAGCCTTTCGCCTCTGGCTCAGGATTGACTCCGCGAAGAATCTCGCATCTACCATCAACGACAGGCGGAATCAGCGTTCCTAGCCCCCGGCGCATCTCCGTAGGGTGCCCGGCAGGGTGACAAGAGCCGCGCCGAGCCTGGAAAGGCTCGGCTACGGATGGGCGAGAACCGCCCGCCGTTCGGGTCGAATTGGGCGGCTGTGGTATACTGCGCGCGAGGACGACATGATTGGCCAGACCATCGGCTCTATCCGCCGCAACCACGCGCTGGAGCACGCGACGATCGCGGTGCTGGCGAATCGTCTCGGGCGCGACGTCCGGCTGATCGGGCGGGCGACGCGCAACGGCTACTACCTCTACGGCGACATGCAGGCCGAGCAGGTGGAGGTCGCTGCCCAGGAGGCGCTGGAGCGCCTGCGTCGCGGCGAAGCGCACCTGGCCGTCTCGCCGATGTGCGGGACGAACCTGGCCGTCGCGGGCATCCTCGCCGGGCTCTCGTCGATCGTGGCGCTGGGCAACCGCAGCCGGCTGGAGCGCATCCCGAACGTCCTGCTGGCGTCGATGCTGGCGGTGCTCGTCGCGCAGCCGCTGGGGCGCATCGTGCAGAAGCACCTGACGACGGACCCTGACCTCTCCGACACGGAGGTGGTGAGCATCAACGAGGGCGGGCGCGGCCCGGGCCGCTATCATCGCGTCGAGACCGTGCGCAGACCCGCGCAGGTCTAGCAGCCAGCACAACCTCCGCGCCCCCGTAGCTCAACGGACAGAGCAGCGGACTTCTAATCCGCAGGTTGCAGGTTCGAGTCCTGCCGGGGGCGCCAGCACCCGTTCGGCCGCCGGCGCCGGCTAGTCTTTCGGCAGGCCCAGGATGCGCTCCGCGATGATGTTGCGCTGGATGTTCGGTGTGCCGCCGCCGATGACGACGGCTGGCCAGCCCAGCGCGCCCGATGTCCAGCGGCCCAGGTCGTCGGCGTCGGCTTCCGTATGGGTCGTGTACTGGCTGGCGCTGCCCATGATCTCCAGGGCGAGGTCGCCCAGCTCGATCGCGAGGAACGCGCGGTGGAGCTTGTTGATCGAAGTCTCGCTGGAGAGCTTCTCGCCCTTGAGCTGCTTCGTGAGGAAGCGCTGGCCGTTCAGGCGCATGCCTTCGATGATCGTGTCTGCCTTGGCGAGGCGGTGGCGGATGCCGGGATGCTCCGACGCCGGGCGTCCGTTGCGCTGCGTGCGCTTCGCCAGCTCGACAACCTGAGCGAGCTGCGTGATCAGGCCCGCGACCTCCGAAATGCCGGACCGCTCGTGGGCGAGAGCGGACACCGTCACGGCCCAGCCCTTGCCGTCGTCGCCGAGGCGGTTCTCGACCGGCACGCGCACGTCTTCGAAGAAGACCTCCGCGAAGTGCGAGCTGCCCGCCATGTTCTTGATCGGCCTCACCTCAACGCCGGGCGAGTCCATCTCGACCAGCAGGCACGTGATGCCGTCGTGCTTGTTCGCTACGTCGAAGTCGGTGCGCGTGAGCAGGATGATCCACTTGGAGTAAGCGGCCCCTGACGTCCAGATCTTCTGGCCGTTCACGACGTATTCGTCGCCGTCGCGCACGGCCCGGCACTGGAGCGACGCGAGGTCGCTGCCGGAGCCCGGCTCGGAGTAGCCGGTACACCACTGGTACTTGCTGTCGAGGATGTCGGGCAGGAAGCGCTTCTTCTGCTCCTCGGTCCCATACTCGATCAGTGCCGGCCCGACCCACTGGAGCCCCATCATAGACGTACCCAGCGGGGGCGCGCCGGCCTTCGCCATCTCCTCCTTCAGGATCACCTGTTCCATGATGCCGCCACCGCCTCCGCCATACTCCGAGGGCCAGTTGAAGCCGACCCAGCGCTTCTCGCGGACGCTCTTGAGCCAGTTGAAGATGAACTTCGGGTCCTTGCGCGCTTCGGGCGAGAATCGCTCCTTGATGAACGCGCGCACCTCGTCGCGGAACGCCTCCTCCTCGGCTGTCAGGTTGAAGTCCACTAGTACCCTCCCAGAACGGCTACCCGTTCGTAGTGGTGATCGGCGTCGCCGAACGCAGGAAGCGCCCACTTGGAGCGCTTGAGATAGAGCTGGATGTCGTACTCCGCGGTGAAGCCGATGGCGCCATGCAACTGCACGCCATCGATGCCGATGCGTGAGAACGACTCGCTGGCGTACGCCTTCGCGCGCGACGCCGCCAGCGGTAGGTCCCCGGGCTGTTCCTGAGCGCACCAGGCGGCGTAGTAGAGCAGCGATCTGCTGGTCTCCACATCGACGTACATCTCGGCGAGCGGGTGCTTGACGCCCTGGTACTTGCCGATGGGCGCGTCGAACTGAATGCGGTCCTTGGCGTACTGGCTGGTGATCTCGAGGGCCTTGTCCATCGCGCCAACCGCCTCGGCCGTGACGGCGACAGCCGCCAGGTCGAGCAGCCGAGCGAGCGCGGCGGTTCCGTCTCCTGCAAGGAGAGCGCCTGACGGGACGAGCACGTTGTCGAACGTGACGTCGCCCATCGGCTTCGTCTCGTCCATCGTCGGGTGGCTCCTGGACGACACGCCCTCGGCGTTGGACTCGACGATGCCCAAGGCGATCTCCCTCCCGCCCTTGAGGAACGGGACGATGAAGATCGTGGCCGCTCCCGCACCGTGGACGAATCGCTTGGCGCCGGTCAGGCGATATCCGCCGTCCTCGGGCCTTCCGGACAGCGCGATTCCGTCAGGACCGAGCACGTCGCTGTCCTCCAGCACCGCGAGCGTCCCGATCGCGCTGCCGTCGGCGAGCGATGGCAGGTAGCGCCGCTTCTGCTCGTTCGTTCCGAACTCGGAGATTGCGGCGGCAGCAAGCGAGGTGGGAATGAGGGGCGAGGGCAGGAGACCGCGCCCCGTCTCCTCGAGAAGCACGACCAGGTCGACCCAGCCGAGCCCGGCGCCCCCGTGGTCCTCGTGGACGATCAGCCCGAGCCAGCCTAGCTCAGCCATGCTCGCCCAGAGCGCTTCGTCGAACTCCTCTGGCGACTCCATGACCGCCCGGACGGCCGCCATCGGCGCGCGTTCGTCAAGGAACCGGCGAGCCACGGTCCGTAGGACTTCCTGTTCTTCTGTGAGGCCAAAATTCATGATTCGGTACGCTCCTGGCTACCAGAGCTTACGGATGTCGCAATGAGACGTCAAGATGGACTCGTGGCGGGTTTGGGGGCGGCGGGCCCGCGCCACTCAATGCGTGGCGCGCGGCCTAAGCGCCCGCGTCGTTGGTGAGGATGAGCGTCCCGGCGGCGTAGAACATGCCGCCGACCCCGTGCGCGAGGCTCACGCGCACGCCCGGCACCTGGGCCGCCGCCTCGCCACGGAGCTGGCGTACGCTCTCCTGGATCGCGAACATCCCGTACATGCCCGTGTGGGTGTACGAGAGCCCTCCACCGTTCGTGTTGACGGGGAGGTCACCGCCGGGCGCCGAGCGCATCTCGGCGAACCAGGGGCCGGCCTCCCCTCGCTTGAGGAGTCCCAGGTCTTCCATGCCGAAGATCGGCAAATGCGCGAAGGCGTCGTAGATCATCACGTGGTTGACGTCGCGACGGTCGATGCCCGCGACCTTGAAGGCCTCGCGACCGCTCGTCACGAAGGCGCGTGACGATGAGAAGTCGTGCATCTGGGAGATCATCGACATCTCGACGGACTCGCCCATGCCGAGAACGTAGACGGGCTTCTTTGGGAACTCCTTCGCGCGTTCGGCGCGCACCATCACCAGCGCACCGCCGCCGTCGGTCACAAGACAGCATTCGAGGAGATGCACGGGCCAGCAGATCAGGCGCGAGTCCAGGACGTCGTCCACCGTGATCGCGTCGCGCATCATCGCGCGCGGGTTCCGCTCGGCCCACCGGCGCTGGGCGACGGCGACCGAAGCGAGCTGCTCCTCGGTCGTGCCGTACTGGTGCATGTGCCGCACGATGGGAATCGTGAAGCTGGATGGCGGGCCCCAGGCGCCGTACGGACTCTCGAACTGGCCGGACGGCGTCTCGGCGCCGCCCCACCGCCCGCCCTCGCCCACGCGGGAGCGGCCGCTCTGGCCGTGCGTGATGAGCGCGACGTTGCAGCGCCCTGTCGCGAGCGCCATCGCGGCGTGCGCGACGTGGAGCATGAACGAGCACCCGCCTACCGATGTGCCATCGACGAACGTCGGCTCCAGCTGCAGGTACTCGGCGATCTGTGACGGCGAGCCGGCCGTGAGTACCCCATCAACCTCAGACTTGTCGATGCCGGCGTCCGCCAGGGCCCGAATAGCGCCGTCGGCGTGCAACTGCAGGGCGGACTTGTCCGGGATGACGCCCAGCTCCTCGGTTTCGGCGGCGCCGACGATCGCCGCGGCCATTCGCAGGTCGCCGCTCACGAGGAAGCTCCCAGCGGGCGAAAGAGGGGCAGGAAGAGGGGCGTTCCCTCGCCGTCCCGGTCATCGGCCGGGAGCTCTTCCCAGGTCACCTCGAGCGCAAGGCCGACCGGCAGGTGCTCCGGAGCCGGCTCGACCCCCACGATGTTCGACATCATTCGCGGGCCCTCGTCCAGCTCAACAACGGCGATCACATAGGGCCCGTCGCCGAAACCAGGAGCGCCTCGATGGGCGATCACGTATGTGTGGAGCGTGCCGCGTCCGGACGCCTCGAACGACTCGATGTTCCGCGAGAGGCAGGCCGGACAGAACGGGCGTGGATAGAAGTACGCGGGGTGGCCGGGACAGTCGAGGCATCGTTGGAGCGTGAGCCGGCGTTCGGCGCACGCGTCCCAGTAGGCTTTCGTTTCAGGAGTCGGCTTGGGCTTCGGGCGTTTGGGCACAGCGTTTGCCATGATAGCGGACGGGATGGAGCGGGAGAAGCGCGAGTCCCGCCGGGGGCGCCGCGCCGCGGCTGCGCGCCGCTCCTCCTGGCCCCAACCCCCCGACCCAGCGCTTCGTGTGACCCTGCGTGGCATGCTAGGATGCTACGCGACTCTTATTCGGAGGTTAGCTATGGCACAGTTCATCATCGAAACAACCCATTCACTAGAGGAGTGCCTGGCGCTGCTCGATGCGGTCCTGGGCGCCGGGGCTCATTACCTGACGCACACCGACTGGGGCTGCGAGGACGGCGTGCACAAGGCGTGGCTCATCGTGGATTCGGAGAGCCGGAACGAGGCCCGGCTGATGGTGCCGCCGGTCTGGCGTAACAGCGCCCAGTTGGTGGAGCTGAACAAGTTCACACCCGCCCAGATCAAGGCGCTCCACGAGCAAGCCGCGAAGGCGTAGTCCCTGATGCCGAACGCCCTCAGGCTGCTGTGCGTCCTCGCCCACCCGGACGACGAGTCGCTGGGCACGGGCGGCATCCTGGCGAAGTACGCCAGCGAAGGCATCGAAACCTATCTCGTGACGGCGACGCGAGGCGAGTTGGGCTGGTTCGGTGAGGAGGCGGAGAACCCGGGGCAGGAGGCGCTCGGCCGCATCCGCGAGGAGGAGCTGCGCTGCGCGGCCGGCGTGCTCGGCCTGCGCGACGTCGCGCTGCTGGACTACCACGACGGCGAGCTCGACAAGGCGGACCCAACTGAGGCGATCGCGAAGATCGTTGCCCACGTACGCCGCGTGCGGCCGCACGTCATCGTCACGTTCGACCAGAACGGCATCTACGGACACCCGGATCACATCGCGGCCTGCCAATTCACGACGGCGGCGGTCGTGGCGGCGGCGGACGCAGGCTACTCCGATCCGTCCGGCCAGCCGCCTCACGGCGTTTCGAAGCTGTACTACGCGGTCTGGCGGCGCGAGGTGCTTGAGGCCTACGAGGCGGCGTTCGGCGAGCTGGTGATGCACATCGATGGCGTCGAGCGGCGCTCGGTGACATGGCCGGAGTGGGCGATCACGACCACGGTCGACACCGGCGACCACTGGCAAACCGTCTGGGAGGCGATCCGCTGCCACCGCTCGCAGCTCCCGGGCTACCAGAAGCTGCTCGACCTGTCCGAGGAGCACCATCGTAATCTGTGGGGCTCACTCACGTACTGCCGGGTGTTCAGCCTGGTGGACGCGCCCGCCCGCGAAGACGATCTCTTCGCCGGGTTGCGCTAGCGCTGGTATGGCTGACGCGGCCGACTTCTCGGAACGTCCGCCTGCCGACTTCGACTGGTCCGCGGAGCGCTGGCGCGAGCTGGGCGGGCGCTTCGTCGAGCTGGCGGCGGCGGTCTCGACGGACTGGGAGCGCCGGCCGCCCGCGCCGGTTGGCGACGAGGACGTCGCGGCGCGCTTCCGCCAGCCGCTGCCCGAAGCGCCGGTCGACCTCAGTGAGCTCATCGATCGGCTCGAACGGGATGTGGCGCCGCTTTCCACGTACAACGGCCACCCACGGTTCTTCGGCTACATCACCGCCTCGCCGGTGCCAGTCGGCGTCCTCGCCGACCTCGTCGCGTCGGCGCTCAATCAGAACGTGGGCGGGTGGCGCCTGGCCCCGGCGGCCACCGCGATCGAGCTGCAGACGGTCGACTGGCTGAAGGAGCTGCTCGGCTACCCGCCGGAAGCGGAAGGTATCTTCGTCAGCGGCGGGCAGATGGCGAACATTGTCGCGCAGGCGGTCTTCCGCGACGCGAAGGCGCCCTGGGACACGCGCCGCTACGGCCTGCGCGGGCCCGACGGCAACGCGCCGCGCCTGCGAGTCTACACCAGCGCCGAGGCCCACCACTGCCACGAGCAGGCGGCCGAGCTGCTCGGCCTGGGCCGCGAGAGCGTAAGGTTGGTGGCTGTGGACGAGGCGTACCGGATGCGCGTCGATGCCCTGCGCACCACGATCGCCGAAGACCGGGCGCGCGGCGACCTGCCGATCGCGATCGTCGCCGCGGCGGGCACGGTGGGCACCGGCGCCATCGACCCGCTGGCGGACCTGGCCGCCGTCGCCCGCGAGGAGGACCTCTGGTTCCACGTCGACGGCGCCTACGGCGCGTTCGCCGCGCTAGCGCCGGGCGCGCCGCCGGAGCTGCGCTCGCTCGCCGATGCCGATTCGATCGCCTGCGACCCGCACAAGTGGCTCTACCAACCGATCGACGCCGGCGTGACGCTCGTGCGGCGGCCCGGCCTGCTCGAGCGCTCGTTCGCGTTCCAGGCGGCGTACCTGGCGATGCAGCACGCGGCTGGCGAGGTGGACCTGCATGAGCGGTCTCCGGAGAACTCGCGTCCGTTCCGGGCGCTCAAGGTGTGGCTGTCGCTGCAGGCGTTCGGCCGCTCCGGCTACGCGGCGATGATCGAGCGCAACCTGCTCCTCGCTGAAGAGATGGAGCGCGTCGTGCGGGAGACGCCGGGCCTCACGCTAGCCGCGCCGCGCGAGCTGTCGATCGTCTGCTGGCGCGTCGAGCCGCCGGGCCTGAGCGACGCCGATCGCCTAGAGGCGCTGCAGGACGCCGTCATCCGGGAGCTGGAGGCGAGAGGGATCGCGTTGGTGTCGAACGCGCGGCTGCGGGACGGGCGATCGGCCCTGCGCGCCTGCATCGTCAACTTCCGCACGAGCGAAGCCGACGTGCGCGCAACGGTCGAAGCAAGCGCGGCGATCGGGCGAGAGCTGGCGGGGTCGGCAGACTTCTAGTCCGCAGGTTGCAGGTTCGAGTCCTGTCGGGGGGCGCCACTGCGCGCGATCTGCGCGATGGCGAGGCGTGTGTTGATCAGAACTGTGAATCCTGTCACAATCTTCTTATGAGGCATGAATTTGGAGGTGCCGCGATGACCTGGGTGCCTGAAGTCGTCGACTCGGTGCTGCGCGCGGCGCTAGTGGCCGAGCTGACCGTCGTGAACGCGAAAGGCGAGCCGGTCACGCACCCGCTGATCCCGCTCTGGGACGGCGAGCGCGTCTACATGACGTCGAGCGTGCTGTTCTCAAGGAAGGTAGAGCACATCAAGCGCAACCCTAAAGTCAGCGTGGCGGTCACCGATCCGGAGGGCACGGGCGGGCTGAGGACACGCTGCACGGTCCAGGGTATCGCCCGGATCCTCGAGGAAGACCCGCACGAATCGTGGATGCAGATCATGCCCCTCTGGCGGGCGAAGGAGCCGGCCATCGAGACGTTCCTGGGCAAGCGCTTCGCGCTCCCCCTCTTCTTCGAACGCTCGCTCATCGAGATCACGCCGCGTAAGGTCCTCTACTGGGAGGACGGCGACGTTTCGAGGCTGCCTCAAGAAGTACTCGCGCCGGGGGTGACATCGTGAAGATCGACCGAGAGCTGTTCGCGAAGCTGGACACGTACAGCCACGCCGTCCTTTCGTGGATCGATGACGATGGCTACCCGCTCCAGACCGCGGCGACGTTCACCACGGACGCCGGCGAAGGCGTCGTGCGCATCGACTCGACCGGGCTGCCTATCCCGACGGACCGAGAGGTGAACCTCATCGCGAGCCACATCCGGCCGAAGGCTGGAGAGGGGTATGACGAGCGGCGCTACATCTCGCTTTGGGGCCGCGCCACCTCCGAGAATGAAGGGCTCGTTTTCCGGGCGGAGCGGGCGTGGGGCTGGGACGAGCGGGACATTCCGTTCTTCGAGTACGCGGAGCGCTCCAACCACCAGGCCTCGAAGTACTTGAGCAGTCTTTCGCAAGAGCGCGGCGTCGAGGTGAAGCCCCGCCTCTCCCCGCTATGGACCTTTCTTCTAGCGACGCGGCTGCCGTTCCTGACGGCGACCTTTGTTCCGATCCTGCTCGGCATCGCAATCGCGGCGAACGACGGCTTCTTCAGTTGGGGCTTTGCAATCGCCACCATCATCGCCGGCGCGGCGATCCACGTCGGCCTCAACGTAGCGAACGACATCTTCGACACCGTTTCCGGCGCCGACGACGCCAACGTGAACCCGACCCAGTTCAGCGGCGGCTCGCGAGTGATCCAGTACGGGCTGGTCTCTCTGCGCGGCATGCTCGCGATCAGCGCCGTCGCGTACGCGGTGGGTATCGGGCTCGGCCTGTACCTCGTGGTCGCGCGCGGGTCGCTGGAGTTGCTGCTGATCGGTCTCGCCGGAGTGCTGATCAGTGTGTTCTATACGGCGCCACCTGTCCGGTTGGTCCACCGAGGTCTGGGAGAGATCGCGACGGGGCTGGGCTTCGGCCCAGTGATGGTGCTCGGCGCCTACGTCGTCCAGGCGCAGCAGTTCGCCTGGGAGCCGCTGATCGCGTCGGTCCCGGTCGGCATCTTCATCGCGCTCGTGCTCTACGTGAACGAGATCCCGGACCGCTCAGGCGATTCCGCAGTCGGGAAGCGGACGCTGCCGGTGCGCTGGAGCCGGGCGGCCGTCGTGCGCGGCTTCCTGCTCGCAGCGGCGGCGGCGTTCCTGCTCATCGCGATAGCCGCGCCGGCCGGCACGCTGCCGCGACCGACCCTGATCGCGCTGCTTGCGCTGCCGCTGGCGATCGAGGTCTACCGAGGCATCAGCCGCGACTACAACGCGCCCTACGATCTGATGTCGACGATGGGCAAGAACGTGCAGCTCCACCTGCTCGCGGGTCTGCTGCTCTTCGCGGGCTATATGGTCTCGGTAATCGCCGAACGCGTGGCGGAGAGCCCGCCGGCGATCCTCACCTAGCCTGCGAGCCGCCCGATGGCGAGCGCGGCGATCGGGCGAGGGCTGAGCTAGGGCCGCGCCGCCTGCTCGATCGCTTCGGCGTGGAGCGGCCAGTGCAGGAACGTGTCGCCGGCGATGAACTGCCACAGGGGCCGGCCCGGCGCCCAGGGAACGGCGTCGGTCGCGAGCATCTGGTCGTCCGAACGAAGGCGCGCTCGCTCGACGAGCGCCTCGACCACGCGCTCGAGCCCACTCTTAATTTCATCGAGCGGAACGTCGCGGTAGTGCGCGACCGCGAGGGCGTTCGATTCGTCGGCGGTGGGCATCGGTGGGTCGCCGCCGCCGGCGAGCATCCGGCGCTGGCGCTCCTCCATCATGTAGACCGGCGGTGTCACTTGCGCGCCGAGGCCGAACGCGATCTGCGTGGCCCAGTGGAGGAGGTGCGCGAGGACGTCCTTCGTCGACCAGCCCTCTTCGGTGACGGAGAGGGTCGACGCTCGATCGCCCATCGAGTCCACCGCCTGCGTCAGCCGCGCCCATTCACGAGCGAGCGCGTCGAGAACGTCCGCGGTCGTCACAAGCGTTAGGTCGCGTAGTGGCGCGCTACTCTTCGACGATGCTGATCGCCAGCTCGGGGCAGTTCTTGACGGCGAGCCGGACCTTCTCTTCGAGTTCCGGCGGCACCTTGCCGTCGTTCTTAGCCGTCGAGTAGCCGTAGTTGTCGAGCTGGAACATCTCGGGCGCCGTCTGGTAGCAGCGGTTGTGGCCCTGACACTTGGCGGGGTCTACCTTGATCTTCACGACGGCCACACGACCGGCATCTGGCGCGGGCCGCGCACCTGACCGCCGGCCCAGGTGACGCTGTCCGGGTCCTCCAGGCGGTAGTCCGGGATGCGCTTCAGCCACTCTTCGATCGAGACGCGCATCTCCATGCGGGCCAGGTTCGAGCCGGCGCAACGATGGATGCCGACGCCGAACGCGATGTGCGGGTTCTCCTGCCGGTCCAGGATCACCTTGTCGGGGTCCTTGAACTTCGCCGGGTCGCGGTTGGCGGCAGGGAAGTTCATCAGCACCTTGTCGCCCTCACTCATCTTGCAGCCGTTGTAGTCGACGTCCTCGGAGACGTAACGGGCCATCGTCACGGGCGAGTAGGCGCGCAGCAACTCTTCGATGGCGGTCGGCATCAGCTCCGGTTCCGCGATGAGCCGCGCCCGGTCCTCGGGGTGCTGGGCCAGGTGCCAGAGGGCGCTGCCGATCGAGCTCCAGGTGGTATCGATGCCGGCGAGCAGGACCAGGAAGCAGGTGCCGAGCACGTGGGTCTCGGCAACGGGCTGATCGTCGACCTTCGCCGCAAGCAGGTAGCCGATCAGGTCGTCGCGCGGGTTCGCCTTGTGCTCCTGAATGCGCTCCCAGAGGTAGCCGAAGATGTTCCGCGCCGCGTCGTTCTGCAGGTCGGCGTTCGTCAGACCGAGCTCGAGGAAGCCGCGCACCCACTCGGTGAACGTGCCGGCTTCTTCCATCGGGATGCCGAGCATGGCGGCGATGACGCGCGGCGGGATCTGCTGCGCGTAGTCGACGGCGCCGTCCGCGCGGCCATTGTCGATGAAGCCGTCGATGAGTGAGCTGCACAGCTCGCGCGTCTCGGGCTCCCACTTCGCGATCTGCTGCGGCGAGAACGGGGGGAGCAGCAGGCGGCGTGCCCACGTGTGCTCCGGCGGGTCGGACGTGATGGGTGGCGCGCTCGCTTCGTAGTTGCGCAGCTCCTCAGGCAGGTCCTCGTCCTCCTCGGCGTCCTCAGCCGGCGGGCTGGTGGGGGCGACGAGCACGTCTCGCGAGGAGAAGTGCTGGATGTCGGCCGCGATCTTGAAGAGGTCCTCGTAGCGCGTCGGCATCCACGACCCGCCCCAGCGCTCCGTGTGGGCGACGGGGCACTTGCCGCGCAGGTCGTCCCAGACGGGGAAGGGGTCCTTGATGTACTCCTTGCCGAAGATGTCGTAGTCGGTCGTGTAGTCCTTGACCGGCCGCTTGGAGTCGTCGATCATCTTCTGGCGGTCGCCCTCGGTGTACCGGGGCTGCCGCGGCTGCGTTTCCTTCTGCTCGGGATTGGATTCGATGACCATCGTTGGCGTTTCCTTCCTCGAGTGAGTCTAGCAGGCCCGGGCGGGGTCGCCGCCTGCCGTGCGGGGAGATTATACCCCATCCCGCCACGTTTTTCTAGTGGGCGCTAAGCTAGGGGTGGGTGGAGGTTGGGGTTGGGGAGCAGGGCCCCAGCGGCGCGTGCTATGCGCTATAGTTTGTGTTGAGGTACTTGTGTGCGGCGCATACTGAGTCAGTGGCGTCGGTTTTGGGCGCTCTCCTGGTGGCTTAAAGGAGCCATTGCCGGCGGCTGGACGATGGCGGCGGTTCTTGGAACTGTCGCCGTGCTGGCGCTGACCGAGAACGACGCAGAGCCGCCGAGCAGCGCCCGAGGTGAACCTACCGCAGCCCGGGAAGTGACGCTTGTCCCTACAACCGCCCCCCAAGTGCTGGGCGCGCCCTCTGCGACCGTTCTGCCTGATCGAAACGACTGCGACGAAATACGCGGCACTCAATACCTAAGCACGACCGAACGTGCATGGTTCCTCGCAAACTGCACCAAGGAAGCCGCGCCAAGCCGCGCCCCTGGTGACGCAGTTGGTTCTGATGCTCCCCCCGAGGGGTCGCCGAGTCCTGAACGGGAGCGTTCTCCGGGCCCGACCTCGCAATTTATCCCGCCGCCCGGCCCTCCTGCGACGCCCTCTCCAACCCTACAACCGGGCGAGGCGAAGTCGATTGCCATCGACTGGCTGGTCGATCAGGGTGCGGAGTGGCTGTCCAGCGCGATCCTTCATCTCCCGAATGGAATGCTTGACTTCCGGGCATACCAGATGGACACGAGTCGCTGCATCATGGCCTGGGGCGAGGGCCGGTGGACAGCCTCTTGTCCTGTGAGGACCTACGTGGAGCCGGGGCAGTCAACCTTTTACGGAGTCGCTCACTTGTGGGTTTACGAGGGAACCCGTGCCGTCGGGTGGGCAGACAGTCCTGTGACATGAAGCGAGAGACGCTGGTGGCAATTACGATGACTGCTCCGATGGTGGAACAGAGTGCCTGTGCAAGATAGCCCGAGCAGGCGGCCGCGCGGTCGCGTGATGTTGCCCGGGGAGCGGCGTGACTATCTTCGTGCGCTGCTTTTGCACGAGTACTGGTGCCATTGGGACTTCATGTGGGAGTGGATCCAATTGCTTGCCCGTGACGAGCGGCTGCTCGAAGCTCTGCCCCGAGTGATCGACCCGCCAGCGGGCCTGCATCACGGTGAGCCAGAAGACGCTTGGGCGAGTCTACAAGTAGCAGCCGCTCGTCCATCTCACAAGCACTTGCGCCGGTACCGCGACAGCATCATCGCGCTCTGCGAGCGATGGGGGCTTCGATGCCACTGGGCGCCTGCCTGGGTCCACTCCGCGGGATTAGATTGGGCGAATGCCGGTATGGCTATAGAAGACCTGATGGCCGTGAAGGATGAACTGCCGCCGCAGTTTGTGGAGGCTGTCCTCAATTCCAGCAGTGTCCGCAGTGCCAGTGGTGCATCGCCAAAGCGACGCCTGCCCTGGCTCAACAGCTCACTCAGGAGATTCATGCGAGGGCAGGCCGACTCCATCTGCCACCTCGACTTGGTACCGGCCTACTTCAGGTACTCGGACGACTTGTCGGCATCGGAGAGGTCCTCAAGGTTCGAATACCTCCTGGAGAGGCATCCACGCCGTGATGCGCTGGATGAAGCCGAGATCGTCGTACGCACGACGTACAACCCTCTGTACGACAAACGGCCCAGCATAAACGCGGCCATACAGCGCGAGGCACGGCGCCAGCAGGATGAAATCCTGCGTCGCTACACAAATGCAGGGTGTCTCGTCGTAGATACAGAGCCAAAACTCTTCCGAAATGTGAACTGGCTCTTCGAGCGCGTTGCCCTAACGAAGCCGCCTAGGGAGATAGCTTTGCATGCAGGTCACGGCCAACCCACCGTGGAGAAGGCAGTAGCCAGCCTTGCTCGTGAGTTGGGTATCAGGCTCCCCCGCAACCGCGGACCGGCAGTAAGGCGTTAGATGCACCGATCTAGCACGACTCTCTAAAGTTCGGGTACTGGCGATGGCGATTGTGAGACACTGCAGTCGTCGTGAAGATTGTAGCGTTCTCGCTTCTTGTCGGCATCGTCGCCGTGCTGTGCTTCGCTACTCTAAACCCTAGCGGTTGGTTGCAGCTCGCATTCGCGACCCTGCTGGCGCGTATCGCTGTAGCCATCGTCGAGCGAGCACTGCGCCCTTGACACTCTCCGAACGCATGTCCTATCATGGGCGCTGCCATGCCCGCCGTGATCCGCGCCCGACGACGCTCGCCGGTGCTGACGCCGTCCAGCCTGGCGTGCCTCGCCACCCTGCCGACGATCAACCTGACGGCGGGCTGCCTGCACGACTGCGTCTACTGCTACATCCGCGCCTATCGCAACTTCCCGGGCGAGGGGCGCATCGTGCTCTACGAGAACACGCTGGAGCTGCTGCGGCGGGAGCTGGCGCGGGCGACCGAGAAGCCTCGCGCTGTCTACTTCAGCCCGTCGAGCGACCTCTTCCAGCCGGCGCCCGAGCTGCTCGAGCTGACCCACGCGGTGCTCGCGCTGCTGTTTGAGCAGGGGGTCGGCGTCGCGTTCTTGACGAAAGGGCTGATCCCAGACGAGACGCTGGCGCTGCTCTGCGACCACCGGCAGCTCGTGCGGGCGCAGGTCGGCCTCGTCACGCTGGACGACGAGATCGCCGCCGTCTTCGAGCCGGGGGCCGCGGCGCCTCGCGACCGGCTCTGGCAGCTCGCGGCGCTGATCGAGGGCGGCGTCGCCGCTGAGGCGCGCATCGACCCGATCCTGCCCGACTTCACCGACAGCGCGGAGGCGCTCGACCGGCACTTCGCGGCGCTGGCGCAGGTTGGCGTGTCCAGGGCGGCGGCGGGCGTGCTCTTCCTGCGGCCGGGCATCGTCTACTGGCTAAAGCGGAACGTGAAGGACCGGGCGCTGCTGCGCCGCTTGCTTGCGAAGTACGAATCGAAGGAGGCGGCGCTGATGCGCGGCAGCCCGTGGCCGATCGACTCCGCCCCGGCCGAGCTGCGCGCCTCGATCTTCGAACGCGTGCGCGCCGCGGCCGACGCGCACGGCATCGAGGTGAACGTCTGCGCGTGCAAGAACGCCGACATCGCGAAGGGCACGTGCAACATCGCGGGCACGTGGCCCGGCCGTGCGGCGGCGGCGCGACAGCCGGCGCTGGCTGGGTGCGCGGGAGAACCGGCCCCGAAGACGTAGCCGGGGCTTTCCAGCCCCGGCGCCGGCCATCGTGGCGACGGGCAACAATTCTGCGGGATGAATCCCGCAGCTTCTGGAGAACCTACGCAGTTCTCGCCAGGCCGAGTCGCCTGCGGCGACAACCCGCAGGGGCGCCCCCACTCTGGGGCGGCGCGACAGCCCCGGACCTCTACCTGTGGCGCCTGCGCAGGCCCCAGCCGATGGCGATCGTCGCCACGATGCAGGCTCCGCCCAGGGCCGCAGCGGCCGCGCCGCTCCCACTGCGCCCCCGGGGCTGCGCGGCCGGCAGCGCTCGCGCCCCCGTGTCCGGCGGCCTGGCGAAGCCGCCCACGCTGACGATGGGCTGCCAGTCGGGCCACGTGTCCTCGGCCGGGTCGTTCGTGATGTTGGTCTGACCGGAGCCGTCCGCGCTCATCACGTAGATCTCGGCGTTCCCGTCCCGAACGCTGACGAATGCGATCTTGCTCCCGTCCGGCGACCACGCGGCCGTGTCATCAGCACCTGGACTGAAGGTCAGCCGGGTCTGGTTCGAGCCGTCCGGGTTCATCACGTAGATCTCCGCATTGCCACTGCGGGCGCTGTTGAACGCGATCTTCGTCCCGTCCGGAGACCAGGCGGGGCGGCTGTCAAAGCCGGGAGTGTTCGAGAGGTTGGTCTGGTCGGAGCCGTCCGAGTTCATGACGTACACCTCGCCGTCGCCGCTGTCGCGCGCACTCCGAAACGCGATCTTCGTGCCGTCGGGCGACCAGACCGCGTGGCGGTCGATGCCGGGTGTTGTGGTGAGACGCGTCGGGTTGGAGCCGTCGCTGCCGGCCACGTATACCTCATAGTCGCCGCCGTCGCGGGTACTCTGGAAGGAGAGCCTGGCTCCGTCCGGCGACCAGCCCGGCTCCCAGTCCTCCGCTGTGCCCGCGACGATCCTGCTCTGGTCGCCGCCGGTCGCGTTCATCGAGTAGACGTCGAGGAGGGGGTCGTCTCGGTCGCTGTCGAATGCGATCGTCTGGCCGTCGGGGGACCACGCGGGGCGCGAGTCGATTACGCTGTTGCTGGTGAGCTGCAGCGGATTGCCGCCTTCCGCGTCGATTAAGTAGATCTCCTCGTCGCCGTCACGCGTGCTGGAGAAGGCGATGCGGCCGCTCGTTCCGGGGAAGGCGCCCTCAGCGGTGTGGGACCAACCGGAAGACACGCACGCCAGCGCGGCCACGAAAAGCCCCACCAAGGGCAAGAACGCACGCTTCGGTGGCATCGCTTCCTATCTGGCGGGGCAGTGTGATGTAGCGCCAGCGTAACAGCGGCATGGTTGGCGTGTCAATGTGAAGCTGCTCACGAAGGGCTCGCCGGACGGCGCCAATGGGTGTGCGTCTCTTCGGGCCGGGGGCGGCAGCCGGGGCTGGCGGCGTGCGCGGACATCGATCGTACGGCTACCGGCAATCGTGGCGAGGCGAGGCTGGAAGGCCTCGCCTACGGATGCGCGCGCGAGGCCCAAGGAGCCGGCGGTGGCGCAAGCAAGAGGAAGCCGCAGACTTGGCGGTCCGCGGCTCGGTCGGCGGGGCAGGTCGCTCCGGCTGTCGCGTGGTCGCTAGGGGTGACTTCCTCCTCCTGGTGCTGCCTGTCTCCCCTGCTGGGGAGTCGAGGCCTCTTGTGGGGCGCGACCACGTTCGTTGCCTGTCCTGCCCCGTTTCCAAGTCTATTGTCGCCGACGTGCCCGTCCGCTGCTAGAGCCGAATGGCCTGTCTTCGAAGCGAGCGGGGTTCGCCGGCCTGCTATACTTTTCCTTGCGCCGCAAGCGTGGCGCAGGAGATGAGCGTGGCACGGTCTGGTCTCGCTGCAGGAAGGAAGCTGGCGTCGGGTCCTCCGCATGGCTCGGAGGCGCCGGCCCGGCGGAGGGGCGCTTCGGCGAATCGGCGGAACGCCAGCGACCTCTTCCTTGACGCGCTGCCGGACATGCTGTTCCGCCTCGATCGTGAGGGGCGGTACCTGGACTTCAAGCCGTCGAAGCAGCTCCAACCGTTCGTCCCGCCGGACGAGTTTCTGGGCAGGACCGTCCCCGAAGTGCTGCCGCGCGGCATCGCCGGCGACGTGATGTCGTTCATCGGGCATGCCCTCACAAGCGGCGAAACCCAGACGTACGACTACCAGCTCCCGATGCCCGACGGCTCCCACGACTACGAAGCTCGAATCGTTCCCCTGGGCCCCGACGACGTGCTGGCGATCGTGCGCGACATCACTGCCCAGCCGCCGCGCCGTCCCGCGTCCCGCCCATCGAGAGTCCGCTACGGCCTCACGGAGCGCGAGCTGGCGGTGCTGCGCCTCGTCACCATCGGCGTGACCGACAAGGAGATCGCGCAGCGGCTGGCGATCAGCGTGCTGACAGCGCGAAACCACGTGGCGAGCATCCGGCGCAAGATGCGGGCGGTCTCCCGCACGCAGGCGAGCGTGAAGGCGGTCAGGGAAGCGATCATCTAGGCCGCTCGCGTCACTCGGGCGCTTCGCAGCCGTAGCAAACATTCGCCATTCAACCGCGTGCCCGTCTGCGCTACGGTGGAGATACTCCCCCCAGAAGGGCGGGGGCGCGTGGTCGCCAGGGAACAGGCCGTCCTTGGCCACACCCGATGCCATCGCGCCCCCGCCCTACTCTACTCTTCCGGCTTGACAGCGGGCAAGCGTCGTGAGACTTCGCAGTCGTTTCGTCGTTGACAGAGCGACCTTCGGCGTCCTACAGTATGCCAACTACTCTCGTGGTGAGGTGGCGTCGTGGCTGAAGCGTGCGAAGTCTGCGGTCGTCCGCTGTCTGAGGCAGAGCGGGTCTTCGGGGTGAACCGCTGCCCTGAGCACGCGAACCAACGTCCGCAGCCGCCGGGCGAAGCGCAGCCGCCTTTGGTCCCAGGCGCGCCCGTTGCGGCCTTATCGACACCCGTCCCGGAGCCCGCCGGCCCGCCGGTGTCCGCCCAGACAGGGCGTGTCCTCTCGAACGAGGAGCAGGCGGTCGTAGCGCCGTCGTCGATTTCTCCGCCCTCCGACTACATCGATTTCTGGCCTCGCTGCGGCGCGTACATCATCGACTACATCCTGTCTGGGGTCATCACCTTTGGCGCCGCTGTCGCGATCATCGTCGTCGCGTCGGTTGTGGCCTTCCTGTTCGGCGACTTCGCCTTTCAAGAGGACGAGGACGCGGCGGTCGGAGCCGCGGCCATCCTGGGTATCATCGCAGCGACGTCTCTGACGTTCGCATACTTCTGGTTCGGTAACTCCTGGGGAGGAACGCCTGGAAAGCGCCTGGTGGGCATGCTGGTCGTCGACTCGCGGCACGGCGGCGACCTCGGTCTGGGCCGCGGCTTTCTGCGCCTCTTCATCTGGACTCTCGGCGCGCTGCCTCTCTATCTGGGCTGGCTCTGGTGCATCTGGGACGCCAAGAAGCAGGCGTGGCATGACAAGGCGGCACGCTCGGTTGTCGTCGCCAACGTCGCCTGGGGACGGCCCGCGCGCCGGTGGTACCAGCGGGTCGTCCCACTGGCTGCGGGTGGTGTGATGGCGTGCCTCCTCGTTGGCCTCGTCGGTGGCGCCGCGATAGGGCTCGCTGTCGGGCGAAGCGCAAACGATCGCCTTGACGACCTCATCTCGGGCGCGAGCGACGCCTACGTTCTGCAGGCCCAACGACAGGCCGAGATCGATTCGCTCTATGGCCGATGCTCGCCGGACTGGATCGATGAGACCGCGGTCAACAGCGCGCAATCCCTCCAGTCCGTGATCGGGCTGTCCGACTTCCAGGCGGCGCTGGACGACATCAGGGCGGAGATAGAGCAGTTCTGCGGCGATTCAGACGTGGCCGGGTATTGCGCGGGGTTCGCGGAAGTGGTCACGACATGGGCCGCGGAGGAGGACGTGGACCGGGGCAGCGTGGAAGACGGCTGCCTGCAACGCTTCGAAGGTGAGCTGGCCGGTCAGATCGTGGCCGTCGGCGACTGCATCCTGTACGTAGGCGAGGGCTACCAGCGTACGGCCTGCCCGAGCCCGCACGACGCTGAGATCGTGGCGGTATTCGAGATGCCCGACGACGACGGGTCGGAGTATCCCGGCGAGCAGGCTGCCGACGACTACGCCTTCCAGAACTGCCCGCTGGAGACGACGTACTACCTCTATCCGACCTCCAGCACCTGGGCAGCGGGCGACCGGCAGATCGCCTGCGCCGTCGACGAACCCTAGCGCGAGAATCGACAGCAGCCGGGCGTTCAGGCGAGCGCCTGGCGCGCGGCGGGTTCGCCGGGAAGGCTTGGTGGTGCGGTCTGTCGCTGGTGCAAGGCTGTCGTGCGTCAGCGGGTTCGCTGGCTCCTCTTCGCGTACCAGGCCGCGCCGCCCACGGCGAGGGCGCCCGTAGCCGTCACCCCCAGGGCGACCACGGTCAGGGTCCCTTCGATCCCTCCGGAGCTGCGCCGGTCGAGTTGCGGCGCCTGCCTCACCTCAGGGAGCCGCGCGACGCCGCCGACGCTGCAACCTTGGGGCGGGCACGGCGTGGGCGTGGGCGGTACCAACGGTCGCCAGTCGGGGAAGAGATCGGCGGCCGGGTCCTGCGAGAGGTTTGTCTGTCCTGAGCCGTTGGCGCTCATGACCCAGATCTCGAGATCGCTGTGGAAGACGATGCGCGAGCCGTCCGGAGACCAGGCCGGCTCTGTGTCCAAGCCCGCGCTGTTCGTCAGGTTGACGTCGTCGCTGCCGTCGACGTCAACGACGTGGACGTCGAAGTGCTCCCCGCCGCCGCGGAAGACGATCTGCGCTCCGTCGGGCGACCAGTTGGGGTCATCCTCGAAGTCGGGACTGGCGGTCAGTCGCGCCTGACCGCTCCCGCTGGCGTTCATCAGGAAGATGTGGCGCGATCCCTCCAGGTTGCTGGAGAACGCGATCTTCGCTCCGTTCGGCGACCACGCGGGGCGCGCATCCGCAGCCGGGCCGCTCGTTAGCGGGAGTTCGGGGCCGCCGCCGGAGCTGTCCATGACGAAGATGTCGCCGTCACGAACGAACGCGATCGCCGCGCCGTCAGGCGACCACGCGGGATCGCTGTCGGATGCGGCGTTGACGGTCAGGCGCGTTTGGGCGCTGCCATCGGCATTCATGACGTAGACCTCTTCGTTGCCGTCGCGGTCGCTGACGAAGGCGATCTGCGTCCCGTCCGCCGACCAGGCCGGCCGGCTGTCCGAGGCCGCATTCGTGGTGAGGCGAGTCTGCCCGCTGCCATCGAGGTTCATGACGTAGACCTCCGAGTTGCCATCGCGGCTGGAGGTAAACGCGATCTTCCCGTTCTCGCCCGGGAAGGCGGCTCGGCCCGGTCCGGCGCGAGCCAGCAGGCACAAGACAAAGGCAGCCAGCGAGACAAACGCGAGCGTTCTCACTATCATGGTGCAACGCCTGCGGGGGCCGTATTGTAGCACGCCGGCTGGCTGAGGGAGCCGCTGCGGGAGCGGCCGTCCTCGCCGGCTACGTCACGGCCAGCCGCGCCTGCACGCCCAGGTGGTCGGAGGGGAAGAGGGTGTTGTCGAGCGCGTGTGGCGTGTCGAATGCGAGCGAGGCCGAGAGCACCTGGGCGCCGGCCACGAAGATGTAGTCGAGGCAGCCGGGCGGCGACGGATCGTAGGTGTTGACGGGCGTCGGCCAGGTCTTCTCCGGCTCGACGCCGTTTGCCGCTTCGTGCGCCGATGCGAAGCGCGACTTCATCACGTCGAGCGCGGGCTCGCCGGGGTAGGCGTTGAAGTCGCCCGCCACCACGACGCCGCCCGCGCCCTGCCACGTCTCCGTCCATTCGACGAGCTTCTGCGCCTGGGCGGCGCGCTCGTCCCTGGCGTCGGGCGGGAAGTAGAGGTGCGTGTTGTAGAAGTCGAGCAGCGCCCCGCCAGCCAGGCGCAGGCGCAGCCTGTGCGCGACGCCCTCGAAGGTGAGGAAGTCGAGCCCCTCGTGGGCCTCCACCGGCAGCCGCGCGATCACCGCGAGCGCCTGCTGGTGGGCCGCGCGGCCCGGCCGGCCCATGTGGAAGACGCGGTAGCGCGGCCCTTCGCTGGTGCGGCTGTTGACGAGGCGGCAGAGCGCCATGCCCTGGTCGATCGAGAGGTCGATCTCCTGCAGCGCGATCACGTCCGGCGCGAGCGCCACGAACTGGTCGACGACGAGCGGCAACCGCTCGCCCCAGCGGCCCACTTTGTTGAACAGGTTTAGCGTGGCGACGGTGACTTCGGCCATTAGTCGGCTCCTCTCTCCGAACGCGAGGCGACCGGCAGCTCGTGCGCGATGGGCTGCCGCGCCTCGTACGACACGAACTCCTGGTAGCCGGCCCGCGCGGCGAACGCGGCGATGTCGTCGAAACGCTGGCCGACGCGCTCCGGGTGGTGCGCGTCGGACGCGAGCGTGATCGGCAGGCCGGCGGCGCGCGCCCGCTCGAGCACGGGTAGCGCCGGGTACGGCTCGGCGACGACCTTTCGATAGCCGTTCGCGTTTACCTCGACGGAGCACTCGCCGTCCGCCGCCGCCTCGACGATCGCCTCGTGCAGCGGCGTGAAGCTGGTCGGCCGGTGTCCGGCGAGCTTAGGCAGGTCGGGGTGGGCGAGCACGTCGCAGAGTCCGCTCGCCGCGAGGTCACGCAGCAGCGCGGCGTAGTCGGCGAAGATGGTGTCGATGTCGCGCCGCTCCCACTCCGCGACGATGAGCGGGTCGGTTAGGTGGTCGAAGCCGAACGCGCCGATCCAGTGGACGGAGCCGAGCACGACGTCCCAGTCGTATGGCGCGAGGAACCGGCGTAGCTCGTCGGCCCGGCCTGCGATCCAGTCGAGCTCGAGGCCGAGCAGCACCGGCAGTCCGGCCGATTTCGCGTCCTCGATCAGACGTACGTAGTCGGCGACGCTGCCGGAGACGTGGTCGCGCCAGTACTCCTCGGACATCTTCGAGAGCGCCGGGTCCGAGTCGTCGGCGTCCCACCAGCCTGCGAGCAGGTCAAACGCCTCCTGGAAGCGGAAGAGGTGCTCCGTGATTGCGATGCGCTCGACGCCGTTCGCGCGCGCGGCGTTCACGTAGAGCTCGATGCGCTCGCGCGTCATCGGCGGCGCTTCGCCGTGCGGCTGCAGGTGGACGTGGGAGTCGACGTACATGGCGCGTGTTACGGGCGCTCGCCCCGCGAGAGGCGCGCTTCGATCTCGTCCAGCAGTCCCGGCACGCCAGCGATGCCTTCGATGGTGTAGTGGGCGCCCGCTGCGACGAATCTCTCGCGAATGGCCGCGAGCCGCTCCGTGAGGACGTCAGATGGCAGCGCCGCGACCTCTTCCTCCGTCAGGCCGATCTCGTTGCCGGTCTTCGTGAGGCCGACGGTCCACATGCCGGCGTTGAGCCCCTCGTCGATGTCGGGCACGGTGTCGCCGATCTTCACGCACGCCTCCAGCGGGTAGGCCTGCAGCTCGATGGCGTTTCGATAGCACATGAACGGCTGCGGCCGCCCGGCGGGCACCTCGTCGGCGGCGACGGCGCAGTCCGGCTCGAAGCCCTGGCGCTTCGCTTCGTCGATCAGCACGTCGACCATCTCGCGGTTGTAGCCGGTCGTCATGCCGATCTTCAGCCCGCGACGGCGGAAGGCGGCCGCGGCGTCGACCATGCCGGGAATCAGCCCGGCATAGCGCGGCAGCGACGCCACCTGCAGCGGCACGAACTCGTCGTAGAGCGCATCGATGTCGCCTTCGTTCGGGGGCGAGCCGCGCGCCTCCAGCCAGCGCTTCGCCACGCCCGGCGACTGGAGGATCGCCGTCAGGTGCGCGCGCTTGTGGGTGCCCATTGGCGCGCGCGCCTCCGCCATCGTCACCGTCACGCCGTGCTGCGCGAAGAGCTCGATGAAGACGGCGGCCGGCGCGCGCGACCCGTAGTCGACGACCGTTCCCGCCCAATCGAGGATGACGGCTCGCAGCGGCCCGCGATACGGCCGCTCGACGCGGGCGCTGCCCGGCTCAGCCATCGAGGCACCCCATCTCGCGCATCGTGTCCTCGATCGCGACGAGCAACTGGCGGATGTCGGCCGGGAAGAGCCTCCCGATGGTGCCGATGCGGAAGGTGGGCACCTCCGTCAGCTTGCCCGGGTAGATGATCATCCCCCGTTCGCTCAGGCCGCGGTAAAACGTGCGGAAGTCGAACGCCGGGTGCTCCGGCTCGTGGAACGACGTGATGATGTAGCTCTGGACGTCCGGCCTCAGGTAGGGCCGGAAGCCGAGCGCGCCCATCCCCTCCATCAGCGCGGTGTGGTTCGCGCGGTAGCGAGCGCCCCGCCCTTCGACGCCGCCCTCGCGTTCGAGCTCGTCGAGCGCCTGAGCGAAGGCGAGCAGCGCGTGCGTGGGCGGCGTGAAGCGGAACTGGCCGTTCTTCTCGAAGCCGCGCCACTGACCGAGCAGGTCGAGGCTGAAGCTGCGCGCGTGCCCCTCGCGGGCGAGGCCCTCGCCCGCGAGGCCTTCGCTTGCCAGGAGCGCGTCCCGGCGCGCCAGCACGAACGAGAAGCCGGGCACGCCTTCGATGCACTTGTTCGCGGACGAGATCAGGTAGTCGATGCCGCTGCCGGCCACGTGGATCCGCATCGCGGCGAAGCTGCTCATCGCGTCGACGATGTAGGTGCGCCCGCGCGCCTTCACCGCGCGCCCGATCTCATCGATCGGGTTGAGAATGCCGGTCGTCGTCTCGCAGTGGACGGCGATCGCGTGCGTGATCGATCCGTCGGCGGCGAGCGCGGCGTCGACGTCGGCGGCGCTGGCGGGCGTGTCCTCCGGGTAGCGAACGATCTCGGTCGCGATGCTCGCAGCTTCGCAGATCCGCGCGATTCGCTCGCCATACGCGCCGTTCGCCACGACGAGTAGCTTGCCGTCGCGCGGCACGCTCGACGTGATCGCCGCCTCAACGCCGAACGTGCCGCTCCCCTGCATCAGCACCGCCTCGTAGCCCTGTTCCTGCGAGACGCCGGCGAGCGCCAGCAGCCGGTTTCGGATGCCCGTCACCACCTCGGTGAACTCGAAATGCCAGGAGCCGGCGTCGTGCAGCATCGCCTGCTTCACGCTGAGGCTCGTGGTCAGCGGGCCAGGCGTGAAGAGCAGCTTGTCTCGTGCTGAGGGGATCGCGCGTTCCATCGGGCCTTTCGCGCCTGCATGCCTGCGGGCGTGCCTCTGTTGTAGCGCAGCGCAGGTGACCTGGACAACGCTCTCTCCTCCGTAGCCGAGGCTTTCAGCCTCGGCGCGTTGCGCCGATTTCGTTGCCCGGTGCGACCGGACCCTTCGCTCTCGCCCTTACACGCCATCGCGGCTTGACGCCCGCCCGCGCGCTCCCTATCGTGCTAGCCATCGTGGAGGTCGCACGCGCGCTGCTCACTGATAGGGTCGCGATCGTCACCGGCGCCGGGCGCGGCATCGGCAAGGGCGTCGCGCTCGCATTTGCCGACTTCGGCGCGAAGGTCGTCGTCTGCGAGCGACGCGAGCCCTACCTGTCGGAGGTGGTCGAGACGATCCGGTCACGCGGTGGCAGCGCCCTCGCGAGCGAGACCGACGCGCGCGACGCCAGCCAGGTGCGCGCGATGGTGGAGCGGGCCGTCGCGGAGTTCGAGGCCGTGGACATCCTCGTGAACAACGTCGGCGGCATCTACACCGGCCGCGACCACCCCGCGCCGCTGCGGTTCCTGGAGACGAGCGAGGAGTCGTGGGACGCGTCGCACGCGCTCAACTTGAAGACCGTCTACCTCTGCACGTCGGAGGTGGGGAAGGCGATGGTGCGGCAGGGGCGCGGCGGCAGCATCATCAACGTCAGCTCCAGCGAGGGGCTGCGCGGCGCGCCCGGCTTCGCGGCGTACGGCGCGTACAAGGCGGCGATCACTGCCCTGACGAAGACGCTCGCGCTGGAGCTGGCGCCGCACAACATCCGCGTCAACTGCATCGCGCCGGACGGCGTCGCGACGGAGTGGATCGTGCAGAGCATGGCGCAGGCCGGCCCGTCGAGCTGGCCATGGGGCCACATCCCGATGGGCCGCGCGGCCACGCCCGACGAGGCTGCGGGCGCGTTCGTCTTCCTGGCGTCGGCGCTGTCGTCGTTCGTGACGGGTGTAACGCTGCCGCTGGACGGCGGCATCATCGCCGCCAGCGGCTGGGTGCGCGACGCGTCCGGCGCCTGGAGCGTCGCGCGGGGCGGCCGGCCGCCCAACG
>JBBEBM010000039.1:0-26060 GCA_040882355.1 Dehalococcoidia bacterium | reverse complement strand
CCAGGTCGCTCCAGTCCTGCTCGTCCTTGCCGCGCCAGACGAGCTGCGGGTCGAGGTCGCGGTTGCGCCGCTCGTAAGCGACGCGGACGCCCTCCGCCGGCTCCCGCTCCGCCACCGACTGGTATTCGGCGGTCGGAATGTTCTTGCGCTTCGCCTCATCGTGGACGAGGACGTCTACTTTCTTGCGACGGGCGGGCTTCTTCGTCTGCTTAGCCACTCGCAGCCTCCGCAGTGCCGGCCGGCGTCGCCGCGACGGACCGGATGATGTCGTTGAATTCGCTTTCGACCTGCTCGGCGAAGTCGGCCTTGATGGCGTAGACGTCTCGGAACTCGGCGAACGCCCAGCGGCCGTACGTGCCGAGGTTGTTCACACCGGGCACCCAGTAGGTGTCCATGGTCGTCTTCTTCTCCTTCGCGTCCTCGCGACGGTAGCCTTTGATCTCGACGACAAGGTTGAGCAGGTCGTCCTCGCCGTGACCGTCATCGACGAGCACGATGAAGTCCGGCCGGTACTTCCGCATCTCGGAGCCGTAGCGGTACGGCACCTCGAAGCCCAGGTTGTGGTTCTTGACGTAGGCGCGGACGCGCGGGTGCTTCTCGGCGACGCGGCAGAACTCGGCCTCCCAGTCGCTGTCGAGGATCACCCAGTTGATATGACAGCGGCGCGAGTCGGTCTCCCAGCGACTACGCTTCGAGGTGGTGAAGTTGACGTGCATCGTCGAACCGCTTGGGTTGTACGGGTCGAGCACGGCAACGATAGGCCGCTGGCCGACGAACGCCCGCGTGATGCCGGCGGTGATGCGCTCGCAGGCCATGTCCGCGATCATCTTGTAGCCGAGCTGCGCGGGGTAGGTGCCGCCTTTGCAGACTAGGTAGCCGTCCAGCCACTCCTTGGCGATGCGTTTGAGTTGGCCGAACAGGTTGTAGCGGACCTCTTCGTTGGCGTCGCGCCACTTGTTCAACAGCAGATATGATGTCAGCTCGAAGACGATCTGCGACGGGCGCACGTCGCCTGTGTGCTCCAAGGTGAGCTCGAGCGACTCGCCGATGATGCCCGACACCTGCGTTTCGGTGGCGCCGACCAGGTCCGGCGTCAGCTCGAGGACGGAGTCCTCGTTGAACTCGGCGGTGAGCCGTTCCTCGGGCAGCTCGACGCGGTAGCCCGCGACGCGCGGGAAGCGGATCTCGAGCGCATCGCGCGCAGGGCGCACGGCGCGGACCTGGATCGTCTCGCGCGGCGCCTGCGGCTTGGCAACGACCGGCTTGGCGGTGAAGTCGAATGGAATGCCCAGGATGTCGGCGTACTCCACACCGAACAGGCCTTCTTCGTTCTGCTCGTAGGACTGGCGCCGCAGCGCGCGGCCGATCACCTGCTCGCAGAGGAGCTGCGTGCCGAATGCGCGGACGCCGAGGATGTGCGTGACATTGGTCGCGTCCCAACCCTCGGTGAGCATCGACACGGAGACGACACAGCGGATCGTCCCGCCCAACTGGCCCTCCTTGCCTACCGTGTTCATCGCTTCTCGTAGCAGATCTTCGTCGCTGACGTTCTCCGCCTGCCGGGGATCGCCGGTGCGTTCGATGATCTCGCGGCGAAAGCGCTCGATCTCGTCGGCTGCGGCTCGGCGGAAATTATCGTCGATCCCCTCCCCGGAGTCGACGGCTATACTATCGATGAGCAGCGTGTTGGGCCGGAGCAAGGGGTTGCCATGTTCATCAAAGTTGCGAAACAGGGGCAAGCGGCCGTTCTCCAGCGACGTCGAGCCGTCTTGATTCCCGCGGGTGAAACCAGCCACGTAGTCGTAGACGAGCTTCGATGTCGACATGTTGTTGCAGACGATGATAAAGCACGGCGGGACTTTGACGTCCGCGTTCCGCCACGCGTTGAACGTCTCGTCGTAGTGGCCGTAGAGCGCGTCGAGTGCTGTTCGGAGTTGCGTCGGGATGCTCAGCGGATCGAGCTCGCCCGCCTTGCCGCGCCCCTTCTTTGGCATCTTGGCGCGGATGTGCTCCCACAGGTTGCGGTACATGGGCATGTCGCCACCCGGGATATTGTCGGCGACCGGCACGCGCGGCAGCTTGACGATGCCGCACTCGATGGCGTCCATGAGCGAGAAGTCGCTCACGGTCCACGGGAACAGCGTGCCTTCGACGTAGCCTGAGCCACGGAGGAAGAACGGCGTCGCGGAGAGGTCCACCACGTTGGCAAGGCCGAGCTTGCGCTTGACCGCCTCAAGGCCGCCCATCCACAGACGCGCCGCCTCCTTGTTCTTCTCCGCCTCCTTCCGCTCGTCGCCCTTCAGTTCCAGCTCCTCCTCGGTTGGTGGCCGCTCCCGGTAGCAGTGGTGCGCTTCGTCGTTGAGCACCATGACGTTCTTCAGGCCCATGAGGTCCGGCATGACCCGCTGGATCATCAGACCTTCCGTTTCCTTGGTCTGGAGTTCTCCCGCCGGATGCCGACCCTGCAGTAACGCGCGCCCGCCCTTCGAGACGTCCATCTTCTCGCGGAGCTTGAACGCGTGGAAGTTCGTGATGACTATCTTGGCGCGCTTGACGTCCTCTAGCATGTCGGGCGGCACCAGCTCTCGACTCTGGTAGTAGCTGTCCGGGTCCTGAGGCAACAGCACGCGCAGCCGGTCCTTGATCGTGAGGCCCGGCGTGACGACGAGGAACCCCCGGGTGAACCTGCTGCTCTGAGAGCGGCGCGCGGCGTTGACCGCCTGCCATGCGATGATCATCGCCATTACGGTGGTCTTGCCCGCGCCCGTCGCCAGCTTCAGCGCGATGCGTGTGAAATCGGGGTTGGACTGCTTGCTCGCGTTTTCGACGGTCTCAATCAGGCTCTTCGCCGCGCGCGTCTGCGGCGCGACTTCCGTCAGCCAGATCAGGGTCTCCACAGCCTCGACCTGGCAGAAGAATGGACGATACATGCTGAACTCGTGCTCGCGCCAGTACAGAAGGAGGCGAGCGGTCTCAGGTGTCACTCCCCACTGGTTCGGGTTCGGGAGCGCGCGCCACTGGTCGACCTGGCGCCGGATCTCGTTGATGAGGGAGGTCGGGTCGTACTGCTGCTCTACGGTCGAGAGGCCTCTCCCCTCGTCGAGCACCATCTGCTGCTGGGCCCCGCGGTCCCGCCGCTTCTTTGGCTTGGGAATGGGCGTGATGAACTCGGCCCGCCGGCGATGATCGAGGGTCCGCTGGGTGGGCTGGCCCGACTCGTCGAGCTCCCAGTGCCGGCCGGGGTACTCGTACGGCGAGTTGAGGATAGGCTGGTCGAAGAACGGCTCAGACACAGCTCACCTCAAGTCTAAACGGATAGGCTCCCTCCACGCTTACTCCCCAGTTCCGCAACGCTGCCAAGGGTGATCCGATGCCCACCGTACATATATTCGGAGTGATTAGTCAAGAGAGCGCGACCGCCCTGCGTCGAGCTCCTCGCAGAGCGCGGCGGCGGCGCGCCGGCGGCGCGGCGGGGCCGCGGCGCGGCGCAGGATGCGGGTGAGCAGGCCCGAGCGGTAGTGGCCAGCCAGCTCTCCCTCAACGAACCGATCGTGCCGGATGCAGATGGTGAGCAGCGAGGCGGTCCGCTCGAATGAGCGGGCGGTCGGGGTGGCGGCGGCGAGGGCGGCCAAGGTTATTGAGTACGCTCCTTGACAAATCCCGCGGATCGTGTATTCTGGTGTAGACCCCCTCATGGTGGGGCGACCTGCCATGAGTAACGAGCCCCGATTCGGTCGGGGCTTGTTCTATATCGATCAGGAAGGACCACGATGGCAGGGAGCGCCGTTGAGCGGAAGTCGCGCGTGGCCGTCTTCATCGACGGCAGCAATCTGCATCATCGTCTCCAGGAGTGCGGCTGGCCCACGCGGGTCGACATCAGGGCGTTCTCGGAACGGCTGGTAGGAAGCCGGGGCTTGGTGCAAGCCTACTACTACAACGTTCCGCCTCCCAGGACTCTCCGTCCCGAGCAGGTCGCCGGCCAGGAACGGTACTACTCGCTCATCCGAGGCCTTGAGCTTGTGCGCTTCCGGCTTGGACATCTGCAGGAGCGGCGGGTACCAGGCGGCGTTGTCTTCGAGGAGAAGGGTGTCGACGTCACGCTGGCGATCGACATGCTCACGGGCGCGTTCGAAGACCGGTACGACAGCGCCGTCCTCGTATCGTCGGACGGCGACTTCGCGCCGCTGGTGAGGGAAGTGCAACGCTACGGGAAGCGCGTTGAATACGTCTACTTCCGGGGCGGCCGGCTGTCGAGGGCGCTTCAGCAGGCCTGCAACGTTTCGCGCCAGTGCCGCCGGAGCTGGGTCGTCCAGTTCGAGCGCTGATTCAGCTCACTTCACCCCGCGTCGCGCCCCCTCGATCACTGCGCCCCGCGCCGGGGTTCGCAGACGGAGCGGCGTCCAGCTCCTCGCAGAGCGCGGCGGCGGCGCAGGATGCCGGTCAGGAGGCCAGCAGGCGCGTTGTCCTAGGAAGACGCCACGTCAGGCAGGCCGGCGCGGATGTGGGCGGCATGCTCCGCCAGGTGCTCCACAGGCTTGTGAAACAGGGCGGCGATCGTCATCGTCTCGCCCATCCGCGTCGCGGACAATCGCAGCGTTTCATCGTCAAACGATTCCAGCACTGCCAGGAGCCTCCGCACGCCGGCGTCAAAATCGGCGAGCACCGACGCGGGGGTCGCCTTCCGCGATACGACGCGAACCCGCCACTCGCCCAGTTTGTAGAGGACCGGCCGCAGGAATGCAGGCGGATTGAGCGCCTTTCCGTCCTTCGCCTTCGCTATCTCACCAGCGAGGAACGAAGTGCCCGACGCCAGGTGCCATGCGAGTTGCCCGCAGGTATACGCGGGAATCCCGCTGTTCGTCTTCCATCCCTCGTCGCCAATCTCCGCCACAAGAGTCGCGAATTCGGGCGCCATCGCCTCGATCGCGCCGCGGATGGCGACGCGGTCTGATGTCACTGTCGAGTCCATGCAGTCACTCCTTGCTATCCGTCCCTGCACCACGCGTTCACGACAGCCCGCAAGGCCGCGTGCCGGCACCGGGCGCGAAGCGCTTCCTGACCGGGTCCATCGATTGGATTTATAGCAGGTTTATCCGGTCTATGCGGAGCAGATAAACCGCATAATGCTGATATAAACGCAGACCGATGGCCCCTCCGTCTATACTACCCCCGTGGCCCTCGAAAAGGCGTTCGCGATCAAGGCGTCGCCGGCGGCGATCTGGGACGCCCTCACCGCCGACCTGGCATCGGGCGACGAGTCGGCGTATCGTATCGAGCGCGCGATCGCGGGCCAGGAGCTGGCGCTCTGGGTCGAGCTGCAGGGCGGCATCCGCGCCCTCCTCACCTACAGGCTCGTCCCGCGCGCCGACCACACCGAGGTCGTCGCGACCATGTCGCCCGAGGGGCTGCGTTACGCCCTGTTCCGCATCCTGACGCTGGGCCGCGCCGACACGAACTACGAGCTGGTGCTCGTCCAGGGCCTTGCGAACCTGAAACGCGCGGTCGAAGGCGAGCCCGGAGACGACGAGGCGACCGTTCCGGGCGACAGTTGACATCGCTGGCGCCTCGTCCTCCCCGCGAATGCCGGGCGCCTGAGTTCCCTCATATGTGCGTAGCGTCCGGCGTCGCTACAATGGCCGCGACAGCCCGCGTCCGCGAAGTGCGGACTCTCCTCCCAGCGCAACGCACAGCTCATGGATGACTTGGAGGCCGCCGGTACGGCGCGCCCGCCTCTCACGGCGCGGCTCGCGAACAGCGCGGCGTTCTCATCGCTCTCCGTCCCGAGCTTTCGCTTCCTGCTCGCAGGCACGGCCTTCAGCCAGGTCGCGAGCTGGATGGAGGAGGTTGCGCGCGGCTGGCTCGTGCTGCAGCTCACCGACTCGCCCTTCCAGCTCGGCCTGTTCGGCTTCATCCGAGGCTCCAGCTCGCTCGTCGTCTCGCCCGTCGCGGGAGTGCTCGCCGACCGGCTCGACCGGCGGCGCCTGGCCGCGATCTCGCAGGCCGTGCCGGGGCTCATGGCCCTCGTCATCGCTGTGCTGGTGGTGACCGACCAGATCGCGCTCTGGCACCTCTACGTCTCGGTCACGATCGCGGGCGTGACGAACGCCGTCAACTTCCCGACGCGTCAGGTGCTCGTCTATGACACGGTGGGCTCGCAGCACCTGACGAACGCCATCGCGCTGAACTCGGTCACGGCGAACGTGGCGCGCATCGTCGCGCCTTCGGTCGGCGGCGTGTTGATCGGCACCGTGGGCGTGGGCGCGTCGTACTACGCGCAGACGGCGTTCTTCGCGCTGGCGACGGTGTCCACGCTCATGCTCCGCCCGATGACGCAGGTGGAGCCGGTGCGCGTTCCGATGTGGCAGGCGATGCGCGACGGCGTCGCGTACGTTCGAGCGAACCCCACTGTGCTGCGCCTCGTGCTGCTCAACGTCGTCCCCAACGTCCTCATCTACCCCTACGTCGCGATGATGCCCATCTTCGCGAAGGAGATCCTGGGCGTCGGCTCGGTCGGCTACGGCGTATTGCTCTCCGCGGTCGGCTTCGGATCGATCCCGGGCGGGTTGATGGTGGCGAGCATGTCCGGATCGCGCTGGAAGGGGCGGATCATGGGCGGCGCCGCGCTCCTCTACATGGCGATGGTCGCCTGCTTTGCCCTCTCGTCCTGGTTCGGGCTCTCGTTCGCCATCCTGGTCATCGGCGGCCTCGGCTGGTCAATGATGGTGACGCTGAACCAGACGCTGCTCCAACTCAACGTCGCCGAGGACTTCCGCGGCCGCGTGATCTCGCTCTACACCATGGCAAACGGCCTCAGCCCGTTCGGCAGCCTGGCGCTGGGCGCGGCGTCGGCGCGATTCGGCGTCCAGGAGGCGGTCGTCGCCTTCGCGCTGACCGGCTTCGCGTTGGCGGCGTACCTCGGCCTCGGCTCCGCGCGGGTCAGACGGCTGTAGGCACGGTAGTTGGTCGCTCGTCGCCAGTTGCTGGTACGCGCCGCCCCAGACGACCAGCGCTGCCCTCAGGGGCCGGACAGACCTGAAGGTCTGTCCCTACGCCATGACCATCTCTTGATCCGCTTCCTATCCGTTGACAGCCTCGTCGATCGCCGTCGCGGCCAGATCGAGCACGTTCCGCTCGTTGCCGAAGGAGACGCGCTTCTGCGCGTCGGCGAGCGTGAACCAGCGCGCTTCTTCGGACTCGTCGTCGTGGTCGTCCGTGGTGCCGCTGAGGTAGCGCATGAGGAAGAAGTAGACGTTCTTGTGGACGCGGATGCGCCCCGGCCCGGTGTAGGTGTCAACGTACCAGTACTCGATCTTGTCGAGGAGCTTGACGATCTCACCCTGCAGGCCCGTCTCCTCCAGGACCTCGCGCAGCGCCGCGTCCTCAGGCGGCTCACCATCCTCGATGATGCCCTTGGGGAGCTGCCACGTCTTGCCGCCCTGCGTGTTGATCAGGCAGATGTCGGGACCGGCGTCGCCCTGGCGGTAGATGACGCCGCCCGAGGAGAGCTCGTAGCGGCCCTTCACGTCTCGCGGCGCTCCTCGTCCCGCGAGTTCTCGCCGTCTCGCTGATCGTCGCGTTCGCCGCGCCGGCGCGGCCGCCGCCGCGCGGCCGCGGCCCGCCGCGACATGCGCGCGAGGGAATCGACGACCTTGCGGTTGATCGTGTCGGCGGGATAGCGTCCGCGCGGGTCCGGCTGACCGGCGGGGACGCCCGTGAGCAGCTCGATCCCCTCGTCGACGGTCGAGGCGGCCCAGACGTGGAAGCGCCCCGCGCGCACCGCATCGACGACCTCCCGGCGGAGCATGAGGTGCTTGACGTTCTCACGCGGGATGACGACGCCCTGCTCGCCGGTCAGGCCCTTCGCCTTGCAGACCGCGTAGAAGCCCTCGATCTTCTCGTTCGCGCCGCCGATCGCCTGGATCTCGCCTCGCTGGTTCACCGACCCGGTGACGGCGATGCCCTGCTTGACCGGCACGTCCGAAAGCGCCGAGAGCAGCGCGTAGAGCTCGGCGGCCGACGCGCTGTCACCGTCGATCTCGTCGTAGGTCTGCTCGAAGCCGATCGACGCGCTGAGCGCGAGCGGGCGCTCCTGGCCGTACTTGCCAGTGAGGTAGCCGCTCACGATCATAAAGCCCTTGCTGTGAATGCGACCCGAGAGGTGGATCTCGCGCTCGATGTTCACCACCTGGCCGCGACCGAGCGCCGTGCGGGCGGTGATCCGGCTGGGCCGGCCGAAGCGGTAGTCGCCCAGGTCGTAGACCGAGATGCCGTTCACCTGTCCGACGACGGCGCCGTCCGTATCGATCAGGATCGTCCCCTCCTCGATCACGTCCTGCACGCGCTCCTCGATCAGGTTCGAGCGATAGACCTTCTGGTCTATCGCTCGCTCGACGTGCTCTGCCTGGACCACGTCGCCGCTGTCCTTCGCCGCCCAGAAGTTGGCTTCGGTGAGCAGGTCGCCGATCTCGATGAAGCGCGTCGAGAGCTTCGCCTGATGCTCGACGAGCCGCGAGCCGTACTCGACGACACGAGCGACGGCCGACTTGTGGAAGGGGCGCAGCTCCCCTTCCTTGACACGGCTGGCGATGAAGCCGGCGTAGAGACCGACGCAGTCCGGACTGCGGTCCATATCGATGGTGAAGTCCGACTTCACGCGGAAGAGCTTCCGGAAGTCCTCGTCCGCCTGATAGAGGATGTGATAGACCTGGGGGCTGCCCACGATCACGACCTTCACGTCGAGCGGGATCGGTTGGGCGTTGAGCGTGGCGACAGGGATGGCGCTGAACTGCTCGCCCAGGTTCTCGATGCGGACCTCCTGACAGCGGAGCGCTCGCTTCAGCGTCTCCCAGACGAGGGGGCTGGTGAACATGTCCAGCGCCTGGACCAGGAGGTAGCCGCCGTTCGCGCGGTGAATCGCGCCCGCTTTGATCATCGTGTGATCCGTGGTGACGGCGCCGAGCTGCGAGCGGTAGTCGACGCGCCCGAAGAGGTTGTAGTACGTCGGGTTGTCTTCGACGATCACCGGCGCCGCCCCGTGATCGTCCTGCGCGACGACGACGTTCACTTTGTACCGGATGAGCGCGTCCTCGACGGGCGGCCGCAGAAAGGCCATCGGCCCCTGCTCCGGCTCAACGGCGCGGAAGAGGTCCAGGTGCTCAACGATGTCGTCCTGAACGTGCTCCAGGTACTCCACCGCCTTCGGGATGTCGAGGTACTCCTGCCGCAGCTCGTTCAGCAGCGGCGTGATGGCGTAGAGCGTCACCGCCTTATCGATCTGCTCCAGCCGGGTGTTCGCCTCCTTCTCCAGCCGGCGCACCTGCGTCATCGCCTGGGTGATGAGGGATTGTAGCTCGTCGCCCTTTGCCTGCATCTCTCGCCGCGTCTCCTCCGACAGTTGGGCGAACTCCTCGCGGGTCATCGGCTGGCCGTCCGGCTTCAGCGGAACGGTGGCGATGCCCATCGGCGTGACGTTGATCGTGAAGCCGCGTTTGCGCGCCTCCTCTTCGACCGGCGAGAAGATCTGCTCGCGCGCCGCCTGCAGCTCCTTCGCCACCTCTTCGCGGCGCTCGGTGTAGACCTCGCTCTCGAAGTGGCGCGGTATCTCGCGCCGGCACGCCGCAACGAAGGCGTCCATATCGCGCGCCAGCTCGCGCCCGCGGCCGGCGGGCAGGCTCACTACGGAGGGCTGGCGGCCATCGTGGAAGTTGTGGACGTAGCACCAGTCCGGCGGCACCGCCCGCCCCTGCGCGATGCGCCGGACCGTGGCCCGCAGCGTCGAGTTTCGCCCGGTGCCCGCGGGTCCCGCGACGAACAGGTTGTAGCCGTCCGCCTTGATGTCGAGGCCGAACTCGAGCGCGTTCACCGCGCGGTCCTGCCCCACCGTCCCGTCGAGCGGCGGCACGTCCGCCGTCGTCTCGAATCCGAGCTGATCGGGGTCGCAGCGCCGGTAGAGGTCGTCCGGCGGGACGAGGTTGGTCGAAGCAAGCTCTGCTACCATGGGTTACCTTCCGATTCAGCCTGCGCCACAGCCCCTCCATGATAGACGTTCGCTCCGTTTCGAGTAAGATAGAGCACGCGCGGAGCGCCGCCATGCCTCGCGCAACCGTGGTGGTAGTGCCGCTACCTTGACTTCCAGCCCGTAAGACGCTATCTTACTTCGGTGAAGACCAAGATCTCATCCAAGGGCCAGATTGTGCTTCCTGCAGAAATCCGGCAGCAGGACCGCATCGAAGCAGGCCAGGAGTTCGAAGTCGAACGCCTCGATCAGGGTGAGTATCTGCTCAAGCGGCGCACCCGCCGCGCCAATGAGGGCCTTGTGGAATGGCTCGCCGCCTGTCCCCAAAAGGACTTCTTCGTTCCCGTCGAGTCCGAGTCCACTGACGAGCTGTGAGATACCTCGTCGATGCGAACGTCTTAAGCGAGCCGACGAGGCAGAAACCGCAGCCCGGGGTGGTCGATTGGCTGCGCCGCAACGAGCATGAGATTGCCGTCGACCCGGTCATCCTCGGGGAACTCCGGTTCGGCATCCTTCTGCTGCGCAAGGGGAAGAAGCGCAACGAGCTCGAGCAGTGGTTCGACGCCGGCGTCCAACGCTTGCAGTGTCTTCCCTGGGAGAAGGCGACCGGATTGCGGTGGGCCGAGCTCCTAGCACGCCTGCGCGCGGCCAGCCTTGCTATGCCCGTTAAGGACAGTCTCATCGCGGCAACCGCGCTCGTGCACGGTCTCGCCGTCGTCACTCACAACCGCGCCGACTTCGAGCACGCCGGCGTCCCCATCGTGGAACCCTTCACGTCCTGACCACCGATCCGTGACCTCTATAGCCAGCATGCATGAATAGGCCCATGCGGGCGGCAACCGATCATTCGTCTCCCAGCGCCGGACGACGTCATCCCGGGTACACCTTGATCGTGGGCGTTCTCGGGCGTTGGCGGGACCATCGCCGCGCCTTGACTGGGCCCGCCGTTCTCACCGACGAGGCGAGCTCGGCTACCAGGAGGTCGCCTCTTCCGCTGCGCCAGAGGCCCTCGATGATAGACGTTCGCTCCGTTTCGGTAATCGTCGGGCCGTTGTAAGATGTGTCCCGGCCTCGACGAACCGGAAAGGAGCGTTATATGGAGATCGGCCTGCACCTGGCGCAAATAGGCCCGCTGGCGAACCGCGAGGGCGTCACCGCCTTCGCCCAGCTCGCGGAGGAGCACGGCTTCGACTCGCTCTGGGTGAGCGACCACGTGCTCGTGCCCCGCAACCTCACCTCTCGCTACCCGTACACCCCGGACGGATCGTTCCCGGTGCCGCCCGACACCCCCTTCCTGGAACCGCTCGCGACGCTGCTGTACGTCGCCGGCGTCACGCAGCGCCCGAAGCTGGGCACCACGATCCTCGTCGCGCCGATGCGAAACCCGATCGTGACGGCGAAGATCCTGGCGAGCCTCGATGTGCTCTCGGGCGGGCGTTTGATCCTGGGCGTGGGCGCCGGCTGGATGGAGGAGGAGTTCGAGCTGCTGGGCGTGCCCTTCGAGCGACGCGGCGCTCGCCTGGACGAGTACATCCGGCTCTTCCGCGCGCTCTGGACGGAGGACAACCCGTCATTCAAGGGCAAGTTCTGGCAGGTCGAAGACGTCGGCTTCGCGCCGAAGCCCGTCCAGAAGCCGTGCCCGCCGATCTGGACCGGAGGCCACGGCGAACGAGCGCTTCGCCGCGCCGGCCGGCTCGCCGACGGCTGGCACGCCGTGGGGGTGCCGCCGGCGGTGCTGGCCCAGCAGTTCGAGCAGGTGAAGCAGCACGCGAAGGACGCCGGCCGCGACCCTAACGCCATCGACATCACGGTGCGCACGCGCCTCTCGCTCAGCGAGCCGGCCAAGGCTGTCGAGCAGCTCCGCGCGTACGCCGAGATCGGCGTTAGCCACGCCGTCATCGAGATCTACACGCTGGACCTCGACCGCGCCCGTTCGATGATGGACGTGCTCGCGAACGAGGTACGACCCGCGGTGGCCGGCTAGCGGCTGATGGCTCAGCTCGACGCATCCGCCCTCGCACGCAAGCCGCTCGCGAACGAGGTGCGTCCGGCGCTGGCGGGCTAACGGTTCATGGCACAGCTCGACGTGCCCGCCCTCGCCCGCGAAATGCTCGACGCCCTCGACGGCGCGGCGCTGGTCACGCCGCCGTCGCAGCGCTGGCCGGACCTCGACTTCCCGACGGCCTACGAGGTCGCGCGCGAGGCGACGCGCCTCCGCCAGGCGCGCGGCGAGCAGCCGGCCGGGCGTAAGATCGGCTACACCAACCGTCGCATCTGGCCGCAGTACAACGTCCACCAGCCCATCTGGGACCACGTCTATGCCCACACGCTGCACCACGCGCGCGACGGCTCGGCGACACTGTCGCTTAGCAGGATGGTAGCGCCGCGCATCGAGCCGGAGATCGCGTTCAAGCTGCGCGCGCCGCCACCCACCGGCTGCCAGGACCCGGCGCTGGTTCTGGAATCGATAGAGTGGGTGGCGCGGACGTTTGAGATCGTCGATTGCCACTACGCGGACTGGCAGTTCGCAGGCCCCGACTCCGTCATCGACTTCAGCCACCACGCCGCGCTTGTCGTCGGCGAGCCGCTCGCCGTCACACCCGACGACATCCAGTCGCTCGTCGACGCCCTGCGCGACTGTCGGGTGACGCTTGCGAAGGACGGCGAGGTCGTCGACACCGGCACCGGCGCGAACGCGCTCGGCCACCCGGCGCTGGCGCTCGCCCACCTCGCCGAAGTCCTCGCCTCGCCGCTTGCGGCGCCGCAGCCCGAGGCGCCGCCCCTCGGAGCGGGCGAGGTCATCACGACGGGCACGCTGACGGCGGCGCTGCCCGTCGCGCCCGGCGAGACCTGGCGCACCGACACCGAGGGCCTCGACCTACCACCACTGACCGTGCGTTTCGAATAGAGCCGGCGGGCCGCCGGCCTCGGTTCGCTGTAGTGAGGGGCACGCCTGGTGAGCGGAGGCGGTGGCCGGCGCGGGTAGTGTAATTCGTCCTTCTCCCGTGTAAGCTGGCCTCGCCATGAACCGACGCGGGCGGCCCAAGCACCCGGACATCCTCACGCCGCGCCAGTGGGAGGTGCTGGCGCTTCTGCGCGAGGGTCTCACGAACGAGGCGATCGCCCAGCGTTTAGGTGTCAGTCCGGATGGGGCGAAGTTCCACGTCTCCGAGATCCTCGGCAAGTTGGGCGTAACGAGCCGCGAGGAGGCCGCTCGCTGGCGGCCGGAGGACCGCCCCTGGTGGGCCGCCGCCGCTGCGCCGTTCCTGTTCTGGCGCAAGCTCAGTTCCGGCTGGCTCGCAGCGACAATCGTCGGCGGACTGGCCGTCGGTATCGCCACAGGCGTCGGCCTGCTCATCTGGGGCCTCGCCCGGACACAGGCTGGGCCAGCGTCCGGCCAGCCCGGCGCGCTGGCGCACACCTTCCTAAGCCCGGATGCGGAGGAGAGCGACTACTTCGGCAAGTCCGTGGCGTTGGTAGGCAACGATGTGCTTGTCGCCGCGCCCCAGGGCGACGCGGGCGCTCGTGACTCTGGCGCAGCCTATCTCTTCGCCGCCGGCAGCGGCGATCTGCTCCAGACCTTTCTCAATCCAAACCCGCGCGAGAACGATCAGTTCGGTTGGTCAGTGGCCGCCGCCGGCGACATGGTTGTCGTCGGCGCGCGCTTCGCGGACATCGAGGAGACGAACACCGTCGGCGCTGTCTATCTCTTCGACCGCGCCTCCGGCGATCTGCTCCGGACCTTACACAACCCCAGTCCGGAGCGCGACGACCAATTCGGCCACTCAGTCGCGGCCCTCGGCGACAACGTCCTCGTGGGCGCGCCCGGCGTGTTCAGCGAGGAGCCCCTCAGCGTCGGCGAGGCCTATCTGTTCGACGCGGGATCTGGCTCGCTGCTCCAGACCTTCGTCAATCCTGGTCCGGAGGCCGGCACCCTCTTCGGCAAGTCCGTGGCATTGGTAGGCAACGATGTGCTTGTCGCCGCGCCCCAGGGCGACGCGGGCGCTCGTGACTCGGGCGCAGCCTATCTCTTCGACGCCGGCAGCGGCGATCTGCTCCAGACCTTTCTCAATCCAAACCCGGACGGGGACGTTGGATTCGGATCGTCGGTGGCCGCCATCGGCGACAAGGCTGTCGTCGGCGCGCCGCGTCCGTTGGCGGCAACGTCGTCGTAGGCGCGCCGCACGACGACGGGCGCGGGAAGGTCTATATCTTCGACGCCGCAACCGGCGAGCAGCCCCGGGCGCTGGAGAGCCCGAACATGGCGGTGGACTACGTCGAACACCCAAACCTCGCTGGCGATGGATTCGGCGCTTCGCTAGCGGTGGCAGGCGATAGCGTGCTCGTCGGCGCTCCCTTCGACGACACCGGCGTAAGGCCCGTTGCAGACAGAGACATCGGCGCGGCGTACCTGTTCGACGCCGCAACAGGCGCGCTGCTCCACACCTTCCAGAAGCCGGCGCCTGACGACGGCGACTACTTCGGCTGGTCTGTGGCTGCCGGGGAGCAGGGCGTCGTCGTCGGCGCACCCCAGGACGCCGCTGCCGCAGAATTGTCAGGGGCGGCCTACCTCTTCGTGCCCGCACCCTGACCGAACGCGGCGACGAAGGGTCTCGAGTAGCTGGCGGGCCGCTGGCTCCCGGTTCGCTATAGTGAGGGGTACGCCGTCCGCCTCTGGCCGGCGGCGTCGGGCGAAGCATGAGCGACATCGTCAGCCGGATCCACGAGAGCGGGCGCTGGAACCTCTACGTCGTCCTGGCGATATCGTGCGCGGTGGCCTGCATGATGGTGTTGGCTCGGGTCTGGTACTACGACACGTCGGGCAACCACTTCTTCCTCGGCTGGAACCTCTTCCTGGCGCTGATCCCGTTCGCGATCAGCCAGTGGATGCTGTTCGTCCCGCCGCGCACCAACGCTGCGCTGTTCAGCGGCCTCTTCCTCTGGCTGCTCTTCTTCCCCAACGCCCCCTATCTCATGACCGACCTCTTCCACCTCTCCGACAACACCACCGTGCCGATCTGGTACGACATCGTCCTCTTCCTCGCGTTCGCCTGGAACGGGCTCATCCTCGGCTTCCTCTCGCTCTTCGACATGCAGGGCCTGATCGAGTCGCGCTTCGGCAGGAGCGCCGGCTGGCTCTTCGCGACGGGCGCCATCGTGCTCGGCAGCTTCGGCATCTTCATCGGGCGCTTCCTGCGCTGGAACAGTTGGGACGTCTTCACGCGGCCCGGCCCGCTGTTCAGCGACATCGCGAGCCACGTCGCGCAGCCCATCGAGTACCCGAGCACCTACGGCTTCACCATCGTCTTCTCCGCCTTCCTCATGCTCGGCTACCTCACCCTCCGCTCCCTCATCGAGCTGAAGTCGCCGCGCGAGGCGCTCGCGGGCGCGCGCGAGTAGGGGCGCCTTCGCATCTGGAAGCAGCGCGCCGTACAATGAGTGCGTTATGCGGGACTTCGGGCGAGCCGAGCTGCTGGAGCCGGAGGCGATCGGCGAGCCGGGCAAGCGCACCTTTCGCTTGCGCGTGATGAGCGGCGGCGACGCCGCCTCGCTCTGGTTGGAGAAGCAGCAGCTCGAAGCGCTCACCCTCGCGATCCGCGGGATCCTGGAGCAGGCGGGCGAGACACCCGACGAGCCTGAGCCACGGGGCGCGACCTTTCCGGACCAGGCGCAGGTCGATTTCAAGATCGGCCGCCTGGGCATCGGCTACGACGGCGGGCAGCGCATGGTGGTGATCTTCGCCTACGAAATCGCGGATGCCGAGAAAGAAGATGCTCCGCCCGCCTTCTCGTGCCAGGCAAGCCTCCGCCAGTGCGATCGCTTCGCGGACCGGGCGGAAGAGGTGATCAGCGGCGGCAGACCGCTCTGCATCCTCTGCGGCGGGCCCATCGACAAGCAGGGCCACAACTGCCCACGGCGCAACGGCCACTCGAAGCGCCCGATCGCGCTCGAAGAATGAGCGACGCATCCGGCCTGCGCGTCTTCGGCGAGGCCGACGGCGACCTGAGCGTCCTCGACGGGCGCGCGATCGCCGTCATCGGCTACGGCAACCAGGGCCGGACGCAGGCGCTCAACCTGCGCGACTCCGGCGTCGAGGGCATCGTCGTCGCCACGCTGCGCGACGAGTCGTGGACGAACGCCGAGGCCGACGGCTTCGCGCCGCGCTCGGTCGCCGACGCTACGGCAGCCAGCGACATCCTGTTCCTGCTCGTGCCGGACGAAGAGCTGCCGGACGTGTTCGCCGAGCACATCGAGGCGCACCTCAAGCCGGCCGACACGCTCGTCTTCGCCACCGGCTACAACCTCGCGTTCGGAGAGATGACGCCGCCGAAGAACGTCGACCTCGTCATGCTCGCGCCGCGCATGATCGGCCAGAAGGCGCGCGAGCTCTTCGAACGAGGCGAGGGCTTCTACAGCTACGTCTCGGTGGAGCAAGACGCGAGCGGGCGCGCCTGGCCGGTGCTGCTCGCGCTGGCGAAGGGCATCGGCACGCTGCGCGCCGGCGCGTTCGAGGTCTCGGCGCGCGACGAGGCGGTGCTCGACCTCTTCGCCGAGCAGGGCTGGGGCGCCGTCGTCGGCTCGACGATCATGCTGATGCTCGACGTGGCGACGAAGGCCGGCCTGCCACCCGAGGCGCTCATCCTCGACACCTACTTCTCCGGCGAGATGACCGAGACGTTCGAGGCGATGGCCGAGCTGGGCTTCTACGACCAGTCGCGCCTCCACTCACGCACCAGCCAGTACGGCGGCATGATGCGCACGATCGCCATGGACCGCGAGCCGATCCGCAAGCACCTGGAGACGGTGCTTGCCGAGATCCAGAGCGGCGCCTTCGCGAAGCAGTGGGCGGAGGAGCGCGCGAACGGCTGCGAGAACTTCGAGCGCCTCCGCGACCTCGGCCGCCAGGCGAACCCCTTCACGCCCATCGAAGAGCGCATCCGCGCGGCGGTGCGTGAAGCGCGGAAACGAGCGTAGCCAGCTTCCGCGCTCGCGGCGAAAATCTCATGTCATCCGAAATTGGCGCAGCAAACCAAGCCGAGCCTGCTGACATCCAACCTGGTGAAGTGGTCCTAAGGGTTGGTCTTGGCCGGGCATTTCGACCAATACCTCTTCCCTTGCCCAAGGCGATCAAGGTGTCTTGGAAGGCGGATGGCAGAGTCACCTTGACCGATCGGCGGTTCATGTGGAAGCGGGTAGCCCTGACTCCGCCTTGGGCCCGCGTGTGGCCCTTCGAGATATCTTTGGGGGACGTCCGAAGCTGTGACGTGAGTGGCAGCGGCCTGCTGATGGCAATCGGAGGTGGTGGCCTCTGGCTGAAGACCGGCGACACCGCATACAGATTCCTTCTTGTGAAGCAGCATTGGTGGCCGCCCGCCTGGTGGTTCTCGCGCGAGGCTGCTGAGCAGTGGCGAGATGCGATCGAGGCAGCGGCACACCTAAGCGCGCCCTAAGATCCACAGCATGCTTCTACCCGTACTGCACGACCTCGAACACGCGGCCGTCCGGATCCTCTAGCGTGGCCATGCGCCCGAACGTCTCGTCCGCAACGCCTCGCAGCACCTTCGCGCCGTTCGCTGTGAACCGTTCGACCGCCGCCTCGACGTCATCGACGCCGAAGCTAATGTTCGGACGGACGAGGTCCTCGCCGCCGTCTGGATGCGACTGGTGCAGAGCGAAGGTCGCGCCCTTCAGCTCAAGCGGCACCCAATTGCCGTGTTGCGTATCGGCCTTCGCACCGAGCGCCTCCTCGTAGAAGCGGCGCATGCGCTCCAGGTCGCTGGTGTAGACGTAGACAGTCAGCGTCGCGCTCATGGGGTATCCTCCTCTTCCTTACGATCAAGATGGTCACGAAAGACGCGTTCGACGTAGCGGCTCAGCGACAAGCGCCCATCGATTGCGGCATGCTTCAGCTCGCGGACCAGCTCCGGCGGCAGGTAGACGTTGAACTGCTGCTTACCAAAGGCGTCGTGGCCCTCCTGGGCTTCGTTGTCCTCCGAATCGGTCATACTAGGATGCTAGCATACTAGTGTCTGTCTGTCAAGAGGGCCGCGCGAAGCAATCTTCTTCCTCGTGCTAGGATAGCTTCGATCCCACCGCACAGGAGGCGCCCCGTCGTGAAGAAGGTCACCGTCCAGTACCTGCCCGACTACAACTACAGCCAGCTCCTCACCGCCGGCCAGCACTCGTTCATCGCCGACGAGCCGGGGGAGAAGGGCGGCAACGACCTCGGCCCCGGCCCCTACGAGCTGCTGCTCTGGGCGCTGGGCGCCTGCACTGCGATGACCGTCCTCATGTACGCCCGGCGCAAGGAGTGGCCCGTCGACGACATCTCCGTCCACCTCACCCACGACCGCGTCTACATGGACGACATGGCGGGCACTGCGGACGGTGAGGTCGTCGGACGGGTCGAAGTCATCGAGCGCGAGATCTCGGTGCGGGGCAAGCTGACGGACGAGCAGCGCGACCGCCTGCTCGAGATCGCCGACCGCTGTCCGGTGCACCGCACGCTCATCAGCGGGCCCAAGATCACGAGCAGCATCGTCGTCGGCGAGTAGCGCCGCCCGTGTGGTAAGATCGGTCTCGACGCGGCGAACCCGCCGCACCGGCCGATAACACCACAGGAGCCCCCGCCATGCCTCCTGCTGTCGCGCCCGCTTCCTGCGCCGTCGAGCGCCTCGGCCTCGTCGAGTATGGCGAAGCGTGGGCGCTGCAGCGCCGCCTCGTCGAGGCGTGCCGTGAGGACGGCCGGGCGCGCCTCCTCCTCCTCGAACACCCCCACACGTACACCCTCGGGCCGCGCGGCAAGAGCGAGCACCTGCTGCTCTCCGAAGACGCCCTCACGTCGCTGGGCGCCGCCGTCCACCGCGTCGACCGTGGGGGTGACGTGACCTACCACGGTCCGGGCCAGCTCGTCGGCTACCCCATTCTCGACCTGCGCCGCTGGCACCAGGGGCCGACCTGGTACGTGCGCTCCCTCGAAACGACGCTGATCGACGCGCTCGCCACGTTTGACATCGAGGCGCGACGCGAGCCGGGCTGCCCCGGCGTTTGGGCCGGCGACGCCAAGATCGCGAGCATCGGCGTGCGGGTGTCGCGCGGCATCACCAGCCACGGCTTCGCCCTCAACGTCGATCCCGACCTCGACTACTTCTCGCACATCGTTCCCTGCGGCCTGCCCGACGTGCGGGTGACGTCGATGGCGGAGGTGCTAGGCAGCGCGCCGGACATGCGCGACGTGATGGACGCAGTTGAGCGCGCGTTTGGGCGCGTGTTCGGCCTGACGATCGACGATCTTGCGGCGGCCGTTCGCCCGCCCAGGGCGACCAGACGGTCGCCCCTACAGGTCGCCGAGACCACGAGTCGTTGACAGTCATGCAGGACACCCTCATCCCGCTGGTCGAACGGACGCGAACGGCACACCGTGAGCCGAAGCCGCCCTGGCTCAAGGTGCGCTTCCCCGCCGGCGACCGCTACCAGCGCATCAAGGGCCTCCTGCGTGAGCACGGCCTGCACACCGTCTGCGAGGAGGCGCGCTGCCCCAACATCGGCGAGTGCTTCAACTCCGGCAGCGCCACCTTCATGATCCTCGGCGACGTCTGCACGCGCGCCTGCGGCTTCTGCGCGGTCACAACAGGTCGCCCTGAGCAAGGTCTCGATTTGCTAGAGCCGTATCGAGTCGCCCGCGCGGTGAGCACCCTCGGGCTCGACTACGTCGTGATCACGTCCGTCAACCGCGACGACCAGCCGGACGGCGGCGCCGGCATCTTCGCCGGCTGCATCCGAACCATCCGTCGCGACAACCCCGACTGCCGCGTCGAGGTGCTGATCCCCGACTTCATGGGCAACTGGGACGCGCTGGCGACGGTCGTTCAGGCGCGCCCCTTCGTGCTGAACCACAACATCGAGACCGTGCCGCGCCTCTACGGCCGCGTGCGCCCGAAGGCGCGCTACGAGCGTTCGCTCGAGCTGCTGCGCCGCGCGAAGGCGCTCGACCCGTCGCTGCTCACCAAGTCCGGCCTGATGGTCGGGCTGGGAGAGACGCATGACGAGGTCTTCGACGTGATGTCCGGCCTGCGCGCATCGGGCGTCGACCTGCTCACGATCGGGCAGTACCTGCGCCCGAGCGAGAAGCACCTGCCCGTCGAGCGCTACTACCCGCCGGAGGAGTTCGAGCCGTTCCGCGAGCACGGGCGCGCGCTCGGCTTCGCGAACGTCGAGGCGGGCCCGCTCGTGCGCAGCTCGTATCGCGCGCACCGCCAGGCCGGCCTGGAGAGCGCGCTGCGAGGCGGCGCCTGATGGCGAAGTACGACATCGCGATCCTCGGCGGCGGGCCCGCCGGCTACGTCGCGGCGATCCGCGCCGCGCAGCTCGGCCTGACGGCAGCCGTGGTCGAAGAGGACCGCGTCGGCGGCGTCTGCCTCAACTGGGGCTGCATCCCCAGCAAGGCGCTCCTCTGGAATGCCGAGCTGGTGCACCTCTTTCGCGACTCCGAGGAGTTTGGCATCACCTACGACGCCCTCCGCATCGACATGGGCCAGGCGATCGACCGCAGCCGGAAGGTCGTCGACCGCATGGTGAAAGGCGTCGAGTTCCTGCTCAAGAAGCACAAGGTGCCGGTGATCGAGGGTCGCGGCTCGCTCAAGAGCGCGCACGAGATCGCCGTCCAGCCCAGCGGGGACGTCGTCGAGGCCGAGCACGTCATCGTCGCCACCGGCGCCCATGCCCGCTCGCTGCCGGGGGTCGAGATCGACGGCCGCACGGTGATCACGAGCCGCGAGGCGCTCGAACGGCGCGAGCAGCCGGAGTCGGTCGTGATCGTGGGCGGCGGGCCGGTGGGAGCGGAGTTCGCCTACTTCTACCGCGCGTACGGCGCCGGAGTGACCGTCGTCGAGCTGCTCGACCACCTCCTGCCCCTCGAGGACGAGGAGATCTCGCGCCAGGTCGAGCGTGCGTTCAAACAGCAGGGCATCGCCTACCGCACGGGCGCGAAGGTGGCCGGCGTCAGCACGTCGAACGGGCGCGCGACGGTCGCCGTCTCCTCGAACGGAGGCGACGAGGAGCTTTCTGCCGACATTGTCCTCATGGGGATCGGCATGGCACCCAACACGGAAGGCCTCGGGCTGGAGACGCTCGGCGTCGAGCTTGAGCGCGGCTTCGTGCGCATCGACGATGGCATGCGGACGAACGTGCCCGGCGTCTCCGCCATCGGCGACGTGACGGGCAAGCTGATGCTCGCCCACGTAGCGTCGGCGCAGGGCGTCACCGCCGTCGAGCAGATCGCGGGCAAAGAACCGCCGACGCTCGTCTACGAGAAGATGCCGCGCTGCACTTACTGCCAGCCGCAGGTCGCCAGCCTCGGACTCACGGAGGTGCAGGCGCGAGAGCGCGGCATCGAGGTGCGCGTCGGCAAGTTCCCCTACCGCGGCAACGGCAAGGCGATCGCGATGGAGCGCACGGAGGGTCTCGCCAAGCTCGTCGCCGACGCGAACACGGGCGAGATCGTCGGCTACCACATCATCGGGCAGGACGCCACCGAGCTGCTCGCCGAAGCGTCGCTGGCCAGCGTGCTCGAAGCGACGCCGCGCGAGCTGGGCTGGGCGGTCCACGCCCATCCGACGCTGTCGGAGGTCGTGAAGGAAGCAGCCCTCGCCGTGAATGGCGAGGCGATCCACTTCTGGACCGAGTGATGTATAGCCAGCGATTCACACAGATGAAACACCGGTCTGCTGCCGCACCAACGGTGCCCCCGGGCACCCGTAGGGACAGAGCCTCAGCTCTGTCCGCACCAGCGTCACGCTCTCGGCCAGGCAGAACAGTGATCCTTCAAACGACGCCAGTGCCAACACCATCTGTGTTCAATCTGTGTCTATCTGTGGCTAACAAGGGAATGCAATGACCCAGCTCGCTGACAAGCCGCCGGTAAAGGAGCTCGACAAGGGGCAGCGCATCGACCTGCTCCGCCAGATGATGCTCATCCGTCGCTTCGAGGAAAAGGCCGCGGAGATGTACGCGCGTCAGCGTATCGCCGGCTTCCTCCACCTGTACATCGGCGAGGAGGCCGTCGGCGTTGGCGCGATCGCCGCTCTCAACGACGACGACTACCTCGTCACGCACTACCGCGACCACGGCCACGCCCTCGCGCGCGGCTCCGACCCGGGGCGCGTCATGGCGGAGCTGTTCGGCAAGGACACAGGCGTGAGCCGGGGCAAGGGCGGCTCGATGCACCTCTTCGACGCCCAGCGCTTCTTCATGGGCGGCTACGCCATCGTCGCCGGCCACCTGCCCCTCGCCTGCGGGCTCGCCCTGGCGAGCAAGCAGCTCGGCAACGGGCGCATCACCGTCTGTATCTTCGGCGACGGCGCGGTGAACGAAGGCGAGTTCCACGAGGCGCTCAACCTCGCCGTCGTCTGGAAGCTGCCGGTGATCTTCCTCTGCGAGAACAACTTCTACGGCATGGGCACCGACATCCGTCAGGTCTCCGCCGTGATCGAGGTCTACAAGCGCGCCCAGGCCTACGCCATGCCCGCCGAGCAGGTCGACGGCATGGACGTGCTCGCGATGTACGAAGCGACGCAGCGGGTCGCTCGTGCCGTGCGCGCCGGTGACGGCCCCGTCTTCCTGGAGGCGATCACCTATCGCTTCCGCGGCCACTCGATGGCCGACCCCGAGTTCTATCGCGGCAAGGACGAGGTCCAGGAGTGGCGCAAGCACGACCCGATCGAGGGTTTCCGTCGCACCCTCGCCGACGAAGGTGTGCTCGACGATGCGCACCACCAGGCGCTCCAGGCCGACATCGAGGAGGTGGTGAACGAAGCGACGCGCTTCGCCGAGGAGAGCCCCTTCCCGCGGCCCGAGGCCCTCTACGAGAACGTCTATAAGGAGGGCGAGGCGTAACGATGCCCGAGACGACCTTCCGCGAGGCGCTGCGCCAGACCCTACGTGAGGAGCTGCTCGAAGACGAGCGCGTGGTGTTGATGGGCGAGGACATCGGCGCATACGGCGGCTCTTACGCCGTCACGAAGGGCTTCCTCGACGAGTTCGGCCCGGACCGCATCCGCGACACGCCGATCTCGGAGTCGGTCGTCGTCGGCTGCGGCATCGGCGCGGCGATGGGCGGCCTGCGCCCGGTCGTCGAGCTGATGACGATCAACTTCAGCCTGCTCGCCTTCGATCAGATCGTGAACAACGCGTCGAAGCTCTACTACATGTCGGGCGGACAGATAAACGTCCCGCTGGTGATCCGCATGGCGAGCGGCGCCGGCAGTCAGCTCGGCGCGCAGCATTCTCACAGCCTGGAAGGCTGGTACGCGCACATCCCCGGCCTCAAGGTCGCCGTGCCCTACACGCCCGCCGACGCGCGCGGCCTGCTCAAGACCGCCATGCGCGACCCCAACCCGGTGATCTTCATCGAGCACACGGCGCTCTACGCCCGCAAGGGCGACGTGCCTGACGGCGACTACCGGATCCCCTTCGGCCAGGCGGAGGTCTATCGCGAAGGCAAGGACGTCACGCTGATCGGCTACTCCGGCAGCGTCTACCAGGCGAACGGCGCCGCCGACCTGCTCGCCAAGGAGGGCGCCGAAGCGGAGGTGATCAACCTGCGCACGCTCCGCCCGCTCGACGTGGAGACGATCGTCGCCTCGGTGCGCAAGACGCATCGTGCCGTCGTCGTCGAGGACGACTGGAAGTTCGGCGGCTTCGCGGGCGAGATCGCGACGATCATCATGGAGCAGGCCTTCGACGACCTCGATGCGCCGGTCGCCCGCGTCTGCGGCGCCGACGTGCCGATGCCATACGCTAAGGAGCTCGAGCGAGCCGCCCTCCCCAACGAACGCCAGATCGCCGACGCGGCCCTGGAGCTGGTGTAGGAGCCATCGGATGATCTCTGAGGTCGTCATGCCGCAGATGGGCGCCGACATGGAGGAAGGCACCATCGTGCGCTGGCTCAAGCGCGAGGGCGACGCTGTCGAACGCGGCGAGATCATCGCCGAGATCGAGACCGACAAGGCGAACGTCGAGATCGAGGCGTTCGAGTCGGGCGTGTTCCGCAAGGTGCTGGCGAACGAGGGCGACACCATAGCCGTGGGCGCCGCAATCGCCGTCATCGCCTCGCCGGACGAGGACATCTCGAAGTACGAAGGCGCCGCCGTCGCGACGAAGACCGTCGAGCCGAAGGCCACCGCGGCCGCAACCACCGACGCGCCTCGCGCCTCTGAAGCGCCTGCCGCAGCCGAGGCGCCCGCTGTCGCTGAGGAGACCGCGACCGCGCCGTCGCCCGCGCGAACGAACGGCCGTGTGCGCGCCTCGCCGGTCGCGCGGAAGCTCGCGGAGGAGCAGGGCGTCGACCTGTCGCGAGTCCGAGGCACCGGCCCGGACGGCCGCATCGTCCGTCGCGACGTGGAAGCGGTCGTCACTCAAGGTAGCGTCACCCAAACAGCCACAGCGCCCGCGCCGTCACCGGGCGCGCCGGTCGAAACGGTCGCGATGAGCAAGATCCGCCAGACAATCGCCCGCCGCATGTCGCAGAGTAAGCGCGAGGCGCCCCACTACTACATCACCATGGACATCGACATGACGCAGGCGGAGCTCCTGCGTCGCGACCTCAACGACGAGCTGGGCGACGCGGCGCACGTCACGGTGAACGACGTGCTGGTAAAGGCGACGGCGCTCGCGCTCGCGCGCCATCCGATGTTCAACACCTGGATCGTCGACGACCAGGTGCAGCGACATACGGAGATAAACGTCTGCATCGGCATCGCGTTGGAAGATGGGCTGATCGCGCCGGCAGTCCTCGATTGCGGGAACAAGCGGCTCGCTCAGATCGCCCAGGAGAGCCGGAGCCTGGTCGAGCGCGCGAAGTCCGGCGCGCTGAAGGCGGAGGAGTACACGGGCGGCACGTTCACCATCAGCAACCTCGGCGCGTACGGCGTCGAGACGCTCGTCGCGATCATCCAGCCGCCGCAGACGGCGATCCTTGGCGTCGGGGTCATCCAACCGACACCGGTCGCGCGCAAGGGCCAGGTGGCTGTCGCGCAGATGATGAAGGTCGCGCTCTCCGCCGATCACCGCGTCACCGACGGCGCGGAGGGCGCCGAGTTCCTGAGCGAGGTCCGCCGCCTGCTCGAGCACCCGGTGGCGCTGCTCCGCTAGGGCCCCGCCCTACATCCGGTCTAGGACCGCCTTCCGCTTCTCCTCGTATTCCTGCTGCGTGATCAGCTCCTGCTCGCGAAGGCTCGCAAGACGCACCAGTTCGGCCTCCACGCCGCCTTCCGCTTGAGGAACGCCCGATGGCGGCGAGCTGGCGGGCGGCGGGGCGGTGCTGGGCATCGTGACCGGCGGCGCATACGCGGGCGGCATCTCTACGCCGGGCGGAGGCGCCCCGAGCGAGCCCTGCTCGACGATGCGCTCGGAGCCCTGCGCCTTCACCACGACGGTATCGACGAGCTTGTCGTGTAACGTCTGCGCGTCGCGGTCCCACAGTAGCCACGCGCTGTCGATGGGGATCGGTATGGCATTACCCAGGACGAGGCCGACCAAGCCGCGCACGAACATCGTGCCCGTCGTGGCCGCCTCGCCGTTCGTCTTGATCACGCGCAGCCCGACGACCGCCTTGCCCGGGTTCTGCCCGCGGGGGGCGACGATGAACCACCAGATCACCCAGCCAATGAAGAGCGTCAGGAACATGAGCACTACGTTGACGATCGCAGCGCCCAACCGCGACAGGCGGCTGGCCATCACGACCGTCCCCTCGGGGTCGAGCGCAAAGACGCCGCAGAACTGACAGAAGCGGCCGGGGCCGCGGTCCCGCTTGCAGGAGAGGCACTCATTCATAGCAGCCATGCTGTCCTCCGTAGAGGTCTTGCCGTTCCCTGGCAGGTCCGTCCGCTGGTGCCAGTATGTGCCCATTGCCGGGGCGAGTCAATCGCTGGGGAGTCATCGCCACGCTTCCCGTGCCAGACACCCCTTCGCGTTATCCCGCGACGGCTGAAGAACGGGGGTGCAGGGGGCAGCGCCCCATGCCGGGGGGTCTGGGGGGTGTCCCCCC
>JBBEBM010000038.1:0-26707 GCA_040882355.1 Dehalococcoidia bacterium | reverse complement strand
GCCGCAGTAGTACCCCGTCCAGCCATCGAGCCGGTACCTCGCGGCGCCCGCCAGCTCCTCGAGCTGCTCGCGGCACGCTTCCAGGTAGACGCCGTGGAGCGCTGTGTTCCCGTACTTGCGGACCGCCGTCGCCACCGACCGCGCGTTCCACCCGATGTTGCGGCGGAGCGCCTGCCTTAGCCCGTCATTCACCGCGACGGCCATCGTATCCGGACGCGGCCGGTCGCTCAAGAAGAACGCCCTGAGCGCCGGCCACGGGTCGCCGTAGGGGTCGAGGTCGAGGAAGTTGACCGGCAGGTGCGCACCGACGCCGGCCTCGAGCGCCGTCTCACACTTCGCCTCGTAGACGGCCCAGGTCGGCCGCTGGACGGCGAGCGCCTGCGCCCGGGCCTCGTCGCTCTCGAACACGATTCCGCGCTCGACCTGGCTGTAGCAGCGGCGCCAGATCGCGCCATAGCCGCCGTGGGTCTCCATCACGACCGGCTCATCCGCGAGCTCGCGCAGGAGCGCCAGCCGCAGCCCGACCTTCCGGCGGAGGGTGCTATTGTCGCGCTTCGCTCTTGCCGAGGTAGGCACGGCAGACGGCCTCCAACGCATCGCCCCGGTTCATCAGTCCGGTCGCCGCCATCGCCTCCTCAAACAACCCCACCGCCGTCGTATAGACTAAGGCCTTCACTACCCTCGCGGGGTCGCCCATCGACGCCCTACCGGCGCCTCCTGGCCCTTCCCCGCGCCCTATCGTGAGCTCCTCACCTTCTAACGCCAGCTCGTCGAGCAGGCTTTGGAGTGCCGGCTCCCGCGCCTCCAGCTCAGCGGTGAGCGCCGCGAGTGTCTCGCCGGCAGCACTCGCCATCTGACCAAGTGGGTCGAAGGTGGCAAGGATGAGCCGCTCTTCGTCCTCGGACACGTCGACGTAGCCCACCGGAACGCTGGGCTCGCCGTTCTCGATCGCGAGCTGGACGCGTAGGTGGCCGTCGAGGATGCGCCCGGTCTGCCGGTTCACGACGACGTTCTGGACCCAGCCGACTTCGTTGAGGGCACCGGTCATCGCGTCGGCCTGATAGCTCGAATGCAGGCGCCAGTTCTCAGGGTGGGGCATCAGGTCGCTAGGAGCGACATCGGCCTGCTCGACGATGCGCGAACGCCAGCGATCCGTCTGCTCGGGCTGCTCTGCTGCTTGCTGGCTGGCCCTAGCCATCTGTTACCCCCACCCCCTCAATTTCGCGACCGCGCGCACGGTGGCACCACGCGCTTCCACGAACCGGGAGATGCGTAAAATTTCGACCCCCTACCCTCATCGCGCCCTGCCCCTCGCGGCCTGTTCGCGGCGACGGCGCTCGTTGCAAGGCTCGCAGCAAGCGACGAGGTTGGACTCGTCGTCGGTGCCGCCGTGAGCGACGGCGACGACATGGTCGGCGGTGGTCGCGCCGCCGCCGCAGTAGTTGCAGACTCCACCGTCACGCTCGATGATGTGAGCGCGGAGTCGCTGCCAGGCCCAACCGGAGCCGGCGTATTGCCTGCGGGGTGTCGGGTACGTCCACGGCTTGCGACGATGAACGGTGCAGTCGAGGGCCGGGCAGCCCGCCATGTGGCATGGCTTTGCTGGAGCGAATGGCATCTCAGCCAGGCTCCGGGCCATCCCTACCGGGAGGGGCGTTCGGGGCCGTCAGCGGTTTCTTTTCCTTCTCTACTCCTAAGATCGGAGTAGGAAAAGAAAGCACTGCCCATTTGAAGGGGTCACCCTTGACGCCCCCGCCACTCTGGTGAGCCACGTTGTCTCGCACCATCTGGTCGAGCGCGTTGCGTAACGCCTTGTCCTTGTGGCCATCGCCCAGCAGCGCCTTGAGGTCGTCGAGCGAGGAGGGTTCTGCCGTGAGAACGCCGTCAAGCGCGTCTCTCGCCTGCTGAACCTTGATGTCGGTCTCCGTGCCGCGCACCAGGTAGCCGTCTGGGGTCAACTCGATGGCCAGCTGCTCCGGCGTGGCGTCGAAGCGGCTCAGGGCCTCGACGATTCGGACGGTTCGGGGGGTGTTGCCTTCGCCGCGGCGGAGTCGCAGGAGGATGTCGACCGCGCCGCCGAAGGCTGAACTGCCGCGACCAGCGTCCTCGATCGCACCGCCGCTCTTCCTCTCGTGGTGAGGAACCCAGACGCCGAGGCCAGCCGCTGCCGCATCCTCGAGCGGGACCATCGCCGCATTGAAGGCTCCGGCGTCGTTCTCCTCTACTAGCCCGGCCCAACGCGAGACGGTATCCACCACCAGCAGATTGGCGCCTACTTGTTGCGCTTTCTCGATGGCGACGCGTACCACCTCCGGCCAGGCTGCCCCTCTAGCGTCGGTCAGGTGGAGTACGTGGAGGTCGTCACAGTCAGTCAGGTCGGACCGTGCCAGCAACTCGCGCAACGACCCGGGCCGCTGTTCGGTGAGCAGTAGGACAGCGCCCTGCTCGCACGACTGGCCCAGGAAGGTGCCGCCAGTGAGAACGCCGCGCATGAGGTGCGCCGTGAGCGTAGACTTTCCGACCTTGAGCTTGCCAGCGAGGCCGGTGATCTCGCCCCGCACCAGGTAGGGAGGCGCGATCCATGCGGGTTCTTCTGGTTGCGTCTGCGCCAGCTCGCGGGCCGTCCGCCAGGGCAAAGTCAGAGGCGCGGTCTGTTTCTTTTCCTTCTCCGATCCTATAGGTAGAACAGGAAACGAATAGTCTTCGGGCGCGTAGCGCCCGACGCTGCGGGCGATTGCCTCCAACTCCCGCTCGGAGAGGGGCGGCTCGCAACGCTCGTTCATTACTGTGAGCGCAGCCAGGATCTCGCGCCGGGTAGCGCCGCGTCGCCTCATCGAACCTGCCAGGCTCGCCAGGGTATCATTGCGAGCGCCCTCGATGATGCGCTCGCCAAGCGGCGGCGCGTTCGCGTTGGTGCCTCGCTGCCGCGCTTCGATCTCCCTGATGTTCAGGTCTCGGGCGAGGCTCTGCCATGCTGCCTCGATGTTCGGCACGGGCAAGGGATCGGCGTCAAGCGTCTCCTCATAGCCCTCCAGCCCATAGCCAGCGGTCGGCGGTGCGACCGCCTGAGCGCCTTGCACCAGAAGGTCGACCTTGACAGGCCGGCCGTCGAACGCTGCTAGGACCTTCCGCTTGTGGGCCGTTGGCTGATTCTCGATCACATAGATGTGGCCGCGGTTGCTCCCGGTTCTCACGAACCTAGCTGGGCGATGCCGTCGCAGAAAGAGGGCAAGCGCAGCGTCGGCGAGGCCGACGTCGTCCACATCGATGATCCCCAGGTTGCCCGACGCTGGGCCAAGCAGGAGACCTACGCCTAGCGCCCGCTCCCACGGCTGCGCTTCCCAGGTGTCGAGGCTCATCGTCTGCCAGCCGGTCACGATCGGGGCCTTCGGCTTGCCCTTCGCGTCGGCTCTCAGCGCCAACGGAACCCAGCCTCGCCCAGCGTAGCCCTCACAGGCGGTTCGGAGCGCACCCGGAGCCACCTGCCGGGCCGCGATCTCACTCATCGCGTGGCGCTCTGGGTGTCTTGCTGTTCCTGCTTCGTCGTCGGCGAGCCTGGGCGCTACGGAGCGCGAGCCGTGTGAAGTACGCCTTTCGAGCGCTTTCCGCCCGGCGCAGGCGTTCGTGTTCCGGCAACACCCGGCCAGGGTCAACTTGGTCGATGAAGCGGTCGAGGAAGGTCGCCCGCGCCTTCGCGGTCGTCTCTCGGGGATCGTGGGTGGCGTGGAGCGAGTAGGCGCCTAGTCGGCCGCGCAGCGAGACCTCTGAAGCCGGGGTGCCCATCAGAAAACGGCCCTTCCCTGAGCCTTCCGGGGCGCCGCTCCTGGGGCGCTGCGGTGGCGGAAAGGACCGCTCTATCCGGTCTTGAGTTCTATCTTGACTTGCCGAATGATAGCCGAGGCACAGCGCTCACGTCAAGCGGTAACTGGGGCCGGATCGTCAACCTAGTAGGCACGGCTCCGCCGCCGTTTCCATTCGGGATGCCTGCCGATGTACTCGACGTAGACCGTCTTAGTCTCCTCATCGACCGTGTAGATCATTCGCTGCGAGTCTGTAATTTCGAACTGAAAGTAGGCGCTGTACTCTCCCTTGAGGCGCTTCAGCTTGCCGGGGATCGGCTGCGTGGGATGGTGCTGAAGGTGATTCTTGTTGACAGCGAATACCTTGTCCTGCTGACTTTCGGGTAAAGAAGAGAGGCCTTCCCAGGCCTCATCCTCGATCTGCACCTTGTACGCGGGCTTAGTCGCCTGGGGGGTTCCACTCACGGTAGGACTTCTCGCTGCGCGGCGTCCTCAGCTTCTTGGCCAGATCGGGATCGGCGTCGATCTCTGCTGTCGCCTGCCAGTCCTCGATCACCTCGCGCAGCCGCTCGCCATTGCCCTTGCGAATTAGGGAGTTAGAGAGCGCTTCATGCAATTCTACCACAAACAGCCGGAAATGGAGGGGGCTGAGATTCGCAACCCACTCTAGCTCGGGTGGCGTCGCATCCGAGGTGAAGAATCTCCGTGCTCTCTTTCGGAGCACCGGCGCGGGCATCGGCATGGCTACCATTGGAACGCCTCTGTCGCTATCATCGGCGGGGTTGCCGAGTTCTTAAACCACCAGCCTGCGCGCTCCCTGCGCTGAGTTGGCATCGCTTCAAGAGTAACCCCACCCAACGCGGCATGTCAACTGAGCTCTTGCCTGATCAATTCTACACTGGCCCACTACCCGTCAAACGCAGGGCGGCGAGTCGCTCTCGGTCATGGCCTGTCAGCCGATGCTTCACACCTGGCAACCGACGGATCGCCTTTCGCTGGCCACCGCCGTGTTCGTGACAGAATGCGGCGGGTCGGTAGACGGTCATGGAGCACCCCAGCTCTGCGCAGGTGCTGTAGTGGAGCGGCGACGCCGAGCGAACCCGGAGCTGCCTGCCGGTTAGGATGCTTGGGTGGCGACACGCGGCGTTGTCACAGACGATGATCGCCGGTAGCGATGCAAGCCACCCGACACCGGTCTCCAGGCCAGCGCGATCGCGCCACCGACGGGTCCTCCCGTGCTGCCAGACGTGCAAACGCGTGTCGTCCGCCTCGCGTGAGGTGGTGGCCGTCGTCCAGTATCGTCCGGCGAGGTACACCGCCGGACTGGGGCCCTGCAAGTCAACGATGATGGTCAGCCGCTTTCGGCAATGTGAGCAACGTACGTAGCCCTCGGCATCTCCTGCCGCGGCCGGCAGGGTCACAGCGCATCTCCAGGGCTCAGCCGCTGGTGAGCCTCCAGGGCGCGCTCCGTTGCCGTGCTGCGCGCGTAGCGGCTGACCATCGTGCGGGAGCGCCAGCCCGCGAGCTGCATCAGATCCGTCTCTTGACCGCCGTTACTCAAGAACTCGTGAGCGAAGCTGTGGCGCAGCAGGTGCGGGTGGATGTTGTCGCCCAGGCCAGCCTCGTGCCCGCGCCGCCGCACCATCTGAGCGATGCCGGAGTCGCTGAAACAGCCCTTCGAGCCGACCCAGAGCCAGGGTAGGCCAGCGCTCGGGTGCCGGTTGCGCAGGCGCAGGTAACGGTCGATGGCGCGGACGGCCTTGGCGCCGATCTTGACCGGCCGCGGGCGCCGTCCCTTCCCGACTACGTAGAGGACGCCCCGCTCCAGGTCGACGTCGCCGTCCGTCTTGTCCTCGGCGTGCAGCCGCAGCCGGGCGACCTCGGCGCGCCGCCCGCCGGTGTCGTAGAGCGTCAGCAGGATCGCAAAGTCGCGCCGCTCCTCGAACGTCCGCCCGCGCTCGCAGGTCGCCAGCAATGCCCGCACCTCCTCGGCGCGGAGGACCGGGGGTGGCTCGTCCGGCACCGTCGGTGGGGTCATCCTCGCCATCGGCGACTCCGCGATCTCGCCGTCCTCCAGCAGGAACTTGAAGAAGGCTTGGACGCCGCGATAGCGGTTGTTCGCGGTCGCGGGCTTCCGGCGCTCCAGGAGGTCGAGGACGAACGTCTCGATGTGCTCGCGGCGCAGGAGCACCACGTCGGTCGGCATCCCGTGCTCGCGCAGGAACGCCGCGAGCTGTCGGGTGCTCTCGGTGTAGGTGTCTACGGTCTTGGGCGAGCGGTTCGCCGCCTTCAGGTAGCGGGCGAAGCTCGCGATGGCGTCCTCGACGTTGACACCGCTAGCCGCCAGTGGTTCACTGGTACGTGATGCTGCTTGACGCATGGGCCGATCCCTCTCTCGGTATTGAACCGTCTTGCCAGGCGGCACAATTATCGTCTGTCGGAGCGCTGTGCGTCAAGCGCCGTCCAGTTATCGCCTCTGGCGGAAGCTAATATCGAGCGGGGGTAGCTCAGTGGTAGAGCTCCTGCCTTCCAAGCAGGCTGTCGAGGGTTCGAGTCCCTTCCCCCGCTCCAGCTTCCCTCACCAGCGCTCGTTGCCTGCGACCTCCTACCGTACTCCCGGCTGCCTGGGGCGAAGACCCTCCTGCCACTTGGCCTCGCCCCAGGCGCAAGCCGCCCCAGGTAGCGCGCTAGTCGAGGTGCGAGACCACGGCCGTCGCCAGGCCCAGGTAGATCACGAACCCCATGAGGTCCGTCAGCATGGTGTCGAAGACGCCGGCGATCGTGGCCGGGTCGAACCCGAGCCGGCGCATCGTCATCGGCACCAGCACGCCACACGTCGCGGCCACCAGCATGTTGAGGAAGAGAGCAGCGCCCGCGACGATGCCGAGCGTCGGATTGCCCTGCCACAGCCACGCGATTAGCCCTAGCACGGCGCCGAACAGGGCACCCTTGATGGCGCCCATCGCCAGCTCTTTCGCCAAAAGCCGTGCCGCGTCGCGCGTCTGCACTTCGCCCAGCGCCATCGACCGCACGACGATCGTCGCCGTCTGAATGCCGGCGTTGCCGGCCTGGCCCGCGATCATCGGCATGAAGATCGCGACCGCGGCCGCCTGCTCCAGCGTCCCCTTGAACAGGCTGATCACCAGCGCCCCCGCGAAGGCCCAGACCATGTTGAACGCCAGCCACGGCACCCGGCGGAAGATCGACTCGCGGAGCGGGCTGAACGCCCACTCCTTCACGCCAACGCCCGCCATGCGGTACATGTCCTCGGTCGCCTCTTCGGTCACGACGTCGATCAGGTCGTCGATCGTGACGATGCCCTGCAGTACGCCGTCCTCGTCGACGACGGGCAGCGTGCGAAAGCGGTAGCGCTGGATCAGCCGCGCGCACTCCTCCTGGTCGGTGCCCGGTGGCACCGAGACCACCTCCGTGGTCATGATCGCCGGGATCCGCGTGGCAGGCTCCGCGATGATCAGCTCTCGAAGGCTGACGATGCCCTGCAGACGGTTTGCCGCGTCCAGCACGTAGAGGTAATACGGGTCCTGGGCGGCCGGCTGGCGCAGGCGCAGGTAGTTGATCGCCTCCTGCACCGTCATCTCGTGGTGCAGAGCGACGTAGCCGCGCGTCATCAGCCCGCCGGCGCTCTCCGGCGCGTGCCGGAGCAGCGGCGCCACTTCGCCCGCCGTCTCCATCGATGCCAGCAGACGCGCCACCTCAGCCGGCGGGAGCTCCTGGAGCACGTCCGCCGCCTCGTCGCTCGTCATATAGTCGAGGACCCTGGCGAGCACGGCCCGGGGCAGCTTCGCGACGAGCTCCTCGCGGCTCTCTTCGTCCAGGTGCTCGATCAGCCGGGCCAGGTCTTCGGGCCGGAGGAGCGCCAGTACCTGTTCGCGCTCGCTCGGCTCCAGCTTGGCGAACGCCCCGGCCTGGTCCGCCGGGTGGAGCGCATCGAGCGCTTCCGCGATCTCTTCGGGGCTCCCCTTCGCCAGGAGCTCCGGCAGCTCGTCCGGGACAACGCGGTACTGCTGCGCCATGGCGCCCTCCTCTCGAGCCGAGCCGGCCAGAGCCATGCGCGGGACAAACGAAAGCCCCGGCGTGGCCGAGCTACGCCGGGGCAGCAGTGCACGCCGTAGCGGCGTTTACAACGCTAGGCCCTCCGCGCAGCAGGATCGAGACTGATCGATCTCCGGCTCAGCCTTGGTACTATGCCCGGGTTTACTGTCGTCGCTATCCATCTCTGCTCTGTTCATCGTCGCCGCTCAGAGCGGCCCTGCCATCTTACTCCAGGCGCGCCGCGTCCGGCAAATGTCAACTCGACTCCCGCGGCACAAGCGACATCCACTCCGCGCTCAGCACGACCCGCCAGTTGCGACTCGAAGCGATGCCCAGCACCGCGTACGGGTGCGCCGGCACATCGACCTCGAAGACGAACGGCTCGGCGATCGAATTGGCCGCCGTCGTGCGCATGAGCAGGCGGTGCGAGCTGCCCGTGGCGACCTCGTCGATAATCTCCGTCTCGATGACGGTATCGGTGTAGCCCTGCGGGTCGCGGTCCTCCTTGAGCACGATGATGTGCTCCGGCCGGATGCAGATGCAGACGTCGCCCCGGAAGATGCCGGCGTCATCGGGCACGCGCGCCGTGAACCACGGCGTCTCCACAACCGCCACGCCGTCCGCGTACGCCTGAATGACGCCCGGTACGACGTTCCGCACCTCCGTCAGCTCGGCGACGCGACGCGACGCGGGCCGGCGGAAGACCTCCTCACGCGTGCCCTGCTGAAGCACGCGGCCGTCGTCGTAGATCACCACCCTGTCCGCGAGCGCATACACCTCTGCCAGGTCGTGCGTGACGAACAGCGCCGTCAGCTCCAGATTGCGCCGCAGCTCGGTGAGCTCGCGGCGCAGCTTCTGGCGAATCGACGCGTCGAGCGCCGAGAACGGCTCGTCCAGGAGCAGGAGGGACGGCTCGGCGGCCAGCGCTCGAGCGAGCGCGACGCGCTGCTGCTGCCCGCCCGAGATTTCGCGTGGGCGGCGCTCCTCCAGTCCTTCCAGGCCGAACATCTCGATCAAATGCGCGACGCGTTGGCTTCGCCGTTCCGCCGGCCATCCGGCGATCGAGAACTCAATGTTCTGGCGCGCGCTCATGTGCGGGAAGAGCGCCAGCTCCTGCACCAGATAACCCACGTTGCGGTCCTGCGGCGGCACGTTGGTCTTCGCCTCGCTGTCGAACGCGACGACGCCGCCCGGCAGCTCGATCCGGCCCGACGCGGGCGTCAGCAGCCCCGCGACCGCCTGCAACGTCAGCGACTTGCCGCAGCCGGACGGCCCGAAAAGCACCACCAGCTCGTTGCCCGCTTCGAAGCGCGGCTGGAGGCGAAAGTCGCCTACCTGGGTATCGATCTCGATGCGGAACATCAGAGCGATGAGGGCGCGGTGCGCGCCAACACTCGCAGCAGCAGCAGCAGGATGGCGGCGGCCACGACAAGAATCACCGAGAGCGCGATCGCCACGTCGATCGAGCGGCCGGACTCGAAGGCGCTGATGATCGCCAGCGGCATCGTCTGGGTGCGGCCCTGGAAGTTGCCCGCGAAGATGAGCGTCGCCCCCAGCTCGCTCAGCGCCCGCGCCCAGCACAGGATCGCCCCGGCGACCACGGACGGCCAGGCGAGCGGCAGCGTGACGCGCCGGAACGTGCGCCAGGGCGACGCGCCCAGCGTCCACGCGACGCCTTCATACGCCGGCTCGACGGCGTCGAAGCCGGCCTTCACCGTGCGAATGTAGAACGGCGCCGACACGAAGAGCTGCGCCAGCACCACGGCCGTCGTCGTGAAGGCGATGTCATAGCCGGCGGCGTCCAGCGGGTCACCGATGACCCCGCGCCGGCCCAGCGCGACCAGCAGCGCGACGCCGGCAACCGTCGGCGGCAGCACGATCGGCAGGTCAAGCAGCAGGTCGACGAGGAACTTGCCGGGGAACGTCCGTCGCGCCAGCAGGTAGGCCAGCGGCGTACCCACGATGATCGCGATGACGAGCGTGAACGTGCTCGTGATCGCGCTCAGTCGCAGCGCGTCGAGCACGAGGCTGGACGTGAGGTTGTCGGCGAGCTCGCCGCTCTCGAGCGCGCGCCAGCCGAGCGCCGCCAGCGGCACAGCGAAGAACGCGACGAACAGCGCCGCCGGCGCGGCGAAGAGCCAGTCCAGCCCCAGCCGGCTCGCAGTTCGTGTCTTGCTCGCGCTCTGTGCTGCGATCATTTCACCCTCAGGAACCCGTGCTGCCGCAAGATCGCTTGGCCCTCATCCGAGAGGACGAACTCGATGAAGGCCGCTGCGATTTCAGGTTCGGCCGCTTCGCTTGTCACAGCGACAGGATACACGGCGATGACGTTCATGTCGTCCGGGATCTCGATCACCGTGATGTCAGCGGCCACGTCCGGGGTCACGTCCGTCACGTACGCGATCCCCGCGTCCGCCTCGCCGAGCTGCACCTTGGTGACGACCGCCTTCACGTTCGGCTCGTTCGAGACCACGTTCGCCAGCACCCGCTCCGAAAAGCCGGCGCCCGCCGTCGGGTCCTGCGCCATCAGATCGATCGACTGACGCGCGTAGTTCCCCGCCGGCACCTCCTCAGCGGCGAGGACGAGCTTGAGGCCGTCGTTCGCCAGATCGAGGCACGACTCGATGCTCGCCGGGTTGTCGGCTGGCACGATGATCGCGAGCTTGTTCCGCGCGAACGGCTGCGCCGCGTCGATGACCAGCCCTGCGTCGAGCGCCGCCTCCAAGTTCGACTCGTCGGCCGTCGCCAGCACGTCGGCCCGCGCTCCCTCCGCGAGCTGCGTCTGCAGCGCCGGGCTGCCCGCGAACTGAAACGTCACGCCCACGTCCGGGTTCGCCGCCTCGAACGCGTCCCCGATCTCGTTGAACGGGTCGGTGAGCGATGCCGCGGCAAAGACCGTGATGTCGCCTGAAGGACCGGGCCCGCTCCGCTCGTCGCTGTCACCGCAGGCGAAGGCCGCTATGAGGAGGCCTACCAGCGCCCCGGCCCAAACTACTTGTGCCCGTTGACAATGCATGAAACAAATGATAACCTATGCAACGTGAAGGTCAATCCCAGCCAAGAGGCGTCTCAGGAGCGAGCATACTACACCGTTGCCGAAGCGGCGAGCGTCCTCAATGTGAGCCGGACCACCATCTGGCGCTGGATCGACGCGGGCAGACTCACCGCCTACCGCGTGGGACCGCGAACGATCAGGATCGCCCGTGAGCAGTTGGACGCATTGATCGGGCCGCACCGTACGGCGAGGCGCGCGACGACGCTGGAGACCCCGCAGGAGCCCGCAGATCGGGACATCTGGGCCGACTACGATCCAGCTAAGGTCAAAAGGGCCCTTCGACGAGCTGCTGGTGTGCTGGCAGGCATTGACCGGGAGGCTCTGAAGCGGGACATCCGGACTGGCCGCGAGCAACAAAGCCGTGGCCGTCCGGCCTGAGCATGCGCTACCTGGTCGACTCCGACTGGGTCATCGACTACCTCGAAGGCGAGCCTGACGCTCTTCAACTCCTCCTGAATCTGGCCGACGAAGGCATCGCCATTAGCATTGTCACCTACATGGAGGTGTATCAGGGTGTGGCCAGGAACCCGAGGAGGCAGGACGCGGAGGAGGAATTGTCTCGCTTCCTCGAGAACGTTCCCGTTCTGCCCATTTCCCTCTCCATTGCACGGCGCTGCGCGGAGCTTCGGGAGACGCTTCGTGCTCAGCAGAAACAAGTCCAAAGGCGGGCACTTGACCTCCTCATCGCCGCGACGGCTCTCGAGCACAGCCTGACAGTCGTGACTCGAAACCTCCAGGACTATAGCGACGTCCCCACCCTGCTGATGCACCAGCCAAGCTGACCTAGCGCCGGCCTACGCCTTCACCAGCGCGCGCAGCACGAACGGCAGGATGCCGCCGTGGCGGTAGTAGTCGACCTCCACGGGCGTGTCGATGCGCGTGATGACGGTGAACGTCGACTCCTTGCCGTCGTCCGAGACGGCGCGGACGGTGAGCCGCTTGCCCGTCGTGAGGCCCTCCGCGATGCCCGCCACGTCGAAGCGCTCGCGGCCCGTCAGACCGAGCGACGCCGGCGACTGGCCGTCCTCGAACTGCAACGGCAGCACGCCCATGCCGATCAGGTTGCTGCGATGGATGCGCTCGAAATTCTCAGCCATCGCCGCCCGCACGCCCAGCAGCGCCGGGCCCTTCGCCGCCCAGTCGCGCGACGAGCCGGTGCCGTACTCCTTGCCGGCGATAACGATCAGCGGCACGCCTTCGTCGCGGTAGCGCATCGCCGCCTCGAAGATCGACGTCTGTTCGCCGTCCGGCAGGTGCTGCGTCCAGCCGCCCTCCGTGCCCGGCGCGAGCTGGTTGCGCAGACGCACGTTGGCGAACGTGCCGCGCATCATCACCTCGTGGTTGCCGCGACGCGCCCCGTACGAGTTGAAGTCCTTCGGCTCGATGCCCTGCTCGATGAGGTATCGCCCGGCCGGGCCGTCCTTCGCGATCGAGCCCGCGGGCGAGATGTGGTCCGTCGTCACCGAATCGCCCAGCAGCGCGAGCACCCTCGCGCCGGCGATGTCCTGCGGCGCTACCGGCTCCGGCGACACGTCCTGCAGGAACGGCGGCCTGCGCACGTAGGTCGAGTCCGCCTCCCAGACGAAGTGGTCACCGGAGGGCACCTCCAGCGCCTTCCACTCGTCGGTGCCCTCGAAGATGGCGCCGTACTCCTTGTGGAACATCGCCGCGCCGATCGACCCCACCGCCGCCTGCACCTCCGCCTGCGACGGCCAGACGTCGCGCAGGTAGACGGGCTCGCCGTCGCTGCCGGTGCCGAGCGGCTCGTTGCGAAGGTCGACGTCCATCCGTCCGGCGAGCGCGTACGCCACGACGAGCGGCGGCGACGCGAGGTAGTTCGCGCGCACGAGGGCGTTGATCCGCCCCTCGAAGTTGCGGTTGCCGGAGAGCACCGCCGCCGCGACCAGCCCCTCGCTTTCGACGGCGCTCGCGACCGGCTCCGGCAGCGGGCCCGAGTTGCCGATGCACGTCGTGCAGCCGAAGCCGACGAGGTGGAAGCCGAGCTGCTCCAGGTACGGCAGCAGGCCCGCCTCCTTCAGGTAGTCGACGACGACCTTCGAGCCCGGCGCGAGGCTCGTCTTCACCCACGGCTTGCTCGTGAGCCCGCGTTCGACGGCCTTCTTCGCCAGCAGCCCCGCGCCCACCATCACGTCCGGGTTCGACGTGTTCGTGCAGCTCGTGATCGCCGCGATGACGACCGAGCCGTGCTCGAGCTCGAACGACGCGCCGTCCGCCGTCACCGTCGCCCGCTTGCCGACGGCCCCCAGCGCGTCGCGGGCGGTGACCTCGGTCGCAGGCGCCGACGCCGCGCCGCCCTCCTCGATCCACCGCTCGAGCGAGCCGTGGTTGATCGAAGGGTCGTGCTCCGCGTCGAGGATCGAGGCGAGCGCCTCGCGGAACGAGCGCTTCGCCTGCGACAGCGCCACACGGTCCTGGGGGCGGCGCGGCCCGGCGAGGCTCGGCTCGACCGTGCTCAAGTCCAGTTCGAGCGTGTCGGTGAAGAGCGGCTCGGGCGCGTCCGGCGTGTGGAAGAGGCCCTGCTCCTTGCAGTACGCCTCGACCAGCCGCACGAGCGCTTCGTCGCGGCCCGTGAGCCGCAGGTAGGCGAGCGTCTCATCGTCGACCGGGAAGTAGCCGCACGTCGCGCCGTACTCCGGCGACATGTTCGCGATCGTCGCCCGGCTCGCCAGCGGCAGCCCGGCCAGCCCCGGCCCGTAGAACTCGACGAACTTCCCGACGACACCCCTCGCGCGCAGCATCTGCGTCACGAACAGCACCAGGTCCGTCGCCGTCGCGCCCTCCGGAAGCGCGCCCGTCAGCTTGAAGCCGACGACGTCCGGGATCAGCATCGAGAGCGGCTGCCCGAGCATCGCCGCCTCCGCCTCGATGGCGGCCTCCCCCCAGCCCAGCACCCCCTGCCCGTTGATCTTCGTGGTGTGCGAGTCCGTGCCGACGAGCGTGTCCGGGTACGCCGCCAGCGAGCCGTTCCGCTGCGTGTAGACGACACTCGCCAGGTATTCGAGGTTCACCTGGTGGACGATGCCCGTGTCCGGCGGCACCACGCGGAAGCCGCTCAGCGCCTGCTGCGCCCAGCGGAGCAGGCCGTAGCGCTCCGTGTTGCGCTCCACCTCCAGCCGAGCGTTCAGCGCGAACGCGTCCGGCGAGCCGAAGTAGTCCACCTGCACCGAGTGGTCGATCACCAGGTCGACCGGCACCAGCGGGTTGATCTTGTTCGCGTCGCCGCCCAGCTCGCCCATCGCGTCGCGCATCGCCGCCAGGTCGACGACCGCCGGCACCCCGGTCAGGTCCTGCAGCAGCACGCGCGCCGGCATGAACGCGATCTCGCGCTCCTCGCTCTTGCGAGGACCCTCGCTCTCGCCCGGCGTCCACGAAGCGACCGCGCGCACGTCCTCGTCCGAGACCGCGCGCCCGTCCTCGCGCCGCAGCAGGTTCTCGAGCAGCACCTTCATCGAGAACGGCAGCCGCTCCACATGCCCGACCCCCGCCCGCGACAGCGCATCGAGCCGGTGGATCTCGTACGTCGCGCCGTCGACCGAGAGCGCGCTGCGGCTGCCGAAGCTGTTCAGAGTCATGGCGGGGCTCCTTGCGCTAGGGTCGCCTCGCGACGACCTCAGGACCGTCCGCCTCTATCGTAGCGGATGACGTGCTCGGGGCGCGGCTCGAAGCGGCGCCCGGCGCTGGCCGGCGGCGCCCCGAGGCGGGCAGGGATTTGTTTCGCAAAAACGCGTCTTCTTTGTCTACGCCGATGCTCTTTTGCGCCGCCCCTCACCGTCCCTCGCCCGCCTGCGTGGGCGCCGCCGCGCTTGGCGGCGCGTAGAGGGCGAGGGTGGCCGTAGCTCTGATCCCCAGCGCGTCGCGGACGGTGAGCTTGAGAGGCGCTGAGGGCGCCGGGCCGCGTACGTCCTCGACAAGCGCGTCGGTGTCGATCGCCGCCTCAACCGCCTACTCGCCGCTAACTGCTTAGGAGCTTGGTACAGGCCGAGCCAGCTACGGCCAGGGCGAGATTGGGATCAACGTCCTGGAAGCGGAGCTGACGAACCGCGTATCCGTAGGCATTCGCATAAACGGCATACTGACTCAATGAATCGTCCAGGGCCCATTCGCGGCAGGCATTGACGAAGTCCGCAAACGGGCAGTCGCGAGTGTACTCGTCGAGCTCTGCCCAGCGGCTGGCCGCATCAGTGCTTGGCCACCCACCGCTAACTGCCCTCCCCTCTGGGTGAAATGCAAGGCTGAGCTCTAGAGTGACTGGATCCAGGGAAGCCGTCGCCATTCGGACGTCACCATAGTCAATTAGTAGGGGCTGTGAGTGCGAGTCTATGAGAACGTTCTCCCCGTGAAGGTCGCCATGCTGGCAGAACTCGCGAACCTGGATCGTTTTCGCCTCCACATCCTTGAGCACGACGCCCGGGAGGGCAGGCTGATGCTCGTCGAACTCACTGTCAGCCATAAATGACCGGCGAAGGGCGCCGATTTGAACTGCGTGAGATGACTTGTCTCGACGCCACGGTTCCTGAAGATCCCTAAGCCGTTGGACTATTGATGCGCCCGACATGGGAGCGGCTTGTAGGGCGTCGAAGAGGCTAACGTAATCTTCGGCGAGGCGATAGAACAGTCCTCCTGTGCGGCCACAGCCGGCGACGACGTTATCAACATAGTGAGCAAACGCCCCGGACGCTAGACGCGTAATGAGTGTCTCATAACGCAGTCGTTCGTCTTCGATCCGATCAAGCGGAGCAAGTTTGACAACAACCGTGGCTGTAATGCCATCATCTTTATCGTAAACTTGGGCGCGCATTGTGCTGGCTGACGAGAGACCACCTCCAAGTGGCGAAACTCGGAGGATAGTACCCGCACGCCGTCGAGCAAAGATTCGAAGAGCACGCTTGCTCTGGACTGATAGGCCATCGACCGTGCCGACAATTTCGATTTCCTTCAAGATATTATCTTGGCCGCAAATCTCAGCAAGCCATTCGATGCATGGGGCATAGTTGACCTTGTTACAAAATTTGGACAAGGGACGCTCTCCTGATCCGAAAAGGTCTCGCGTTGGGGCATTGGACAGAGCTTCGCCTATGAGTTCGGGTGTGCCCTTGCCGGTCAGTATGCAGAAAGGCGTCCCCGGAAACGATAGGCGGGCCGACTCAATGACGGAAAGGCCATGGGCTTCCTGCTTGTCCAGCGCCCCGTCCTGCGTTGGGATGCGCAGGTCAAAGATGAACGCGTCGAACTCATCGTCTTGGAGCGTCGAGAGCGCAGACATCTTCGATTTGGCAGCGACGACACTAACGTCGAGGCCAGCCTCTCTGAATTGGTCTGTAACAAAGCCGATCTCCGATTCCTCGTCTTCGACAAGTAGTACGCGCATCATGACGGTGTGTGCGGCCAGCGAAGCTCGAATGCGACGCCAGCGTCATCCCTAGGGCGGAGAGTCAGACTACCACCCAGCGAGTCGGCGGCTTGTCTTGCGAGAGCCAGCCCCATTCCAAGATGGCGATCCTTAGACTTCGTTGTCAATCCTATCTCGAAGACTCTGTCGTGAGCAGGGGGGAGGCCAATGCCTCTGTCGAGGATGCTAATCCAGGTGTCGCGATCTGTATCGCCCCAGTTGATGAGCACGGGTTCCTTCTCACCGGTGGGTACAGCTTCGGTGGCTTCGATAGCGTTTCTGAGTCCGTTGGAAACTATAAGTCTGACTAGAGCAGTGTCGCCGATAACGATGAGAGGTGTCGTGCCGGTCAGCTCGGTCTCGATGTGTCCTAGAAGTTCATCTTCGTCAGAGATGTCGCGCAACAAAGCCGCAAGGTCGAACTCATTACGTCGTGCGGGGCTCGCCGCGCGATTGAGGCCGTCTACAGCGTCCAGAAATGTATCGAGCCGGTGAAGCGCGCTGGCCGTTTGGCTGGCGGCGAAATTCGGGACCTCCGTTGTGGCTCGTTGGCGAAGGGCACCGATGATGGGCGTAGCCTCGTGCAAAAGGAGATTTGTCACATCCTGCACGGCCTGTGACCGTAGTTCTATCGCGAGGGAGCTGTCCTCGTCTTCGTCGTCAGAGACTAGTTCTATGCTACGCTGAGCGATTGAGGACGCTAGCCGATCGATTGCTCGACCCAGAGATGCCCTGACCCATCGATCGGACTCTGTTTGTCTCGCATTGGAGATAGCGTTGTAACTTTTTGACGATGCGCACCGGGCCAAGTATCGTGCAGCGGCAAGGCGTTCATGGGCCTTTGGGGACGTAAGGAGCGCGAGCGCGGCTTCCTCGTCCACGTCAGTCTCTGAAACGGCGGTAGAATTCGGCTCGCATCCTAAACGCTTCCAAGCCGCCTTCCATAAGGGAGGTGATTGCATCGACTGTGGAAGGTTCGTCCAGGGGACCCACATGTTTGGCGTACGCACGACTACCATCAGATTCGAGGACAATGACCTGGTCCGCCGCCCCGAGAACAGGAATATTTGCGTTGTGCGTCACGAAGATTAGTTGATCAGTGCTGCGAGCCAGGATTGCTCGTATCAACGTGTCAACGACGAACGCATTGTCCAGGTTATCCTCTGGCTGATCGACAAGGAGGATATTCCCATGATTGGCTAGAATGATAGGCAATATGACCGTACAACGCTGCCCAGTCGACAGGTCAGACTTATACTCCGTCCCATCGAGGAGCCTCAGGTCAATCCCATCTTCTATATCGGCGGTAACTAGGTCGTCTGTGTGCTCTGTCAAGAATGCGATTGCCCTGTGAGCCCGGTCGATGGGAATCTCGGCCGTTGAGGCAATGAATTCTGCATCCCGTGCCTCCACTGACGTGACCAGCTCCCTGGGACTGAGGCGCTCGGCGAGGCGGGGTGCTAGAGAACTGTAGTGAAGGCCGCTGCCTCTCAGGCTCGCCGTAATCGCTGTCGTGTAATCTGCGTCAAGCTCGGACTTGCGCACATCAACCCGGATTCGTGGGCCGAGTTGTTCGTTGAGATGATTGGCCACATCGAGACGCCCCTCATATCGGAGCTGCCGGTCCTCCTCAACGCGTTCGAGGATCGCCGATCTTTCCTGAAGCACTGCATGTTGGCGATCAACCTTCTGGCTTCTGAGGTCGGTCAGCGCTGATAACTGACCGAGGCGCTCGCGAAGCGTTTGAATGGTGCGGGCTATGGCTCCAGCACCTTCCTGAAGCTGGTTGAGCTTACTGCGTATTTGACGCGCTTCGTCGTCAAGAGTTATGCGACGGGTCGCATTATCTGTGGTAAGGGCCTTGAGATCCGCTTCGAGGCGACCAGCCAATGATATGACCACGTTTAGACCCTCGAATATCGCAGAGAGTGTCAATCGTGCGTTCGCGAGGAGGTCTTCTGGACCAGCGGCGTCTGGCCACTCATCGATGCTAGGGATGGATCTGTGGGTGTCCGCTAGGCGTTCCTGGAGCCCGCGTAGTTTCGCTGACCATCTCGTGAATGCGGCCTCTCGCACAGAGAGCTGGGCAATGGATTCCTGGAGCTGACGCATCCGGGTTTGTTCCTCCGCCGTCGCAGCAACGGACTCGAGCATTCCCGCCTGGTGTGCCTCGGCTTCGCTTAGCTCATCAGTAACGTTGCCTAGTTCCGACATGTCTTGGTCGATTTTTGCCAGCTCTGCCGAGAGGTCCTGGATTTCGACGGTCAGGGAGCGAAGGTTCGCGACTTCGGCTGCGTGTTCGTGTGAGATGCCCCTGGGCTTGCGAAATAGGTCGATCAGGCGCAGTCGGCCGGCAGCATCGAGGCCAACAGATTCAATCTCCCCCTGACCTAGGACGAGTACGGCAGGAACCCGGCCGGTCGACCTTGGTTCTGCTTCGTCAGCTGTCCGTGTTACTGCGACGCCTTCACTTGACGGCCCAAACGTGACCTGTACTTGTCCCGTCCCAAGCGCCGCCAATGCGATTTCGCGGAACTTCTTCTGCGGGCCCTCGGCGAAGGGCCTAAGTCCCATGCAGAAGCGCATGAGCTCGATCAGAGACGTCTTCCCTGATCCTCGGGCCCCGATAATCACGTTCAAGCCGGGAACGAAATGCAAGTCAAGCTTGTCCAAGAAGCCTTCGTCGACCTGCACCCTCTCAATGAACAAGGCGTCCTCCGCGAACCTGAGACCTAGTATAGCGCCAGGGGGCGTCTTGCTCCTAACGGCCCATAATCGGGGGGTATACGTTTCCCTCCGGCCCCGCCAGTCTGAAGCTGCGCTCGATCAGGTTCGTATGGGGCGGCTACCGGAGCTGTGCACCGTCCGGGCTCCTTGCGGGCTAGGGTCGCCTCGCAGCGACCTGAGGGTCGTCCATCCCCATCGTAGCGAACCGCGTCCGGAAGGGCAGCCTAGGTCGGACGTTAGTAGCGCAGGACCGCGCCCGCGCCGCCCTCGGCGAGCAGCGCTTCCGCCGCCGGGCCGATCCTCCGTCACCGCATGTCTATCCTTCACGTGGCGAAGTCGCAGAATGCGGTAGAATACGGCCCTTGCGTGCACTGAAGTGGACCAGGTCGGGGAGAGTGAAGCAGTGAGCAGTTCGAACGTCGCCGGCATGGGTAGCGCAGTCCTCCGCGTTCTCATAGCTCACGGCGAAGAGGAGCTGTTCTCCCTTGAGCACGACGATATCTCGGTCGGAAGGGATGGGCGCAACGATATCCGCATCGACTCCAGCGTCGTCTCTGCGTTTCAGGCCCGGCTTGTCCGGGAAGGCCGTACCTATCGCTTTATTCAAGTCGGCAGCACCAACCCCACCCTGCTTCGCGGAGTGCCCGTCGACGACCATATGTTGCAACATCGCGACTGTCTCCTCATCGCACCCGGTACTCAGGACGAGGTTCAGCTCATCTTTGACCTCGGCGCAGCCGACCTGCGCGCTTCGCTAGAGGGTACCCGTGCGTTCAAGAAGGACGAATCGCCTGGGCGGGTCAGCGTCGAAAGGCTGAAGCTGCCGGCAGGCGGCTCCATCTCCATCGGCCGCTCGCCGGGAAACGATATCATCCTCCCCAGCCTCAGCGTGTCTCGTGCGCACGCGAAACTCGAAATCGCGAACGGCCGCGTTCTCCTGTCGGATCTCGGCAGCGCGAACGGGACGTACGTCAACGGCGCGTACGGCGCCGAGCGCGCGCTGGAGCCCGGCGATATCGTACGCATCGGGCCGTACAAGCTCATCTACAACGATGGCGCGATCGAACACTACGACGATAGCCGGGCCGTCAGGCTCGATGTTCACGATATCACCAAAGTCATTTCCGGGAAGACGATCCTCGACCACATCGGCTTTAGCGTTCGCCCCGGTGAGCTTGTGGCGATCGCCGGTACCAGTGGCGCCGGCAAGTCCACGTTGCTGGATGCGCTGATTGGCATGCGGCCCGCCACGTCCGGTCGCGTGATCGTAAACGGAGCGGATCTCTACCGGGCCTACGACGCGTTGCGCCCCCTCATCGGCTACGTTCCACAGGCCACCATCTTGCCGATGCAACTCACCGTTCGACGGGCCCTGCACTACGTAGCTCGCCTGCGGCTGCCCCCGGATGTCAGCAGGGAGGACGCCGATCAACGCGTCGATGAGGTGATGCGGGAGCTGGAGATCCATCAGCGGCGCGATGTGGAGATCGGGCGCTTGAGCGGTGGTCAGCAGAAGCGCGCGAGTATCGCTGCCGAGCTGATCTCGCGGCCCGGCCTCTTCTTTCTGGACGAGCCGACCTCCGGCCTAGACCCCGGCCTGACCCGGCGCGTCACCGCCATCACGAAAGACCTGGCCCAAGCGGGCAGCACCGTGATCGTCATCTCGCACGATGTCGAAAGCCTCTGGGCAGCGGACAGGCTGGTCTTCTTGGCGACTGGCGGGCGCGTGGCCTTTGCCGGCACGCCGGCGGAGGCGTTGCAGTTCTTTGGCGTCAGCGATCTCGCCGAAATCTATCCAAGGGTGGAGGCAGACGATCCTGTTGCGTGGCAAGAGAAGTTCAAGGCGTCGCGCTTCTCCCGCGGCGCTGGCGCGCCGGAAGTGTCGGTCGCGCAGGAGGAGGCTGCCACTCACTGGGACCCCTTCGGGTTCATCACGGGAAGCACTCGGCAGGGTATCTCCGCCTGGCGACAGTTCCGCATCGCCGCAACCCGCTACGTTGAAACGATGCTGCGCGACCGTCGAAACCTCGTGATCTTGCTGGCCCAGGCGCCGGTTCTCGCCCTGTTCCTGACGCTCGTCGCCAAGACCACCGACTTTCAGCCGCCCCCTCCGGCGGCCATCGCTCAAGCCGAGGCGTTCGGCATCCCTGCCGCCAAGCTGGCCGCGGCGCTCCCGATTATGCTCGCTGCTACGGCCACCTGGTTCGGGGCGATCAACGCCGCGCGCGAGATCGTGAAGGAGCTGCCGATCCTGCTGCGCGAACGGCTAGCGGGCCTGCGTGTGCTCCCATACTTGGCATCAAAGCTCCTGGTCCTGGCCGTGCTCTGCGTGCTCCAGACGTCAGTCTTGCTCGGCGTCGTCTGGCTGAAAGTCGACTTGCCTTCGTCGGGCGCCCTGATGCCGGCGCCGCTCGAGATCTGGATCAGCCTGAACCTCGCCGCGCTCGCCGCGCTCGGGCTGGGCCTCGTCATTTCAGCTTCCGTAACCAGCGCGGACAGAGCGCAGAGCCTGGTGCCCATCGTCCTCATCCCGCAGCTCATCTTCATCGGCGGGCCGGGCACCGGCACGGTGGGGCAGTGGCTCTCGTACCTCACCGTCACGCACTGGTCGGTGGAAGCGATGAAGATCTCGGCGAAGATCCCGTATCAGGCGGATGTGGGTGGATTCGGGGGGAGCGACCTGCTCTTGCGCTGGCTGGCGCTGGCGGTGATGGCGGGCGTATTCACGTCGCTGACCGCCTGGCTGGTGTCACGAAAGCGCGGCGGCTGACGGCGGCGCGCCACTCGTCAGGCGTTCGGCCTGCGGACCGCGTGCTCATGTCCATCGCAACTCGATGACCTGTTGCGACAGGGCGAAGCCTTTCAGCTCCACCTCTCGCTCGTCGCCGAACGAAAACTCATTCGTTCCAGCTAGGGCATCCCGGATCGCCGGCGATACCAGGATTTGTCCGCCGTGCGCTTCGTTCGCGATGCGCGCCGCCAGCGTCACGGTTCGCCCGTAGAAGTCGTCCGCTTCACGGATTGCTTCTCCGGCATGGATGCCGATTCGCACTCGGATGGCCTCGTCATTCGCGCCGTCATTGCTCGGAGCGAGGGCGCGCTGTACCGCGACGGTGCATCGCAGCGCGTTCTGCGGACTCCTGAACGCGAGCATGAATCCATCGCCGATCGATTTCACGACGGAACCGTCATGGCCGCGGACTTCTCGGACGATGAGATCGTTGTGCGGGCGGAGAAGCTCCATCCAGCGCTGGTCGCCGACACGTTCGGCGAGCGCGGTGGAGCCTTCGATGTCGGTGAACACAATGGTGACGGTGCCGTCCGGGGCGGCATACGTGCTTACGTCGGGGCGCTCCACGCCAACGGACGACACGACGGCGCCAATGGAGCCGTGCATATCGGACACGTCCACCCCCTGGAGCTGCAGCTTGAGCGCCAGGCAGTCCTCGATGACCTTCTTCATCCCCATCTCCTGCGCCGCGTCGAGCGCCAGTTGCAGGAGCGCCAGCGCGCGCTCGCGGTCGCCGGGGGCGCCGCGCGCGAGGAGCACCGCGGCGTACTGGGCGCGCGTCTGGGCCAGCCAGGGCTTGTCGCCGAGCTGCGCCGTCGTGCGAAGGGCGTCCTCGAAGTGGCGTTCCGCGTCCTGCCAGCGGCGCATCGTCGCGGCCAGGACCCCAAGACTGCGGGACACGGCGCCCGCCGACGTGTTGGCCCAACCGATTGTCACGACCTCTCCCTCACGGGGCAACAGCATCCGGTAGAGCTCGGGCGCGCGGGCGGCGTCGCCGAGTGACCAGCAGGCGTCTGCCAGGTTGATCAGGGTGATGGGCAAGAGGGCGTCGGGGGGGAGGTGGCCGAAGCCCCGTTCGGCGAGTTCGTCGAAGGCCGAGCGCGCATCTTCCCGTCGACCTGCCTCACTGTAGATTGAGGCGAGCGCGGCGCGGTACGCCGGGATCGCCGGGTATCGCTCGGCGTTGGCCTTGTACGCCGGCTCGATCTCCAGCAGCCGGCCCTGCAGCCGGCGGAGCATAGATATGACGGTCCCAATGGCCATCGCGGCGTTCTCGGGATCTTCGCGCTGCAATTCCGCAAAGGCCTGGCCCGCCAGACCTTCAGCCTCTTCGAACCGCCCGTCCATCCGCGCCTGCAGCGCGTGATGGAAGCCCGTCCACCCGTCGACGATTCGGAGCTCGCGCTGGAGCCGGTCCTCCTCCTCGACGGCCCGGTCGAAGCCGGCCCGATCGCCCAGAGCGAGGATGTGGGTGGCCAGCACGTTATGTGCGCGGAGTTCCGCAAACTTGTCTCCGCTGCGGCTCGCTGCCTCGACCTGTTCTCGCGCCAGGCTAAGCGCTTGAGCAAGATCCATGTCTTCCCACACTACGCATGCCAGGACGTATGCGAGCGTCTCCGGGTCGTCGACGCGGCGCGCCACCTGCAGCGCGTCTGCCAAGAGCTGCCTCTTCCGTTCGCGCTGCTCCGAGAAGGACAGCTCGTTACCCAGCCGCGCGAGCACCATCGCCCGTAGGGCGCTCTCGGCCGGGCCAAGCACCTGCAGGGCCTCTTCCAGCATTCGCACCACCTCGGCATCGAGCGCACCGGGGGTTGTAAGCAGGCTGGCGAACCCGAGTGCCGCCCTGGCGTATCGATCGTAGTCGCCGGCGCCGTTCGCGAGCTCTGCCGCGAGCTGGAAGACCGGCCGCCGGGTTGAGCGGTCCGCACCGCCCATCTCGAGCGCGCGCCCCATGGCAAGCAGGACGTCCACGCGGACCTGCTCGTCGGGGGCCGGGATCAGGTCCATCGCCTCGAGCGCGCGTTCGTAGTGCGCCGCCGCGGCCTCCCAGGCGACCTGCGCCATCGCGCGGTCGCCCGCGCGCTTCGCGTAATCGAGCGCCTTCTCCACGTCGCCGCCGGGGGCGGCCTGATAGAAGTGGTGCGCCAGCTCGCCCAGGTGCGGCTCGACGTTCGACGCGTAGAGGCTCTCCAGCGCCTCGCCGATCTGGCGGTGCAGCAGCACGCGCCGCGGCGTGCTCAGCTCGTCGTAGAGCGTCTGGCGGATCAGCGCGTGCGTGAAGTCGTACGTGCCGCCTTCACCCCGCCGCTCGGCGATGAGCTGCGCCCGCAGCGCCTCTTCGAGGAGATCGAGCAGCTCGGCCTCCGGCACGTCGGCGCAGATCGCCTTCAGCGCGTCCCACGAGAAACCGCCGGCCATCGTCGAGGCCAGCGTGAGCATGCGGTTGCAGCCCTCGCTCAGGCGCGAGAGCCGCCGACCGACGACCTCCCGTACGCCTTCGGGGATGCCCAGCTCCGAGATGCTGGTCACCTGCCCGACCCACCGGCCGTTCTCGTGGACGATCTTTCCCGTCTCGATCAGGTGAGCCATTACCTCGCGGATGAAGAAGGGGTTGCCCTCCGTCTCCTGGTGGAGCGCCGCCGCCAACGCCTGCCGTCCCGCCGCGCCTTCTTCGCTGGGGTCGATCGCCGTGAGCAGGTCGATGACCGACTCCTGCAGCAGGCCGCGCAGCAGCACGCGCCGGTAGTTCGGGAGGCGGCGCAGCGCCCCGAGCGCGTCGGCCAGCGGGTGCGTGCGGTCCAGCTCGACATCGCGATAGGCGCCGAGGATGAGGAGCCTGTCGCGCGCGGTCCGCTGCGCCAGGTGCTGCAGGAGCAGCAGCGACGGCTTATCCGCCCAGTGCAGGTCGTCGACGAACAGGACGACCGGGTTGGCGGTCGCCGCGTTGTGCAGGAACTGCGTCACGCTCTCAAAGAGCCGCAGCCGCTCCGCCTCCCCGTCAAGCTTCGGCGCCTCCTCGATGTCGGGGAAGCGCGCGCGAATCTCGGAGACGAGGGTGGCGATCTCCGGCGCGCCGGGACCGATCTGCGTGCGGAGCTCAGCGTCCGGGCGCGAGCGCGTGTACTGGCGCAGCGCCTCGATGAACGGCGTGTAGGGCAGCGACGACTCACCTTCATAGCCGCGGCCCGAGAGCACCTGCGCCCCGCGCAGCCCGGCGTAGACGCCAAACTCCTCCGCGAGCCGCGTCTTGCCGATGCCCGGCTCGCCGACGAGCATCGCCAGCGAGCCGTTGCCTGACAGCGCGTCCTGCAGCGCGTCCTTGAGCCCGTCCATCTCTTCGCGCCGTCCGACGAACCGTCCCCATTCGACGCCCGCCAGATCACGACGCGGTTCCGCCGGCGCGGTTTCGGCGGCGGTGTGCACTCCCCCCGCTCCGACCCGCTGCAGCTCAGCGAGGACGGCGGTGGCGCTCTTGGGGCGCTCCTCCGGCGCCTTCTCCAGCAGGCGCTCGATCAGCGCGTCCAGCGCGCGCGGCAGGTCCGCCCGGTGCCACGAGGCCGCGACCGGCGCGGTGTTGACGTGCTGCGAGATGACGGCGAGAGCGTCGTCGCCAAGGAACGGCGGCCGCCCGGTGACCAGCTCGTACAGCACGCAGCCGAGCGCGTAGAGGTCGCCGCGAACGTCCACCTCCGTCCCCAGCGCCTGCTCCGGCGGCATGTACGACGCCGTCCCCATGACGCTGCCCGCCTCTGTCAGGCGGGACTGGCCCAGCGCTACCGCCAGCCCGAAGTCGCCCAGCTTGGCGTGGCCCTCCTGTGTCAGCCAGACGTTCCCCGGCTTGATGTCGCGATGCAGGATGCCCCGGCCATGGGCAACTTCGAGCGCCCGGCACAGGTCCTGGCCGATGGCCAGCACCCGCTCCAGCGGCAGCGGCCCGCCCGCCTGGCGCAGCTCGCGCTCCAGATCGCCGCCCGCGACGTACTCGCACACGAGGTAGGGAACCGGCCGCCCGTCGGGCCCTTGCTCCTGCCCGATGTCGTACATCGTGACGATGTGCGGCTGCGCGCCGAGCCCGGCCAGGGTCTGCGCCTCGCGGCGCACGCGGGCGATGCCCGCCTCGTCCAGACCGTGGGTCTTGATGGAGCCGATGGCGACGTTGCGGTTCAACTGCGTATCGCGAGCTAGATAGACGGTCTTCTGTCCGCCCTCACCCAGGAGGCGCTTCACGACGAATCGTCCGGAGGCGAACGTCTTGGGCTCAACGGGCGCGCCTGCCCTGGTACTGCCCGGGCCGTCTGTCGCATCGATCGGCATCACGCCCCCCGTCTGGCCTGAGAGAGAGCCAGGGTTCGTTATGATCCCCGCCGGCAGTTTGGGCCGCCGACTGCGGGGTCTCAGTATACCAGGCAGGCGTGACGTTGGAGAGCGTGCCGAGGCGCTACACTATGTCGGCATAGCAGCAGTTCGAGCGGCGCCGAGCAAGTCTGTCGTCGAGGCAGGAGTTGCTCCGACTGCGGATAGATCGAGGACGCGGGGGCGTACTCGCGACGCCCAGTGGACGCGCGCGCGGCCACCCCGCGCCACCCGCCTCTTCGCGCTCTCCCGCCGCGCCCGTATCCTCACACTCGACAATACCGCGAGGGCATGCGGCACTCAGCGCCGGTGTGCTGGATTCGACACGAGGAGGTGATTCACGTTATGTCCACGAAAAAGGCCGCTTTTGCAAAACGTAATGACACGTTTCGCGCAACAACGGTCGTGGGCCGCGCCCACGTCCCCTCTCCCTCGGGGAGAGGCCTGCCCTGAGCCTGCCCTCGAGCGCAGCGAAGGGAGCGCAGCGAAGGGAGCGCAGCGAAGGGAGCGCAGCGAAG
>JBBEBM010000037.1:0-27419 GCA_040882355.1 Dehalococcoidia bacterium | reverse complement strand
GAACACCTCGTAGTCCATCGAGAGCCCGAAGACGATCGCGAAGAGCATCATCGGCGCCCACGCCTCGATCGGTCCTTCCCTGCCGAGGCCGATCAGGCTGTCGCCGAAGCCCCACTGGAACACCGCGACCATCACCCCGAACGCAGCGCCGATCGAGAGCATGTTCATGATCACGGCCTTGGCCGCAACCACGATGCTCTGGAATACTGTCATCAGCAGCAGGAACGAGAGCAGCAGCACCGCGCCGATGAACAGCGGCAGCCGGCTAGAGATGTAGTCTGCGAAGTCGACCACGAACGGCACGTCACCGGTCAGGCGTACGATAGTGGACTCATCGGTCACGACTGAAGGCATGACCTCGTTACGCAGGCGGTGCACGAGATCGCTCGTCGCTTCATCCTGAGGCGCCGTCGTTGCATAGACGTTGAAGAGATGCAACTGGCCTCCGGCCATGGCCTCAGGCTCGGTTACGGAATCGACGCCGTCAGTCGCTTCGATGGCGCTATTCAGTTGGGAGATGGTCGCGGCGTCCGACTCGCCGCTTGGTGTCTCGGCGACGACGAGGATCGGCGCGTTGAAGCCGGGGCCGAATCCGCTGGAGAGCAGGTCATAGGCCTTCCGGGTCGTATCTGACTCGGGGAAGTTGCCAGCATCGCCGAAGCCGAGTCGGATGGAGAACAGCGGGATGGCGAGCACGATCAAGAGGGTCGCGCTTGCCAGAAACGCGGGCCACGGGTGGCCCTGGATCAGCCGGCTCCAGCGGAACCAGAAGGACGCGCTCGCGCCCTCTTCGGCCGCCGCGGCCCGGTGGGGCAGGCCGAAGCGATCGATGTTCCGGCCTACGAAGCCGAGCATTGCCGGCAGCAATGTGATCGATGCGAGCATGGTCATGAAGACGGCCAGGACGGCGCCTGTTGCGATGCTGCGCATGAACTCCAGGTTCATCATGAACATGCCGAGGAGCGCAATGACCACCGTCAATCCTGCGAACACGACCGCTCGGCCCGAGGTGTTCAGCGACAGCGTCACGGCGTCCCGCGGATCGAGGCCATCGTGGAGCCCCTGGCGGTAGCGGGTCACGATGAGCAACGCGTAATCGATGCCCACGCCGATGCCGATCATGGCCGCGATGGCCGTCGTGAACTCCGGCACGTCCAGCACGCGCATCACAAGGGCGATGAGCGCCGCCCCCGAGCCGACGCCGAAGAGCGCCGTCACGATGGGCAGGCCCATCGCCAGCAGTGAGCCGAACGCGATGAGCAGGATGATTACGGCGGCGCCGATGCCGACGAGCTCGCTGGAGAAGTCCGGCTGCGCGGCGAAGATGAAGCCACTTAGTTCGACCTGGAGGCCATCGACATCAATCTCGTTGCGCAGGTCCTTGATGACGCCTGCGTCGTCAACATACTCCTCGTTGTCGCGGTCTGAGAAGTTGATCTCCGCGTAGGCGATCTCGCCGCTGGCGGAGACCTGGTGGGCGTTCGCGGGCTCGTATGGGCTGACGACCTCCACGCCTTCGACGCTGCCTTCGATGTTCGTGAAGAACGTCTCCATAGTCTGGCGGACCGCCGGGTCGGTCACCCCCTGATCGGCCCGAAAGACGACCTGACCGAAGAACCCTGTGCGCTCGTTGACGCCGTGCTCCTTGAGCAGATCGATCGCCTCCTGGCTCTCCGAACCGGGAAGCTGGAACTCCGTCCTGGGCTTGCCACCGAACGCGGCTGAGAGCGCGAACATGCCTACGAGGAGCAGTACCCAGCCGATGACGACGAAGCGGCGGCGGGCGTAGCAGAACCGAGCGAGCGTTTTCATGGTTGGGTCTCCTTGTTCAGGTATCGTTCACGCCATACGAGGTGCGAAGTCGGGCATCAGCGCCATAGCTCGGCAGTCTCGCCTGCCTCATCGACCTCAAAGGTGCCGTGCTGGATCGCCCCAGCGCGTTCGTATGTGTGGACCGCGACGCCGGTACTCGAGATCATCGTGTCGACCAGCTTCATGGCTCCAGGCAAGGCTCCCCCGGCAAAGAGTCGCTTGCCGCCGCCCACGACGACCGGGAAGACCCACAACCGGTACTCGTCGACAAGGTCGTGCTCCAGCAACGTCTGGATCAAGTCGCCACTGCCCGTCACCTGGATCTCGCCTCCCGGCTGTTCCTTGAGGGCGGCGACCGCTGCCGCCACGTCTCCCTGGATAAGGGTAGTGTTGTTCCAAGGCGCTGCATCAAGGGTTCGTGACGCGACATACTTAGGGAGGCTGTTCAGTTTCGCCGCTACCGGGTCGTCGTCGCTCACCTTGGGCCAGTGGGCGGCGAAGATCTCGTATGTCTTGCGTCCCAGGAGCAGCGCGCCCGCCTTCAGCGTCTGCTCTGTGATGAGCTGCCCCATCTGCTCGTCCCAGTAGTTCACTGACCACCCGCCCTGGTCGAATCCACCTTCGCGGTCTTCGTCGGGTCCGCCGGGCGCCTGCATGACACCGTCAACGGTGAGGAACGTACCTACAACCAAGGTTCGCACTTCGCTTCCTTTCTGCCGAAGGCGAACTCGCTACCACGGTGTGCGGTGTCGCCTGGGCACTGTGCTATGATAGTTAGTACCTGCGCGGTGCATTATCTGCACAGTGCAGATACTATCACGGATGGCCCACGATGTCAACATCTGGTGAGAACCGTCGCGAAAAGATCGAGCAGCTCACGCGCGAGATGCGCCTGATGAGCTCCTTCGACGCGCTGTTCAGTCATGCCGTAGCCGAGCGCGTTGGCATGCACCAGACCGATATCGAGACGATGGATCTGCTCAACACCATCGGACCGATGACCGCCGGGGAGCTCTCGGAGCGGACGGGCCTGTCCAGCGGCGCCACCACGCGCCTCATCGACCGGATGGAGCGCGCCGGCTACGTTCGCCGGCGCCGCGACGAGGTCGACCGGCGCAGCGTGATCGTCGAGCCTATCGAGGAGAACCTCGGTGAGATCGGCGCGCTGTTCCAGCCTCTCGTGGACGGTCTGCTGGCGCTCTGGGCTGGCCTCGGTAACGAAGAGCTCGATGTGATCATCAGGTTCATCCGGGAATCGAACCAGGTGACGGCGGGCGTGAACGCGCGCCTCCGGAGCGGCGATCCCGACTGATACCGGGGCTCGGGACGGAAGCGGATTGGCGACTCGCATCATCAGGGAACCCCTTGGACCGTCACGTCAGTCCTCGATCGCGCGTCTCTGCAATCATTGTACGCAACACTCGTGACACCGCGATGTCAGGAGCGCATACAGCCTTCGAACCTGGCAGCGTGGAGGGGAAGGCGTAGGGGCCTATGAGGCGGGCCGGAGACCGTGCCGGAAGGGGAGCGGCGGGCGGGTGGGAACGAATGACATTGGTGCTTAGGCGTGTTCAGCGTCCTGCTAGAGCACCGCAGCCGTCGAGCCGCCGTCCACCTGGACGGTCGTGCCGGTGATGTGGCGCGCAGGCTCTGACGCGAAGAAGACGACGAGGGCCGCAACGTCCTCCGGCTGACCCAATCGCCCCAACGGGATGCGCCGCGCCTCGTCCGCGAGGGCGTCGTCCAGCGAGCGCCCCTGGGCCTGGGCGCGGCCGCCGTACAGCTCGCGCATGCGGTCGGTGAGCGTGAGGCCGGGGCAGACGGTGTTCACGGTGATGGCGTCCGGCCCCAGCTCGCGCGAGAGCGTCTTCGCCAGCCCGACGACGCCGAGCCGGGCGGCGTTCGAGAGCACCAGGCCCGGGATCGGCTCCTTGACCGCTACAGATGTGATGTTGATGATCCGCCCGCCGCCGGCCGCCCGCAGGTGCGGCAGCGCCTCGCGGACGGTGCGCGCCACGCTGAGGAGGTTCTGACTGAGCGCCAGGTGCCAGGCCGCGTCGTCGTGCGCCTCGAAGGCGCCGGGCGGCGGGCCGCCCGCGTTGTTAACGACGACGTCGAGCCGCCCGAAGGCCTCGACCGTCGCGGCGACGAAGCGCTGGATGTCGCCGGCGTCCGACATGTCGCACACGAAGGGGAGCACGTCGATGCTGGTAGCGGCGCGGATCTCGTCGGCCGCAGCGTCGAGCGTGTCGCGGTTGCGCCCGCAGATGGCGACGCGACAGCCTTCGCGCGCGAGGCCGATCGCGACGGCCTTGCCGATGCCGCGGCTGGCGCCGCCGACCAGAGCGGCCTTTCCCTGCAAACCAAGCTCCATTCGCGCCTCCAACTCGCTCGAATAGCAGGGTGTATAATACACCCACTGTGCCCCGCCGCCCAGCCAAATCGAAGCTCTACACTCGCACCGGCGACCAGGGTGAGACGGCGCTGTTCGGCGGGCGTCGCGTGGCGAAGGACCATCCGCGCGTCGCCGCGTACGGGGCGCTGGATGAGCTGAACTCGGTCCTCGGTGTGGCGATATCGCTCCTACGCCAGCGCCGTCTCCTGGCGCCGCTCCAGGCGATCCAGAACGAGCTGTTCGACATCGGCGCGGAGCTGGCGAGCGACCGACCGGTGCGGCGCGTGAAGAAGGCCGACGATTCCTTCCAGCTCGACGAGAGCCGCATCGAATGGCTGGAAGGCTTGATCGATGAGTACGACGCGCGAGTGCCACCGTTGCGGACGTTCGTGTTGCCGGGCGGCGCTACGCCCGCCGGCTTCCTGCACGTCGCGAGGACCGTTTGCCGGCGCGCCGAGCGGCTCGTCGTGACGCTCGCGCGGGACGAGCCGGTGAACCCGCTCATCCTGGCTTACCTGAACCGCCTGGCCGACCTGCTCTTCGCGCTCGCCCGCTACGTCAACAAGGCCGAGCGTCGCGCGGAGCCGCTCTGGACGCGGAACTGGTAGCGAGGCCGGGCTCCGGAGGTGGTAGCATGGTCAGGACGGCGCTTCTGAAGTCGCCGGACTTGCCATGATCCCCATCGGCGATAGCGTCCGCTCTCGCACGACGCCCTACGTCAACGTCAGCATCATCGTCCTCAACGCGGTCATCTTCGTTTACGAGCTCACGCTGAGCTCGGCGCCGGGCATCTTCGGCGGGTTTTCCGAGCTCGACCGCTTCTTCTTCGACTGGGGCGCGATTCCCGCCTGCCTGGGCGACCGCTTCGGCTTCACGCCGGACGTTGCCGCGCGCGATCTCGCCTTCGTCTGCCCGACCGGCGACCGGGTGCTGCTGACGGCGCTCAGTTCGATGTTCCTGCACGGCGGCTGGCTCCATATCGCCGGGAACATGATCTTCCTGTGGGTCTTCGGCGACAACGTCGAAGACGCGATGGGCCACGCGCGCTACGCAATCTTCTACGTGATCGGCGGGTTCGCGGCGACGGCGGCGCACGTTGCGGTCAGCCAGAACGACCTGACGCCCGCCATCGGCGCGAGCGGCGCGATCTCGGCTGTGATGGGCGCCTACCTTGTGCTGTACCCTCGAGCGACGGTCGCGGCGATCCTGCCGATCTTCATCTTCATCTGGATGCCCATCGATGTGCCCGCCATCGTGCTGATCGGCATCTGGTTCCTGCTGCAGCTCTTCAACGGCGCCGCGTCGCTCACCGCCGACGTTGTCGGCGCGGGCGGCGGCGTTGCCTGGTTCGCGCACATCGGTGGCTTCGTCGCGGGCCTTGCGCTGGTGAAGCTGTTCGTGCTAGGCCGGACGGTGTCGCCACCCAGACCGCGGGCCGCGGCGCGCCGCTGGGGCCCGTTCGACTGACCCCGGGCCCGGGGTTGGCCGAGGCGCCTCCCTCCGAAGGGGCGGGTCACCATCGTAATGGGTCATTCGCCCTCCGGGGCGGGCCAAACGGCCCTACACTGGGTCAACGCGTGAAGCTAAAGTGAATCGAGAACAGCGGAGGAGAACACCGCATGATCAAGAGATTGCTCGTGCCGCTGGACGGCTCCGACCTCGCAGAGGAGGCGCTGCGCATCGCCAGTGACATGGCGGAGGGCGTCAACGGCGTGCTCGTGCTGGCGAGGGTGGTGCCGCCGCCCGTTCCCGGCCGCTTCTACGCGCCGAACCTGCTCGATCAGGTGCAGGAGGCGCAGGCCAGGGAGGCGGAAGCCTATCTGGAGGCGCTTGCCGAGCGGCTGAAGAAGGACCGTCTGCACGTAGAGACGCGCGTCCTCAAGGGCGAGGTGGCGTCAACGCTGGTACGTCTGGCCGAGCAAGAGCGCTGCGAGCTCATCGCGATGAGCTCGCATGGACTGGGCGGGGTCGGCTGGCACGTGTTCGGGAGCGTCGCCCAGAAGGTGCTCCACTCCTCGCGCTGCCCGGTGCTCATCGTGCGGCCACCCGTTGAGGAGTTCGAGCGTGAGGAGGAGAAGGAAGAGCAGCTCCTGGACGAGGCGCTGCTAAGCGAGCTTTCGAGTGGCGAGCCCGCGGGCCGCTGAGGCGAGGAGACTGAACATGACAGAACCACTCATCGTCGTGCCGCTGGACGGATCGGAGCTGTCCGAGGCGGCCCTGCCTTACGCGCGGCGCGTGGCCAAGCCTTTGGGCGCGCGCCTCCTGCTGGTCACGGTGTGGGAGGGGTCGGAGCCCACGCTGCTCACCGATCTCCCCGCCGTGGCGAAGGACATGACGGAGAGCGCACAAGCCTACTACATGGAGTACCTGCTTGGCCTGGTGAAGCAGAGCGAGGCGGAAGGCGTCGTTGCGGACGCTGAGGTGCTCATCGGTCACCCGGTCGAGGAGGTGCTGAACCTGATCGGGCAGCGCGACCCGCGGCTGTTGGTGCTCGCGACGCACGGACGCTCGGGTATCGGGCGTTGGTGGTACGGCAGCGTCGCTGGCGCGCTCCTGCGCCGGGCCCCGGTGACGACGCTGGCGGTCGGGCCGAAGGTACTGGAGAAGAAGGTTGCGCCAGGCCCCATCAAGCGGATCCTCGTGCCGCTCGATGGCTCCGCTCTTTCCGAGTCGGCGCTCAAGCCGGCGCTCGAGCTGGCCGACACCTTCGGCGCGAGCGTCGTGCTCGCTCAAGCGCTGAGCTGGGCGGCGCAGTCGTACCTGTACGGCGTGCCACAGATCGATATGGGCCAGATCGACAAGGAGCTGACGGCTGCGGCGCAGGACTACCTCACCCGCATCCGCGACAGTCTGGGCACCGGCCGGCCCGTAGAGACGAAGGTGCTGCACGGCTTCCCCGCAGACTGTCTGACGGACCTCGTGCAGGAGGACGCGATCGACCTGGTGGTGATGGCGTCGCACAGCAGAGGAGGGCTCGCCCGCATGGCCCTCGGCAGCGTTGCGGACCGCGTGCTCCAAGGCGCCGCTCCCGTGCTGCTGGTGCGGCCGGAAGCGCCGGTCACCGGTGAGGCCGGCTCGCGGGGCCGCTATTGCCAGGCCTGCGGACGCGCCGTGCCGTTCAGCGTCGTGGAGAAGGACGACCGCTGCCTGCGCTGCGGCCAGCACCTGCACGCGTGCGCGAACTGCGTTTACTTCGACGGTGTCGCCTGCCTGGTGCAGCGGCCCGAAGTGCACGACACGTACCCGGGGCTCAACTGTCCCGAGTTCCAGTTTCGCGAACGACCGGCGCCGACCGGCTAGGAGGTAGGTTATGGGCAAGCTCGACGGGAAGGTCGCGATCGTGACGGGCGCCGCATCGGGCATCGGACGCGCGGCGTCGCTGCTCTTCGGGGCGGAGGGAGCGAAGGTGGTCGCGGCGGACTGGAGCGAATCGCAGGGCAAAGAGGTCACCGAGGCGATCGGGAAGGCCGGCGGCGAGGCGGTCTTCGTCAAGACGGACGTCTCCAGCCCGGACGACGTGCAGCGCATGATCGACACAGCCGTCGAGCGTTTCGGCGGGCTGGACGTGATCTTCAACAACGCCGGCGTGGAGGGCGAGACCGCGCCCACGGCGGACTGCACGCTGGACAACTGGGAGCGCGTGATCAACATCAACCTGAAGGGTGTGTTCCTCGGGATGAAGTATGCGATCCCCGTCCTGCTCCAGCGAGGCGGCGGCTCGATCATCAACAACGCATCGGTCGCGGGCCTGGTCGGTTTCCAGGGCATTCCGGCCTACGCCGCGTCGAAGGGCGGCGTGGTCCAACTGAGCAAGACGGCGGCTCTGGAATACGGTCAGCAGGGCATTCGAGTGAACGCGATCTGTCCGGGCGTGATCTTGACTCCGATGGTGGAGCGTTTCACCGGCGGTAGCGAGGAGCGTACGGCTCAGATGGTTGGGATGGAACCCATCGGACGGATGGGCAAGCCGGAAGAGGTGGCGCAGCTTGCGCTGTTCCTCGCCAGCGACGACTCCAGCTTCTGCACCGGGGCGCCGTTCATCGTCGATGGCGGCTTCGTCGCGGCGTAGGTTGCGCTAGGCGCGCGGTGGGGCGCCCGTCGGCGCCTCGCTCAGCACGTCCTGCCGGTAGCGGCTGTATCGAACGAGCGCGGCGAGCGCCCGCACGGCGCGCTCGGGATAGGCGTATACGGGCACCCGCGCTTCGTCGAGCATGGTCCGGGCGCGGCTGACGGCGTCGCCGCCCATGAAGACCGCCAACAGCGGCTTCGACTGCTCGCGCGCCAGGTAGGAGATGACGCGCGCGGTGCGCTCCGGCTCGGTGACTCGCTGCGGCGTGAGGAGGGCGAGCACGGCGTCGACGCGCGGGTCGTCCCGGACCAGCTCCAGCGCCGTCTGGTAGCGGTCGGAACCGGCGTCGCCGAGCACGTCGATGGGGTTGGCCGTGGCCGCTGCGGACGGCAGCGCCCTGGCCAGGGCGTCGAGCGTGGCGGGCGAGAGCTTCGCAGCCTCCAGGCCGAAGCCCTCGAGGGCGTCCGCCGCCATCACGCCCGGCCCGCCCGCGTTGGTGACGATGGCGACGCGCGGGCCGCGCGGCAGCGGCGCGTAGGAGAAGCAGAGGACGTGATCGAAGAACTCCGCCATCGTTCTGGCGCGGACGATGCCCGCCTGGTGGAACGCGGCGTCGACGACGGCCTCGCTGCTCGCCAGCGCGCCCGTGTGCGAGCGAGCGGCGCGCGCGCCGGCTGCGGTCGCGCCCACTTTCATGAAGATGACAGGCTTTTCCGGCGTGACGCGCCGCGCCGTCTCCATCAGCCGCCTGCCATCCGAGATGCCCTCCAGGTAGCCGACGATCAGCCTCGTCTCCGGATCGCGGCCGAGGTACTCGAGGAAGTCGACCTCGTTCAGATCGGCCATGTTGCCGAGCGAGACGAATTTGGAGAAGCCGACGTTGATCGAGCGGGCCCAGTCGAGGATCGCCGTTGCGACAGCGCCCGACTGCGAGAACATGCTGACTTCGTACTGGTAGGGCGCCGTCTCCGCGAAGGTCGCGTTCATGCCGATGGCGGTGTTGATGATGCCTACGGAGTTCGGCCCGACCAGCCGGATGCCGTGGCGTCGGGCGAGGGCGAGCAGCTCGTCCTCGGCAGCGCGGCCCTCGTCGCCGGTCTCGCGAAAGCCGGCCGTGATGACGACTGCGGCGCGCACGCCGCGGCGGCCGCACTGTTCCAGGACCTCGCCGACGGCGCGAGCGGGAACGGTGAGGACCGCCAGGTCGGGCGTCGCGGGCAGGTCGAGCATCGTCCGGTAGGTCGTGAGGCCGAGGATGCGCTCGCCGTGAGGGTTCACGGGGTGGAGGTCGCCGCGATAGCGCCCACGCTGGAGGTTATCGAGGATGACGTAGCCCAGCTTCTGAGGATTGCGCGAAGCGCCGGCAACGGCGATGCTCTTGGGGGAGAAGAAGCGCTCGATGTCATCCATCGCTGCTGGCCATTGTATCGCAGCGCCCGAAGGATAAGCCGTTAGGGTGGCCCCCATGAACCGTCCACCAGCCCCTCGTACTACCCGGCTGCTCCATATCGATCCGCTCGCGCCATGGCGCAGGCTCTTCGCCGGCGCCGGCGCGTTCTTCGTGCTGCTCGCGTTCGGGTCGATCGGCTACATGCTGATCGAAGGCTGGTCGTTCCTGGACGCGCTCTATATGACGGTGACCACTGTGACGACGGTCGGCTTCCGCGAGGTGGAGCCGCTGAGCGACGGCGGGCAGGTGTTCACGATCTTTGTGGTACTCTTCGGCGTGGGCGTGGCGCTCTACATTCTCACGACCGTCGTGCAGGCCGTCGTCGAGGGTGAGCTGGCGCTGGCCCTGGGAGTACGGCGCATGCAGGCGCGGATCGGAGCGTTGCGCAATCACTACATCCTGTGCGGCTTCGGCCGCGTGGGTGAGGAGATCGCACGCGACCTGGCGGACCGCGGGGTTCCTCTCGTAGTCATCGAATCGAACCCGGAGGCGCTGCAGCGCTCCGAGCAGTTTGATTACCTGATCATCGAAGGCGATGCGACGCAAGACGCGATCCTCCAGCGGGCGGGCATCGAGCGCGCGCGTGCGCTGCTCGCGGCGTCCGACTCCGACGCGGGCAACACCTATATCACCCTCACGGCGAAGGCGCTCAACCCGGGGCTCTACGTCGTCGCGCGCGTCGGCCACCCCGCGAGCGAGGCCCGGGTGCGGCGCGCGGGCGCGGACCGGGTGATCTCGCCGTACAGTCTGGCCGGCCGGCGCATGGCGCTCTCAGCGCTCCAGCCGCTGATGGTCGACTTCATCGACGTGCTCGCGTCGGGACGGCAGGCGGAGCAGATCCTGGCGGAGCTGGTCGTGTTGGAGGAGTCAGCGATTGTCGGGCGGCCGCTGCAGGACGCCCTCAACGGCTGCCCCGTGACGACGCTGCTTGCGATCCAGCACGCGGACGGCGAGGTGCTCGTCGGCCCGGCGGGCTCGTATACGCTTCGCCCGGGCGACCGGTTGATGCTGCTGAGCAGCGAAGCGGACATGGAGGAGCTGGGGCGGGCGCGCGATCAGGCGGGTTTGCAACCGTAGCCGCCGCGTGGCGAACGTCAATCGCCGCGAGGCGGGCCCGACCTGCTTGCACAGCGAATTGTGGTCACGTTGAGATTACCAGAACGGCCCTGGTGGGCTCTTACCCCGGACGAAGCGCTGTCCGCGCTTCAGAGCAGCGCGCGCGGCCTTTCCCAGATACAGGCGCAAGAACGGCTCAGAACCCTTGGCCCCAATGAGCTTGGGGCCAAGGGAGGAGTGACCGCCGCCGCCATCCTCCTGCGCCAGTTCACGAGCCCGCTGATCTACATTCTGGTCGCTGCCGCTCTGGTCACTGTTCTCCTCCAAGAGTACATCGACGCTGGCATCATCGCGGCCGTCCTCGTCCTAAACGCCGTCATCGGGTTCAGCCAGGAGTATCGCGCCGAGCGCTCGATGGAGGCGCTTCACAAGCTGGCGACAACCCAGGCGCACGTCATCCGGGACGGCCGGGAACGCCAGATAGACGCTCGCGAGCTTGCGCCGGGCGACGTCGTCTTGCTTGAAGCGGGCGCCAAAGTGCCGGCAGACTGTCGGATCCTGCACAGCACCGCCCTGGAGACGGACGAATCGCTCATTACGGGAGAGTCAACGACCGTAGTGAAGAGCAGGCTGCCTCTCGACGAGGACGTGCCTTTGCCTGACCGCGCCAACATGTTGCTCACGGGCACGGTCGTTACACGGGGACGTTCTCGCGCGGTGGTGGTGGCGACAGGTGAGCGAACGCAGCTCGGGCTCATCGCCGCGGGCGTTGAGCGTATCGGTGAGGCGCGGCCGCCGCTGCTGCAGCGGATGGACCGCTTTGCGCGCATCATCGGCGCTGCCGTGCTCGTGGTATCCGTCGCCGGTTTCCTGATGGGCCTTGCCATGGGCGAAGACGCTCACGAGCTGTTCCTCACGCTCGTCGCCCTCGCCGTGGCGGCGATACCTGAGGGACTGCCCGTCGTCCTGACCATCACGCTCGCCATTGGCGTCAACCGCATGGCCGCGCGGAACGTAATCATCCGGCGGCTGCCCGCCGTGGAAACGCTTGGGAGTTGCGATGTCATCGGCTCCGACAAGACGGGGACGCTCACCCAAAACCGGATGACCGTGGCGCGGGTCTACGCAGCGGGCCGGGAGTTCCAGGTGACCGGTAGCGGCTACGAAGCGTCCGGCCAGTTCTTGCTGGCCGGGCAGCCGACGCAGACTACTGACTCCTCTCCGCTCCGCCTCACCTTGCTTGCGGGTGCTCTGTGCAACGATGCGAGGGTTGTTCAGGCGGATGGTGAGTTCGAGGTGCACGGAGACCCCACGGAGACCGCGCTGCTCGTGGCTGCGGCCAAGGCGGGCCTGTTCAAAGAGGAGCTCGAGGAGCGCTTCCCGCGCCGGGCGGAGATACCATTCGACCCTGAACGGCGCTATGCCGCCACGCTGCACGAGGACGAAGGTGCTCCGCGCCTTTTCGTCAAGGGTGCGCCGGAGCAGATTCTGGAGATGTGTACGGCTGCCATCGACGAGGCATCACTCGACCGGGAGCGTGTCCTCCAGGCCGCGCACGAAATGGCGACCGACGGTCTGCGAGTGCTGGCGATGGCTTACCGCGAGCTCGCCAGCCCTCCTGAGGAGCTCGTCGCGGAGGAACACCTCACCGGCCTTACGTTCTTGGGGGTCGAAGGGATGATCGATCCGCCGCGAGAGGAAGCAAGGCAGGCCGTACGCGGCTGTCAGCAAGCCGGCATCCGGGTGATCATGATTACCGGCGACCACGCCACAACAGGGCTGGCCATCGCGCGGCAATTGGACATTGCGCGTGGAGACGGCCGCGTGCTCACCGGGTCTGATCTGGACCAGATGGATGACGCGAGGCTACAAGAGGCGATCTGCGACACGCCCGTGTACGCACGCGTCTCGCCGGAACAGAAGCTACGGATTGTTACCGCGATCCAGGGTCAGGGCCATACCATGGCGGTCACCGGCGACGGCGTGAACGACGGCCCCGCGCTCAAGGCCGCCGACATCGGCGTTGCCATGGGCCGGTCCGGCACGGACGTCGCGAAGGAGGCGTCCGACATGGTTGTTACGGACGACGACTTCGCGAGCATCTTCGCAGCGGTGGAGGAAGGCCGAATCGTCTTCGACAACGTGCGCAAGGTGACGTTCTTCCTGATCGCCACTGGCGTGGGAACGGTGCTTGCGGTGCTTGCCAGCATCATCTTTCGCTTCCAGTTGCCCCTGCTGCCTGCGCAGCTCTTGTGGCTCAATCTGGTAACGAACGGCGTCCAGGACGTCGCCCTGGCGTTCGAACCTGGAGAAAAGGACGTGCTCAAGAGGCCACCCAGGCCACGAGGCGAAGGGATTATCTCAGCGCTGCTGTGGGAGCGAACGGGGATCGCCGGGACCGTTATGGCTGCGGGCACCCTCTTGCTCTTCCTGCTCGACACGCATGGCGGCGCGTCTATTGAGCAGGCGCGGACCGTGGCCCTGACTACTATGGTCTTCTTCCAGGTCTTCCACGTCGGCAACTCCCGTTCTGAGCACCTCTCGGCCTTCGCGAAGAGCCCGTTCTCAAATCGGTTCCTGTTTATCGGCACTGCCATCGCCTTGGCGATCCACGTCGGGGCGCTGTATCTGCCACCCACGCAGTACGTCCTGCGTGTGGAACCGCTCGATTTCTGGATGTGGCCAAAGATGATCGGCGTAGCGCTGTCCGTCATCGTCGCGGTAGAGTTGCACAAGCTGATCCGCCGCCCGAACGAACGTAGCGCGCCCGATCGCGAGTCCGTATAACGCGCTCCGCTAGGTGTTACGCAGTGGCAGGTTTCCATGCTCAGACTCGCTGATGCCGTTAGCCAGGTCCCTCAGCCATCAGTTTGAGGAGATCGTGGCGGGCGACGATACCAACGGGTATCTTGTCGCGCACGACTGGTATGCGTTTCAGGTCGCAGTCAATCATTCGCTTGACCAAATCAGTGGCTGTTTCTTCCTCTCCGGTGGTCACGACAGGGCGGCTCATGATCTCCTTAGCCTTTCGTTCGCGAGCCGCCTGATGCAGACGCTCCAGGTCATCGTGGCCAAACCATTCGCCGAAGACCTGAGGGGCGCTGAACGTCGAGAAGGGAAGCCCGCGCTCCTTGCCAATGAAATCCGACTCGGTGATGATGCCCTGCAGCTCTCCCTTCTCGTCCACCACGGGCACACATCCGATGCCTCGCTTCAGCATCGTCTGCGCTACCTCGTACAGAGGGGTGTCCTCGCGCGCGACGATAACCGGTTTTACCATGATGTCGCGAACCTTCACTGCGCCCTCACTTTCCCGGCCACCCGACCCCGGAGGGCGGTAGCCATGGCGTGAATACGATCCCTGGGCACACAGGTCATACGATGCTCGTAGGCACACGTCGTCTACTTGCGTGCGACTCTGGGAACTCAATTGTACCGAGAGTTCGTAGCTCAAAAAAAAGCGAGGCCACCATCGTCGCGGTCGCTGCCAAAATGCTAACGTGACTCCGGGAACTCGAGTGGGGCGCACGGCGAGAGAACGAGCCCTCAGGAGGTCAACCATGCCGTTTACTGTCCTCATTATCGCTTGGGTTGGCGTTAACCTTATCTTCGGCGCACTCTCCGCCCTGGCGGCAAGCCGCTGGGGAAGAGACCCGTTCGCCTGGCTGTTCCTGGGAAGCGCCGTCGGCCCCATCGCCTTTCTCTTGCTGGTCTTTGTGCATCAGGACGATCTGCGGCGCGCGCGGCCCGGCCTTGCCGGTCCGGGCAGCCGCGCAGCCGCCGTAGCCGGCCCGCGCGTTCTGGTGCCGGTGGACGGTTCGGCCCCGAGCGAGCGCGCAGTACGATACGTGGTCGAGCGTCTTGGCCCTCGCCTGAGCGAGGTATCGATCCTGGGCGTTCTAGCAATCGAACGCGCTGAGGGCCAATCGGCAGAGGAAGGGTCTCCTCGGCGGCGCGACCTTGAGCAAGAGATTCAGCGGCACCTTGGTTCCGCGGGCGCTTCGCTGCGGGCAGCCGGGCTCGTTTGTAAACCGATTATCCGCTTTGGTGATCCGGCCACCGAGATCCTGGAAGTCGTGGGCAAGGATGCCTACGATCTTGTCGTAATGGGGCGGCGAGGCCGAGGGTGGGCTGCGAAGGCGCTTCTGGGATCGGTGTCGGAGAAAGTCGTCCGGGAAGCCTCGTGCCCGGTGACTCTGGTCAGCTAGCACCATGCGCCGCACCCCCTGACGGCGAGGATCACTTCGCCGATCGTCTCCCATGGCTCGGCCTGCAGTGTCGTCGCCGTGAAGGAAAGACCTCGCTGATCCGCCGCGCGGCGATTCCTGGCTCCGCGCGCGGCTCGACCCGGAAGACCACAGACTGACGCGCCCGCTGAGCGCGAGCAACCCGCCGATCTGGTCGAAGATGATCGCGGTGGCGCTGTCCGTCATCGTCGCAGTGGAGGTGCAGGACCTGATCCGCCGCCTGAACGACCGCGCCGTGCCTTGCATATCAGCGGCGGGCTAAGACGATTGGCTGTCCTTAGCTCCGCTGCGGGACAGTGGTCGCCACAACGACAGCACCTCCATCGCCACGACGCCGGAGAGGAAGAGCCCGCCGCCGATGAGCAGCACGTCATGCTCCAGGTTCGCCATCATGAACGCGACCGAGGCGAGCGCGACGACGGGCAGTACCGGCATGCGCCCGATGCTCAGCGGTACGCGAAACGGGCGCTCGACGTCGGGATGGGTGTAGCGCAGGACGATGAGCGAGAGGTTCACGGCGGCGAAGCCGATGAAGACCGCGAAGTTCGTCGCGCCCGCGACGAGCGCGAGATCGCCGGACAGCGCGAAGCCCGCCGAGACGACGAGCGACAGCGCGATCGCGCGCACCGGCGTCTGCGCGCGCGGGTGCACCCAGGCGAGGAAGCGCGGCAGGGCGTTGGTGTCCGCCATGCCGTAGATCAGCCGCGATGCGGCCACGAGCAGCAGCAGGATGGTGTTGCCGGTCGAGAAGAGCGCGACGACCGCGACGAAGTCGGATGCGCGGCCGCCCAGCACTTCGGCAGCGACGTCCGCCAGTGGCGCGTCGCTCGAGCTGAGCGCCTCCCAGCCGAGCACGCTCACCGAAGCGACGGCGACGAGCAGGTAGAGGACTGTCGTGACAGCGAGGGAGATGAGCAGCGCCCTGGGCACGATGCGGGCCGCGTCGCGGGTCTCCTCGGCCAGCGTCGCCACCTGTTCGAAGCCGATGAAGGCGAACATCACCAACGCCGCGCCCGAGAAGACTCCCGTCGCACCATGTTGGGTCTCCAGCAGGTCCGCGTCGCCGAGGTGGGGCACGCCGATTGTGATGATGAAGATGAGGCCCGCCGCCTCGACGAAGGTAAGCACGATCGACGTCCACACCGCCTGCTTGATGCCGTAGAAGGCGATCAAGGTCGCGACGACGAGCGCGCCGAGCGCCAGCGGCGTCGCCGGCAGATCGATGAAGTAACTCAGGTAGCCGCCGAAGCCGAGCGCGACCGCCGCCGCCGCGACCAGGTTGCCGATGACGATCAACCAGCCGACGACGAACGCGGCACGAGGCCCTAGCGCGCGTCGCGTGTACTCGAAATCTGCGCCGGCGCGCGGGAAGGTGGAGGCGAGCTCGGCGTAACCCAGCCCGATGACGGCGGCCATGCCCGCCGCCATCAGGAACGAGAGCCAGAGGGCGTCGCCTGCCTTGCCCGCCACCTCGCCGACGAGTGCGTAGATGCCGGCGCCCAGGATGATGCCGATGCCGCCGAGCGTCGTCTCGAAGAGGCCGAGGCTGCGGCGGAGCTTGGCGGGACTGTCCGACTCCAATGCGCCGCTATTGTATCAGCCGCTCAGGCACGCGGGAACGCGCCGTCTGCCTGCGATCAGCGGACCCTTCGGGTCAACAAGGGCTACCCCGCGGCTATGAGATGTCGCGCTGCGCAACCAGGTGCACTTCGACTTGCGAACAGGCCTCGAGCAGCCGTTCGGCGAGCGACGGCCGCCAGCGGCTTCCGAGCCCGCCACGGGTTCGATGGCCCAGGACGACGTGCTGAATGTTTTGGGAGGTGATGATCGCCTCCAGCGCCTTCGCTTCGTCCTGCGCCTCCAGCGGGAACACGCGCGCATTCAGGTCCTCCGCCAGCTCGATCGTGCGCGCCAGCTCGATCTGATCTTCATCCGAGAACTCGCGTCGCAGGTAGGCGACGAGCAGGTCGCCATGGAGCCCTTGCGCCAGGCGCCAGCCCCTGCGGATCTGCGTTCGCGAGAATACCGACGCGTCGATGTAGACGAGCACGTGCTCCTCGAGACCGGTCTGGTCCCGCCCCGACTCGCGCATCCACACTTCGAGTTGCTCATCCACTTCTTGCGCCGTCCGGCGTAGCGCCATCTCGCGCAGGGCGGCAAGGTTGGCCGGCCGGAAGAAGTTCTCCAACGCGGCGGCGGCCTGCGCTGGGGGGTAGATGTGTCCATGCTGCAAGCGGGCGCGCGCGCCCTCGGGCGAGAGGTCGATCAAGATGATTTCGTCCGCCTCATCGACGACGCGGTCGGGGATCGTCTCGCGCACCTTCACGCCCGTGAGCGCGGCGACGGTGTCGTTCAGGCTCTCGATGTGCTGGATGTTGAGCGTGGTGACCACGTTGATGCCGGCGTCGAGCAGGACGACGACGTCCTCATAACGCTTTTCCCGCTCGGAGCCGGGCGGGTTCGTGTGCGCCAGCTCGTCCACCAGGCAGACGGCGGGCCTTCGGGCCAGCACGCCCTCAACGTCCAGCTCTTCGATCACCACGCCCTTGTAGTCGACGTGCCGGGTCGGGATGATATCGAGGCCCTCCAGCATTGCGGCCGTTGCGGGGCGACCGTGCGTTTCGACGAAACCCACGACGACATCCTCGCCGTAGCTCTTGCGCCGCCGCGCCTCGCTGAGCATGGTGTATGTCTTTCCAACGCCCGGGAACGCGCCCAGGTAGACGCGGAGGCGGCCGCGCCCGTCCGTTCGCTCCTCACGCGTCACGCGCGCGAGGAGCGCGTCTGGATCGGGCCGCGTGTCGTCGCGGGTCGTCAAGACGAGGCCTCCGCCGGCTGGGCGATGAGGGCGACGAGCATCGCTTCGCGCACCGCGGTGGCGTCGTCCTTGCCACAGATGCCGGCCTCGTACTCGGCGGCCAGCCGCGCGAGCGAGGCGTGCGGTGGCGACTGTGGAGCGATCATGAGCACGCGAGCTTCGGTCGATGCGAGCAGCGTTCGCAGGTCCGCCAGGTTGTCGCGCTCCGTGAGGAACAGGACAAGCGCCCCGGGCGCCCTCGCCACGACACGCTGGGCGCTCCGCACAACGTCTCTCGTTTGGAGCAACGTCTGCCTCCGTGTACCAGGACGGAGGCGCGTAGACACAGCGATCAGGTCCTCCATCCGCTGGCCGATGATGACGACTTCCGAGCTCATTATGGTGCCTCGGACAATGGCTCAGCACGGTCCAGCGCCAGGTTGAGTAGGAGCACGTTCACCCGCGGTTCGCCCAGCACGCCTAGTGTCGAGCCGTCGGTGTGCTTGTCGACGAGCTCGCGCACGTCGTCCTCCGTCATGCCTCGCTGCTCAGCTACGCGGGCGACCTGCAGCTCCGCGTATGCAGGCGAGATGTGCGGGTCGAGGCCGCTGGCGGACGCCGTGACTGCATCAACCGGTATCTCGGCGTCGGCGGGCAAGCCGTTCTCTTCGCGGATGCGCGCAACGTCCGCCTCGACGCGGTCCGCGAGGTCCTGGCTCGACGGGCCGAGGTTCGAGCCGGACGAGGCGCCGCCATCGTAGCCGTCCGCGCCGGCTGCCGAAGGCCGCGGGTGGAAGTACTCCGGCGCGCCGAAGTTCTGGCCGACCAGGGACGACCCGACGGCTTCGCCGTCCACCTTGACCAGGCTGCCGTTCGCCTGGCGGTTGAAGACGCCCTGGGCGATGCCTGTGATGGCGTAGGGATAGACCAGCCCCGTGAGGACGGTGAACGCTACGAGGGCGATGATCCCTGTTCTCAGGTCGACGACGAGGTTTCGAAGCATGACGTACCTCCCAGCCTGCTAGTCGAGCTGCAGCAGCACGAGTAGGAGATCGATGAGCTTGATGCCGATGAACGGCGCGATGATGCCGCCGAGCCCGTAGATCAGCAGGTTGCCGCGCAAGACGGACGACGCAGGCGCCGCGCGGTAGGCGACGCCGCGCAGGGCAAGCGGCACCAGGGCAATGATGATCAGCGCATTGAAGATCACGGCCGACAGGATCGCGCTCTCCGGCGTGGCGAGGCGCATCACGTTCATCTGATCCAGCTCCGGATAGATGCCGATGAACATCGCCGGGATGATCGCGAAGTACTTCGAGACGTCGTTGGAGATGCTGAACGTGGTGAGCGCGCCGCGCGTCATCAGCATCTGCTTTCCGACAGCCACGACATCCATCAGCTTCGTGGGGTCGGAGTCGAGGTCGACCATGTTGGCCGCCTCTTTCGCCGCCGCGGTGCCGCTGTTCATCGCGACGCCGACGTCCGCCTGCGCAAGCGCTGGCGCGTCGTTCGTTCCGTCGCCGGTCATAGCAACCAGCCGCCCTTGCGCTTGTTCGTCGCGGATGAGGCGGATCTTGTCCTCGGGCTTCGCCTCGGCGACGAAGTCATCGACGCCTGCCTCTGCAGCGATAGTCGCAGCCGTGAGCTTGTTATCGCCCGTGACCATCACGGTGCGGATGCCCGCCCGGCGCATCTCTTCGAACTTGACGCGGATGCCGGGCTTCACGGTGTCCTTGAGATAGATCACGCCCAGCAGTTGATCGTTGTCGACCACCGCGAGCGGGGTTCCGCCGGCCGCGGCGATGCGTGTGGCCGTCGGCTCCAGGTCCTGGGGCACGCTGGCGGCGAGCTTGCTGATCGCGTCGACAGCGCCCTTCATGATCTTGTGGCCGTCCATGCTGATCCCGCTCATGCGGGTCTCAGCGCTGAAGGGGATCAGCTCGCCCTCAGCGCCGTCGGCGCCCGCCTGATAGCCCATCGTGCCAGCCAGCTCGACGATCGAGCGGCCTTCCGGTGTCTCGTCCGCAAGCGAGGCACGCAGCGCGGCCGCGACGAGCTCGCGCTGCTCGTGACCACCCACCGGAATGAACTCGGCGGCGAGGCGGTTGCCGTACGTGATCGTGCCGGTCTTGTCCAGCAGCAGCGTATCGATGTCGCCTGCCGTCTCGACCGCCTTGCCCGACATCGCGAGGACGTTGCGCTGCACCATCCGGTCCATGCCGGCGATGCCGATCGCGGACAGGAGGCCGCCGATCGTCGTCGGGATGAGGCAGACCAGCAGGGCGACGAGCGCCGTTGTGGTCACCTCGCCGCCCAGATAGTTGACGTAGGGGCGAATCGTGCCGACGGCGAGCAGGAAGATGATCGTGAACGCCGCGAGCAGGATGTTCAGCGCGATCTCGTTCGGCGTCTTCTGCCGCTCGGCGCCCTCGACCAGCGCGATCATCCTGTCGAGGAACGTCTCGCCAGAATTGGCCGTGATGCGGATGCGGAGCCAGTCGCTGGTGACAGTGGTGCCGCCCGTGACGGAGCTGCGGATGTCGGTGCCCGGCTCCTTCAGCACCGGCGCCGACTCGCCCGTGATCGCGGCCTCGTTCACGTAGGCGATGCCCTCGATCACGTCACCGTCGCCGGGGATGACGTTGCCGGCGTCGACGCGAACGACGTCACCCATCCGCAGGTCAGAGGACGACACTACTTCAACGCGTCCGTCGCGCTCCCGCTTCGCGGTGGTGTCGCGGCGCATGGCGCGCAGCGTGGCGGCCTGGGCCTTACCGCGTCCCTCCGCCATCGCCTCGGCGAAATTCGCGAAGAGGACCGTGAACCAGAGCCAGACGGAGACGGCGCCGGTGAAGAACTTGGGCTCGTCGCGGCCGCCGAAGAGCTCCTGTAAGAACATGTAGGTCGTCACCACGGCGCCGACCTCGACGACGAGCATGACGGGATTGCCCAGAAGGTGGAGCGGGTTCAGCTTCCTGAACGAGTCGACCGCGGCCTGCTGGATGATCGGCCAGTTCCAGATCGCCGTGCGCGACTTGCGCGCCTTCGCGATCTCCGACCGGTGCTCTGTCTCTTCCAACTGTTGCGTCATCTCCTTCTCCACCCTTTACGACAGCACGCCTGCGTGCACGAGGAAGTGCTCGGCGATCGGCCCCAGGGCGAGCGCCGGGAAGAAGGTGAGACCGCCGACGATAATCACGACTCCGATCAAGAAGAAGACGAACAGGGACGAGTCGGTTGGAAGCGTCCCTGCGGTCGCAGGAACCTTCTGCTTCGTGACCAAGGCACCCGCCAGGGCCAGGATCGCGAGCATCGGTAGGAATCGCCCCAGGAGCATCGCGATGCCCTGTGACGAGTTGTAGAACGATGTGTTGGCTGTGAGGCCCGCGAACGCCGATCCGTTGTTCTGCCCGGCGGACGAGTACGCGTAGAGGACTTCGCTGAAGCCATGGGCGCCTGCGTTCAGCGGACCAGCCTGACCCTGGCTCACGGAGACGGCGACCGCGGTCAGCACCAGGATCAGCGCGGAAGGGATGAGGAAGTAGATGCCGGCCAGCTTCATCTCCTTGGGCCCGATCTTCTTGCCGAGGTACTCCGGGGTGCGGCCGATCATCAGGCCGGCGATGAAGACGGAGATGATCGCGAACACGAGCATGCCGTAGAGGCCCGAGCCGACGCCACCGAAGACCACCTCGCCCAGGTGCATGTTGAAGAGCGGGATCACGCCGCCGAGCGGCGTGTAGCTGTCGTGCATCGAGTTGACCGAGCCGTTGGAGGCGGCGGTCGTCGCGACCGCCCAGATCGCCGAATCGGCGATGCCGAAGCGCACGTCCTTGCCCTCCATGTTCCCGCCGGACGAGGCCTCGTCACCGGTGGCGTACGACTGGTCGACGCCGCGGTCGCCAAGCGTGGGGTTACCTGTCTGCTCGGCTGCGTACGTGCCGAACGCGCCGGCGAGGAAGATGATCGACATCGCCGCGAAGATCGCCCAGCCCTGCTTCTGGCTGCCGACCATCCTGCCGAACGTATAGGTCAGGCCCGCCGGAATCAGGAAGATCGCGATCGACTCGAGGAAGTTCGAGGCGGGCGTCGGGTTCTCAAACGGCACGGCGGAGTTGGCGTTGAAGAAGCCGCCGCCGTTCGTGCCGAGCTGCTTGATCGCGATCTGCGAGGCGGCGGGGCCCATCGCCAGCACCTGCTTCGCGCCTTCGACCGTCGTGACCTCCTTGTAGCCGCTGAAGCCCTGGATCACGCCCTGCGAGACGAGCAGGAGCGCGAAGATGATCGAGAGCGGCAGCAGGATCCAGAGCACACAGCGGGTCAGGTCGACCCAGAAGTTGCCCAGGTCGGTCGTTGTCCGGCGTGCGAACGCCCGGATCAGGACGATGACGACGGCGATGCCGACGGCCGCCGAGACGAAGTTCTGGACGGTGAGCGCCACCATCTGCGAGAAGTAGCTCAGCGTCGTCTCACCGCCGTACGACTGCCAGTTCGTGTTCGACGTGAAGCTCGCCGCCGTGTTGAAGGCGAGGTGACTCGTCGTGCTGGGGAAGTCCTGCGGGTTGAGCGGCAGGCCGCCTTGCGCCCGCAGGATGATGTAGACCGCGAGCATGCTCAGCACGCTGAACATCAGCACGCTGAGCGCATAGCGCTTCCAGTCCATCTCCGCCTTCTCGTCGACCATGAAGACGCGGTAGACCACGCGCTCGACCGGCGCGAAGACCCGCGTGGGAAGGGCGCCCTCGCCCTGGAAGACCGCGGCCATGTAGGCGCCCAGCGGCTTCGTCAAGAGGAGGATCACGCCGAGGTAGAGAAAAATGTGGATGATCCCGCCGACAGTCATCACGCCCCCTTAGAACCGCTCCGGCCGGATCAGCGCGATGATCAGGTAGAGCATCACGATGCTGGCGCCGATAGACAGTACGACGTCTTTCATCGCTCAGACCTTCTCGAACGCCCAGACAGCGGCAAACGCGACGGCGAACACCGCCAGACTCACGACCACGAACACCAGGTCGGCCACTACGTCCTCCCTCCGTCCTCTTGACCATCGCTAGGCGACAGCTCTAACTCCTGGAGCGCTCGGATCAGCGCATCGAGCGGAAACGGCTTCTCCAGCCACTTGTCCGGGCGCAGCTCCTCGATCCGTTTCTGCGAGATCGGCCCGGCTGAGATGACGACAACCCCCGGGCGCGGCTGGTCCGATTCGCTCAGGCGGCGCAGGATGTCCCAACCGGTGAGGTCCGGCAGGTTCACGTCCAGCACCACAACGTCGGGGCGCGCGCGCGTCAGCTCCGCCATCGCGCTCTCACCGGTCGGGGCCACGGTCGTCTGGTAGCCGCGAGCCCGCAGGCTACGAGCGATCGTGTCGGCGAGCGGGCCTTCGTCCTCCACGAGAAGTACGCGCATACTGGCATCCTAAGGCGAAGGCTGTCAGGAAGGCATGTGCCAAACGGCCCGCAAGGATACGGAAGTTGTCAGCGTTCCGCGTCGTGCGCGGCGAACCGATAGCCCACGCCGGGATCGGTGCGGATGTAGCGGGGCGAGCCGGCATCGTCGTTCAGCTTGGAGCGGAGCTGGTTCACGCAGGTGCGCAGGACGTGCGTGTCGCTGACGTAGTCGGCGCCCCACACCTCGCGCAGGATCATGGTGTGGGTGAGCACCTTGCCCGCGTTGAAGGCCAGGTACTTGAGCAGGCTGTACTCGGTCGGTGTGAGGTGGACCTCACGACCGTCGAGCGTCACCAGCCGCCGCTCGAAGTCGATCGTCAGCCCGCCGGATGAGATGCGGGCCTGCTGGGCCCTGTCCGCGGCGCCACGCCGCAGCGCCACCCGCACGCGCGCGAGCAGCTCGTCCATGCCGAAGGGCTTCGTCAGGTAGTCGTCCGCGCCCTCGTCCAGCGCGGCGACCTTCGTCATCTCCTCGCCGATCACGGACAGGACGATGATCGGCGTTTGGTGCTTGCGACGGAGCTCGCGGCAGACGTCGACGCCGCCCATATCGGGCAACATCAGGTCGAGTAGCACCAGGTCAGGCTTGAACGCATCGAAGGCGGACAGCGCGCCGGCGCCGTCTTCGGCCTCGCGCACGGCGTAGTCGTGGCCCTCCAGCGAACGCGTCAGAGCGCGCCGCAATTGCGTCTCGTCGTCGACGATGAGGATGCGCGGTTTCACGCCGCGCCCACACTGGCGGCCGCCGGCAGCGCGATGACGAAGCGCGTGCCTTGCGGCGAGCTCTCGACACGCACGGTTCCGCCGGAGAGCGTGACAAAGCCCTTGACGATGGCGAGGCCCAGGCCGCTGCCTTTGATCCGCCGGCTGTGCTCAGGGGCGCGATAGAAGCGGTCGAAGACGTGCGGCAGGTCCTGCTGCGCGATCCCCGGCCCTTCGTCCGACACGCTCAGCTCCACGCCGGCCGCTGACGGCTCCGCGCGCAACCGGATGGCTCCTCCGGGCGTCGAGTACTTTGCGGCATTCTCGATGAGGTTAACCAGAGCTTGGAGCACCAACGCTTCGTCTGTTTCGGCCAGCAGCGCATCACTCGCGTCGACGGCGACCGCGCGCCCCGCCGTGGCGGCCCGCGTGCGCTCCACGGCTTCATCGAGCAGCCGGCGCACATCCAGCGACCTGCGCACCGGTGTCACGACACCCGACTCGATCCTGTTCAGATCGAGGATGTCGCTGATTACGCGGTTCAGACGGTCCGCCTGAGAATCGATCGTGGCCAGGAACGCCTGGACATCCTCGTCCGACCAGGTGACCGATCGGTCGAGCAGGCTCGAGACGGCGGCCTTGATCCCCGCGAGCGGTGTCTTCAGGTCATGCGAGACCGAGGCCATGAGCGCCGTCTTCAGCTCGTCGGCCTCACGCAGCGCGTCCGCGTGCGCGGCCTCGTGCGCCAGCTCGACGCGCTGAACGGCGAGCGCGGCCTCGCGCGCGAAGGCGTTCAGCAGGTCCTCTGGACGCTCGCGAAACGGGGTGTCGCCGATCGGGCCGTCGACGCGGAGCACGCCCAGCGGACGCTCGCCGATGCGCAGCGGGACGAAGGCCATGCCCTCCGTTACCTGACGAACACCCCGGCCTGCAACCGCGATGCGCAGCGGGCGCTCGGAAGGCAGCCCGACATGGCCGAGCCGGCTGATCGACTCCGACTCAACGGCGCGCTCCGCCGTCAGCGCCTCGTCGCGAGTCATCGTTCGCCGGGTGGTCTCGTCCCCAGCCGAGGCGAGGACGGCCCAGCCACCGTTGGCCGGACTCAGCACGCTTGCTCCCCGCGCCTGAAGAGAGCGCACGACGTTCTCGCAGAGGGTCGTGAGCGCGTCAACGGGCCCGGCCTGGCCGATCAGCTCCCGGCTCAGCCCAAGCAAGACTTCGGTCTCCGCCTGACGCCGGCGGGCATGCTCAGCAGACGCGCGGGCGCGCGAGAGGAGAGAGCCGCCAATCAGCGAGACTGCGAGGAAGACCAACAGCGCGACGAGGTCCCGCGGCCGTTGCACGGTGACCGTGTGCAACGGGTCGACGAAGAAGAAGTTGAGCGTCAGGTTCGCGAGGAGGGCGGAAACCAGCCCAACCTGCCACCCCCAGGTTGCCGAAACGAGCAGCACGAGCAGCAGGAAGAGCAGGCCCTCGTTGAGCAGCCCAATCTCTGCCTGGAAGGGCGCCATCGCAGCCGTCAGCGCCGCAATGCCGGTGGTGGCTGCGAGGACGCCCCAGGCAGGGCGCCGGGTCGCGGCCCGAAGAGCCATACGAAGATTCATGCCCGTCCGTCGGTTGCATTGTAGCGGGCCCGGGGCGAACGGAGGGAGTCCTTCGTGAGCCAGGCCGGGGACTCGCCAACGGATCGACGGGCAGCGACTTCACGGTACCGAGCGATCGACAGCGGTACAGGGCGCGTGCGACACGCCGGGCGCAGCAGATCGGAGGTATACTGGTAGTGGAGGTGAGGCCACTGAACGGGAACGGGCTCAAGCGAACCGGCCCCGGCCCATAACTCACCGAGAAGAGAAGCCCTGAGTGCGGTGAACGGGACAAGGCCTTCGAGGCGGTCCACTGGGGCAGAAGCCCCGCACGTGAGCCAAGGAGCGCCGGGGCCGGCAAAAACAAGAGAGCAGCCGCAGCGCCTCCGACCGACGGGTCGGGGGCGCTGGTTTATCCGGGGCGCTGCCGGCGGACAGCGCCTCGCGGATAGGGGCCATTCGTACTGCGCAAGGGGGCGCACTGTCCCTGTCGGGCCGTGACGGCGCCGTCTATTGTAGGACTATGATGCAGACCGCCCAGACGACAGCTACTGTGCCAACGGAACGCGACCTTCGCCGCCTTGCGCGCTTCCGCAGCGCCCGGGACGGCGTACTGACGCTCTACGTCGCCTTCGACCCCGCATCCGGCGAGCGGCGCGATGCCCAGGCGGCGATTCACGACGCCCTGGCATCGATTCCCGTTCCGACTGGTGAGCGGCTCCGGGCGCGGCTCGAAGAGGAGCGCGAGCGGGTGGCGACGTGGGCACGAGAGGAGTTCGAGCTGCACGGGCGGAGCCTCGTCGTCTTCTCGTGCGGTCCGCGCGACCTCTTGGAGACGTACCAGCTCCAGGCGCCGGTGCGAACGCTGGGCCGGTTCGGAGAGCGGGCGGCCGTCGCGCCGTTCGCCGCGCTCCTGGACGAGTACGAGCGCTACGCCGTGGTGCTGCTCGACAAGGAGACGGCGCACATCCTGACCGTGTTCCTCAACCGCATCGAGAGCCGCGTCGACGCGTACGATGATACGCCCGGCCGGAGCGCCATGGGCGGCTGGGCGCAGGCGCGCTACGCCCGGCACCGTGAGGCGCACCTCCACCGCCACGCCCTGCACGTGATGGAGGCGCTGCGACAGCAGGCGCGAAAGCGGCCGTTCGACCGGCTGATCGTGGGCGGGCCGGACGAGCCGCTCGCCGCGTTCCTGGCTGTGCTGCCGCGGCCGCTTCGCTCTCGCCTGGCGGGCACGTTCTCAGGCGAGCTGTTCGCGTCGGACAACGAGGTCCTCTCGCGTGTCAGCGCCATCGAGACGGCGGCGGAGCGCCGCGCCGAGGCGGAGCTCGTCGCGCAGGTGATCGACGCGGCGAAGGGCGGCGGGCCGGCGGTGCTGGGCTGGGACCAGACGGTGCAGGCGCTGGGCGAAGGCCGCGCGCACAAGCTCCTGCTAGCGGACGGCGCCGCCCAGAGCGGCTTCGCGTGCCCGGAGCGTCACTTCGCGGCGGTCGAAGCCCTGGACCACTGCCCGGTCTGCCAGGGCGCTGTCGAGCGCGTGGGCGACCTGGCCGAGTGGGCGGTGGAGGCGGCGATGGACACCGACGCGCTCATCGAGGACGTGCGCGGCCCGGCGGCGGAAGCGCTGCTCGCCGAGGGCGGCGCGGGCGCGGTCCTGCGCTACTAGCGTCCCCGGCGTGCCCCTCCCCGTGTCCCGTGCCCGCGCGAACGTGTCAGTACGTTTTGCCCTCACCCCGGCCCTTCGCTCCGCTCCCTTCGCTTTGCTCGAGGGCAGGCTGAGGGCTGGCTCTTGCGGCCGACCCCTTCGCTGCGCTCCCTTCGCTGCGCTCCCTTCGCTGCGCTCCCTTCGCTGCGC
>JBBEBM010000036.1:18680-27970 GCA_040882355.1 Dehalococcoidia bacterium | reverse complement strand
GAGATCGACAAGCTGCGCCACGCCGCCACGCGCGCGCTGTTCGAGCGGCGCGATGTGCTCATCGTGGCGTCCGTGTCGTGCATCTACGGCCTGGGCGAGCCGGAGGAGTACCAGTCGTTCGTCGTCACGTTCCAGAAGGGCGAGCGGATGGAGCGCGCGCGGGCCATGCGCCGCCTGGTCGACATGCAGTACGAGCGTAACGACATGAACCTGGTGCGCGGCAAGTTCCGCCTGCGCGGCGACAGCCTCACCGTCCAGCCCTCGTACGAGGAGCTGGCCGTGCGCATCGACTTCTTCGGCGACGAGGTGGAGCGCATCATCGAGATCGACCCGCTCACCGGCGAGCTGCTCGCCGAGCGCGAGCGCGTCGACATCTACCCCGCGAAGCACTTCGTCACGTCGCACGACAAGCTGGAGGCCGCGGTCGAGGACATCCAGACGGAGCTGAGCGAGCGGCTCGTCGAGCTGAAGTCGCAGGGGCGCATCCTGGAGGCGGCGCGGCTCGAAGAGCGGACGAACTACGACCTGGAGACGCTGCGCGAGACCGGCTACTGCCCGGGCATCGAGAACTACTCGCGCCATCTGGCCCGCCGGGCGCAGGGGAGTACTCCCTGGACGCTGCTCGACTACTTCCCGGACGATTGGCTGCTCATCATCGACGAGTCGCACATCGCGGTGCCGCAGGTGCGCGGCATGTACCACGGCGACATGTCGCGGAAGCAGACGCTGGTCGACTACGGCTTCCGGCTGCCGTCGGCGCTCGACAACCGCCCGCTCAACTTCGCCGAGTTCGACGACCACATCTTCCAGTGCGTCTTCACCACCGCCACGCCCGGCCCGTACGAACGCGAGGTGAGCACGCAGACTGTCGAGCAGCTCGTCCGGCCCACCGGCCTGATCGACCCGACGGTCGAGGTGAAGTCGACGACGGGCCAGATCGACGACCTGATGGAGGAGATCAAGCAGCGCTCGGCGCGCAACGAGCGCGTGCTGGCGACGACGCTGACGAAGAAGATGGCGGAGGACCTGGCCGACTACCTCCAGGAGATGGGCGTCCGCACGCACTACCTCCACTCCGAGATCGACACGTTGGAGCGGATCGAGATCCTGCGCGACCTGCGTCAGGGCGTCTACGACGTGGTCGTCGGCATCAACCTGCTGCGGGAGGGGCTCGACCTGCCTGAGGTGAGCCTCGTCGCGATCCTCGACGCCGACAAGGAGGGCTACCTGCGGTCGCGCGACTCGCTGATCCAGACGATGGGCCGCGCCGCGCGCCACATCAACGGCCACGTGATCATGTACGCCGACGTGATGACGAACTCCATGCGCCAGGCGATCGACGAGACGAACCGCCGTCGCGCGATCCAGGTGTCGTACAACCAGGAGCGCGGCATCACGCCGGAGGGCATCACGAAAGCGATCCGCGACATCACCGACCACGTGAAGAAGGTGGCGGAGGAGCGGTCCGAGTACATCGCGGCGCACGACGTGCCGAAGGACGAGCTGGTCCGGCTGGTGAAGGACCTCGAGCGGCAGATGAAGGAGGCGGCGAAGAACCTCGAGTTCGAGAAGGCGGCGCTGATGCGCGATCAGGTGTACGAGCTGCGCAAGCGCCTCATCGACGAGGCCGGCGACGACTACATCCTGCGCGAGTTCGCCCAGACGGCCTACGGCTCGCTGGGCGGGCGCAAGCCCCGCCCTGGCGGCGCTTCAAGCACTTCGATGCGCACCCGTCGCGGCAAGCGGCCGCGCGTCAAGTACGGGCCGTAGGGCGCTCCCTCACCCCAACTCGTCGGCTCCATGAAACGCCCCCGCCTCCCGGCTTCCCCTCTCCCGCCCGACGCGGGAGAGGGGAAGCCGGGAGGCGGGGGTGAGGGAGGAGCGCCGCCGCCCCACCACCGCATCGCCTCTCGGGCCATCTGCTACCCTGGATCTGTGCCCCGTCGCCCGGGGAGAGGGTCGCCCGTTCGTTCAGCGCCGCCATCAAGGAGGTTCGCATGAACGCTTGGGAATACAAGACCATCTACGTCGATTTTCGGGGCAGGATCAGCGCGGAAGGGGTCGAGTTCATCCGCCAGAGCGGTGAGCATCGCACCGGGTTCGTCCGCCGTTACCTGGAGACGCTGGGTAAGGACGGCTGGGAAGTGACCGGTATCGTACCCCTTATGCGCCCAGAGAGCAGCTACTTCATCCTGAAGCGGCCGGCCGTCGAGGCCCAAGCCGCCGCCGGCGAAGGTTAGCGTGCTGAGTAGGCGCTGAGAACGGGCCGACCCTGAGCCGGGCGGCGGAGGCACTTACGTCAACCTGAGCTTGTCGAAGGGTGCCCGCTCTTCTGACGCTCGGGCCGTGCCTCGACAGGCTCAGCATGACGACGCCCACCTCACGTCTGCCCTGACGAACCTCCCGACCACGACCCGCCCCTGCCGCTTGCGCCACACCGGACGGGGCTGTACAACAACTAGGCTGGGTGGCCGTCCGTCCCTGCGCTGGCGCTCGACGGCAAGAGCCTGCCTGAGCGCCTTTCGATGCCGTCACGCTGACTACGTCGAATGAGGACCATGCCTATCGTCCCCGCCGCCGGCTTCCTTCCGTTCGAGTTCGATGTGCTTCTCATCGGGCGGTGGCCGTTGATCATCGTCGGGATGATCATCCTCATCCGCCTGCTGCAGCCGCGCTCCAAGGTCACGCTTCCCGAGGTCGCGCGCGAAGCCGTCTTCGTCGTTGGCGCCTTCCTGCTCTACTCGCTGGTGCGCAACAACGTCGACGGACGCGAAGTGGAGGCCGTGCAGCGCGCGCTGCGCCTCATCGATATGGAGCAGGCCCTCGGGATCTTCCGGGAGCCCGAAATGCAGCGCGAAGTGCTCGCGTCGCCGCGGCTCATGAACGTCGCGAACGGCATCTACGTCTGGGCGCACTTCCCCGTGATCATCTTCACGGGCATCTGGCTGTTCACGATTCACCGCGATGACTACCCGGTCTATCGCAACGCGTTCCTGATCTCGGGAGCGATCGGCCTCGCGGTGTACGCGACGCTGCCTGTGGCGCCGCCGCGCTTCGTGGAGGGCTTCGGCTTCGTCGATACACTGGCGTTCCGCGAAAGCGCGCAGCAGATGTCGCTGCCGGGCGCGTGGGTAAACGAGTACGCGGCCGTGCCCAGCCTGCATCTGGGCTGGAACTTCCTGGCAGGCATCGCGATCTACCGCCACATGCCGTACGCGCCGCTCAAGCCGCTGGGGTTGCTCATGCCCGCCGCGATGTTCTTCAGCATCGTCGCCACCGGCAATCACTTCATCATCGATGGTCTGGCCGGCATGGCGGTCGCCGCCCTCGCCCTCATGGTCGCGCTCGCGATCCGCTCGCTGGTCCACGAGGGGTACGCTCAGGGGAACCGACGGCTCGCGGCGTGGTCGAGCTTCGTCTAACGGGCGGCGCCTAACCCGCCAGCTTCTCCGCCAGCCTGCGAAACGTGTACGACGCCTCCTTGTCGAGCGGCGGGCCGTGCCCGAAACACGCCACCTCGATATCGAGCTGCGCCAGCTTCGCGAACGACGCGCGCGCCTGCGCCGTATCGACGTTGAAGACGCCGTGGAGGAGCTGGCCCTCCGGCGTGCGCCCGGCCGCATCACCTGAGAAGAGCAGCCGGCGCTTCGGCACGTAGACGGCGATGCTTCCCGCCGTGTGCCCGGGCACGTGGACGACCTTCGCGCCGCCATCGAGGTCGATCTCGTCGCCGTCCTGCAGCTCGCGGTCGACGGCGCAGCGCGGCGCGGCCGGCGTCGAGGCGATCGCCTGCTCGTAGTAGGGCCGCTCGGCGTCGGAGAGCGCCGGCAGCGGCTCTTCGACCTCACCGCGTACCACAGGCGCATCGAGCGCGTGCGCGAGTAGCGCGGCGCCGGTGCGCTCGACCAACGCTGCCGCCGCGCCGAAGTGGTCGGCGTGGTAGTGCGTGACGACGATCTGGCGCAGGTCGCCCGGCTTTCGCCCGAGCGACTCGACCGCGTCGAGCACCGCTTCGCTCTGGCCCGCGAGGCCGGCGTCGATGAGCGTGAGGCGGTCGCGTTCCTGGTAGAGGTACGCCCAGACGGCGCCGAAGTCGACGCCGTGGACGCCGGGCACGACCTCCATCGCTACAGCTTCTCGGCGGCGCGCCGGAACGCGAGCGACGCGTCCCTGTCCAGCGGTCGGCCGTGGCCGAAGCAGGCGACATCGAAGTCGAGCTGCGCGAGCTTGCGGAACGATTCGCGCGCCTGCGCGTGGTCGTCATTGAACAACGCGAACGGCCCGGACGGCGGGCCGAGGCCGAACGCGTTCGCCGCGGCGTCGCCGGCGAAGAGCAACCGCCTCGCGGGCAGATAGATCGAGACGCTGCCCGGCGTATGACCCGGCGTGTGCACGATGCGCGCGCCGCCGTCGAGGTCGATCTCATCGCCGTCCGCCAGCTCGCGGTCCACGCGCGTCGCGGCGATGCGCTGCGGGAACAGCGCGAGCAGCGGCGCGACGATGCGCCAGACGCCGCGCGGGTTCGGGCCGGCGGGCGGCTGCTCGCCGCGCACGACCGGCGCGTCGAGCGCGTGCACGAGCACCTGCGCGTTCGTGCGCTCGACGAGGTCAGCGAGCGAGCCGATGTGATCGTTGTGGCAGTGGGTGATCACGATCTGGCGCAGGTCTTCGGGTCGCCGCCCGATGCCTTCGATGGCCGCGAGGATGCGCTCGGCGCGACCCGCCAGGCCCGCATCGATGAGCGTGAGACGGTCTGCCTCTTGATAGAGGTACGCGCGGCCGACGCCCAGGTTCTCGATTGCGTGCACGCCGGCGACGATCTCCATCTGGCGCCTCCATGCCCAGTATGCCTGGGGACGGGACCCGAACGGAAGCAGGGCGACAGCCGAGGGCCCCGCCTGCCGAAGCTAGCGTAGGATACGAATCGAGCGCAGCAAAGGGGGAATGACACATGGCCACCATCACCATCGGTTACCAGCCGGAGCTCACCAAGGAGCGCGCCCGGGAGATCTTCGCCGTGCACTTCGCCGGCGCCTGCGACGTGTACCCTACCGCCATCCTGAACCGCGACTTCATCGTGAAGAAGAGCGACTGGAGCGGCGTCGGCGTGCGGCTGAAGCAGGAGCAGGACGCCACGACCTTCGTCTTCACGGCGATGATCCCGAACCCGATCTTGCAGGGCCTCTTCGGCGGCCTGCTCTCGGCGCTCTTCCTGCGCAAGAGCTGGAAGGCGATGGAGGCAGAGGTCGCGGAGTTCATCGAGGCCTCGCCGTCGTTCCCGGAGCCGAGCGCCCAGAACGTGGCGGCGGCGTAGGCGACGTCGCTCGGTAGCCGCGCATCTCGGGCCCCTATGCTATCATGGTGCCCGTCATGTCTGACGCTCACGTACGCGTCACCGTTGTCTCCGACTACATCTGCCCGTGGTGCTACGTCGGCATGGCGCGCGTCGAGCGGCTGCAGCGCGAGTTCGAGATCGACGTCGAATGGCGCCCGTTCGAGCTGCACCCCGAGATCCCGCCGGAGGGCATCGCGCGCGGCGAACGGCCGCCCTCGCCGCAACGCGTTGCGATGTACGAGCAGCTCCGCGGGCTCGCCCAGGAAGCGGGCCTGCCGTTTGAGCGACCGGGCCGGGTGCCGAACTCCCATCGAGCGCTGGAGGCGGCCGAGTTCGCGCGCGAGCACGGGGCATTCGACGCCTACCACCACGCCCTCTTCGACGCGTTCTTCGGCCAGGGTCGCGACATCGGCGACATCGACGTGCTGGCGGAGATCGCCGCGTCGAACGGCCTCGACCCGCGGGCCCTGCGCGAAGCGCTCGAGACGCAGCGCTACGCCGCGCTCGTCGACGAGCGCACGGCGGAGGCGCGCGCATCGGGCGTCACGGGCACGCCGACGGTGATCTTCGAGGAGGGCGAGCGGCGCTTCCCCGTCGCCGGCGCGCAGGACTACGCGGTCTTCGAGCACATAGCCCAGCGTTTCGGCGCGGTGCGACGCTCCGCGAACGAGGGAATGGTTCCCACGGCCAGACCCGGTTCCCGGTTCTAGGCCTGCCCTGAGCCCGCCGAAGGGATCCGGGTTCTGCCGACGAAGGAGGCCAGAAGGTGGACTTTCGATTCACGCCCGAGCAGGAGGCCTTCCGTGAGGAGCTGCGCGAGTTCCTGCGCGAGGAGCTGCCCGCGAAGTGGGAGCCCGGCGACCCTTACGGCGGCGACGGCGAGGGCGACGCTTCGTCCGTCTGGGAGCTGGGACGTCGGATGACGGCGAAGCTCGCGGAGCGCAAGTGGTTGGCGATGGCCTGGCCGAAGGAGTACGGCGGGCTGGACGCGCCGCACATGCAACAGCTCATCTACAACGAGGAGATGGCCTACCATTCCGCGCCGGGCGGAGGCGGCATGGGCGTCGCGTGGGTGGGGCCGGCGATCATGCTCTACGGCAACGACGCGCAGAAGCAGCGCTTCGTGCCGAAGATCGCGTCGGGCGAGGACGTCTGGTGCACGCTCTACTCCGAGCCCGGCGCCGGCTCCGACCTCGCCGCGCTGGAGACGAAGGCGGTGCAGGACGGCGATGACTTCGTGATCAACGGCCAGAAGATCTGGACGTCGATCGCGCAGCGGGCGCAGTGGGGCTGGCTCGCCGCGCGCACCGACCCCGAGGCGCCGAAGCACAAGGGGATCAGCACCTTCGTCGTGCCGATGAACACGCCGGGCATTACGATCCGACCGCTCGTAAACATTGCCGGCCAGGCGGGCTTCAACGAGGTCTTCTTCGAAAACGTGCGCATCCCCAAGGACTACCTCGTCGGCGAGCTGAACCGCGGCTGGTACCACGTCGCCGTCGCGCTCGATTTCGAGCGATCCGGCATTCAGGCGTATGCGAACGGCAGGCGCACGATCGAGCGGCTCGTCGCGTACGCACAGGAGCACCCCGAGACAGTGCAACGCCACCCACAGGCACGGATGCGCCTCGCGGACCGCGTCGTCGAGCTCGCGGCGGGCACGCACATCGCGTATCGCATCCCGTGGATGCAGTCGCGGGGCATGGTGCCCAACTACGAGGCGTCGATCAGCAAGCTCTACGGTTCGGAGTTCACGCAGCGGCTCGCGCACACGGGCCTGCAACTGCTCGGCTCGTACGGCGGCCTGGCGCCCGGCTCAGCGCACGCGCCGCTGAAGGGTCAGCTCGAGCGCGCCTACCTGAACGCGGTGGCGAGCACGATCGCGGCCGGCACGAGCGAAGTGCAGCGCGGCATCATCGCCACGCGCGGCCTCGGCTTGCCGCGAGGATGAGGGTCCCACGTACATACACGCGGATCGCGAGAGCAGCGTTCGCAGCGAATCGCTCCGCGGTGGCCACAGTAACGAAAGATGCTTCGCTTCACTCAGCATGACAGAAATGACCGTGCCCCGAGATCTCGCCGACCTGCCGAAAGCCGAGCTGCACGTCCACCTTGAGGGCACGGTGCGGCCCGCCACGCTCGAAGAGATGGCCGGGCGCGAGGGCACGAGCATCCCTCGGTCGTTCAACGACCTGAACAGCTTCGTCGAGTCGTACACGCTCGCGACGCAGGTGATGACGGCGCGGGGTGATTACGCGCGCCTGGTGCGCGAGTACTGCGAGGACGCCGTGCGCGCAGGCGTGCGCTACGCCGAGCTGGAGATCAGCCCGGCCGTCACGCGGGGTGTGCAGCATCGCATCGCAGAGGCGGCGGAGACCGCCGCGCAGCAGCGCGACGTCACCGTGCGACTGATCCTCGGGCTCGGCCGGCTGATGGACCCGGCGATCGCCCTGCCGGCGCTCGACGTGGTGAAGGAGCTGCCCGGGTTCGTCGGGCTCGGCCTCGGTGGGCCGGAGGAGGGCTTCACGAACGATCCGTTTGTAGAGGTCTTCGCTGAGGCGCGGCGGCGTGGCCTGCGGAGCGTGCCCCACGCCGGCGAGAATGACGGCCCGGCCTCGGTGCGCTCGGCGCTCGACACGCTGGGCGCCGAACGCATACAGCACGGCGTGCGCGCGGCGGAAGACCCCGCGCTCGTCGAGCACCTCGCCGGTCGGCGTATCCCTCTCGCGGTCTGCCCCACGTCGAACCTGCTGCTCAACGTCGCGCCTTCAATCGAGGAGCACCCGCTGCGCGATCTATGGGAGGCGGGCGTCGTCGTCTCGATCAACACCGACGACCCGGGCTTCTTCGGCTGCGATCTGGTCGGCGAGTACGCCATCGCGGGCCTCGCGCTCGGCCTGGACCGCGCGGGCTACGCGCAGCTCGCGCGCAACTCGGTCGAGGGCTCGTTCGCGCCCGAGGCGCTCAAGGCGGCGCTGGGCGCAGCAATTGATGACTGGGTAAAGGCGGGCGCTTAGAGCGACCCGGCGCCACGCGAGTCGTCGTCGTCGGGCGGACCGTCGTCGTCCGGGTTTGCCTCAGGAGAACCCAGTTCGGGTCCCGGTGATTCGCTGTCTTCGCCCTCTAGTTGGCGCGCCAGGTTCGCCATCCACGTGACGATCCGCTCCACCGTGTACGGCATCTTTCGCTGATACTCCATGACCGCCCGCAGATCGACCCGATACTGGTTACGCCGCCCATCTTTGCGCCGCGAGATGATCCGGTCATCGTCCAACGCACGTAGTATTGAGTGAGTGGCCCGTTCGGTGATGCCCACCTCGTGGGCGATCTCGCGCAAGGTGGAGTTGGGGTGTTCCGCCACATGAAGGAGCACGAGCGCATGGTTGGTCAGGAGTGCCCATTTTGCCACGAGATTCACCTCCAGCGGCCTTGCGGTGCGCTAATATATGAAGTACAATGCTGGTATAAGAAATCCTGTAGTGGAATATGTGTATCAACAATCTAGCGTCGGGCGTCCGGTAACAAACTTCTACTACCGTATCTGTGGGGGATACGTCAAGGCCCGAAGCTGGATCCGACGGTGGCCGCCCTTGGGCAGGAGGGGCAGAAGTGTGGTGAGGCGGGACGAAGCAGCGGTGGCGCTGTGCCGTCCCACCAGGGGGGAGGGGAGGATGCATGGATGTTAGTCCTCGATCGGAAACTCCAAGAAGGCTTCTGGATTGACGGTCGCATCTTTATCAAGGTGCTGAGCATCGGCAAGCGTCGCGTGAAGCTCGGTATCGAGGCGCCGGAGAACCTGGAGATCGTCCGCGAGGAGTTAGCGCCGGGGCAGGACAATGGTGTTCCCAAACCTGAGGGCACCGAAGAGGCGCAACCCGGGGGCCCCGTTCGGTCCGCGCGTCAGCGACAGTAGCGGGGACAGCGCGCGGAGCGGCGTCGAGGGGGGGGGGGGGGG
>JBBEBM010000036.1:15454-18670 GCA_040882355.1 Dehalococcoidia bacterium | reverse complement strand
CCCCCCCGCCGGCTCGTCAAGACAACTTCAGCAGCAACTGGTAGAGCCGGAAGTACAGCCGCGCGCCGTCGAGGACGAGCACATCGCCGCCACGGCTCAGGCGCGGCTCAACGTGTTCGAAGAGCGACACCTCCGTGAAGTGCGCGTCTCCCCGGCTCGCGAGCGCATCGCGCAGGCGCCGCGACTCCACGTACGGGATGAACTTGTCGCCCTTGTCGTGGATGATAAACAGCTCCGCCTTGACATCGTCGATCGACCGGCTCGGCGAGAGGCGCGCCATCTTCGTGAGCACGGCAGGCGGGAGCCGATCGCGTAGCGCCAACGCCTCAGCCTCGTCAGCGCTCGTCATGAACTCGTAGACAGCAAGACCTTCCGGCGTCAGGCCCTCCACCTCCGCCTCGCTCACGTCCCGGTGCCGCACGAACGCCCTCGTTAGCACGGCGCGATCGTTAGCGTCCGGCAGCTCCACGATGATCTGGCGGGCGATGACGCGCACGGTGTGGGGGTCCGGGTCCCACTCCTCCGCCTGTCCGTCGTAGGCGATGTCGCGCGACGCGACCGCCACCAGAATATCGAGTCCATCATAGTAGCCGCCGAAGCTCACGACGTAGTCGACGCGGTCGGCGATGCGCGGATCAGCGGCCGCCAGCAGCGCGAGCGAGCCACCAACGCTAACGCCGATATAGCCGACGCGGTCCGGGTCGACGTAGGGCTGGCCGGCCGCGTAGTCGAACACGCCGGCAAGCGCGTCCGCCTCCTCCGGCTCGATCATCTCCGCGTCGAGCCGCTCCGAGAACGGCACGACCATCACCAGTCCCGCACGCGCCACGTCCTTGCCCAGCTTCACGAGGCGCGAGTCATCGAGGTCGAGTGGCGGCGCACCCATCGAGAAGACGACAGCGCCGTGGCGCTCACCGTCACCCGGGCGGTAGATGTCGGCCACCATCGACCCGGAGCCGTAGTCGATAACGGTGTGCTCGACGACCGGCTCCGGCGTCACCCACGTGATCGGCCGCACCGGCAGATCGACGAGCATGTCGGGCAGCACGAGCGCGGATACCGTTGCCGCGCGGCCGTACGGAGAAAACACAAAGCCCGCACCCAGCACTGCGATCACCGCCAGCGCCAGCGCGAGCGGCCAGCCGCGACGCAGGGCGGCGAACCTCGGTCGCACCCGCGCTCTGGCTTGCGCACCCAGCGGATACGAGGCGTCCATCTTCTTAGTGTGCCATCGCCACGGCGGGGCGGCAACGCGGCGTCACTCGAAGAGGCTGCCCTGACCGCCGGGGGTACGCCCATGCGGTGGCACGCCCAGGTGCTCGTACGCAGAGCGCGTGGCGACGCGGCCGCGCGGCGTGCGGTGGAGGAAGCCGAGCTGGAGGAGGTACGGCTCGTAGACGTCCATGATCGTGTCGGCTTCCTCGGAGATCGAGGCGGCGAGCGTCTCGAGGCCCACCGGGCCGCCGTTGAACTTGTCGACGATCGCGCGCAGCACTTTGTGGTCGACCTCGTCCAGGCCGAGCTTGTCGATCTCGAGCCGCGTCAGCGCCTCGCTCGCCACGTCAGACGTGATCGAGCCGTCCGCCATCACTTGGGCGAAGTCGCGGACGCGCTTGAGCAGCCGGTTCGCCACCCGCGGCGTCCCGCGCGACCGGCGAGCGATCTCCATCCTGCCGTCGTCGTCCAGCTCGACGCCGAGGATCTGCGCCGAGCGCTGCAAGATCGTGGCGATGGCTTCAACATCGTAGAAGTCGAGGCGGTAGACGGCGCCGAAGCGATCGCGCAGGGGCGCGCTCATCATGGCGTAGCGCGTCGTCGCGCCGATGAGCGTGAAGCGCGGCAGCGCCAGGCGCACGCTGCGCGCGCCCGGCCCCTTGCCGAGCACGAGGTCGAGCGCGTAGTCCTCCATCGCGGGGTAGAGGATCTCCTCGACGGCGCGAGCAAGCCGGTGCACTTCGTCGATGAAGAGCACGTCGTCGGGCTGGAGGTTCGTGAGGATCGCGGCGAGGTCGCCCGGCCGCTCGATCGCAGGACCGGAGGTGGTGCGGATGCTCACCCCCATCTCGCCTGCGATGATGTTAGCCAGCGTCGTCTTGCCCAGACCGGGCGGGCCGTAGAGCAGGACGTGGTCGAGCGGCTCGCCGCGCTGCTGTGCCGCGGCGATGCCGATGCGCAGGTTCTCCTTGACCTTGTCCTGGCCGACGTAGTCCTCGAGCCGTCGCGGGCGAAGCGACGTCTCGAACGGCTCGTCCTCGTCCCTGGGCGCGCCTGCGAGGATGCGGTCAGAGGTCATGGTGCGCAGACGAGAGGCTCGGCTTGGCCAGCGGAGTAAGAGGGGTAGCTTCCTTGCTCAGACAGGCCATCTCGGCCGCCATTATACCACCCTGCTCTGGAGCATCGATTCCAGCGCGCCTAGGTGTACACCGCGATCACAACGGCGTCCTGGGGGTTCTGGTCGTCGAAGAAGAGAACGGCGCAGCGGCGACCCGCCACGAGCTCGGCCGAGGCGATATTCCGCGCGACGGCGACGCCCGTCAGCCAGACCGCCAGGCTCCCCACTACCTGCACCGTCGCCGTGTAGCTCGTGCCGTCGAACGCCTTCATTATCCCTCGTCGCACCGTCATCGCCCCACCTCACACGCTGCCCAGGAGCAGCCGCTGCTCGTACACGGGCGAGCGGGCCCGACGAACGTAGCGCAGGTCAAGGCCAGCAACCCTGAAGGTCGCGCTTGCCAGACCGGCCCGCGGGTCGGTCACCGAGACCACGTCGTACAGCTCCAGGCCGCAGTGCACGGGCGCGACCAGCTCGCCGCGCGACAGCGACAGCTCCTCCTGGCGCAGCGACGCCGTCGCCCGGGCGGTTGCCAGCGATGTCGATGACAGGTTGAGGTCATGCACCTGGCGCAGCCCGTCGAGCCGGTCGGCGACGTCGTCCCAGTCGAAGCTCTCGGCGACTACGCCTTGCCCGAAGACCTGGACCCGGTTCGCGCGCAGCCCCGCGGAGGCGAAGCGCGCGCGCAGGATCGGCTGGTCCATGCCGTAAGCAGCGACGGCAGCATCGCCGGCGAGCGGCTCGAAGAGCAGCGCGGCAGCGCCCGACACGAGCACGACATCGGGCGTCAGCGCGAGGAGGCGCTGAACGACGCGAAGGCCGTCCTCGCCGGGATGGATGGTGAAAGCGGGCCGGTGGCCGGTGGCGGTCGAGCAGGCGCCCCC
>JBBEBM010000036.1:0-15444 GCA_040882355.1 Dehalococcoidia bacterium | reverse complement strand
GGGGGGGGGGCCCCCCCCCCCCCCCCCCCCCCACGCCCGCCCGACCGGAAACGAAGCGCAGGACCTGCGCTACGCTTTCGCTGCCCGCGGACCATTCGTACTGGCGCCGCGCCCGCCACGCCTCGACCAGCGACCAGGCGTCGGCGGCAAGCAGCGTGAGCGTCGCCTCGCCACCAGACGACGCGTACTCCCAGCCCTGCACCCAGTGGCGCGGCCCGGCCGAGACCTCCACGCCGACATCGGAGACGTAGCCGGAGCTGATCGCCAGCTCCGCGCCTGCTCGGATTGTGGCGGGCAGCGCGTTGTAACGACCATCGTCGTTGCGCAGCACGACGCGCGCGCGGCCTGACGCGCGGCGCGTCTCGGTCGCCAGTTCGAGCACGTCATCGCTCACGTCCAGCTCCGGCGTCGCCAGCGGCGAACGCCAGACGCCGGCCGGCGTCGAGAGCCAGGCCTTCGCACCCGAGCCCGTGAGCGCGACGCCATAGGAGCTGCTCAGGTCGAAGGGCACGGGCTCCCGCCACGCGTTCTCGGCGAGCGTCTGGCCCGGCGAAGACCACGTCCAGTACGGCCGCGAGTAGGCGACGCTGCCCGTATACTCCTCGACGAAGAACAGCCGGTGCGTGTCGAGCGCGCCGAGGCTGGGCGCGCGCAGCCCGACAGCCGAGCCGCTGTCCGCCTTCGCCACCTCGCGCAGCGCCGACCAAGTGTCGACGGTCTGGCCGAAGCCGTCGCCGTACGTCGCCGTCCACAGCCGCGCAGCGCCGCCCGTGTCGACGCCGGCGATCGCGAGGTCGTAGTCGCCCGGTCGCGTCACCGCGAGGCCGGTGATCTGGCCGGCGCTGTGAGGCCACGCGACGGACGAACCCCACGATCCCGACACGCGTTTCGCCGTGTACACGGCGCCGCCCGCCGAGTAGACGAGCAGCGCCACGCCGTCGCTCTTGATAGCGGCGGCCAGCCAGCCGACCGTCGCGGACGCGCCGACCGCCGTCTCGACCGACCCAAGCGTCGCGCCGTTGTCGCTGCTCTCGCGGATGCGGATGTGGATGCCGTTCGGCGCGACGTATGCGAGCAGCACATGCGCACCTGACGCCGCGATCGCGACGCCGGCATCTGCCGTGTCATCCAGGTCCGTCCACGAGTCGAAGGCGGCACCCGGTCCCGGGCTCGCGACGCGCTGGTAGCGGAGCGTCGGGCCGCTCGGGTCGATGCGCGCCCGTAGCAACGAGCCGTCGCCCGGCATGACGGCGGCGTGATAGCGGTCGGCCTCGCTGCCGGTGTAGAGGCGCTCCCAGCGCAAGCGCGGCACATCCGCGACGCGGTCGCGCAGCGTCACCTTGACGAACGGGACGGCGCTCGGCTCCATTTGAGCGGCGAGCAACGTGGGCGTGAGCGTGCGCACGGGTGCTCGTGTCGGCTAGGCCAGCCCGCCGCTGGACTGGATGGGCGCCGGCCCGGCGGGCGTGTAGAGCTGTCGCGCGCGCACGACGCCCTTCCGGCCCTGCTCCGCGAGCGCCTGCGCGAAGGCGGCCAGCCGTTCCTGCCCGAAGACGAGGTAGTTGCGCCAGGTCTCGTCGCCGCCGGCGTTCACCCGATTCGTGGCGAAGCTGGCCCAGGCGAGCGCGGCGTACGCCGCGGCGCCCGTCGCCACGACGTCCTCCAGGGCCGCGGGCAGGGTCGAGCCCGTCGCGTCGAGGCTGTGCAGCGCCCCGTAGTACACCGCGACCTGCTCGGCGCCGGCGGGCGGCGAGTCGAGCAGCAGCGTGAGCGTGTCGCCCCACACCGAGAAGCGGACGTACGACGGCGGGAACTGGCCTGTCGGGTGCTCGACGGCCTCGATGCTGACGCGGCCGCTCAGGCTGCTGATGTCGAGGTCGCGGCTGCCGGCCGTCGTCGTCAGCGTCGACTTCACCTCTTGGGGCGATGCGACGCTCGCTTCCTGCACCGCCCTCGCGATGTGCCTATCGAGCTCTGGGTCGCGCCAGCGCTGGCTGGCCGGCTCTTCGTCGTGGAGGTCGCGGCGGACCCGTGCGCGCATCTCAGGCAGGTTCATGGTGAAACGAGGGTACGCTCTCCCGCGGGAAGCGCGAAGGCGGCGTTGGCACCCGAAGAGTCGGAAGGGCTGCCCCGGGACGCTTACGGCGAGAGCGGCAGGCGCTTCCTGCGACGGTAGGCGAGGTACGCGCCGACGAAACCCACGATCACCACCGCGGCGGCGCCACCAAGGAGGGGCCAGAGTAAATCAGAGCCGCCATCGCCATCGTCATTGGCGGGAAGCACGCTGCTACCAGCCGGGCCGCCGGCGTCGAAGGTCAGGAACGGCTCGCCGCCGTTCGCCTCGACCCGGTCCCAGAAGGCTGCGCCATCGATCTCGCCAATGATCCGGGTGGCGGAATTGCCCTCGTCGAAGGCGATCAGGGTTACCGTCGCCTCGTATTCGGGCGGCGGGACGGTGACGTGGACGTACCCCTCGTCATCTGGGGTCGTAACGTAGGCATAGCCGCTGTACTCGTTCGGCGCCGGAAGCGACGCCTGCACGAGGACGCGGGTTCCCGCCGCCGCCCCGGTGATTGCGGCAAGACTGCCAGGCATGGGCGGCAGATCGCGGCGAGGAACGCGCGCCGGAAACGCTTCAAAGGCGGGGTGGTCGGTGCGGCCGAGCTCAGCGTCGTTGCTGAAGCTGCGATCCCCATCGACATCGGCGAAGAAGCCATGGGCGCGGAAGACCTGGTCGACGTCGTCAACGCCGTCGCCATCGTTGTCCATCCGGCCCTGCGCCGCGCTGAACGCGGCGTAGAGGTCGGCGACGTCGAACAGGAAGCCGTTGCTGTTGGGGTGCTCGCTCGTGTAGCCGCGTATCGTATCCCAGACCTCCTGCAGATCGAGGTCGACGGGGTCGTCATCCGTGAGCACGTTGCCGGGATGGCCTTCGAAGGCGACGACCTCCACAGAGTCGTAGACGAGATCCTCAGGGAACGCGATCGGGAAGAAGGCGGTTTCACCACCCGGGATGTCCCAGGGCACGGTGACTCCGTATCCGACGTCCACCTGGTTGTCCGCCTCATCGCGGAAGACGGCGGCGACCATTGTCTGCTGGCTGTACTCAAGAGCATCAGCGCGATTCGTCACCTCGCCGACGATGAGGCGGCCGTAGGCCGGGTCATCGATGATGTCGTACGAATCGACGACGACGGCGGCGTTCTCCCGGCCGACGGCATAGTCGTCGGGGCCATCCTCGAGGTCAAGCAGCAAACCGGCGATACCAAGCTCTTCCGCGGTTCCCAGTCCGAGCCAGGGGCGGAAGTCGAGCTCCATGTCGTAGTAGCTGCCCTCGACGCGATAGTAGTGCGCCGCCGGACGGCGGTCGATGTGTTTCGAGACCATCATCGAGTAGAACTCGGCGAAGCCTTCGCCGAACGAGTCGGTCGTGCTCGGGTTGGCGTAGTAGCCAGCATGGTTCTCATCGCCGGGGTTGCTCGGCTGCGCGTTGTTGAAGGCGTCCGCGAGGAAGTGGTGGCCGAACTCGTGGTACTCGCGGTTGTCGGGCCAGCCTCCATCCGTCAGCTCACTGGTGTCGTGACCCAGAGCAATGAAGACCTGCTCGTCGCACTGGAGCCCGGTCGAGAGGCACCCCTGCCAGTACGCCGCATCGAAGTCGGCCAGCGGCTGGCCACCGGCGTCAACGGTGCTAGCGAAGGCGCTGATGATGAGCGGACCACCGTAGTCCAACGGCTGCTGCAGCAGGTCAGCCAGCGCCGTAGCGCGGTGGACGCGATCGTAGATCTCAGCAAGGGCTTCCCATTTGTCGGCGAACGGCCATTCGTAGAAGTAGTCGGGTGGCAGATCGGCGATGAGGAAGTCGCGCTCAACCAGGCCGTCGTCGCACTCGTTCGCCAGGATGATCGGATCGCTGAGCAACGACGTCTGTTGGCCTTCCGAGCTGATGGCGAAACGCGAGGGGCTGTGCGCGTACTCCTCCAGCCGCAACCGAACGCGAATGTCGCTCGTCTGCGGATCAAAGCCCGCCGGCAGATCGCTCTCGGCGAGGAACAGCTCGTACCGGCCCTGGTCGTCGCTCGCGACCACCTGTACCTCTTCATCCGTGTCGTTGAAGAGGAGCGACATGCGCACCCCGATGAGCGGATCGCCCTCCGGTTCAGGCGGGCCGTCCGGGCGAGCGCCTCCGTCACGGACGACGCCGCGGAAGGCGCAGTCGCCACGCTCCTGCGGCGTGTTGGTAGGCGGCAGCAACGGCGGTGGAGGCGTGACGGTCGTCACGGATGCTCCGCACGGCGCGGCCATCGGCTCCACGGCGGCCAGGAGCGTCCGCGCCACCGCTTCCGCCGGCCCTTCGAGCGGCTCCGGATCGGCGCCCTCAACGGTGACCTCGAAGTCGAAGTTCACGTAGGCCACGCGGCCCGAACTGATCACCCTCGTTCCGAGGGCGGGGCTCTGCTGCACCTCGCCGGGGTCGTCGCAGGGGTCGGTAAGCAGGATGGACTCCTGTCGCAGCGACCAGTACGCCACAACAAAGGCTCTAATGCCGCCTCCGCTGTAGCGGCACGAGAACGAGAACTGGTAGGGCTCGCCGTTCTCCTCCTCTTCCACGGCCACCTGGCTGTCGGGCGTGGTGAGCGCCAGGTCGCCCAGCGCGTCGGGACAGGAGGGCCCGCCCGCCTGACGTTCGCCCGTAATGAGCGCCGCAGCCGCACCTGATCGAGACGCGCCAGCGCGGTTCGGATCGGCGGATGATGCGAAGCACGCCAGCAACAGGAACGCCGCAAACATCAGCGAACGACGTAGCATGGCAGCTAAGTCTAGCAAGACGAGACGCGGACGCAGAATAAGGGGAAGCCCTCGCCGAGAGGGAGGGCTTCCCCTTAAGTCTGCCGGACGACTGAAGCTTACGGCCGCACGCCGGTGAGCTTGGCCAGCTTCAGGGTGTTGAAGAGCGCCAGCGCCACGTACCACTTCACACGCGTCCGCGTGGCGTCGCGCGTCTCCAGGCTGCCGACGCGCTCCACCTCCAGGCCGCCGGGCGCGGTCAAGCCGGCGACGCTGCCCTCGCCGAACTGGACCGCGTAGATCGTCGAGCAGTCCGAGCTGGTGCCGACGGTCTTGGCGTCCGAGATGTAGTCGGAGATGCCGATGGGCACGCCATCGTAGAACTGCACCATCTGCCCAAACTCGTTGCGGTCCGTCTCCAGGAAGCCGCCCGCTGTGCGTGCCAGGCCGTTGAGCGCGCGCCGCGTCCGCTTGCTCATGAGCAGCAGGTCCGGCTTGCCGCCCAGCACCAGGTCGACCAGCTCATCCAGCTTGGCCAGCGTGAGCGTGCCGCCGTTCGTCCCCATGCTTGTCGTCTGGCCCGAGGTCGTGAGCTTGTCGATACCATCGAAGGCCTTGGCGTCCACGCCGACGTCGCCGTTGACGAACGTGTCGTCGAACTTCTGCTGGACGGCCTTCGCCTTGAGCTGGACGATCGCCGCCTCCAGGTCCTGCACGTTGCTGCGCGTGGCGACCAGGAAGTTGTCGACGTCGGCATCGCCGCCCAGGATCTTGAGCGTCGCGGTCTGCTGCGTGAACGTCGGCGTGCTCTCTGTCCACGTATCGCCGACATCGAAGAAGGCCGCCGCCGCTGCGACACTCTCCCGGTTGTAGGTGAGGCCGTTCCCAACGATCTCGATGAACGGCAGCGTCTGCAACACCGGACTTTCCTTGATCACCGTTTCGATCACGCCCACCTTGAGCACGTCGTTCGAGAGCTTGCCCGCTTCGCTTAGTGTAAGAGCCATCGTCGCCTCCTCCGTCGAAATGAGATGAACGCTTGACGACGGCGATGGTACGCCGTTCGCGAAGAACGACCAACGGCATGCTGGCACTCAGTCCGAGACGCAACTGCGCCCCGCGATGATCGCGGGGCGCAGCATGGCGGAGGGAGGCGTGTCGTCGCTAGCGAACGAAGTCGCGCACCTGGTTGTACACGGCCAGGTTGGTGAGCAAGCCCGAGTGCAGCAGGCAGCTCGTTTGCGTGTTCGTCGCGCCGGTAAGGATCACGCTCTCATCGGGCGTGATGATCTCGTCGCAGGCGGACCACCACGTGCCGTAGCTCACCGCGCCCGGCGTCTCGTCAACGGAGTTGAGACTGTTGAGGAACGAGGAGCCCGGCGTCATCTGCAGACAGGGTGTGAGGAACGCGCAGCCCCACGCCCAGATTGTGCCGTGGTTCGGTCCCGCTAACGACACCCAGTCGTCGACGAAGGCGGCGCCACCCAGGTTTTTGAGGTAGTACCGGGTGGAGAGCCCGCCCATTGAGTGTGTCACGATGTCGACCTTGCTTGCGCCAGTGGTGGCGCGGATCTGGTTCACCGTCGTCTTGATCTGGTTGGCGATGGTCGCGTTGGACTGGAAGCTGTTGTACGTGATCGCGAAGAGCTGGTTGCTGTGCCAGCCATCCGCCTGGAAGCGCGGGATCATCGTGTTCCATGCGCTCGAGCTTCCCGTGAAGCCGTGGACAAACAGGACTGGATCGACGTGACTCGCCTCCGCAGAGGGCGGACTCGTCAGCGGCCGCATGCCCAGTAGGGCAAGCGCCACCAGCGCAACTAGGAGCAGCTTCCGCATGGTTTGACCTCCGTCCTTGGACTAACGGCTCCGCGCCGGCCCCTGCCAATGCTGGCAACAGATAGCACCGCCATTCGTGTGTCAAGGGCGCCCGCGCCCGGGGCCGCCCGCCCGCCTCGGGCCGGCGTTACATCTTCGAAACAACTCCACGTAACCCGCTACCCTCAGAGGGAAGTTATGTATAGCTAAGGCGCAGGATCACAGGCGCGCCAGCAAACGGACGATTCTAACAGCGATGCGTATCGCGGCAATCGTCGGAGCATTTCTCCTGGGGTTCGTGGTGGCTTTCGCCATGCGCGAGACCCTCGCTCGCGGCGACAGCGAGCCGAGCGCCGCCGTCTGGGTGACGGAGGGCCAGGAGACCCGGGTCCAGCTTGCGAACGTCACCCTCCCCGACTGCCTGGGCGGAGTCAGTGGGACTCGCTGGTCCCCACCGATGTTCCTGCTGCCCTGGTTGGACGACCATGAGGGCCCGCTGCCGTGGACCGGCAACACGGGCACGACGCACCTTGCTAGCACCGGAATCGTCGTCGACGGCAAGGAGGTCCTCGCCCACGTCCACGTCCTCTGGAATACAACGACAGACGAGAGCGGTCAGGTCGCGCCAGACCTGAGCGCTGGACGGATCGTGGTGCACCTGATGGCCGCCGGGACCGACCACACGCCGCCCTGCAGCGTTGAGGTCGCCTTCGTGCGCCGCGTCCCCACCGAGGCCCTAACGGCAGCCGCTGCCTCCAAAGAGTAACGCCGAACCAGACAGCGCACTGCCCGGCGCGGGCGACGGCGCCTCAACATCGAGTGCGTCCGTCTGCCAGCAGTTACCCGCCTTGCTGGAGACCGAGGCGGATCTTGTCCTCCGCGCTCAGCGCCGCCATGTCAGGTCCCGAGCGCGGAGGTGCGCCCACCGGCACGCGGCCGGCCTGCGCCTGCTGCTCCAGGTGGCCCCGCACTCTGGCAACCGTCTCGCGCGCCCGCTGAAGGGACTCCTCTACTTCGTCCACCGTGTCGCCCGCCACCAGGTCCGCCGGGAGCTCCGGCGCCTGTCGCAGCGCCAGCTCTCGGTAGCGCTGCGCCGAGCCTCGCACCTGGGTCTGCAGCGACTCGCTCTGCTCCCGCAGCAGGGCCTGCGCTTCCTCGCCGGCCTGCGCCTGGCTGCGACCCTCCTCCAGCTCCCCGCGCAGTCCCGAGAGTTGCGCGTCCAGGTGACTTGCCCGCGCCTGGCTGTCCGCGGCCGTCGCCTGCAGCCGTTCCATCTCCGCTCGCGCGGCCGCCAGCTCTTCTTGCAACGCCGTCAGCTCGTCATCGCTCATGGGGTACTCCTGCCTCCGAAATTCGAGATGCCTCGAACGTAGGGCAGCGCTGCCAGAGCGCCAAGGAGCGCCTGGCACTGAGGAGATGCGAACGGCTAGCTTGGCAGGACGACGATGACGACGAGTGAGTAGTGGAGCGCGCTTCCCGCCACGACGAACAGGTGGAAGATCTCGTGGTAGCCGAAGACGCGGGGCCAGGGATCGGGGCGGCGGACCGCATAGACCAGGCCTCCCACGGTGTACAGCGCCCCACCCAGGCCCAACATGGCAAGCTCTACCGGGCTGAACCACGTAACGAGCTCGGACACCGCGGCCAGCGCCAACCATCCTAGCGCGACGTAGAGCGCGACGCTCAGCCACCTGGGGCCGTCCGGCCAGAACAGCTTGAGGACGATGCCTGCGCCGGCGATCCCCCAGACGACGGAGAGCATCGGAATGCCCCAGGCCAGGCTCACGTGCAGGCACAGGGGCGTGTACGTGCCGGCGATCAAGACGAAGATCATCGCGTGGTCGAGCCGCTTCACGACCCGGCGCGCCGTCGGGCTCCACTGGACCCGGTGGTAGGTCGCGCTGGTACCGTAGAGGAGGAAGAGGCTGGCCGCGAAAATGGCGCCGCCGACGTACGCGCGAGCCGAGTCGGCCACAACGAGGAGCAAGGCCGCGCCTGCCACCACCGCCAGCAATGCGGCAACGTGGATCCAGCCGCGGAGCGCCGGGCGTTCCTCGCCGGGTAGTCTCGCCGCCTGTCCGTCAGCAGCCATCTTCAACAAAGACTTCGACCTCGTCCAGGTGGCGCCGCAGGGGGCGCTCCCTAGTTCCGAACGTAACAGCACCAAGGCAGTGCTGTCAATCGCCCAATCGGTTGATCTGACTCCAGGCGGCTGGTAGGCTGTATCACCACACAGAAGCGAGGTGTCCGACGATATCGATCCGACCCACGGGCAGGGCGTGGGAGCTCCTCTACCTGCTCACGCGGCGCGACCTCAAGCTCCGCTATCAGGACACCGCTCTCGGCTTCCTCTGGTCACTCGTCAAGCCCCTGGCGCTTGGGGCGGTGCTCTTCGTCGCCCTCAGCAAGTTCGCGCGGATCGAGGTCGATGACTACCACCTGGTCCTCCTCACCGGCCTCTTCCCCTGGGTCTGGTTCTCAACGTCCGTGCTTCTGGCGACGCCGTCGTTCGCGGGAAACGGCGCGCTGCTCAAGAAGGTGCAGTTTCCCCGCCTGGTCCTGCCCTTCTCCACCGTGCTCAACAATGGCGTCCACTTCTTCATCAGCATCCCGGTCCTGATCCTGCTGCTGGCCATCGACGGCCGTTACCCCGACTGGACGTGGCTCATCGGCGTCCCAATGTTCGCGGCGCTGGAGCTGGCGCTGCTGATGGGCGTGATCATGCTCCTCGCATCCATCGACGTCTACTTCCGGGACCTCGAGCACCTGATGGACGTGTTCCTGCAACTGCTCTTCTACCTCACGCCCGTCCTCTATCCGCTGGGCCTGGTGCCGGAGCAGTACCGCCCGCTGATGCAGATCAACCCGATGACTTCGCTCATCGACGCCTGGCGCCAGTTGTTCATGGAGAACCAACTCGCCTTCGCGGAGGTCTGGCCTGCCCTGCTCTTCACGGCAGCCGCGCTCGCCATCGGCGGCGGCGTCTTCCGCAGGCTCGAGCCGGGGTTCGCCGATGCCCTCTAACGGCGAGGCGATCATCGTGGAAGGGGTCGCGAAGCGGTATTATCTGCGCAGCATGCGCACCCGCGAGCTCAAGACGGCCCTGCTCACGTTGCCACGGCTGTTCCGCAACGGGAGCAGCCGCGAGGCCTTCTGGGCATTGCAAGACGTCTCCTTCAAAGTGCGCCACGGCGAGGGCATCGGCCTGGTCGGACCGAACGGCTCCGGCAAGAGCAGCCTGCTGCGCATCGTCGCCGGCATCAGCCAGCCGACCAGCGGCCGCGTGGTCACCAACGGCAAGATCTCGGCCCTGCTGGAGTTGGGCGCCGGCTTCCACCCCCAGATCAGCGGCCGCGAGAACGCCCTCATCAACGCCGTCTTGCTCGGCCTGAGCCTGGCTGAGGCGCGTGAGGCGATGCCGCAGATCATCGAGTTTTCCGAGTTGGGCGACTTCATCGACCAACCGATGCGCACCTACTCGTCGGGCATGTTCGTCCGGCTCGGCTTCGCCGTCGCCGTGCACGTGCGCCCCGACATTCTCGTCGTGGACGAGGTGCTCGCCGTGGGCGACGCGGAGTTCCAGAGCAAGTGCTTCGCCCACATGGAGAAGCTGCGCGACGCCGGCGTCACGACGGTCATCGCGTCGCACGACCTCTACACCATCCAGCGCTACACTGACCACGCTCTGCTGCTGGAGCACGGACGGATGATCGAGGAAGGGAAGCCCGCGCACGTGCTCCACGCCTACCTGTCTCGCGTTTTCCCCGCGAGTCAAACGCCATGATCGTCCGGCTCGACTTCGGCCGGGAGCTGCGCCGCGTGCACACGGTTCGCCTCGCGCAGACGGCCGCGCCCGGCGTCCACATCGTCGCCGGTCTCGGCGCGCGGCTGCCGTTCAAGGACAGCACTGTCGACGAGATCTTCATCGACCGCGCCCTCGCCCATGCCGACGACTTTATGGGGGTGATGGAGGAGCTCTGGCGGATCAGCAAGCCCGGCGCGATCGTCCACCTGCGCTTGCCGCACGCCTCGTCGTCCTGGGCGACCAGCCGCGACCCGAAGCACAGCCACCACTACACCCTCGAGACGTTCAACTACTTCGACCCGCGGTTCCGCGACAACTCCTGCCCAACGGCAGCCACCTTTCGCGTCGAACACGCGCGGCTCTACCTGGCGGGCGCCCGCCGCGGCGCGCGCGGCCTCGCCCTCGCCCGGGGCGCCTTCTCGGGCGTGATCGAGGGCTTCGCCAACCAGAACCGGGGCATGCAGTATCGCTGGGAGCGCTGGTTCGCGCCGATGATCGGCGGCTTCGAGGAGTTCTACGTTGTCCTTAGCGTCCTCAAAGACACCTCCTTCGGCTAAGCCGGCGTTCGACCTCGACTACTCGATCCACGACTTCGAGGCCGACCCGCACCGCGACACGCAGCTCTTCTTCGCGCGTATCAACCGCGCCATGCTGCAAGAAGGCGTGGTGCCCGGTGGCCGGGTGCTCGACGTCGCCTGCGGCGCGGGCCACATGGCGATGAGCCTCCATCAGCACGGCTGCGAGGCCTGGGGCATCGATCCGTCGGGCGAGATGCTCGGGATCGGCCGCTGGCTCTTTCCGAACGACAAGCTCATGCTCGTGCGCGGCATCGGCGAGTCGCTGCCGTTCCGCAGCGGCGCCTTCGACCGAGTCGTCTGCAAGGGCTCGCTCGACCACTTCGTCGATCCTTACGTCTTCATGCGCGAGGCCGCGCGCATCGTCGCGCCGGACGGCCGCGTCGTCATCGCGCTCGCCAATTACGAGAGCGTTTCCTGCAAACTCGGCCTCCTGCGCGAGCGCCTGGTGCAGACCTTCGTCCGCGGCAACGGCGCGCTTCGCAGGGGCTACTGGGAGATCCCGGACGACCACTTCCACAAGGGCAAGCTCGACTTCGTCGAAGGGCTGGGCGGAAGCTGGCTCCAGCTCGAGCGACGATACGGCATCTCGCTGCTCTGGCTGCTCCCGCGCTGGGGGAAGCTGCTCGACCGCCTGCCGAAGGAGCTGAGCCTGGGGTGCTGGTCCGCCCTGGACCGCGTCGCGCGCGATAGGCCCGCCTGGGCCGACATGATCATCTCGGTCTGGCGCCGCTATCCTGAGGGAGCGCCATGACGCAGTCGACGACAGAGCCCACCGAGGAGTTCGACCTCGATTACTCGATCGAGGACGACATCCCGCCCGGCGTCCCCAAGCGCGACAGCCAGTTCGTCTTCAAGCGCGCGCCGAAGCTGATCACGGACAAGGCGACGGAAGGCGCCCGAGGCCGCGCGCTCGACGTGGGCTGCGGGTTCGGCGCGCAGATGGACCGCTTACGCGAGCGCGGCTGGGAGACCTGGGGGCTGGAGGCCTCCGTCGATCTCGCGCACTACTGTCGCGTCAAGTTCGCCGGCCAGGGCGGGGCGCCGCTCGTCGTCGCCCTCGCGGAGGCGCTTCCCTTCCGCGACAAGAGCCTGGACCGCGTCGTCTGCCAGGGCTCGCTCGATCACTTCACCAAGCCGCGGGAGTTCCTGGCCGAGGCAGCGCGCGTGTTGAAGCCGGACGGGCGAGCGATCATCGCGATCTCCAACTTCGACTCACTCTCCTGCCGGCTCGGGCGCGCGACGTTCCGCCTTCGCGAGCGGCTGGGGCACGACCTCTACCGCGGCCGGCCATACTGGGAGATCCCGCCGAACCACACCTTCAAGGGCACCCTGCCTGTCCTGCGCTCGTTCGCCGAACCGCACCTGGAGCTGGTCGAGTGTCGGGGCCTCTCGCTCTTCTGGCTGTTCAACCGCTGGACATGGCTGATGGAGGCGCTGCCCGAGCGCGCCGCCTGGACGGCCATGCGCGCCGCCGACCGCGTCGCCTATCGCATGCCCTCCTGGGCGGACATGTTCGTCTCCGTCTGGCGCCCACGGAGCAACCGCGATGGCCGGCGCTGAGCCGCCCTCCGGCCTCTGGGACGAGCTGTCCGAGGCGTACGACACCTACGACCGGTACTGTTTCATGCCCAAACCTCCGAAGAAGCCCACCGCGGAGCACTGGAAAAAGCAGACCGAACGCTCGGCGCGCATCGTCCTGGGCATGCCGCTGATACCCGTCTTCCTCCTGCGACTGCGCGACTTCTTCGCGCGGAGCGGCGTGCCCGCGCTGCCCTACGTCTGCGAGATGCTGAGCACGGCCGGCTGGGGCGTGAGCATCGGCCGGCACGTGAAGATCGGGCCGGGCCTCATCCTGCCGCACGGCCAGGTGATCGCCGACGGAAAGGTGAGCATCGGCCGCGACTGCGTGATCAACCCGTGGGCGATCATCGGCCTGAGCGCCAGCCGGCGCTACGGCTTCGACGGACGTGGACCCGAGATCGGTGACGGCGTCTACATCGGCGCCGGCGCAAAGCTGCTCGGGCCGATCACGGTCGGCGACGGCGCGCGCATCGGCGCGAACGCCGTCGTCATCGACGACGTGCCCGCCGGCGCCACCGTCGTCGGCGCGCCCGCGCGCGTGATCCGCACCGAGCAGCCCGACTGGGAGCTGGTGGCGCGGCTCAAAGCGCAACAGTGATGCGCGGCGCGCTCGGACGGCTGCTCTCACCCATCCTGGGTACGCACCCGCCGGCCGACCTCGTCTGGATCACGCCCGACATCGCTCAGAGCGGGCAGTTCGCCTCGCGTGAGGCGCCGGCGCTCGCCCGGCTCGACATCGGCGCGGTGCTCGACCTGCGCGAGGAGGCGGAGCACGAGCCAGCGCCACTGGGCAAGGCAGGCCTCCACTACCTGCGTCTGCCCGTGCCCGACCTCGGCGCGCCCTCGCAGGAGGACTTGGCCCGCGCCGCCGATTGGGTGCTCCAGGAGATCGGCGACGACCGCAAGGTGCTCGTCCACTGCCGCCTCGGCCTGGGACGCAGCGTGACGCTCGTCGCCGCCGTGCTGCTGCGCATGGGCTACCCGCTCTCAGACGCCGTCGGACTCGTCCGGAAGCGCCGCCCGGACGCCGTGCTCAGCGACGACCAGGTCGCCGTGCTCCAGCAATACGCAAAGTCACTGCGACCGTGAATCTGTGGAGGTTCGAACGATGATCGAAGGCGTCGAGCTCAAGCAACTGGTCACGCACTCCGACGAGCGCGGCTTCTTCCGCGAGATCGCCCGCAACAGCGACGAGATCGCGCGGGAGGGCTGGGCGCAGGTGAGCCACTCGCTCATGCACCCCGGTGTTGCGAAGGCATGGCACGTCCACCCGACGCAGATCGACTGGTGGTACGTGCCGGTCGGAGACCTCAAGGTCGCGCTCTACGACACGCGCGAGGGCGCGCCGACGCACAAGGAGCTCATGGAGCTGTTCCTGGGCGAGCACTACGAGGCGCAGTTGCTCAAGATCCCCGCCGGCGTCGCCCACGGCTGCCGGGTGATCGGAGGCACCACCCATCTCATCTATCTCGTCTCCAGCACGTACGATCCCAAGGAAGAGCAGCGCCTCGCTCCCAACGACCCGGCCGTCGGCTACGACTGGACGGCGCCGCCGCCGATCACGTAGGATCGCGTCGTGCTGATCGCGTTTGTCGGAGACGTACACGGGCGGATGTTCCACGCGATCGCGGCGCTCGTCGCGCTGCAGGAGCGGATGGCGGCGCGGTTCGACCTGATCGTACAGGTGGGCGACCTCGGCTTTCCCGACCCGGCTCGCGGCGACGAGATGAGCAAGCGCTACCTGGAAGTCGATCCGGCTGAGGCGGACCTCGGCCGTTTCCTGCGCGCGGACGGCCGCCGGGCCGATGCGCTGCGACGCGTCCGCGAGCGCCTCGGCAAACCGGTCCACTTCGTCCGCGGCAACCACGAGGACTTCGCGTGGCTCGCAGGCTTGCCGGTCGATCCCGCGACCGGCACCGCGCCTACCGATCCGCTCGACCTGCTCCACTACGTGCCCGACGGGACGGTGCTCGACATCGACGGCTACCGCATCGCGTTCCTGGGGGGCGTGGAGGAGCTGCCAGGCGAACCCGCCATCGACATGCGTGCGTACGAGTCGCTTATCAACGAGGCGCCGCGAAGCATCGACCTGCTGGTGACGCACGAGGGGCCCTACGGCAGCGGCAAGCGCTTCGGCGGCGAGGTCGCGGGGTCGCGGGGTCGCCTCTCATATCGCGCCTGCTGGACCGGCTCCAGCCGCGCTTTCACGTCTTCGGCCACCTGCACCAGCTTGTCGGCCCGCGAGACCTCGGGCGCACGACCTACCTGGGCCTCGACGGACTCGTCGCGTCGGCGATCTGGCACCCGGAGGCGCGCGGCCTGAAGGCCGGTTGCCTCGGGGTGCTGGACACCGCCAAGGGCGAGTTGTGGCCCATCACGGACGATTGGCTCGCCCAGTTCGCAACGCCGTTCGACTTCGACGCGTGGGTCGACGGCGCTGGTCCGCTGACGTAAGGCAACGGCCCGCCTGAGCAGTCGACGCGGCGTTCTGGCGTGATGAGCTATCGGCAGCGAGGCAGGCGATGCTCGTGCCCCGTTTGACTCTCGCAGAAGGGATGATGCTCCGTGGGTTGGGAAGAACGAATCGAACTGAACACAGAGGTGCTCCAGGGGAAGCCTGTTGTGAAAGGCACGCGCCTGGCGGTCGAGTTCATTATCGATCTGTTGGCGCAAGGGTGGTCGGAAGAAGCCATCGTGGAGAACTACCCGGGGCTGACCCACGAGGACATCAAAGCGTGCCTCACCTACGCAAGCGCAGCCCTGCATGACGAGAGGGTTTTCCCGCTGAAAGCCTAACGGGGTGCTGAAAAAACGGGGGTGCCCGGGGCGCAGCCCCCGGCCCCCGGGGGGGGGGGGGGGGGGGGCCCGCCCCCCCCC
>JBBEBM010000035.1:0-120427 GCA_040882355.1 Dehalococcoidia bacterium | reverse complement strand
GTAGAGGGTGTAGCCCTGCCATGCTTGGGACGCGTCGTGGGCGGTGAGGCCCAGCTTGCGCGTGCGGCGCATGGTTACCTGGTCGATGGACATGCTAGCTCCGGTCTCCGCATCCCTGGCGAACGCACTAGTCTACCACCCCCGCAGCCAGCGCAAACCTATGGGACTGCGGACTGGAAGTCCGCGGCACCGAGGATGCAACCCTGGGCCAGGCCTTCAGCCTGGCCTGCGAGGTGGGTGGGCTACACTGCGACCATGCCCACCCTTTACGTCGATGTCGACTCGCCCGGCGAGCCGCGCGCCGCGTTCGCCGGCGACACGGCACCGCTCGTCTACTTCCTCTCGTTCGGGTTCGCGGCGCGCTACGGCGCCCAGCACGAGCTGGCGAAGGCGTCGCTGCTGCTCCGCGGCGGCGCCCACAAGATCGACCTGCGCCCGCTGCTCACGTTCGCGGACCGAGACGCCGACGACCCCGCGGACGAGCGCGACCTGGAGCGCGCCTGGCAGGAAGCCGCGCCGCTGGCCGAATGCTGCGAGCGCGTCGTCGCGGCCATCGATGCGGACGAGGCGGTCCGCGAACAGCTCGCCGACTTCCCCAGCCTGCGCGACCGCATCGAGGAGCTGGCGCGCATCGCCGCGCGGGCGGCGGCGCAGGGCGCAGGGCTGAGGCTGACATATACTATGGACTGATGTCCCCCGACTTCTGGCGCGGCGCGCTGTGCATTGCTTCGCGGTTCGCGGGCAGCGTGCCCGGCCAGATCCTCGTCAACACCGCCACCTTTACGCTGCCCGAGGAGCTGCGCATGCAGCCCGCCTGGCGCGTCCTCGATGTCGCGTGCGGGCGGGCGAGCGTGCTGCGCGTCATCGCCGACCGGGCCGGGCTCGAGAGGCCGCCGCTGGGCGTCGACATGTCACGAGCAGCGCTCTCGCAGGCGCGGCGCGACATGGCGGGCGAGGGCGGGCCGCCGGTCGAGCTCGGCCAGGCCGCGAGCGAAGCGTTGCCCTTCGCCGGCAGCCGTTTCGACCTGCTCATCGCGGGCCACGCCTTCCGCCGGCTCCCGGACGACGAGCTGCGCACCTGTCTGCTGGAGGGGCTGCGCGTGCTCAAGCCGGGCGGCCTCTTCCTCGCGTGGGAGTTCGCCCCGACGCGCTCGCAGGCGCTCGACCGCTGGAACCGCTGGCTGCTGGAGCGCGAGGCGCCGAACGCGCGCTTGCGCAGCTACCGCGAGCTGCGCGACATCGCCTACGACTGCGGGTTCGACTGGGTGGAGCAGGCGCACCTGCGGCCGTTCCTGCTCCCGCCGATCCCGCGAGTGTCGCTGATCATGGGCCGCGCCCCCGCCGGCTGGCAGCGCGCGATGGTCGACGGGCGCCCGGTCTTGCAGCACCAGGGTGAGGGCGAGGCGGCCTCGCCTTAGGCCTGGCCCTCGGCGAAGAGCCGGGCGATCGCAAGCGTGCGGTAGTCCAAGGCCTGCTGGAGCTGACGGGCGACGAGCATCGTGTTCGCGACGCGTCCCAACACACCGTACGGCAGCTCGTACTCGACGCGATCGCGCACCAGCGTCCCGCCGTGCCACTCCTCGAAGGCGTGCTCGTGACGCCAGTAGCGGTACGGGCCCCGCTCCTGCGCGTCAACGAACCGCACGCCGGCCTCGAACTCCTCTACACGCACGGTGGAGCGCTGAGGCGCGCCGAGCGCCCGCACGGTGTACTCGATCGTCGTGCCGGCGCGCATCGGCAGCCCGTCGATGCGGACGAGCCGGAAGCCGAGCCAGGGCGGCATTACCTTCGGCAGGTTGGCCGGATCCGCGAAGAAGGCGAAGGCCTCTTCGGGCGGCACAGGCACCATCACCTCGCGCTCAACGGTGTAGCGACGCCCCCGCACGAGCGAGGGGCCCGCCACCAGCGCGGCGAGCGCCAGGCCGAGCGCGGTGAGGACGTGCCGCGCCTTCATGACGGCGCTCCCACATAGGTGGCGAGGCCCTCGCGGAGGGGCGTCAGTTTGGGGGCGAAGACACGCTCGAGAGCCGTGTTGTCGGCGACGGCGTCGTGGGTGATGAAGTCGATCGCGTCCGCCGTGAGCGGCGGGTTCGGCAGCAGGCCGGCGAGCGTACCGATCAGCTTGCCGACGAGGACCGGCTGGTGCAGGACCGGCTTACGCAGGCCGGCGACCTCGAGCGCCGTGCGAATCACCTCGTCCATCGCCATCCGCTCCGGCCCGCCGAACTCGAGGGTCTGGTCGGCGGCCTCAGCTCGTTCGACGGCGTTGGCCAGCACCCGACCCAGGTCGTCGACGAAGAGCGGCTGCATGAGCTGCCGGCCGTTGCCGAACGTCGGCACGAAGGGTAGCCGGCGCGCGAAGCCGATGAAGCGGTTGAGCGCCACATCCTCAGGTCCGTAGAGCCAGGTCGCCCGCAGGATGACGTGCGGGATGCCGCTGGCGCGAATCGCCTCCTCGGCGCGCCACTTGAAGGCGAACCAGTGCTTCTCCGCGTCCGGCGCCGCGCCGGCCCCGCTGACGTAGACGAAGCGCCCGACGCCCGCCGCTTTCGCCGCCGCGACCTGGTTGACGGTGCCCTGGAAGTCGATCTGCTCGAACGTCCACCCCTTGCGTTTGTTCTCGATCGGGCTGTTCGGGAACTGGACGGCGTTAATCACGGCTGTGACGCCCTGAAACGCCGCGTGCAGGCTCTCCGGGTCGCGCACGTCGCCCTGGCGCGCCTCGACGTGCAGATTGGGAAAGCGCCGCGCCACCGCGCCTGCGTCGTCGCGGCTGAGCACGGCGACCGGTTCGCCGCGACGTGCCAGCTCACGCACGGCCGCCGATCCGGCCAGCCCTGTACCACCGGTGACAAGGATCACAACCCAATGGTGGCACAGAAGAGCGCCACTGGCGAGGGCTACCGCGGGGCACTTGTCGCGGCGGCAACAGCGGAACTCAGCTTCCAGAATCCGAGTGGACAGCTTCACCCTTTCCGAAACACTATTCGCCGATCCGGGCTCCTGCGGCGCCCCGCGAGTCCCCGCCCGGCCGGCTCAGCGCGTTTCCCTATCTGAGACCGGGGCGGTTAATTAGGGAAAGTCCTCACAAACGCAAGCCATCAGAGCCTTGACGATAGCTCTCCACTCGCCGATAATCCGGCCTTGTGTGCTAGTCGCACAAGCTTGAATCCATAGGGGGTGGGGCTTTGCTCTACAGTGACGTTCAACGCTATCCAAGAACCGCAGGTTTCCCGACAGCCAACACCGCGGTTGCTGCGCTTACCTACCTGCGGGAGCAGACGCTGCCGCAGCTCATCGAGCCGCCTCGGTTCAGGTCTCGGACACAGGCGCTGGGGACGCAGCCTGAATGGCTGAGTGGGCTCCTTGGCTTCCTCTCACGCTACGCAATGGTGGGTCTTGGCATCGCGACACTCGCGCTCGCGCTCGCCACAATCCTGCCCGCAGTCGCCTCGTACCAGGGCAGCGGCACGGCGCTGCGCGTCCGGACCGTGAGCAGCTCGGCAGGCGTCAGCGGCAGCGCGGCAACGCGAGTCGAGAGCCTGGGCGCCGCTACCTTCGTCGGCAACGCCCCGTTCATCCAGCAGGTGCGCTTCTCAGACGCGCTGGCGGGCAATACGGCCCCCGCCACCCGCTTCGTCGAAGGCGCTCGCCAGGCAAGCATCGCGTCCTACGTGCAGGACGTCGGCTACCGGCTCATCCTGCCCTACATGAGCGACGCCCTCTACAGCGCCCGCTCGTTCGAGACCTGGGCCAGCGCCGTCGAGGCTAGCCGTCGCGCCACGGCCATACGCTCCGCAGCAGTGGGCGGGATGCGGATCTCACGCGGGACCTTGATCGCGCCCGGCACGCGCCTGGCCTCCACCATCACGTTCTACGCCTGCGTAGGCGACGGCTTTTGCGGCAACACCGCCAGCGGCATGCCTGTCTCCGCGGGATCAGCCGCCTGTAGCAGCAACCTACCATTCGGCACGCGCTTCCGCATCGAGGGAGACCCGACCGGGCGCGTCTTCCTTTGCAACGACCGGGGCGCGCTCGCGTCGACCTGGGTCGATGTCTGGTTCTACAGCGTCGCCGAGGGTCGCGCCTGGCAGTCGATGGTGGGCAACCGGGGCAACATCGTCATCGTGGACTAACGCGCAGCCGCTGGTAGGTTGTAGCGAGAGGCAAGGAGGCAGAGCCGGCGCATGGTCCGGCCGATCCGGGCCGGGATGCACCCCCTGCTTCACGGCCTCCAACGCGTGCTTTCCCCAGTGGTGGGCGTCCAGCTCGTCGCAGCAGACCTGGACCGCCTCTCCGCCCACGCGCACAGCGAATCACTCGTCAACTGGCTCGATCACGATCTGCGGAGCGGCCGTTCGTGGGGGACTGCCCCGCGGCGCTTGCCGGCGCACGTTGCTGGGCCTCCGACGCGTTGTCGTCAGTATGTCGAAGGCGGGCGAGCCCTAGCCGGCCGGGCCGCCGCCTGCGGGCGCGGGCACGGGCCTGGCAGGCGACACCGGCGCCTCTCGCTCAGGCGAGCCGATGCGCCAGCAGACGACGATCCCGAGGATGGCGACCGGAATGAGGCAGAGGGCCGTCACCTGGGGCGTCGTGAGGCCCCAGACGATCTCTCTGCTGTCGAGGCGGAGCTCGCTCTCGCCCAGGCGCAGGAGTGAGTAGAGCAGCAGGAACGTGAAGAAGGCGACGCCTTCGCGGCGGGCGTAGCGCAAGACGAGAAGCACCACGCCCAGGATCACCAGGCTCCCCAGCATGTCGTAGGCGACGGCCGGGTGCTGCGTGCACAGGTTGTGCAGCGCCTCCGGCGCCGATGAAGCCGGCGAGCAGGAAGGGATCGGGTGGCTGAGCACGCTGGGGCTGTTCAGGTTGGTGTAGCGGACGGCCCAGGGCAGGCCGGACAGCTCGGCGAAGTGCTCGCCGTTGATCAGGTCCCCGATCCGCCCGATGGCCAGCCCGAGCAGCAGGCCGCACGCCGCGCCGTCTATCGCCCGGCGCACCGGCAGCTTGCGGATCCAGCAGTAGATCACCCCTCCTATCACACCGCCGATAATCGCTCCGTAGACCGCGATGCCGCCTTCGTTGATCCGGAAGATGTCCACCGGATCGTCCACGATGTCGCCCCAGCGCTCGATCACGAAAAGAGCCCGCGCGCCGATGATGCCGCAGGGGATCGAGACGAGGGCGATGCTGTAGACGTCGTCTTCGGTGAAGCCCAGACGCCGGCCGATGAACACGCCCAGCAGCACGCCTCCCGCGATGCCGAGGGCGGTGAAGACGCCGTGCCAGGTGAGCAGCAGGCCACCGAACTCGCCGATCTCGGGGTCGATGCCGATTTCGATGGTCAGCAGCGCCAGCGCGTCAAGCATCCTTGCCCTCCCCCTCCTCGCTTACGACCTGCGTTCCCAGCGCCTCCGCGAGCTGGCGCGCCTCTCCCTGGAAGGCGCCGCTCTTCTCGGCCAGGCCCGCGAGGGACGTCTCGCCGCCGCGCACGCGCGCCCAGAGGCGCAGGCGCGGGACGTAGAAGGTCACCATTAGCCCGGCGAGCAGGAGGCCAGCCGCGACCCAGATGAAGTTCACGCCCGGGTCACGGCGCACCTCAACGCCCGCGAACTCGCGGCGCCCTTCGAACGTGTAGATCCTGCCTTCTATCTCCACCGGCTGCTCAGGGTACAACGTCAGCGCCTGGCCGTCTACCGGGCCCAGCGCGGTCAGGTAAGGTGTCCCCTCCGGAGTTTGCGACATCACCACGAGCGACTGATCCGGATCGTCCGCGAGACCCGGCGCTGACAGAGAAGGCAGGCCGGTCGGCTCGAGGAAGGTGAACGAGAGGCCGGCCACGCTGCGGGTCCCGCCCGCCGGCACCAGCGTGCTCGCCTTGACGTCGTCTGGCGGGTACACGAGCATCTGCCACGTCTCTTGCTCCGCGTCCGGTCGGAGGCCCACCCAGAACTGCGACCCATCGCCGGGGACCGTGATTACTGTGCCGCTCGCGTCGTCGATGAAATCGGTGGGGACGATGACGTCGTCGAGCAGGAGCCGGCCCTGGGAGTCGCGGACCTGGATCGCGGCCGCCGGCACGAGCTGTTCGAGCGCCAGCACCTCGTGGTAGACCGTGTTGCCCGTACTCGCGTCCTGCACACGCAGACCCGCGCCCTCGCCGAAGTAGCCCGCCTGGTGGAAGCGATACCCGCCGTAGGACATCGGGCTGTTCACCGTGGTTACGCCGCGGGCCACCTCCCGGCCGCCCTGGTAGATAACGAGCTCGGTGCGATAGTCGAGCGGGGTGCCAGCGGCGTCGAACTTCCCGACGGCGTCCACTACCTCCACCTGCATCTGGCTCGGGTGGCTCACCGCGAAGATCGGGCTGGTCGTCCCTTCGGCGACGAACAGGGCGTTGGTGTAGCCGCCGACGCGCGAGATCAGCCCGCCCGCAAGGAACATGATCAGCGCAAGGTGGCTGACGAACGTTGCGAGCTGCGCCCAGGCGAAGCGATCGGCGAAGAGATAGGTTGCGCCTGCCTCCTCGAAACGCTTCACGCGGAAGCGGCGCGCTCTCAGCGTCGCTTCCAGCCGGTCAGCGCCGTTCTCCACAGCCGGCAGCGACGCCCTGTTCGTCGCGGCTCTATCGAAGAAGCCATCGGGGACGCGTTCCTGGGGCCGTGTCACGTTGCGCCACGTCGGAGCGAAGCGGTTGGCCGTGCACACGCAGACCGAGATGACCAGCACCGCCAGGCCGCCCAGGAACCAGCGCGCAGAGAAGACGTTGAACAGGCCCAGCCGGTAGAACGGCTCGGTGAAGGGCCCAAAGGTACCCTTCTGCACCTCGAGCCAGGCGCTGATGGCGGCCTCGTTGCCACGCATCGGCGCGGGAACCTGTGGCAGGACGATCGAAAGGAGGCCGGCCACAGCCAGGAAGCCGAGCAGCGCCAGCGCGAAGCGGACCGACGTGAGCAGCCGCCAGATGGGCAGCAGCGGATCGACGCCGCGCCAGCCGAATCGGAGACCGGCGCGCTGAGGCGCTTCAGCCCGCGCCACTAGCCCGCGCCCTCCGGCAGGACTCCGGCCAGCTTCTCCGCCAGCTTGTCGTCGGTCATCGGGCCGTAGAAGAAGTCGCGGATCACGCCGGCCTCGTCAACAAAGTAGCTCGTCGGGATCCCGTCGGAAGGGCCACCGAGACGCCAGGCGTCGCCTACTTCCCCGTCACGGTCGATCCCGATGGGGAACCTCATGCCGAAGTCCTGGGCGAAGTCGCGCACGGCTCCGTCCGGCTCCTGCAGGTTCACGCCGACGATCACCAGACCTTCGCCTTGGTACTTGTCGTAGGCCTTCACCAGCTCGGGTATCTCATCCTTGCAGGGCGGGCACCAGCTCGCCCAGAAGTTGATCAGCACCGGGCTGCCCTGGAGGTCGCTCAGGCGTAGCGTGCCACCCGCCGGGGTCTCAAGGAGGAAATCCGGACCTGCTCGACCCACTTCGGCGACGGGCGGACGCCCCGTCGCGTTCTTCGCTTCAGGCAACTCGACGGTACCATACGCATCGTCTATCGCCGGAGCGCCCCCCGCGTTCTGCCAGTACCAGAGTCCTCCCACGATCGCCGCTAGAATCGCCAGCGGCAGGACCACGGAGCGGAGCCCGCCCGACCACTCACGGCGCCTCTGCGGGCGCTCGTCCACTTCATCTGCAGTCGTGTTCTCTTCCGGGTCCATCGCCGCCACCCAGGATACCACCCCGTTCCGTCAAGCGCCGCCGCGATACAGGCCCCGCTGTTCGATGTAATCACTCACAGCATTCGGAACGAGGTAGCGGATACTCCGGCCTTCCTCGATCCGGCGGCGGAGGGTGGTCGAGCTGATCTCGATCCGCGGCATCTGTACCCAGGCGACCCGCTCCGTCACACCGGGGAGCACGCGTTCCACTTCCGCGAGCGCCTCATCACCCTCGCCGCGCCGAGCGACCGCCAGCCGCGCCAGCTCCATCAGCCGCTCCGGCTCCTTCCAGTTCGGCAGGTCCAACAGCGCGTCGGCGCCCATGATGACGCACGGCTCGCCGCGTCCGCCCAGCGCCTCCAGCGTCTCGACCATATAGGATGGTCCCGTCCGCTCGGCCTCGACCGTGCACAGCTCGAACGCCTCGTTCCCGGCGATCGCCCGCGCCACCATCTCAAGCCGGTCCGCGGCCGGCGACACGCTCCGCTCCGCCTTCCGCCAGGGCACACCCGCCGGTAGCCAGAGCACCGTTCCCAGCCCAAGCTGCACGCGTGCTTCCTCAGCGAGAATCAGATGTCCCACATGTGGAGGATCAAACGTTCCTCCTAGAATTCCGATCAGTGCTGCTGCCGATGCCATGAGTAATAGATCATTATAAGGCTGGGGAGTGTGGGGAGTGTGACGGCGCGATCAGCCTGTGGCGAGTTCGCGGAGGGCGGATTCGAGCTGCTCCAGGTCGGCGCGGGTACGGGGAAAGCTCCTGAGGTCTCGTTGGACGCGCTCGTAGCCGTAAAGAACGGTCGTGTGGTCGCGGCCGCCCAGGAGCTGGCCGATCCGGGTGAGGGGCTGCTGGTTGTAGGTGCGCAGGAGGTACATGGCGATGTGGCGGGCGTAGGCGACGTCGTGGGCGCGGGATGGTCCGGCGATCTGCTCGGACGAGATGTGGAAGTGACGGCAGACCGCATCGAGCACGGTGGAGGGGGTTAGCTCCCCAGGCAACTGGCGGAGCGGCGCCAGAACGCCGGGCGCGGCCTCCACTGGGACCGGGGAGCCTGTGAGTTCGCCATAGGCGATGATGCGGTTGAGGGAACCAACGAGGTGGCGCACCGAGCCGTGTCCGCCTGTGGCGGAATCAGCGATGAGGCGCAGGACGTCGGCGGAAGGCGGCGTCGGGTAGCCGGAAGCGAGGGTCTTGACGATCCGCAACCGTTCGGCCGGGGACGGAGGCTGCAACTCGACGGTGAGGCCGGCCTCGAGGCGAGACAGGAGTTGCGTGGGGATCTGCGGCAGGTTGGCGGGCGGGGTGTCGGACGCGAGGGCAAACGCGCAGCCTGTGGAGGACAGCGACTCGAAGAGGTGGAAAAACTGGCGGCGAGAGCCAGGCTTTGTGGAGAGGGTCTGCAGATCGTCCAGCAAGAACAGGTCGCAGCCGTTGAAGCCGGCGCGGAAGGTGGCAGGCTGTCCTGCGCGCACGGTCGATGTGAAGTCGTTGACAAAGTCGTCCGCCGTCATCAGCGCGACGGCCTTGCGCGCGGCGGCGGCGTGCTGGGCGATGGCGTGCAGGAGGTGTGTCTTACCGAGGCCGGGCGAGCCGCAGATGATGAGTGGATTGTAGGCGGCGTCGCCCGCGGCGACCTGCTGAGCAGCGCGATAGGCGAGGCGGTTGCTGTCAACGACGGAGAAGGTGTCGAAGGTGAAGCGAGCGTTCGGCCGGAAGGGCAGGGTACTGGAGGGAGGGGCCGGCTTGCGGCCGTTGTTTGCGGGGGGCGTCAGCCGCTGGGCGCCGAGCACTTCGAAGTTGACGGACAGCGGGTCGCCGGCGAGCTGAGAGACGGTCTTGTTGATCGGCCCGGCGAGCTGGCCGCGTAGCCACTCGAGGACGAAGTCCGAAGGGACGCCGACGACGAGGGCGTCGCTGTCGTAGCGAAGCCCTGTGGTGCTGCGCAGCCATGTTTCGAAGTTTGGCCGGGTGACCTGGAGCTCTAACTGACCGAGCGCTGTTTCCCACAGCTCGTGCGCTGTCCGGCTTGGCAAAGGAAACGACCTCCCTCCGTTTGCTGCCCTGCGTTAGGGTATGCGCTGCCACCCGGGCGCTCGCCTGGCGAACGCGAGTATCCTTGACCAGGTGAAATGATTGCTCTGCCTTAGGGGTAGACCTGCCGCTGCTGGCCGCGCCGACCGCGCGGCGCTGTGCGCCGGTTGGCCGTTGACGGTGGAAGAGGGACAAGCCCCAGGCGATGGTGAGCATACCACAGTGCATGCCGATCAGGTCAAGGCTCTTATGGTGATTATCCCCGCGAGTTCCACAAAAATTCACACAGACCCTTTCCTAAGCACCAGCGCCCGTTGCGACGCCGCGTGACGCGTTTCTATAATGAGCGGCGCCCGGTAGCACCGGGCCTGCCGGATCTCATCATGCTGCTCGCCATCGATGTTGGGAACACCACGATCACCATCGGCCTGTTCGAGGGCGAGGAGCTGCGCGCGACGTGGCGCGTCGCGACGAACCACGAGCGCCTCGCGGACGAGTACGCGGTGATCTTGCTTGGCCTGCTGGACGCGTCGAAGATCGACGCGCAGCAGATCACGGACGCGTCGCTCGCGAGCGGCGTGCCTGACCTGGTGCCCGTCTTCGACGCGCTCTGCCGGCGTCACTTCGACGTGCAGCCGCTCGTCGTCGGGACGGGAACGCGTACCGGCGTGCGGGTGCTGTACGACAGTCCGCGGGACGTGGGCGCCGACCGGATCGCCGACGTGGTCGCTGCGATGAACCGCTACGGCCCGCCGCCATTCGTGATCGTTGACCTGGGCACCGGCCTCGTCTTCGATGCGGTGAACGCGGAGGGCGACTATCTGGGCGGCGCGATCGCGCCGGGGATCCACGTGGCTGCGGAGGCACTGTTCGAGCGGGCGGCCAAGCTCTACCCGGTCGAGCTGAGCCGCCCGCCCAGCGCCATCGGCAAGAATACGATCGCTGCTATCCAGTCGGGGCTGCTCTACGGGTACATCGGCCTTATCGAGGGGATGGTGGGCCGTTTCAAGGATGAGTTGGGCGGGTCGGCCAAGGTGATCGGCACGGGTGGCTGGGCGGAGCTCTTCGACCGGGAGGCCTCGCTCTTCGATGTCGTGGACCTTGATTTGACGCTCCACGGCCTGCGTTTGATCTACGAGGCGAACCGTGAGTAACGTCCTGCGAGACCGGCATATCGCCCTGGGCGTCACCGGCAGCATCGCTGCCTACAAGGCGGCCGAGCTGGCGAGCAAGCTCACCCAGGCCGGGGCGAAGGTGGACGTACTGATGACGGAGTCGGCGACGCGCTTCGTCACGCCGTTGACGCTACGCAGCCTCACGGGCCGTCCGGTGTTCCTCGACATGTACGACCCGGGCACAGATCTGTGGGAAGAACATGTGGAGATCGCGCGGCGAACGGATGCGGTCATCGTCGCCCCGGCGAGTGCGACCACCATCGCGAAGCTCGCCCAGGGACTCGCGGACGACATGGTGAGCCTGACCGTGCTCGCAACCACCGCGCCGGTGCTCATCGCGCCGGCGATGGACCACCAGATGTTCGAGCAAGTCGCGACGCAGGTCAACCTGCGGACGCTCGCTGAGCGCGGCTACACTATCGTCGGTCCGGCCGAGGGCCGTCTGGCGAGTGGCCGCGTGGGGCGCGGCCGTCTCGTCGAGACCGAGACGCTGTTGGGCGCCGTCCGCCAGGCGATCGGGCGTGGCGGCGACTTCGCCGGCCGACGGGTGGTCGTCACCGCCGGCGGGACGCAGGAGCCGATCGATCCGGTGCGCTACGTGAGCAACCACTCGTCAGGCAAGATGGGCTATGCGCTGGCGACGGCCGCCCGCGATCGCGGCGCCGACGTCACCCTGATCACCGCTCCCACCGCGCTGCTCTGCCCGTACGGGGTGCGCCTCACGCCGGCGCGAAGCGCCCGGGAGATGCGCGGCGCGGTCAAGGCTGCGTGCCAGGGCGCCGATGCGCTGATCATGGCCGCGGCCGTCGCCGACTTCGGGCCGGGCGCCGCGGAGGAACACAAGATCAAGAAGGCGGGCCGCGGCGGTCTGACGCTCGATATGGTGCCCACGCCCGACATCCTGTCCGAGGTCCGTGGGGACTTCGTCCGGGTGGGGTTCAAGGCCGAAAGCCAGAACGTGGTGGAAAACGCGCGTGAGATGCTCCACCGCAAGAACCTGGACCTGGTCGTCGCGAACGACGTGACCGACCCGGAGTCGGGCTTCGCCGTCGACACGAACCGCGTCACAATCATCGACGCGTCCGGCGCTGCGGAGACGCTGCCGCTGCTCTCCAAGGACGATGTCGCCTGGCGCGTCCTGAACCGGGTGGCGGCGCTGCTGAAGGCGCGGGCGGGCTAGCCCGCGGCCTGCGCGGGCTCCGCAGCCTCACGCTCGCCAGGCTCTCGTACTAACGCCAAAACTCCGACCGCTACGCCGAGCATGACGCAGCCGATGACGGCGAAGGCGGCGTGCACGCCGAGCTGCGAGGCCGTGAAGCCGCCGCTCAAGGGCGCGATGGCGAAGGCGAGCGCCATGGCGCTGCCTGCCAGGCCGAACGCCGATGCCAGCCGCCCCGGCGGCGTCCAGCGGTCGATGAGGGCGTTTGCCGTCGGCACCATGCCACCGCTGAACACGCCCACGATCGCGATGAGCAGGATGAAGCTGCCGACGCCGTTGGCGAGCGCGACGCCCAGATAGGCGACGCCCGCACCCGCCGTCGCCAGGGCGAGCGCGTTGCGCGGCCCGACGAGGCCCGAGATGCGGCTGGACATGAAGGCGGCGCCCGCGCTCGTGATCGAGAGAGCGGCGAAGGCGATGCCGGCGAGCGCCTCCGCGCTGAGGCCGGGATCGAACGCCTCAATCTGAATCGGGATGATCGGCCGCGCGAAGGACGGGCCCGCGTTGAGGAAGAAGACGACGCCGATCATGAGCAGGAGCGGCCGGACCGCCGCGATCGCGCGCAGGTTACCGACGAAGCTGCCGCGCTCCTCCTCTGTCGGGCGCTCGAAGTGCTCCTCAACGACGACCATGACCAGGAAGAACGAGAGCAGGTAGAGCGGGCCCGTCGCCAGGAACGTGGGCCGGAAGCCGATCGACGACGCCAGCGTTCCGCCGATGAGCGGGCCGACGAACTGCGACGTGAAGACGGCCATCTGGACGAGGCCGAGCGCGTAGGCCACCCGCTCGCGTGGTGTGCCAGACGCCACTAGCGCCGTAGCCGCAGGGATCGTGCCGACGAAGATCCCCTGGAGCGCTCGCAGGAAGAGGAGTTGCCAGACGTTCTGGACGAGGCCCTGGAGCGTCATCGTCACCGTCGCGCCCAGGTAGGCGCGCATCAGCAGCGGCTTCCGCCCGAAACGGTCGGCCAGGCTACCCCAGATCGGCGAGAAGACGAAGAGCATCGAGCCCGTCGCCGTGCCCAGCAGGCCGGACCAGAGCGCGATCTTGTTCGGATCGCTGACGCCCAGGTCTTCGACGTAGAAGGGCATGAAGGGGAAGACCAGGTTGCCGCCACCCAGCGCAATGAACTGCGCTATCGCGATGGCGTAAAGGTTCTTGCGCCAGGGTTCCAGTGCGGGCATCAGGCTGTGCTCGAATGTACCACAGGGCGCTCGCGTGCGGGCGCTTGACCGGCGCGACGCTGGTGGCTAGAACGATCCCGTGCGATGCGTGACATGGCTGTTCGTCGCGATCGCCGCGGTTGTGCTCGCGGCAGCGCTGGGGCCCGCTTGCGACGACCGTTCAGCCACGGCGCCGACGGCCGAGGCGGTCCGGGGCGTGTGGGAGGGCACGGTGGAGTCGACGCGGCTGTCGTCGCAGTTCGATCTGTGTTTGGAGATCACGGAGGTGGCCGACGACGCCTTCGGCCTGAGCCTGGGCGGCGAGGTCTATCTGGACAGCGACCTGGTGGGGATCGTCGCGGGCATGATGGACGAACGCGGCCGGTTCACGATCGCGGGCTCCGAGCTGGTGGGCATCTACAGCGGCATGCTGGACGGCGAGACGATCGCGGGCACCTGGGGCACCACCGGCACGGACATCGTGCCGGAGCTGCGCACCTGGTCGGCGGATAAGACCGACCGGGAGCGTTGCGAGTAGTCCGTGCTACAGCGTGACGATGTCGCCGTGGCGCCAGAGGTACCAGGAGGCGGCGCTGCGGTACGGGCGCCACGGCTCGGCGATGCGCTCCATTGTCGCGGCGTCCGGCAGCGCATCAAGGCCGTAGGCGCGCTCCATGCCGCGTTGGATGCCCAGGTCGCCCACGGGCAGCACGTCGGGCCGGCCCAGGCAGAACATGAGCAGCATGTCCGCCGACCAGCGCCCCAGGCCTTTCACGCGCGTTACCGTCTCGATCAGCGCTTCGTCGTCGAGACGGCGTAGGTGCGCGTCCTTCAGCTCGCCCGAGGCGGCGTGTTCGGCCAGGCTGTGGAGGTAGCCCGCCTTCTGGCGTGAGACGCCGGCCTCGCGCAGCTTCTCCTGGGGCGTGGCAAGCAGCTCGTCCGGTTTGGGCTGGCGGCCGCCGTAGAACGCCAGGAACCGCCGCTCGATGGCCGACGCGGCAGCGCCGGCGAGCTGCTGGTAGAGCAGCGCCCGCATCAGCGACTGGTACGCCGCCCCGCGCAGCTCGATCTCAAGCGGCCCGACGCGCCTCACGATGCCGCGCATCACCGGCTCGGCGCGCAGCAGGTGCAAGCGGGCGGCGTCGCGGTCGTAGGGGAGCTGCCTGCGGCGGAGGGTGTTCATGAGAGCAGCGGGAGTTGCTCGCCATGCTCGTCAAGCATCGGCCGCTCGATCTCCAGCAGCAGCTCGCGGGCAACATAGAAGCGGGGCCTGGTAGACCGATCCTCATCAAGGATGCCGAGCGCGACGAACTTCTCCAGCAGCTTGCGGGCCGCTGCCAGGGTGATGCCGAGCACCCGGACGGCACGCGGAGCTGTCGTGAACGGCGACACGAACACGTCGTCCAGCAGCCGCCCAGCGTTGCCCGACCGGACGCCCTGAAGCCGCGCACGATAGTCGTCCTGAAGCCGGCGCATCCGGCGCGAGCGCGCGGCCGCGTCCCGAGCCTGCAGCTCCACGCCCCTAAGGAAGAAGCGAAGCCAGGCGTCCCACTCGCCTGTCTCGCTCACCTTGAGAAGCCCATCATAGTAGTCATCTCGTAGGCGCTCGAAGTAGGCGCTTAGATAGAGGAGCGGTGTTGGCAGGACATCCTTCGCACAGAGGAACAGGACGATGAGCAGCCTGCCGATCCGGCCATTCCCGTCCGTGTACGGGTGGATCGACTCGAACTGATAGTGCATCATTGCTGCCTGCACCAGGGGTGGCATCTGGACGTTCTCGTTCAGGAAGCGCTCCAGATCCGAGAGCAGGTCGGGCAGGGCGCTTGCCGGCGGCGGTACGAAGCGCGCTTCTTCCAGTCTGGTGCCGCTCTCGCCGATCCACACTTGACGCGTGCGGAGCTGGCCGGGCATCTTGTCCTCGCCTCGTACGCCCGCGAGCAGGTGCGCGTGCATCTCGTTCATGAGGCGGACGCTCAGTGGCAGCTCCTTGAGGCGAGCGAGTCCGTGCTCTAGCGCTCGAACGTAGTTGGCCACCTCCCTTGCGTCGGCCGGGTCGCGGCGCTCCTCCGAGGCCTCGTACATGAGCAAGTCGGACAGTGACGCCTGGGTGCCCTCGATGCGAGATGAGAGGACAGCCTCCCGGCGCATGAACGGGCGGATCAGCAGGTACGGGTCGGGAAGCGTCTCGCCGATGCCAGCCAGCAGCGAGACGGCGCGGGAGGCGCGATCAAGCAGGACGACCAGCTCAGCGTTCAGCTCCAACCGTCGAGGCAATGGGGCGGGAATGAAGGTCTCGTAACCCTGAGAAGATCGCTCCCAATGACCGGTGGGGCTGCTGCGAAGGGCGGCGACCATGAATGAGACCTCACGATACAAAAGTATCGCTGCTGTCTGAGAACGATACTTTACGACACCAAAGTATCTAATCGAGGCGACGAACGCAAGTGAGGTAGCGTTGGGGCCACGTGAGCGATACTTTGCAGTCATAAAGCATCGGTTATCACCGGAATTGGCAAGTTAAGTATCGTTCTGGCTCAGAGCCCCTCGTTAGCCAGGTCGAGGGCGAGGTGGACGAGGGTGCGGACGGGGATGCCGCTGGCCCCCTTCACAAGGACACCCTTCTCCTTCTCGTAGTTGTCCACGCCGGCCATGTCCAGGTGCACCCAGGGCGTGTCCTCGACGAACTCCTTGAGGAAGAAGGCGGCGGTGATCGAGCCCGCGCCGCGCCCGCCGGTGTTCTTCATGTCGGCGACGTCGCTCTTGATCTGCTCCTTGTACTCGTCGTACATCGGGAGCTGCCAGACCTTCTCGCCGGCCGACGCCGCCGCGCGCTGGACGCGGGCGTAGAGCGCGTCGTTATTCGTCATCGCGCCCATTGCCACGTTACCCAGCGCAACGGAGATCGCGCCGGTGAGGGTGGCGACGTCGACGATGGCGTCCGGGGAGGACTCACGGGCGTAGGAGAGGCCGTCGGCCAGAATCAGGCGGCCCTCGGCGTCCGTGTTGATTACCTCGATGGTCTTGCCGTTCATGGCCCGGAGGACGTCGCCGGGCTTGATCGCGTTGCCGCCGGGCATGTTCTCGGTGGCGGGAACGAATCCCGTCACGTCGATCGCCGGCTTGAGGCGAGCAATGGCGCCCATCGCCGCGATCACCGATGCGCCGCCCGACATATCGCCCTTCATCTCCTCCATGCCCGCGGCAGGCTTGATCGAGATGCCGCCGGTGTCGAAGGTGATGCCTTTGCCCACAAGCGCCAGGTGCGTGCTGCCGCCGCCTCGATAGCGCAGGACGATGAAGCGGGGTGGCTGCTCGCTCCCCTTCGCCACGCCGAGGAGCGAGCCCATCCCCTGCTGCTCCATCCAGGCGCGGTCGTGGACCTCGCACTCCAGGCCCGTTTCTTCGGCCAGGGCGCGAGCGCGCTCGGCCATCTCCGTCGGCGTAAGGACGTTGCTCGGCTCGTTCGCCAGGTCGCGGGCGAAGTTCGCCGCCCCGGCCAGCACCAGTCCGCGGGCGACGCCGCGTCGCAGCGTGTCGATACGCGATTCATCGAACTCCACGATCGCCAGCTCGCGCAGCTCCTTCTCGTCCTCGGGCGGCTTCTTGTGGCGGCGGAAGGTGTAGAGGCCGAGCACGGCGCCCTCGGCGACCGCCTGGGCGCATGCCTCGGGATCGAGCCCGGCAATGCCCGCGCCGTGGGTGATCGTCGCCGCGGTCCCGCAGCGATGGCGTCGCAGGAAGCGGGCGGTGCTCGCCGAGATGTCGCGCACCTTGTCCAGGGTGAACTTCTCGCTCTTGCCCAGGCCTGCCACGACGACGCGCGGCGCCGGGCTCTTGCCTAGCGTGTGGATCAGCGTCAGCTCGCCGTCCTTGCCGCGACAGTCGCCGTCGGCGATGAGGCGGGAGATTGCGCCGTCCAGCGCCCGGTCGACGGCGCCCGTGGCGCCGCCCGGCTGCGTGATGCCCTCGAACAGGTTGACGACGATGGCGTCCGCCTTGTGTTGCGCGATGTCTCCAGGTTCGACTCGGACCTCCATGGGACTCCTCTCAGCTTCCGTCGCCGATAACGGCGTCGACTTCGATCTCGACCAGCATCTCCGGCTCGACGAGGCGGGCGACGGCGACGAGCGTGCAGGCGGGCCGCACGTCGGCGAAGAACTCCGCATGCGCCCGGCCGACCTCCTCCCACTGGCTGATGTCGGTGACATAGATGCGCGTGCGCACAACGTCTCGCATGGATGCGCCAGCTTCCGCCAGCGCTGCCTCGATCTTGCGCAAGACCTGGACGGCCTGGCCATGGGCGTCGCCCGCGTCCGTCGCCGTTGTGCCCGCGACGTAGACGTGCGAGCCGACGCGGACGGCCCGGGAGTAGCCGACGACCGGCTCCCAGGGCGCTCCGCTGCTGATGCGCTGCCTTCGCGTGTCCATGGGCGGTACGGCCATGATACGGCGGCTGTCTGGAGGCGCGCAACGAGGCGAGGGCAGTGTGGAGGGGAGCATCCGCTGTGCAGTGCCCGGACGTGACCTTGCGGGAGGGAGGCCTACCTACAGACGTTCGCGTTTGTAGGCCCGCCGTGGGGCGTGACTATACTGAGGCGTGGCCCTAGAGCTGGGAGTGCGCTCGCGCCGGATCATCGATGCGGTCAGCCGGCGCCGTGTCTACCGCGATGTCTTCGAGATCGGGATCGTGGCGGTCGCGTTCTTGCTCTACTTCCTGGTCCGGGGCAGCGTGGTCGACCGCGACGATGAGGCGCTGCGCAACGCGCTCGACGTGATCCGGGTCGAGAAGGCGCTGGGTTTCTTCTGGGAGCCGCAGCTCAACGAGGCGGTGATCGGCTACGGGGCGCTGATCCAGTTCTTCAACGCGGTCTACTTCTGGATGGACTTCCCGCTGATCGTGGTGCTGGCGCTCTGGATGTACTTCTTCGGCCACCGGCACGAGTACACCATCGCCCGCGATGCGCTGCTCGCGTCGGGCGCCATCGCGCTGGTGGTCTACCACCTGTATCCGGTGACGCCGCCGCGCCTGCTGCCCCCGGAATACGCCTTCGTCGATACGCTGGACCAGTACACCCACATCAGCTACCAGGCGCAGTCGCTCCAGCCGTTCGTGAACCCGTATGCGGCGATGCCCAGCCTTCACTACGGCTGGGCGGTGCTGGTCGGGGGCGTGCTCTTCTGGACGACGAGGAACGTCTGGCTAAGGGCGCTGGCGGTGTCCCTGCCCATCGGGCAGTTCACCTCCATCCTCTTCACGGCGAACCACTACATCCTGGACGCGATGGGCGGGCTGGTGGTGGCGCTGATGGGCCTCCTGATCGCCCTGGCGCTGCAGCGCTGGGCCTATCCGGGCCTGCGGCGGGCGGTCCGGCGCGTGGAAGCGGGCGGTGAACCGGCCCCTGCTGCACGAAACGCGCGGTCTACAAAGACTCGGGGTTGAAGCGGCGCACGTTCCTGTCGATGAAGGTCTTGACGCGGTCGAGGTCGTACTCGCTCACCGGGAACTTCTCGATGCGTGACCAGGACGTGACGGCGATGGTCTCGTCCTCCATGTCGGGATAGGGGGCCATTACCAGCAGCTCGCCCCGGTTCAGCGGGGGCCTGAGGTACTCCTCGATCTCATCGATGATCTCCCGGTCGGTCGTGTTGTACCAGATGACGACGCCGCCGTGCTCCATGTTGTGCACCAGAGTCTCCGGGTCCCAGGGCTCGCTGAGGATGCCCCAGGGCGCCGGGCCGCAGAACGTGGCGTCGTCCGGGCTCTTGCCGCAGGCCCCGTTCCAGTGCGGCCCGCCGACAGGAGGGTTCGTGTTGCAGACCTGATCCTCTTCGGGTGTGGCCTGCGTCGTGGCGCCTGTGTTCGTGGCATCAGGCGTTGCGGCGTCGGGAGTCGTGTCGCCGGTCGCGGTGGCGTCAGTTCTCGTCCCGCAGTCGTTCACGTAGTCGTGTGACGCGCTGTCGTGTTCGGCGGTGTCGCCGTACGGGGCGCCGTAGATCGTCGCCAGGTCGACCCACTGGCCGGGGATGTCGGCGCTCGAGTCCGCCTCGGCGGCCCTGGCGGCCGCGTTTCGATCAGATTCAGCCTGGCCGGACTGCCAGACCAGGTAGCCAATCACGCCCACGACGCCGAGGACGCCGAGGACGACAGCGATCGGTATCCACGGGATGTTGGGCCCGGTCGATGACGGCCGCACCGGCGTGCGCCGGCTGCGCGCGCTGCCGCGTGTTGCTCTTCGATTCGCCCTGCTGCTCACGTTCCCATCATCTCCTTCGCGATTGCGTCCAGCACCGGCCCGACCTCCTTGGAGGTATCGACCAGGTGATACGGCCGCTGAATCTCCTCCACCCGCGAGCGCATGCGCTCGTACACGATCTCGTCCGCGGCGGATGCGCCACCGCCGTTCTTCGTCCGCGCCGCCAGCCTGTGCCGGATCACGCGCTCAGGCGCTGCGACGCGTACGAGTACCAGCTTGGCACCGGTCCGGCCGGCGAGGTCATACAGCGGCGCGCGCTCCGATTCCGCGACGTTCGTCGCGTCGAGCACGACGGACACGCCCCCGGCGAGAAGCGAAGCGACCGCTTCGTGGATCGCCTCGAACAGCCGGCGGCTCTCGGTGGACGAGTACGCGGGCCTCTCGATCAGGAGGCGGCGCAGCGCGTCGCTTTCGAGCACCACGCATCCGGTGCGGGCGCGCAACTCTTCAGCGACGGTGCTCTTGCCACTGCCCGGCAACCCGACCAGCACCACAAGCGCTCCGCCTGACGCGGACGGGCTGCGTGGCGCCGCCGGCGCAACCTTGGCGAGGATGCGCTCCACGTCCTCGAGAACTGCTGATGCGGCGGCTCTGGCCATGCGATCACCAGTATAGGACATAACAGCGCCGGGGGCGTAGGGCCATCCGGCCTACCGGATGTTACGGATCTGTATAAAAGGCAAATCCCAGCAGGCCGGGCCCCGTGTGGGTGCCCATCACCTGTGTGAACTCTCGCACGAAGAGCTCCTCCGGCTGGAGCGTGGAGCGCACCTGCTCGGCCAGCGCCCCGGCTTCCTGCGGGACGTTGGTGTGGTGGACGCAGACGTGGAGGGGCCGGCCTCCGGTCCGCTCCCGGAGGGCATGTAGCAGCCGCTCGAGCGCCCGCGGCTTCGTCCTGACGATGGCGACCGGGCGGTACTTCGCCTGCTGGAACTCGACGACGACCTTGAGTTGCAGGGGCGACGAGGCCCAGACGACGAGTCGCGGCACGCGGCCGCTGCGGGCAAGGTAGGTGAGCGTATCCAGGATAACGACGAGCTGGACACCGGGCATCAACGCCTCGGCTCGCGCGAGTACCTGGTCGATCGAAGCGCCCGCTTGGGCGGCGCGGGCCGCCTCGATCACGACGAAGCCCTGCGCCATGGCCGCTGCGCCGGAGTCGAGGACGCGCACGTCCAGGTTGGGCGCCTGCTCCTTCACCAGCGCCGCCCCCTGCGTCGCCGATTCGTACATCGCGCTGAATTGCCGGGAAACGGTGGCGCAGACCACGGCATCCGCCCCTTCAGCGGCGCGCAGAATAGCTTCGGCGTAGACGCCGGGCGCCGGGGCTGAAGTCGTTGGTGGCTGCTTGGCCGTGCGAAGGGTCTCGTAGAACTCAGCGGCGGAGACGGCCATGCCGTCCTGGTACACCTGTTCGCCGAACGCGAGATAGAGGGGGATCACCTCGATCCCCAGTTCCGAGACGATGTCGGGAGGGATACAGGCGGTGCTGTCGGTAACGATGCCGACGCGGCCCACCGAAGATAGCGCTCCTTGCTGCTCGGCGCGCACCAGTTGCGCCGATAATCGGTCGCGTGCTAGACTGACGCCAAGCCGGACGAGGATACCACAGGCTCGTCGGCGACGAAAGGTTCATGCTAACCAAGGAGCGCAAGACCGAGATCATTCAGGAGCACGCCCGAGGCGAGGGCGACAGCGGCTCCCCTGAGGTGCAGATCGCCCTCCTCACTGAACGGATCACCACTCTGACGCAGCACCTCCGGGAGCATAAGCACGACCACCACTCGGAGCGAGGACTCTTGATGCTCGTCGGTCAGCGCAGGCGACAGCTCGCCTACCTGAACCGCACAGACATCGACCGCTACCGCGCCGTCCTCAGCAAGCTCGGCCTCCGCAAGTAACCACCCGGCGGAGGCCTCTTCATACGCGGGAGAGGAGAAGGGACAAGAATATCGCCTACCACAGAGCCGGCCCCTGCCAAAGCGGGGACCCACCGCATCCCCAACGAGAAGCGACGATCGTCAAGCGAACCGCTCAGCCCCACAAACGAGACGCCTGCCTGACAGGGGCTGTCCCGGATCTACACTATAGGAGGTTAAACTGACGCCTTATGGCGGAGACATTTACACGTACCATCGGAGAACGAGACCTTATCCTGGAGGTGGGCGACCTCGCCGGCCTCGCCAACGGCGCCGTGGTGGTGCGCTACGGAGACACGGTGCTGCTCGCCACCGCCTGTGTGAGCGAGCGGCCGCGCGAAGGGATTGACTTCTTCCCGCTCACCGTGGACTTTGAAGAGCGCCTCTACGCCGTCGGCAAGATCCCCGGCAGCTTCTTCCGCCGCGAGGGGCGGCCGGGCACGGACGCGATCCTCGCCTGCCGCCTCACCGACCGCCCAATCCGGCCGCTCTTTCCGAAGGGCTTCCGGAACGACGTGCAGGTGGTGATCACGATCCTCTCGGCGGACCAGGAGAATGACCCGGACGTGCTGGGCACCGTCGGGGCCTCCGCCGCGCTCTCGATGTCGAAGGTGCCCTTTGCCGGGCCCGTCAGCTCGGTGCGCGTCGGCTACATCGACAATCAGTTCGTCGTCAACCCGACGTACCCTCAGCTCGAAGACAGCGACCTTGATCTCGTCGTCGCCGGCACGCGGGACGCGATCATGATGGTCGAGGCGGGCGCCAGCCAGGTGCCTGAGAGCCTGATGTTAGAAGCGATCGAATTCGGCCAGCGGATGAACCAGGAGATCATCGCTCTCCAGGACGAGCTGGTCGCCAAGGTGGGCCAGCCGAAGGGCGAGTTCGAGGCGAAGAAGCTGCGGCCCCAGGTGAAGGACGAAGTGAAGGCGGCGCTGGAAGGCCACCTCGAAGAGCTGCTGGCGTCGGTCAAGGGAGAGCGGCAGTCCGGTCTGGAAGAGCGGCGACGAGAGTTGCTGGAGCGCTTCGGCGAAGTGCACGCTGAAGAGGAGATCGGTGCGGCGCTGGACGAAGTCGTGAAGGAGACCGTACGCAACGCCATCCTGGAGCGCGGCCTCCGGCCCGACGGACGAGACCTCAACGACATCCGACAGATCTCGTGCAGCGTCGGCGTCCTGCCGCGCACCCACGGCTCCGGCCTCTTCACGCGTGGCCAGACCCAGGTGCTCAGCATCGCTACCCTCGGCTCTGTCGGCGAGCAGCAGAAGCTGGACACGCTCTCGCCCGAAGAGCGCAAGCGCTTCATGCATCACTACAACTTCCCGCCGTTCTCCGTCGGCGAGGCGCGCCCGATGCGCGGCCCGAGCCGCCGCGACATAGGCCACGGCGCCCTCGCAGAGCGGGCCATGGAGCCGGTCCTCCCGACGGAAGAAGAGTTCCCGTACACGCTGCGCCTCGTCTCCGAAGTGCTCTCGAGCAACGGCAGCACCTCCATGGCGAGCGTCTGCGGCAGCACGCTGTCGCTGATGGACGCCGGCGTGCCGATCAAGGCGCCGGTGGCCGGTATCGCTATGGGACTGGTGATGGGCGAGGGCGGGAAGTACGCAGTCCTCACCGACATCGCCGGACTCGAGGACGCGCTGGGCGACATGGACTTCAAGGTGGCGGGCACGGAGGAGGGCATCACCGCCCTCCAGATGGACATTAAGGTGAAGGGCATCACCCTGGAGGTGATGGAGAAGGCGCTCGCGCAAGCCAAGGACGCCCGCCTGTTCATCCTGGGCAAGATCGACGAGACCATCTCGGCCCCTCGCGAGGAGCTTTCGCGCTGGGCGCCGCGCATGCAGCGCATCCAGATCCCCGTCGACAAGATCGGCGCGGTGATCGGCCCGGGCGGCCGCGTCATTCGCTCGATCATCGAAGAGACCGGGTGCAGCATCGACGTCCAGGACGACGGCTCGGTCTTCGTCGGCTCAACCAGCGGCGAGGGCGCTCAGAAGGCGATCGATATCATCCAGGGGCTGACGAAGGAGATCGAGATCGGCGAGATCTACACGGGCAGAGTGACCCGTATCGTCGACTTCGGTGCCTTCGTCGAGATCCCCGGTGGCAAGGAAGGGCTGGTGCGCATCGGCGAGCTGGCCGACTACCACGTGCCGAGCGTCGAGGACGTAGTCGCCCTCGGCGACGAGATCATGGTCAAGGTGATCGAGATCGATAACATGGGCCGCATCAACCTCTCCCGGCGTGCTGTCCTCGCCGATGGAGAGGGCGAGGGAGAAGCGGCGGTCGGCGCGCCGCGTGAACCGCGCGAGCAGCAGCCGCAGGACCGCCCGCCCGACCGCCCGCGCTTCGGCGGCGGCGAAGGGCCGCGGCGCGGCAACGGCCGCGGCGGTGGTGGCGGTGGCGGCGGCTACGGCGGCGGCGGTGGCGGCGGTGGTGGAGGCGGAGCCCGGCGCGGACCGCCGCGAAGCGGCGGCGGCGGCGGCGGCGGCCGTGGTGGTAGCGGAGGCGGCGGTTACGGTCGACCAGGTGGCGGCGGCGGTGGCTATCGCGGCGGTGGTGGTGGCCGAGGCGGGCCGGGTGGCGCGCCGGGAGGAGGCCGTCGACCGGGCCTGGGCCCGGGGCCGATCCGCAGCAGCTAACGCGAACCCTAGTATGGCATAGAGACGCCCTCTTTCGAGAGGGCGTCTTCATCTCCGGCGGGCGAGCGTGTACGCTGAACGTGTCATGACTATCCGAGTCCTCGTCAGCGGCAGCGGGAACATGGGACGCGAGGTCCTCGCCGCCGTCGCGCGCGAGCAGGACATGGAGCCGGTCGGCGTGCTCGAGAAGTTCTCGTCCGAGGACGGCGTCGCCCTCCCCGGCGGAGCGGGGTCGGTGCCGATGAGCGCGGACATCTCCGCGCTGCTCGACGCGACGAAGCCGGACGTGATCATCGACTTCAGTAATGCCGAGTGGACGCCGCTGGTGGCCGACGCGGCCCTGAAACGAGGCGCGCGCCTCGTCATCGGCACGACCGGGATGCCGGAGAGCTGGCTCGACGAGCTGGCGGCGCGCTGCCAGGAGCGCGGCGTGGGCGCGGTCGTCGCCGCGAACTTCGCGATCGGCGCTGTGCTGATGATCCACATGGCGAAGGCCGCCGCGCGCTTTTTCGACGCGGCCGAGATCATCGAGCTGCACCACGACAAGAAAGTCGACGCGCCATCGGGCACGGCGCTCACCACCGCGCGGGAGATGCTCACAGCGCGCGGCAAGCCGTTCGATCGGAACGAGCCGGACAGGCAAACGCTGGCGAACAGCCGCGCCGCGCACGTCGACGGCGTCACGATCCACAGCGTGCGCCTGCCCGGCCTCGTCGCGCACCAGGAGGTGGTCTTCGGCGGGCTGGGCCAGACGCTCACCATCCGCCACGACACCACCGGCCGCGACTCGTTCGTCCCGGGCGTCCTCCTCGCAACGCGAGAGGTGATGCAGCGGAAGGAGCTGGTGCGGGGCCTGGCGTCACTAGTGGGGCTGGAGTAGATCAGCGGATTGTTAACGGATGAACGGATGGCGGGTGGGTCCGCCGTGGCCCCCCTTTGTCATGCTGAGCGCAGCGAAGCATCTTTCGGTGCTCTGAAGGTTGTCGGGGCTTTGCGGAGGAGCAGGATGCCGCGTACCCGACACTACTATGTCTACATCATGGCTAATGAGGCGAAGATGATCTACACGGGCGTGACGAACGACATCGAGCGGCGAGTCTTCGAGCACAAGGCAAAGCTCCAGGACAGCTTCACGAAGCGGTACAACATGACACGGCTCGTCTACATGGAGGACTACAGCGACGTGATCGAAGCGATTCAACGAGAGAAGCAGATCAAAGTTCGCGGGAAGAAGATCGCGCTCATCGAGGAGGACAACCCGCTGTGGCAGGATCTAGCCGAGGGGTGGTATCACGATCTGAACGATTCTTCGCTTCGCTCAGAATGACACGAAGGGGGCCGTCCATTCTGTTCCTGGCGCAACTGCGTCCGAGGCGCTTCCGCGATGGCATGCTGAGTCCCGGTCATCCGAGAGGCATCGGCGCTTCACGCACGACCAGCCTGGTGCTCCTTGGCGGGCGGGCTCGTTCGTTGACAGAACCGACGCCCTGTCCTAGAATCTAGGTGTGGGCGCCAGACGACCACGTATTGCCTAGATTTAGGCAGATTTTATGGCACGAAAGACCTCTGAAGCGGCCCGAAAGACTACTGAAGCGCCGGCGCGCCGCAATGGCTGGCTCACGTTGGGCCAGGCCTGTCGCGTGCTGGGGGTCGACGAGTCGACGCTGCGGCGCTGGGCGGACAGCGGGTACGTGCGGGTGTTTCGCACGCCGGGCGGTCACCGTCGATTCGCGGAGCCGGAGCTGCAGGAGCTGCTTGCGGGCCGCGCCTCGATCAAGAGCTACCGCGAGCTGGGGGAGCTGGCGATCACGCGCATCCGCCGCCAGCTCCACCGTCGCTCGGCTCAGGAGTCGTCGTGGTACGCCACGGTTGGCGAAGACAGCAAGGAGCGGCTGCGACCGCTGGGGCGCCGGCTGGCTGCCCTGGCTGCCGAGTACCTGCGGCGCAAGAGCCGCCGCGCGAGCTTGCTTGAGGACGCGCGAGCGCTCGGCCGCGAATACGGGCAGGAGCTAGCGGCGTCCGAGCTACCGCTGACTCAGGCGGTCGAGGCGTTCATCTTCTTCCGGCGCAATCTGGATGACGCGGCGAAGGACGCCAGCCAGCGTCACGGACTCTCATCCGCCGACGCCATCGGCGCGTGCCAGCAAGTCACCTCGCTCGCCGACCACGTCCTCGTCGGCCTGACCGAGGCGTATCAGGAACAGGGAGGATAGCAATGCACTGGTTCGGCCTGGGCCCCAGCACTATGGAGGCCCGCCTGCGTGAGGTCGAGATCTTCTTCCGCCGGGTCTCCCGAGTCTCGCACCGGGATCCGGATCAGGAGCTGCCCGAGGTCGACCTGCCGGACGGCGAGCGCGACGCGGCCCTGGAGCGCGAAGCGACGCGCCGGTGGTTGAAGGAACGCGGCTAATGGCCTACTACCCCATCTTCGTCGAGCTGCAGGACCGCCGTATCCTGGTAATCGGCGGTGGCCGCGAGGCGGAGCACAAAGTCATGGGCTTGATGGCCGCAGGCGGACACATCACGGTGCTCTCACCCACCCTCACGCCCGGCCTCCAGCGCCTGCTCGACGAAGGCCGCATCGAGTACGTCCAGCGTGAGTACCAAGAGGGCGATCTCGAGGGCTACGAGGTCTGCATGGTGGCGACGGACGACGGCGCGGTCAACGCGCAGGTCGCCGCCGAGGGCAAGCGCGCCCGCATCTGGGTAAACGCCGCCGACGACCCCGTCAACTGCGATTTCATCCTGCCCGCCGTCATCCGCCGCGGCGCCATCACCGTCGCGGCGTCCACGGGCGGGAAGAGCCCCGCCCTCGCGCGCAGATTGCGCGAGGAGCTGGAGGCGTATCTGACCGAGGAGATGCCGGCGCTGGCCGACCTGCTGGGCGAGGTGCGCGGCGAGCTGAAGGCGCGGGGCAAGCTGCCGCCCGCCGACGTCTGGCAGGACGCGATCGACGAAGAGCTACGGGTGCTGCTCGCCCAGCGCAAGTACCGGCAGGCGAAGGCGCGGCTGCTTCGTGGCCTCGGCGCCGAGGAGCTGGTGCCGGAGCTCGTAGGAGAGGCGCCCGCCGGTTCGACAGGCTAAAGCCTGTCCCGCGGATAGAACTGGCATGCACATCACGCTCGTCGGCATCAGCCACAAGACCGCGGCGGTCGCCGTGCGCGAGCGCTTCGCGTTCGGGCCGGAAGAGTTGCCGGCAGGCCTCGCGCGCCTCGGCGAGGCGTTCGGCGGCGTCGCGGTGCTCTCCACGTGCAATCGCACCGAGGTCTACCTGGCCGGGCCGCACGCCGTCGCGATGGAGCCCGTTGTCGAGCTGCTGCGCGAGCTGAAGGGTGGCGCTGACACCCCGGCGGGCGCCTTCTATCACCACAGCGGCCGCGAAGCCGCCCGCCATCTCTTTCGCGTCGCCGCCGGGATCGACTCTATGGTGCTGGGCGAATCGGAGATCCTCGGCCAGGTGCGCGTGGCTTTCGCCGCGGCGACAGCGGCCGCCACGCACAACGCCGTCCTCTCGCAGCTCTTTCATACCGCCATTCGCGTCGGGCGGCGGGCGCGGAACGAGACGCACATCGGACGGTACGCCGTCTCCGTCAGCTCGACCGCAGTTGAGCTGGCGCGCAGCACGCTCGGTGACCTCTCGGCGAGCACCGTGCTCGTCGTCAGCGCGGGCGAGGCGGGCAAGCTGGCGGCACGGTCGCTGGCCGAGAGCGGCGCTTCGCGGTTGATCGTTACCAGCCGCACGGCGGGCCGGGCGAAGGAGCTTGCAGCCGATCTGGGGGGCGAGCCTGTCGCCTTCGAACACCTGACGCGCGCGATGAGCGAGGCGGACATCGTGATCAGCTCCAGCGCCGCGCCGGACTTCCTGATCGGGCGGCGCGACGTGGCGGAAGCGACGGCCGGCCGCAACGGGCGCCCGCTTCTCCTCATCGACATCGCCGTGCCGCGCGACATCGACCCGGACGCCGGCGACCTGCCCAGCGTCCATCTGTACGACATCGACGATCTCCAGGGGCTGGTCGAGCGCAACATGGACGCCCGCCGGCGCGAGGCCACGAAGGTAGAGCACATCGTCGAGGAAGGCGTCGAGCGCTTCGTCGAATGGCAGCGCGGGCTGGGCGTCGTGCCCACCGTCGCCGCCCTGCGCGCCCGCGCCGAGGCCGTGCGCGACGCCGAGCTGGAGCGAACGATCAAGCGGCTGAACGGCCTCTCGCCAGAGCAGCGGCAGAGCGTCGAGGCGATGGCGACGGCGCTGGTCAAGAAGCTGCTTCACGACCCGATCAGCCGGCTCAAGGGCGACGATGGCGAACGATACGTCGCCGCGGCGCGCGATCTCTTCTCGCTGGACGGCGAAGGCGCCCCCCAACCCGACACCGAGGCGTGACGTGGCCGGCGGTCGAACCCTGATCGTCGGCACGCGCGGCAGCCGGCTCGCGCTGCGCCAGACCGATCTAGCCATCGAAGCGCTGCGCGCCCGGCAGCCCGATCTACACGTCGAAGTGCGGGAGATCCGCACCGAAGGAGACCGCTCGAAGGCGTCGCTGATGGAGATCGGCGGGCAGGGCGTCTTCGTCAAGGAGCTGGAGGGCGCCCTCCTGCGCCGCGAGGTCGATATCGCCGTACACAGTCTCAAGGACGTGCCCAACGACCTCGGCGACGGCCTCACGCTCGCCGCCGTGCTGCCGCGAGCCGACCCGCGCGATGCCCTCGTCACCCGGGGCGGCGCCACGCTCGCCGAGCTGCCCGCGAGCGCGCGCATCGGTACGGGCAGCGCCCGGCGCGCCGTCCAGCTCCGCTTGCTCCGCCCGGACGTCGAGCCGGTCGACATCAGAGGTAACGTCGACACTCGCGTGCGCAAAGTGGACGAAGGCGAGTTCGACGCCGCGGTGCTCGCCGTGGCCGGGCTGGAGCGCCTCGGCCTGCTCGATCGGGCCTCGCAGGTCTTCGAGCCGGCCGCGATGTTGCCGGCCGTCGGCCAGGGCGCGCTCGCTCTCGAAGCGCGCGCAGACGACACGACTGTTATCGAACTGCTCGCCGCCATCGATCACCGTGACTCGCGGCTCGCCTGCGAAGCGGAGCGTTCCTTCCTCGCCGCCCTCGGCGGTGGCTGCCGCCTGCCCTTCGGCGCGCTGGCGACGGTGGCAGGCGACGCGCTACATGCGCGCGGCTTCATCTCGGATACAGAGGGCGTGCGCTTCTTCCGCGCTGACGTGAGCGGTGTGGCGAGCGATGCCCACAGGGTAGGGGCCGAGCTCGCCAAGGCACTGCTCGCGCAGGGCGCGGCGGCCTTCGTTGAGGGGGCCGTAGGGACAGAGCTTTAGCTCTGTCCGGAAGCCAAAGATGAGCAAGAGAGCGGGCCACGTCTCGCTCGTCGGCGCGGGGCCGGGCGATCCCGGGCTGATCACTGTCGCCGGGGGGCGCGCGCTTGCGCGGGCGGAGGTCGTCGTCTACGACCGGCTCGCCAACCCGCGCCTGCTCGACCTCGCGCCCAGGGACGCCGAACGCGTCTTCGTCGGCAAGGGGCCGGAGGCGCAGACGATGTCGCAGGACGAGATCAACGCTTTGCTGGTCGATCGCGCGCGCGCGGGCAAGCGCGTAGTCCGGCTTAAGGGCGGCGACCCGTTCGTTTTCGGGCGCGGTGGAGAAGAGGCGGAGGCGCTCGCCGCTGCCGGTGTCCCGTTCGAGGTTGTGCCGGGCGTCAGCTCCGCCGTCGCAGCCGCGGCCTACGCTGGCATTCCGGTCACGCATCGCGGCATCGCGGCGTCCGTCGCCTTCGTCACGGGCCACGAGGACCCGACGAAGCGAGAGCGAGATGTCGATTGGGCGCGGCTCGCGACCGCAGTCGATACACTTGTGCTCCTGATGGGCGTTGGCCAGCTCGCGGAGATCGTCGAGCGCCTGACCGCGGCCGGACGCGACCCCGCGACGCCGGCGGCCGTGATTGAGTGGGGCACGCTGCCCCGCCAGCGCACCGTCGTTGCCACGCTCGGCGACATCGTCGCGAAGGTGGAGGAGGCGGGCATCGGGCCGCCCGCCGTCGCCGTCGTGGGCGATGTCGTCCGGCTGCGCGAGACGCTGCGCTGGTTCGACACGAAGTCGCTCTTCGGGCAGCGTGTGCTGGTCACGCGGACGCGCGAGCAGGCGAGCGATCTGTCCGCCGCGCTCTCCGCCGCTGGCGCCGAGCCGGTCGAGCTGCCGACGATCGAGATCACTCCTCGGTTCGACGGGGCGCTCCTCCGCCGCGCGGTCGATGCGCTCGAGCGCGGCGACTACTCGTCGGTCGTCTTCACGAGCGCCAACGCCGTCGACATCTTCTTCGAGCAGCTCTGGAGCGGCGGACGCGACGCGCGTGCAGTCCGGGCTCGGCTCGCCGCGATCGGGCCTGCGACCTCCGCAGCGCTCCGCCGCTGGGGCCTGCGCGTGGATGTGACGCCCGACGCTTACACCGCCGAAGGCCTGCTCGCCGCGTTCGAACAGACCGACGTGCGCGGGCAGCGCGTGCTCGTGCCGCGCGCGGAGGGCGCTCGCGACGTGCTCATCGCAGGCCTGCGGGAGCGCGGCGCGGAGGTCGACGAAGTGACGCTGTACGTGGCTGAGCAACCCAAGGACCCTGACTCGGAAGGCCTGCGTCGCCTGCGCGCGGGCGAGATCGAGGTCGCCACCTTCGCCAGCTCGTCGGCCGTGCGCAATCTGGTCGCCATGCTCGGCGACGATCTCGAGCTGCTGCGGCGCTGCCGCATCGCCTGCATCGGGCCGATCACGGCGCAGACCGCTGAGGAGTTGCTCGGGCGCCCGCCGGACGTTGTCGCGGAAGAGCACACGATCGCCGGGCTGGTGCGGGCGCTGGCTGAGGCTGGCGGCGGCGATAGGCCGTCTGCGCTAGGATGAGCGCATGGAAGAGACGGCGTACCTTCGGCAGGGGAGGCGGGTCACGCTCTCGCGCAAGGCCTGCGAGGCGTTGGGCGTGAAGCCGGGCGACGAGCTCTGGCTTGAAGTCAGTGAAGGAAAGCTGCTGATCCGGCCGCGTCGGGTCGTCGCGCTTAAGGCGCTCCGAGCCGTTCAGCAGGGTTTCGCCGAAGCGGGCATCACGGAAGAGGAGCTGCTCCTGGGCGGCCGGCAGGTCCGCGCCGAGCTGTTCCGCGAGAAGTACGGCCACTTGCTCACGAAGGAGCAGGGCAAGTGAGGGCGACCCGGAGGAGCCACGGCGATGCCGGCACCGCGCGTATTCGTTAGCTCGACGTTCTACGATCTGAAGTACATCCGCGAGAACCTCAAGCACTTCATAACATCGTTGGGGTACGAGGCTGTTCTCAGCGAGGAGGGCCGCATCTACTTCGATCCTGAGAAGAATGTGCAAGAGGCCGCAGTCGCTGAAGTGCCCTCCTGTCAGATCCTAGTCCTCATCATCGGCGGTCGCTTTGGTAGCGGCTACATGGGTACCCACGAGTCAATCACGAACAACGAGTACCGAAAGGCTGTGGAGCACAAGGTGCCGATATTCGCTCTGGTGGAGCGCGATGTGTACCAGCAGTTCCGGGTCTACCTCTTCAATCGAGGGAATGATCAGGTGAATGCTTCTGCGATCAAGTATCCAGGGGTCGACTCGCACAGGATATTCGACTTCGTCGAGGAAGTGCAGGGCCAGGCATTCAACAATGCGTTGGTGCCCTTTAGTGACTTCGAAGACGTCCGCGCCTATCTCCAGCAGCAATGGGCTTCCATGATGTTCTCGTTCCTGACGTCACGCAGTGAAGCCCAGCGCGTCGCGGACATGCTGGGAGCACTTACGGAAATTGGGCAGAAGGTAGAGTTCCTCACCGAGGAGGTGCTAAGGAAGGTCGGGGACGAGATCACGGACCTTTCGCTTGCCTTGTACGACGTCATGCTGGACACAGGGGAAGGGCGCTCCATAGTCGAGCGGATCGATTACTTCGCTGTGCCGACACCGGCACTCTTCATCGCGTTCGAATCACTGGAGGAGGCCATGAAGGCCAGCGGCGCCTCGGTCCTTCGTCTTGAGGACGCGCTGGACTTCATCTGGCTCGATGGAAGGAGCTTGCGCGTGTGGGACATGGGATTTCATGACGACAGCAAGCTCTTCGGCGGCGTGCGGCAAAGTATGCTTGATCTGCTGACGGCGCGTGGTATCACTCCCGAGGAATACCTCGAGCGTAACGCAACAGTCCTGCAGAAGGCCTTCAATCGAAGGCGGTGGGACAATGCGAGTCGCTTCCCGAATACGCTGGGGTGACCCCCTGAACTGATCAAGGGCCAAGTAGGAGTGGTTAGGTACGCCTCAGTAGACACCTCACCCGCCCTTCGATACAGTGGAACCCACCGCTATCTGGGGAGGTAACACCAATGCGTCTACACGACTATCTTGACTATCGCGCCCGAGAGCACCCGGACGAGGAGTTCGCCGTCCAGGGCCAGCGCCGGATGACGTATCGCGAGGCGCTCAGCGAGGCGAACCGGCTCGCGAACGCGTTCGTCGACGCCGGGCTGCAGACCGGCGACCGCATCGCGGTGCTCTCGAAGAACTGCATTGAGTACGCGGTCCTCTACTACGCCGCATCGAAGGCGGGCGTCGCGCCGGTGCCCCTGAACTATCGTCTCGCGCCGCCTGAGTGGGCGTACATCGTCGGCGACTCAGGCGCGAAGCTGCTCATCGCCGCGAACGAGTACGCCGGCGCGATCGATGGCATGCGCGGCGAGCTGAAGTCGGTCCAGCGCTTCGTCGGAATCGACGTCGACGGTGACGAGGGCTGGGACGACTATCGGGGCTGGATCGCCCGCCAGGCCGGCACGCCGCCCGACCGTCGCGTGACTGAAGACGACGACGTCTACCAGATGTACACCAGCGGCACGACCGGGCGGCCGAAAGGAGCCGTGCTCACCCACAGGGCTGTCGCCGCCCAGCTCACGCAGGTGACGATGCTGATCAGCGGTGCCCCGGGCGAGCGCACGCTCATCGTGGTGCCGATGTACCACGCGGCGGGCGCAATCAGTATCTTCGTCACGGTCTACTGGGGCGGGTGCTGCTACATCCAGCCGGACTTCATTCCGCCGGAGGTCGTACGCGCGCTCGACGAGGAGCGCGTGACCGCGGCGACGCTGGTGCCGGCGATGATCCAGGCGCTACTCGTGATGGTGCCGGACATCGCCGAGCGCAAGTACGCGGACCTGCGTCAGATCAGCTATGGCGCGTCGCCGATCGCGGAGCAGACGCTGCGCCGGGCGATGGACGTCTTCAAGTGCGACTTCGCCCAGGGGTACGGCATGACCGAGACGACCGCCGTGCTCACGTACCTGTTTCCGGCCGATCACCGTCGGGCCGTGAGCGGCCGCGCCGATCTGCTGCTCTCGGCGGGCCGGCCTGTGGTGGGCACCGAGATCCGCATCGTCGACGAGGACGACAAGCCGGTGCCCGACGGCGAGATCGGCGAGATCATCGCGCGCGGACCGCAGCTCATGCGCGGCTACTGGAACCTGGCTGACGAGACGGGCGAGGCGCTACGCGGCGGCTGGATGCACACCGGCGACGCAGGGACCATGGACGCCGACGGCTACATCTACATCCAGGACCGCGTGAAGGACATGATCGTCTCGGGCGGCGAGAACGTCTACCCGCGCGCCGTCGAGGACGTGCTGTTCCAGCACCCCGCCGTCGCCGACGCTGCCGTGATCGGCGTGCCCGACGAGCAGTGGGGCGAGACCGTGAAGGCGATCGTCGTGCTCAAGGAGGGCCAGACAGCCACGGACGAAGAGATCATGGAGTTCTGCCGCAGCCACCTGGGCGGCTTCGAACGCCCCCGCTCCGTCGACTTTGCGACCGAGCTGCCGCGCAACCCGACCGGCAAGGTGCTCAAACGCCAGCTTCGCGAGCCCTACTGGACGGGCCACAAGCGGCGCGTATCGGGTGTGTAGGGCTTCCACAGAAGGGCGCGCCTGAGACCCGCCCCTACGGACGCCGGGCTATAATAGGGTATGGACTACCTCGAAGTCGACGGCGACCTGCCCGAGCTGCGGAAGCCCACCTTCATCGCGGTGTTCCGCGGCTGGAACGATGCCGGCGAGTCGGCCAGCGCCGCCCTGCGTCACCTGATAGAGAGCTGGTCGGCGGAGGCGTTCGCGCAGATCGATCCGGAGGAGTTCTTCGACTTCACGGTCGCGCGCCCGATGATCAAGATATCGGACGAAGGGCTGCGCGACCTCCAGTGGCCGACGAACCGTTTCTACTCCCACCGACGCGCCGGCGACGGCGAAGGCGACGTGGTGCTGATGCTGGGCACGGAGCCGCACCTGAAGTGGCGCGCCTTCGCTGCCACCGTCCGCGACCTGTTCCAGCGCCTCGATGGCTCGCGGCTCGTGACGATGGGCTCGCTCGTCGCGGCGACGACGCACACGCGGCCGATCCCGATCACGGGCTTCTCGACGGAGGCTGAACTGAACCAGCGGCTGGACGGTCTCACCATCAACCGCGCACGATACGAGGGCCCGACGGGCATCGTCGGCGCGCTGCACGACACGTGGCGCCGGGCCGGCCTCTCCGCGGCCAGCCTGTGGGCCGGACTGCCGCCCTACCTGGGCAGCGCGACGAACCCGCAGGGCGCGCTTTCGCTGTTGGAGACGCTCGATCGCCTCTTCCCGCTCGGCGCGGACCTGGCGGCATTGCAGGACGCGAGTCGCTCCTTCGCCGATCAGGTCGACGACGCCCTTTCGGGCAACCTGGAGATGAAGATGTACGTGGCGGAGCTGGAGAAGCGCATCGATGCGGGCGTAAGCGAAGCCGCCACGCCAGACCTCCCTCCCGCCGGCGATATCATCGGTGAGCTAGAGGAGTACCTGCGCGGCCAGCGCCAGGGCTGAGGATGGCGATGGCGAAAGCATCGGCTGGCATGCTGTTACCCGCAGTCTCATTCGAGAGGCTCTTCAAGAGCGATGATCCACCGCGCGACAAGTTCCTATCCCGACTCTTCGGGATCTTCGGCGAAGAGTTCGTTCGGATATGGGCCTCGTGCGACTGGGCACCATATGAAGATCTCGGACGCCCTACTGCCCGCCCCGACGGCGACGCTCGGGGAATGACCCTCGATTTCGCACTTCGGTCAAGGCGCGACGGTCGCGTCTTTATGACAGAGATGAAGTGTCCGCTTGAGCGTCGGAAGTACACGTACCTGACACTGACTGAACAGTCGCAGCATGCGATCTTTGCCAACGACACTTTCCAACGGTTCTTTGCCCTCGCTGGCCGTGCCAAGGATCTCGAAATGTGGGGCAAGAGGCGTCGGCTCAAGACATCCGGTGCCATCCTCGTTTGGGGTAGCGCGACTGCCGGCGGTAAGCGCGCGCTGATCGACCGAGTGGGCCTGCACGATGTCCTATCCTTGGAGGACATCATCGATGACTTGATCCGGCACGCCGTGCCTGAGTACCTCGCGCTGTTGAACGAGCGAGCGGCTTGGTGCGAGGACATGTTCGGCGTTCTGGGCGGTCACGGTCTCCCGCTGCGAGAGGACGACGCATGACGACCACCGCCCTTCGCGCCCTCACCTTCGCCCGCATGCAGCGCCTGCGTCGCACGGAGGGTGTGCGACGCCTCGTCCGCGAGACGCGCCTGTCGCCGGAGGACTTCGTCTACCCGCTCTTCGTCACCCACGGCCACGGCGTGCGCGACGAGATCTCGTCGATGCCCGGCCAGTACCACTTGTCACTCGACCAGCTTGGTCGGGAGGTGGACGACCTGCGCTCGCTCGGCGTGCGCGCGGTGCTGCTCTTCGGCTTGCCCGCGGACAAGGACGAGGCCGGCTCCGAGGCCTACGCCGACGACGGTATCGTGCAGGACGCCGTGCGCGCGCTGAAGTCGGCTGACGCGGACCTCGTCGTGATCACGGACGTCTGCCTGTGCGAGTACACGTCGCACGGACACTGCGGCGTGATCGTCGACGGCGAAGTCGACAACGACGCCTCGCTCGATCTGCTGGCGCGTACCGCCCTCGCGCACGCGCGCGCGGGCACCGACATCGTCGCGCCGTCCGACATGATGGACGGCCGCGTCGCCGCCATCCGCGCCACACTCGACGACGAGGGCTTCGTTGCCACGCCGATCATGTCGTATGCGGCGAAGTACGCGTCGGCGTTCTACGGCCCGTTCCGCGAGGCGGCGGAGTCGGCGCCGCAGTTCGGCGACCGGCGCGGCTACCAGATGGACCCGCCGAACGCCCGCGAGGCGCTGCGCGAGATCGAAGCCGACATCGCCGAGGGCGCCGACATCGTCATGGTGAAGCCGGCGCTGCCCTACCTGGACGTGCTCTCGCAGGCCCGCCAGCGCTTCGATCTGCCGCTCGCCGCCTACAACGTCAGTGGGGAGTACGCGATGGTGCACGCCGCCGCTCGCAACGGCTGGCTGGACGGTCCGCGCGCCGTGCTCGAGATCCTGACCTCGATCAAGCGCGCGGGCGCCGACATCATCATCACGTACCATGCGAAGGAAGCGGCCCGCTGGCTGCGGGACGGAGCCTAAGCATGACGACGACGACGATCACCTGCCAGCGCTGCCAGCAAAGCAAGGAGCCGCTGCCCGAGCCGCCCGTCGGCGGGCCGCTCGGCCAGACGATCGCCGAGCGCATCTGCCCCGACTGCTGGGGCGAGTGGCGCGAGACGTCGGCGCGGCTGATCAACCACTACGGCCTCAACCTGGGCAGCCCGGAACACCGTCAGGAGCTTCGCCGCGCAATGAAGGAGTTCCTGAAGCTGGAGCCGGCTTCGCAGACCAGCACAGATTAACGCAGCTTGGCCCTGCCTAATCACCTTGGCTCAACTGAAGGCGATCATTTTCGACTACTACGAGACGCTCGTCGAGCTGATGGGAGATACGCGTGAGCGCGCTTTCGAGGAGCTGGCGGCGCAGATGGGCGGGGAGGCGTACGTCTTCGCGGTCGTGCCGGAGACGCGAGGAAGGGCGAACCGTTCAGCCAGACTCGCTGGCGGTCCTAGAAGGAGGAAACATGGGCAACCTGATCTACATCGCCAACTGCTCCCTGGACGGCTACACAGCCGACGAGACCGGCAACTTCGACTGGACAGAGCCTGCTCCGGAGGTGCTCGCCCTCTTCAACGACCTCGTCCTCAGTACCGGCACCCACCTCTACGGCCGCCGCATGTACGAGACCATGGCCGTCTGGGAGACCGATCCGTCCCTTCCCGCGCAATCGCCTTTCATGGCCGACTTCGCTCGCCTCTGGCAGGCAGCCGACAAGGTTGTGTACTCCAGGACGCTGAAGGAGGTCTGGACCGAACGGACATCGCTCGAGCGTGACTTCGACCGGCAAGCCGTCCGCGAGCTCAAGGACCGGACGAGTCAGGACATCCTCGTGGCAGGCGCCGAGCTTGCCGCCGCGGCGTTCAGGGCAGGCCTCGTCGATGAATGCGGTTTGATCCTGCTGCCCTGGCTCATTGGCGGCGGCAAGCGAGGGCTGCCTGAAGGCGTGCGAGTGCCGCTGGAGCTCATCGACCAGCGCACCTTCTCCAACGGCGTCGTCTACGTCCGATATCGTCTGCAGAATTCCGAGGGTTAGCATGACCGGAGTAGGTGACATCGACACGTACCCGCCGAACGGACCCGAGGCGGTGCGATCGACCCAACTCAAGGCGATCATCTTCGACTACTACGAGACGCTCGTCGAGCTCTCGGGCAATATGCGGGCGCAGGCGTTCGATCAGTTCGCCTCGAAGGTGGGCGTCGACCTGCCGGCCGGCGAGCCGTACCGGCATTGGCGAGAGCAGACGACGAGGGACCCGGCCCTGCGCTTCGGCGGCAGCGAGCGCCCTCCGCTCGACGGCCCCACGCCGCCCTTCCGCACCTTCCGCGAGGTCTGGCTCACGCGCTTCCGCGAGCTGTTCGACCACTGGGGCGTCGACGCCCCCGCGGAGGTCGGCGCGGACGCCTACCGCGACTGGCATGTCGAGGCCGACCTCTATCGCGACGCTCGGACGGCACTAGCCATGCTCAGGAAGGCGGACGGCGCACTCCGGCTCGCTGTGCTCTCTGACGCCGACCACGACTTCCTCGCCGCGAATCTCCGGCGCAACGGTCTCCGCTTCGACGCCGTCGTCTCGTCCGAAGAGGTGCGCGTTTACAAGCCGCACGACTCCATCTTCCACCACACGTGCGCCCGGCTGGGCGTCGCGCCGGAGGAGGCGATGTACGTCGGCGACAGCCCGTGGGCGGACGTGGCGGGCGCGCGCAACGCCGGGCTGCGCGCCGTCTGGTTGAACCGCCGCGATACTCCGTGGCCGGACGACATTGAGCCACCGAATGAGAGCGTGTCGGCGATCACGGGGCTGCTCGACCTAGCGCGGTAGGCGACCGCCCAACCCGCCCAAGATCGAGTGCACAGTCTGTGTGAATCTGCGTCAACCTGTGGCTCAGTCCGTCTCGCGTTCTAGGCTCGCCTGTGCGAAGCTGAGAGCGCCGTGCCCAGACCACACGACCGCTCCCGCCAGATCTTCGAGGCGTCGCGCCGGCTCATGCCGGGCGGCGTGAACAGTCCCGTGCGCGCCTTCCAGGCCGTCGGCGGCGAGCCGGTCGTTGTCGCGTACGGGCGCGGTCCGCGCATCTGGGACGTAGACGGCAACGAGTACATCGACTACGTCCTCTCCTGGGGGCCGCTGATCCTGGGCCACGCCCACCCGGCCGTCGTCGAGATCCTCCAGCGCGCCGCTGAGCGCGGCACGAGCTTCGGGGCGCCGACTGAGCTCGAAGCGGAGCTGGCGCGCCTCGTCGTCGATGCCGTGCCGTCGATCGAGATGGTGCGCTTTGTCAACTCCGGCACCGAAGCGACGATGTCGGCGCTCCGTCTGGCCCGCGCGTTCAGCGGCCGCGACCGGATCGTGAAGTTAGAAGGGTGCTACCACGGTCACGCCGACGGGCTGCTCGCGCGCGCCGGCTCCGGCGTGGCGACGCTCGGCCTGCCGGACAGCCCGGGCGTGCCGCGCGCCTTCGCGGAGCAGACGCTCATCGCCCCGTACAATGACCTCGCGGCCGTGCGCGCGCTGTTCGAACGTCACCCGGACGAGATCGCCTGCCTGATCGTCGAGCCGGTTGCCGCGAACATGGGCGTCGTCTTGCCCGCGGACGGGTTCCTCGCCGGGCTGCGGGAGCTCACGCGCGAGTTCGGCGCGCTCCTCATCTTCGACGAGGTCGTCACCGGCTTCCGGCTCGGAACGGGCGGCGCGCAGGCGCTCTACGGCGTGCATCCGGACCTGACCTGTCTGGGCAAGGTGATCGGAGGGGGGCTGCCGGTCGGGGCGTACGGCGGCCGTCGCGAGATCATGGAGCTGGTGGCGCCGCTGGGCGCCGTCTACCAGGCGGGCACGCTCTCCGGCAACCCGATGGCGATGGCGGCCGGCATCATCACGCTGCGCGTCCTCGGGAACGAAGGCGTCTACAGCGCGCTCGACCGGCTCGCGGGGCAGCTCACGGACGGCTTGCTCGCGGTCGCCCGCCACGCCGAGACGCCCGTGCAGCTCAACCGCGCCGGCTCCATGTTCACGATCTTCTTCAGCGAAGCGCCTGTGACGGACTACGCTTCGGCGAAGCAGGCCGACACCGAGCGCCATGCTCGTTTCCACCGCGCGATGCTCGAGCGCGGCGTTTACCTGCCGCCATCGCAGTTCGAGGCGTGGATGGTGTCGCTGGTCCACATGGAGCAGGAGGTAGAGGAGACCCTCGCAGCGGCGGAAGCGGCGCTCAAAGAGACCGGCGCGTAGCCGGCCCCTCCCAGCTTTAACATAATGTTTACCGGCGATCACGATGCCTTAACCTGGCGGGTCGATAAGGTCGGTAGGCTAAAGGTGAACGGTGGATACCGATAGCAGGACCCAGAGGCACATCTCACAGGCCGGTTGCTCCCGACGAGCGACCGGCCTGTTCGCTTGAAGGAAAGGAGCACCATGATTAACCAGGTTGAGCTACCACTGCCCGCCCACCCACTACCAGAGCTGCCTTCGCTGCCGCGGCCATGTCGCCAGCCCCTCGTCGTGGCGCACCGAGGCTACGCCGCCTGGGCGCCGGAGAACACGCTGGCCGCCGTGCGGCTGGCCATCGCCTGCGGCGCCGACTGGATCGAGATCGACGTGCGCGCCACGCGTGACGGCATGCCCGTCGTGATGCACGACTCGACGCTCGACCGCACCACGACCGGCAACGGCCCGGTCAGGGAGTGGTCGTTCTGGGAGCTGCGAGAGCAGGTCGCGATCGCGGAGTCGGCCCGGGAGCGGGTGCCCACGCTGGCGGAAGTCCTCGCCGTGACGAGAGGCCGCGTGCCGCTGGCCATCGAGGTGAAGGAGCCCGAAGTCACCGAGCGAGCCTTGCGCGACGTGTCGGAAGCGGACGCATCTACATCGGTCGCCATCTGGTCGTTCCACCGGCAGGCGCTCGAGATCGCGCGCGAGCAGGCGCCGCACGTGCCGCGGGCGTTCCTCCACCGCGGCTCCCGCGACGGCGATGCGTGGAGCGCGGGCGAGTTCCTGTACCACGCGGAACGTCTCGGGGCGCGGGGGGCGTCCTTCTTCCCGGAGGACATCGACACCGGCGTCGTTGAAGCTGCCCGCGAGCGAGGGTTGCAGGTCTACACCGGCATCGTGAACGACGCGGCCGGCGTCCTGCGAGTGATCCGCGCAGGCGTGGACGCCGTCATCACCGACGAGCCGGTCGCGCTGAGGGCGCTCTTCGCCGGCTGAATCTTCGTCACGGCGTCATACGCTACACTAACCGCCAGGCCACCGGCCAGACAGGAGCTTTCTCAATGACCGAACGTCCAGCCCGCTCGCCCGGCGTCTTCGACCGCGCCTTCCTCCTCGGGGTCGAGGGTGTGACCGAGGTGCTGCTCATCCGCCACGCCCAGCAGGTCTTCAACTACGAAAGTCCGGTCGGCGAGACGGTCGACCCGCCGCTCAGCGACCAGGGCCGCCAGCAGGCGCGGCTACTCGGCGAAGCGCTGTCGACGATGCGCATCGACGCGGTCTTCGCCAGCCCGCTGAAGCGCGCCTTCGAGACCGCCGAAGCGATCGCGCAGCACCAACGGCTCCAGCCGCGTGTCATCGACGATCTGCGCGAGGTCGAGATCTTCCGCGACGTGCCCCAGGACCGCACGGCCCTCGAATCGATGGGCAAGGAGCTGCTGAAGGCGGCTGGGCAGCGGATGCTGATCGAGCGGAGCTGGGACGTCTACCCGTACTCGGAGTCGAGCTTTGACTTTCGCAAGCGCACGATCAACGCCATCGAGATGGCGATCGCGGCCGAAGCGGGCGAGCGCATCGCCGTCGTCTGTCACGGAGGCGTGATCAACGCCTACGTCTCGCACATCGTCAAGTCGCCCTACGACATGATGTTCCGTCCCGCGCACACGGCGATCAGCGTCGTGATGGCGGGAGATGGCGGCCGCCGCATCCTGCGCTCCCTCAACGACGTGCACCACCTGCGCACCGCCGAGGGCGACTTCCACTCATACTAGATCAGCGCGGCTATGATGATAGGCGAGGCTGGAAGCCTCGCCTACGGTAGGTATCGCCGCGGGCGCGAACTGAGAGGAACGCGGACCTCCTACCCCACCGCCGCGGCTTGCTTCGCGACTGGCACCTCTTGCGCGATCAGGTCCGCGACCTCCATGGCGGAGGCGAGGCTGATCTCCGAAAGGTTGTACGGCAGGTCGCGGGCGTCTCCGGCGAAGTAGAGGTTCGTGGCGGTCGATGAGCGCGCGGGCATGCGAGCCGCGCCCTGCTGCTGCGGCGTCTGCCGCGCCGGCGAGACGCGCGCGTTGGGCAGCGTCCGCTGGACGACTGTGGCGTCGCGCCAACCCGCAAAGTACTTGTCGAGACCGGCGATGAGGGTCGCCTGGCGGGCGTCGCGTCCGCCAGAGGCGGACTCGTCCGAAGCCTCTTCCGGCGAGAGGTAGGCCATCGCGTGGAGGAGCTGGCCGCCCTCCGGCGCTAGGTCCGGCGTGACTTCGGAGTGCAGGCTGAAGTAGAGGTCGTCCGCAACGTCGTAGACCAGCGTCAGGTCCGTGCGCAGGCGGCGCGAGAAGCCGAGGTCGATGCAGACGGCGCGAACCTCTTCCATCCCGCGCCAGCGCTCCAGCTCGTCGCGCAGCGGCGTGCCTTCGTCGACGACATCCGGCGCGTCTTGCGGCGGAAGCGTCAGCACGAAGGCGCCGGCTTCGTAGCGCTGCCCAGTCGCCAGCGCGGCGACCACGCGTCCGTCCTCCACGATCAGGCGCTCGACCCCGGTGCCAGTGACGATCTCGCCGCCGTGCTCCGTCAGCGCCGACTCGAACGCGCCGTACATCGTCTTCCAGCCGCCGCTCATGTAGCCGACGTAGTCCTTCTCGAACATGGTGCGCTGGAGGTGGCGCAGGAGGAAGCGGGCGCTCAGGTCGCGCGCAGGCCGGGTGTAGCTGTTAATCGTCGCGAGCGCGACCGCGAACTCTCGTAAGGCCGGATCGCTCACCTTCTCGTCGAGCCACTCGCCCAGCGTGAGCTCGGGCGGCAGCTTCTCGACCTTGGTGAAGCGGATCGTGGCCATGAGCGGCACGATGCGCAGCCGACTCCCGAACGGGAAGAGCGACGTGGTGAGGATGTCCTGCGGCATGGTGCCGATGGCGCCCCAGCGGCCCTCGAGCGAGAAGTAAGCCTTGCGCGGCGCCGGGACGGGCGCTGCGATCAGCGGCTTCTCGAGCCGCTTCAGCAGGTCCGCAAGCAAGCCGCTTTGCGGGCGGTACATGCCGTGCGGGCCGTAGTTGAGCACGAACCCCTGGTCGACGTAGGTGTAGGCGCGCCCGCCGATCTGGTTGCCCTTCTCCAGCACGGCGACGCGCTTGCCTGCCTTCGCCAGGAGGGCGCCCGTCGCCAGCCCTGCGACGCCACCTCCGATCACGACCACGTCGTATCGATTCTCCATTTGCATGCTCCTTCTAGGTCTCCCGACCTTGCGAGTTCACCAAACGCTGCGTCTCCTGCGCGAAGACCCGCCACACGTCGTCATCAGTCGCGTCGGGCGACATCAGCGCTGCGTAGAAGCGTTCCGCGGTGCGCTCCGGCGAGTCGACCGGCACGTCGACCTGGCCCTTCGCCTGGATGAAGCGCACGGTGCGGCGCAACGCGCGATAGCGGCCGGCGCAGCGGGCACAGGCATCGAGGTGCTCGCGCACCTGCTGCGACGCGTCTTCGTTCAGCTCGCCGTCCAGGTAGTCCGAGAGTAGGCTGCGCACGTGACCGCAGATCATCGCTGCTTCTTCCTCCTCTTCCGCTCGCGCTCGCCGATCCCGGCGACGATGCAGGCGTTGCACTCGTTCTTCTGGTCGACCAGCGCGCAGCGGCGCTCGTAGATGTCGGTCATCTTCTTGCGCCCGCGGTGCAGCTCGGTCTTCACCGACGCGACCGAGGCGTTCATCGCCTTCGACGCGTCCTCCCGGCTGAAGCCGAGCTGGTCGCAGAGGACCATCGCCAGGCGCTGCTTCACGGGCAGCGTCATCGTCATGCAGTTGACGCAGGTCGCCGCGACCTCCTTCGCCTCGACGGCGAACTCGGGCGAGAGGTAGAGGGTCTGGGCGATCTGGGGCACGAGGTCGGGGTTGTCCTGGAACCACTGCCAGCGCCGCTCTTCGCGCCAGGGCGGGCGGTGGCGCTGGTGGTCGATGCAGAGGTTCGTGGCAATGCGATGGAGCCAGGTGGAGAGTGAGGAGCGCATCTCGAACTTCTCGATACCCAGGTACGCCTTGAGGAGCGTCTCCTGGACGAGGTCCTCGGCGTCCTCGCGTGAGCCGGTCATCTTGAAGCAGAGCCGGTGAAGCGACGCGCGATGCTCCTCAGCCAGCGCCGCGAAGGCGTCGCGGTCGCCTGCCTTGGCTCGTTCGAGGAGGGCCAGCGCCTCTTCCATCTCATCTCCCTTCACTGACTTAGACGGAAGGCGGGCGAAAAAGGTTACAACTCGCGCCGTTCGTGGGCGGGGCCCTCAGCCCCGCTGCCCTCGGCGGCGAAGCGGGACCTGGGCGTGCGGAGCCGTACCCAGGCTGAATCTAGCACATTCGCCTCAGATTCGTCGCTGCAACGGCAACGCAGACGGGGGTAGCGACGTTACAAGCTAGACGGGGTCTGCCCAAAGAGCGCCCCGTGACCGGCCACCCCGCCGAGCTGCCCCGCCCGGAAGGACACTCGTTGCATGGACGTGTCGATGGGAGAGATCCTGTATCTCGTCCTGGTGATCGCCGTCGCCTGGTGGTTCTACCACGTACTCAAGGAGTACTTCTAGGGCGTCACGCCCGCCGAGATGAGGTGGCCCGCGGCGATGAGGCCGGCGGCGTTGTCGCCGAACGCCTCGGCGATCAGCCGCGCCGCCTCCTCGGGGCGCAGCAGTAGCAGCGCGCCCGTGCAGTAGTTGCACGGCACCGCCGCGTCGCCCAGTGACCGGGCGACGATCCGCTGCGTGCCAATTCGCTTCAGGAACACGAAGATCCCGGCGCTCTGGCGGAGGCTCAGGTCGGTCTCCACCGAATCGTCGTAGGCGTTCCAGACGCCTCTTAGCTTCGTCACGTTGCGTGGCGCTGAGAGCTGCTCCACCAATCCCTCCGCCACCTGCTGCTGGTGCTTCATCCGCTCGAAGTCGCTCGACCTCTTCCGGATGCGGCCGTAGGCGACGGCGCTGTATCCGTCGAGGTGCTGCTCGCCCGTCGGGAAGAGCTGCGGGACGACGTTGATGTCGTCGTCTGAGTAGTCTTCCTGGCCGAACGCCTTCTCCACGTTCACCGTCACGCCGCCAGCCGCGTCGATGATCTCCGCCGCGCCGCGCTGGTCGAACGTGACGTAGTAATCGACGTGCAGGCCGAGGTTGCTCTCGACGGTCTGGGCCAGCGCGTGCGGCGCTCGCGTCGTGTCGTCGCGCGACCAGTTGAAGACGTAGGCGGTGTTGACGCGGTCGCGCGTCGTGCCGCCGTCCGACGTGGGCACCTGCATCATCGCGTCGCGGGGGATGCTGAGGATGCCCGCGCGGTTCTTGTCCGGGTCAACGCGCAGCAGGAGGATCGAGTCGGTGCGCGAAGGGCCGTCCTGCGTCGGGCGGATGTCGAGGCCGATCACCATCACCGTGAACGGCCCGTCGGGCAGGTCGAAGATGCGCTCGGGTGGCAGGCCGGGTATCGGCACGGTCAGCGCCGACCCGGCGACGGTCACCGGCTGGACGATGGTGATCGCGGCGAGGGCGACGTAGACGAAGAGGGCGATGACCGCGGCCAGCCACCAGCGCCAGCGTCGCCGGCGCCGCGGCGCCTGCATCGGCGGCGGGCCGGACCACGTATCGTAGTCGTACGGCACCGGCGGAGGCGAGATGTCTCCGCCTGGCGGCGGGGGGACCTGTGCCATAGCTTCGCTGAGCGTACGACGGGGCGGGCGTAGGGGCAAGGCGGTTACGAGGGGGCATCCGAGCCAGCGGCATCACCGGGCGTCATTCGTTACACTGAGTTGAACTGCGGAGGGGTGGCCGAGCGGTTGAAGGCGACGGTCTTGAAAACCGTTGTGGGGGCAACTCCACCGTGGGTTCGAATCCCACCCCCTCCGCCACCATTGCGGCCATTCAGGATGCGCCACTGCTGAGATGAGCCAACGTAGCGAAGCGGAAAGGCGGGCAATCCGCGATTACATGGCGTGGCAGGCGGGCGATGAGGAGATCTCGCACCTCGAGAAGATCGCATCGCGCAGAATCGGCCCGGACCGCTATGACATCTGGGACGTGTGGACAGATCAAGCCCGTTGGTGGGTTATAACACCCGGAACGAATCTCTACCTACAAGAGGACTTTCAAAGTTTCGAAGTAGCGCTCACTTACCACGTAGGGCTGATGCACGTCCTCGGCTCACGTTCCAAGGCCCCTGTGGATCTGCGCGCAAGGGATCGCGGCCCAGGTGCCTGGCGGAAATGGGAGCAAGCGGCCGAGGCGCTTGAAAACGCCGAGGAAGCAGAAGATTTCCAGGCCGTTGGGATGCGCCTGCGCGAGGGACTACTGACCTTCGTTCGCGGGATCGCGGCAGATGAATACGTTCCTGGAGGCGAAGAGCGGCCGCAGGCAGCGAACTTCCTCCGGTGGACAGAGCTGATCGCCGAGCGTGTAGCCGCTGGCTCCTCGCGTGCCGATCTCCGAAGGCATCTCCGGGGATTCGCTCGGACAACTTGGCAGCTAGCAAACTGGCTGACCCACGCGCAGAACGCTACTCGTGGCCAAGCTATGATAGCTTTGACGGCCTGCGATCACTTGGCCGGAGCCCTTCTAGCAGCGGTAACCGAGCATGAACAAGGCGGGCCGGTGCGCTGTCCCCAATGCGGGTCGTATCAACTCAGGACGTTCTTTCCGAGCGATGGCGACGACCTGACGATCTGCGCGGCATGCGATTCGGAAGTGTGAAGTGACGTCTCCCGGCGGGTGCATCTCCGGCAGGGCCCCGACGCAATCAGCGCGGTGGTAGCTGGCCGTTGGCTGCCTAGAACGCGCCCTGCTTCTTGAGCCAGTCCCAGAACTCCTTGGGCGCCGACATCGTGCTCAGCCGGCCCATGCGCACGAGCGCCCAATCGTCGAAGAGGTGCGATTCCTTGATCTCGCGGAGCGTCACCGGGCGCCTGGCATGCTTCACGTACTGGAAGTCGGCCACCCAGGACCGGGCGTCGTCCTCGTCCGGCCGGGGCGCCGACACCACCTTCGCGAGGCCGACGACTGCTGTCTCCTTCTGCGAGTGGTAGATGATGACGCTGTCGCCCGGCTTCATCGTCTTGATGGCGTTGACGGCGGCCGGGTTGCGCACGCCGTCCCACTCAGTCGTCCCCTCCTTCTTGAGGTCGTCGAGCGAGTACGTTTGCGGGTCGGTCTTGGCGAGGAAGTAGGACATGGTAAATTGCCTCCGAATGGAGTGTTGGCGATGGACCCGCGGCGGACAGTATGGCACACCGGGAGCCCATCGCGCGAGGGATCAAGACCGCCCGTGAGCTGGTGGCGAAAGGCGCTGTAGCATCGGAGCTTCTGCGCGCATCCGACGTTGGTGGCGACCTGAAGGTCGCCGCTACAGGTCTTCTCCGTGCTTCCGCCAGCCTCCGCCACCCAGTAAGATGTCGGTCGAGCCTCGAACCTCGGGGCTCGAACCACGAACGAATGAAGATTCACGAATACCAGGCGAAGAAGCTGCTTGCCGACTACGGCGTGCCTGTGCCGCGCGGCCGCGTCGCGTCGAACTCTGGCGAGGCGGGCGTAATCGCGCAGGAGCTGGGCAAGCCGGTCGTGATCAAGGCGCAGGTGCACGCCGGCGGCCGGGGCAAGGGCGGCGGCATCAAGACCGCCGGCGCCCCCGGCGAGGCGGAGGTGCTCGCGGCGCAGATCCTCGGCATGACGCTCGTCACGCCGCAGACCGGGCCCGAGGGCAAGCTCGTGCGGCGCGTCCTCGTGGAGGAGCAGACGCAGGTCGAACGCGAGCTCTACCTGTCAGTGCTCGTCGACGGCGCGGCCGGCCGCGCGACGATGATCGCCAGCGCCGCCGGCGGCATGGAGATCGAAGAGGTCGCGGCGTCGCAGCCCGAGGCGATCCACCGCATCACCATCGACCCGGCCGTCGGCTTCCAGCCGCACCACGGCCGCGAGCTCGCGTTCGCGCTGGGGCTGACGGGCGACCTGCTGCGCCCGGCCGTCGACCTGATGGCGGCGCTCTACCGCTGCTTCGACGAGAAGGAGTGCTCGCTGGCCGAGATCAACCCGCTGGTCGTCACGGCGTCGGGTCAGGTGCTGGCGCTGGACGCCAAGATGAGCTTCGACGACAACGCGCTCTTCCGCCACGCGGAGATCGCCGCCATGCGCGACCCTGACGAAGAGGACCCGCTGGAGGTGCAGGCGCAGGAGCTGGGGATCAACAACTACGTGAAGCTGGACGGCAACATCGGCTGCGTGGTGAACGGCGCCGGCCTGGCGATGGCCACGATGGACGCGATCAAGCTCGCCGGCGGCGCTCCGGCCAACTTCCTTGACATCGGCACCGTAAACGACGTGAGCCGCGTGGTGAACGCGTTCCGCATCCTGACGACGGACCCGAGCGTGAAGGCGGTGCTGATCAACATCTTCGGGGGGATGGCCCGCGTCGACATCATCGCGGAGGGCGTCGTCGAAGCGCACAAGCAGCTCGACGTGCGAGTGCCCGTCGTCGTTCGCCTCGCGGGCACGAACGTGGAGGAGGGCGAGCGCATCCTGGACGAGTCGGGCCTCCCGGTCGTCCGCGCCGCCGACCTGGGCGAAGCCGCCCACAAGGCGGTCGAGGCGGCGGGGGCGGCGTAGGTAGCTTCGCTTCCATAGCACTCCCCGCTCGTAGGCCGTATCATGACCGTCGTGCGCCCTTCAACACAAACGGCTCCCGTGCCTGCGGGCCGGCGCGTGCCCGGCCGGCGCTTCGTCGCCATCTTCTTCACGCTCGGCTCGGCGGCCGCCGCCTTGATCGTGCTGATCACGGTGCTCTCCGTTCGCGAGGAAGGCAGCACGGACCCCGCGTGCCGAGAGGAGCCAGACGTCTGCGCAGCCGTTGAGAAGCACGTTGAGGCGCTGAACGAGGTCCTGCCGGTGGACGAACGATTCGAGGAGCTGCACATCACGGCTGTGAGCGTGGTTGAGGGTACCGCCGTCGTGCGCGCCCGTTTCGAGGAAGGCGGGCTTCCTGTGGATGTGACATACCGGCTCGTGGAGCAGGACGGCGGCTGGCTGATCGATGGGTAGGCTGACGTGGCTGTGAAGACAGAACTGCGCGAACAGGTCGAGGCCGAGATCATCAAGCGGCCCGAAGTGACGCCGCGCAATATGATGGGCACGACCTCCTACATGGTGCGACGGCGTATGTTCGCGTTCTGGGTGCCCGAGGGCCTCGCAGTCAAGCTGCCCGACCACGCGCGCCAGGAGCTGCTGGACCGCAAGGCGGGCGTCATGTTCCAGGGTCCGCAAGGCCGCGGCTTCGGCGAGTGGACGACGCTGAACCTGGAGAAGGAAGAAGACCTGCCCACCGCCCTGGAAGGTGCGAAGTCGGCGTACGAGTACATCAAGGGTAGCAGCGGGGCAAAGCGCAAGGGGCGGAAGAAATCAAGGAGGTAGCCATGTGGCGGTCGATCACCGTCGGCTTGTGCGCGGCGATGCTCGTAGGCATCACCGCATTTGCCGTGTCACCAAGACGAGCCTTCGCCTGCAGTGCGGGTCCGGAATACGATCCGGTTGCGACGTCAGATGTAATCGTCGAAGGGCGCTTTCTGGGCTACGACGTTCTGCCAGACACGCCACCTGGAAACAATAACTACTTGACGGTGCGTGTGAAAATGGACGTCGCGCACGTCCTCAAGGGATCCGTTGCCGGTGATGTTATCGCACTCGTTGACCCGTTCTCTCTCAGCCTTCCCCTGTCGGGACATACCAAATACGAGTGGATCGGATCCTCAGGCGCATGCGGCGCGTTCAACGAAGATCCCACCGGTCAGTACGCAGTCATGGGCCTGTCGCGAAACGATGATGGCACATACAGGCCCTCCTTGTTGGACTCGTTCTACATAGGCGAAGGCCCGCAGGACCCTGAATACCAACGCGCGCTCCAACGACTCAGGTCGTTTCCCGGGGCAGCGTCGTTGCCGTCGCTTGGTCTGGGACCGGCGCGGCGAGGCGGTTTCGATGCGCTCCCGACGGTAGGCTCCGTAATCGCCGCTGTCGGTCTCGCGGCTGTCGTTGCTGGCCTCGTCTTGCGAACGCGTGTGAGGAGGATTCCGTGAGCATTCTTGTCAACCAATCGACCCGCGTGGTGATCCAGGGGATCACCGGCCGCGAAGGCAGCTTTCAGGCGCAACGCTGCATCGAGTACGGGACGAAGGTCGTCGCCGGGGTGACGCCGGGGCGCGGCGGTCAGGCATTCGAGCGCGTCCCCGTCTTCGATACGATGACGCAGGCCGTGCGCGAGACCGGCGCCGATTGCTCGTTGATCTTCGTGCCGCCTCCCTTCGCCGCGGACGCGATCCTGGAAGCGACCGACGCCCATGTGCCGCTCGTGGTCTGTATCACAGAGGGCATCCCGACGCTCGACATGGTGCGCGTGAAGCGCGCGGTGCAAGGTAGCGGCTCGCGGCTGATCGGGCCAAACTGCCCGGGGGTGATCACGCCTGGCGAGTGTCGCGTCGGCATCATGCCGGGCGACGTCTTCTCGCCGGGCGCTGTCGGCGTGGTGTCGCGCAGCGGCACGCTTGTCTACGAGGCCGTCGCGCAGCTCTCGGCGCGCGGGATCGGCCAGTCGACCTGCGTCGGCGTGGGCGGCGATCCGGTGATCGGCACCACGCAATGCGAGGCGTTGGAGCTGTTCGACCAGGACCCGGAGACGGCCGCCGTCGTGCTCATAGGCGAGATCGGCGGCAGCGCGGAGCAAGAGGCAGCGGAGTACGTGCAGCACATGCGTAAGCCGGTCATCGCGTTCATCGCGGGCGCGACGGCACCGCCCGGGCGCCGGATGGGCCACGCCGGCGCGATCATCGCCGGCGACACGGGTACCGCGAAGTCGAAACAGGAGGCGCTCGCCGCAGCCGGCGCCACGATCTGCGAGTCGCCGGCTGAGATCGGCGCGACGACTGAGCGTGTGCTGAAGGACGCTGGCCTGCTGTAGAGCGCCGCGCGATGCGTTCTGAATTCGAGCGCGACCTCGTGACCCTCGAGGGGAAGAACTCGCCGCCGCACGCGTGAACGTCGCACAGATCGACGCGATTGCGGCAGAGGCATAGCCTGGTTCCTCAGAATTCGGGAGGTGGCGCGCAGCGAATCCACGGCTGGGGCCGATATACTCCACGTGCTGCATGTCTTGCCGCCGAATGTTTCGGCGCGGTCAGCAGCGATGAGCGGGTGCCGCGATGGAAGAAGAACGCCAGGGCCGCCGGGAGCGTGAGCTCACCAACCTGCGTGCGGAAACGGAGCGCCTGCGAAAGCGCCTCGTGCTCCTGAGCCAGCTCGGCAGGCGAATCGCCTCGTCTCTCGATATCGAGACTGTCTTTCAGGACGTAATCGATTGCGCTTGCGATCTCACGGGCGCGCGCTACGGGGCCCTCGGGGTGTTCGACGGCGAGGGCCGCATCCAGCAGTTCATCACGCACGGCCTGAGCGACGAAGAGCGGGAGCGGATCGGCCGCCTGCCGGAGGGCCTGGGCATCCTCGGCTGGCTCCGCGATCTTCAGGAACCGCTGCGCCTCGGCGACCTGACAAAGCACCCGCGATCGGCTGGCTTTCCTGCGCACCATCCTGCCATGAAGACCTTCCTCGGCGCGCCGGTCCGCCACGGCGACGAAACGCTGGGCAACCTCTACCTCACTGAGAAGGAGAACGCCGAGGACTTCACGCCGGAGGACGAGAACCTGCTCGTGCTCTTCGCTGCCCAGGCGGCGATGGCGATCCGCAACGCGCAGCTCCACCGTCAAGTGCAGGACCTGGCGGTGCTGGAGGAGCGCGACCGGATCAGCATGGACCTCCACGATGGCGTCATCCAGTCGCTCTACGCGACCGGCCTCAAGCTCGAGACCTGCCTCGAAGACGTCGAGGAGCAGCCAGCCGCCGTGGCGGAGGAGCTGACGAAGTCGATCGACCAGCTCAACCAGGTCATCGCCGACATTCGAAGCTACATCTTCCGCCTGCGCCCCGGCGTGCTGGCGGATACGGACCTGGCGGGCGCGGTGGGCGCTCTTCTCCAGGAGCTGAAGGTCAACGCTCTCATGAGCGTCGAGCTGAACGAGGAACCGGGCGCCTGCCAGGGCCTCTCCGAGGACGAAACGAGCGCCCTCTTTCTCGTCGCCCAGGAGGCGCTCACGAACGCTCGCAAGCACGCGCACGCGTCCAGCGTCTCAGCGCGGCTCGAAAAGCGCAACAGCGCCTTCCGCATGACGATCAGCGATAACGGCGCCGGCTTCGAGCCGGCCGCTGCGAACAGCGGCCAGGGGCTAAAGAACATGCGTGAGCGTCTCGAACGCCTGGGTGGCACGTTTGCGGTACAATCTGAGCCGGGCAGGGGTTCGGAGATCGTGATCGAGCTGCCGCTCGCCGCCGGAGGTGACAGCTAATGCCGGAGCAAGTGCGCGTGCTCATCGTGGACGACCACGACGTGGTGCGCGAAGGCCTGCGTTCGCTCATTCAGAAGCGCACCGAGTTCGGGCTTGTCGGCGAAGCGGACTCCGTCGCATCAGCGGTGGAGGCTGCTCGCAAGCACGCGCCCGACGTGATCGTCATGGACGTGCGGCTTCCGGATGGCAGTGGTGTCGAGGCCTGCCGCGAGATCCGCACGGAGCGCCCGGAGACGAAGGTGCTGATGCTAACCTCTTACGCGGACGATGAGGCGGTGCTGAACTCGATCATGGCCGGCGCCAGCGGCTATCTGCTGAAGCAGACGCGGAGCAGCGATCTGCTGGAAGCGCTCCGCCGTGTCGCCGCCGGCGAGTCGCTGCTCGACCCCGGCGTGACGGCGCGAGTGCTCGAGCGCCTGCGCAGCGGCAAGACCGAACAGGACGACGACCTGGCGCTCCTTTCCGAGCAGGAGCAGAAGATCCTCGATCTGATCGCTGAGGGCAAGACGAACAAGGAGATCGCGGAGGAGGTATTCCTCAGCGACAAGACCGTGAAGAACTACGTGAGCAGCATCCTCAGCAAGCTGAACCTCCGCCGCCGTTCGGAAGCGGCGGCCTTCATCGCCCGGCGCCGTACCGGGCAGCGATAGAACAGTCCCCACCTCTAGGCGAATCGAGATAGGGCCGTCTGGCCTTAGGGCCAAAGGCGCTTTGGGCCTATGAGCGGTGACCTGGCTGACCGTACTCTAGAGCAGCACGCGAAAGGTACGTCAGCCATGAAGGTGCTCATCCCGGTCGATTCGAACGGCTTTCCCCAGCAAGTCCTGCCGAATCTGCGCGAATGCATCCAGCGAGTGGCCTCGCACGTGACGCTCCTGCTTGTGGACGGTGATCCGCCCGACGTCGGTGAGCGCTGTGCTGCGGCGGCCATAGGGAGGCCGTTGGTCTTGAGTCCGGCAGGCGTCGTGGTCACCGTTCTCGGGCGCGCCGCCAAGGCGCGAGAGCGCGAGCTGCTCGAGTACCTGGAGGGCGTGGCCGGCCAGCTCGAAGGCGCGGGCGCGCGTGTCCAGGCTGTGGTGCGCTCCGGCGATCCAAGGACCGAGATCGCGAACGAGGCACGGGCCGGCGCCTACGATCTGATCATGATGGACGTGCATGAGGGCATCTCGGACCGCGCCTCTGACGGCGCGAGGCTACGCGCTGGTATCGCAGGCGGCGTCTCGATCCGTGCGGACGATGCCGGCACGGGGGGGCTGTCGGCCAGGCGGCGGCAGGCGGTGGCGGCATGAGAGCACGGGTACTGTTGGTTGACGTGGAGGACGATGCGCGCACCGGACTCGCGCAGCGGCTGCGCCGCATCGAAGGCGTCGAGCTCGTCGGGGCCGCGCGCGACGCTACTGAGGTGACCCGCCTGCTTGACGGGAAGGAAGTCGACGTGGTGCTCGTCGACCTGCACCAGCGAGACGGATCGGAGGCCGCCCTCTGCCGGGACCTGCGCGCGCTGGTGGGGGCGCCGCTCGTCGCGCTGGCGTCCTTCATGACGCCGGAACGCTGGAAGCCGCTGGAGAAGGCCGGCGTGAACGACTGCCTGCTCAAGCACGTCGACACGGACCGCCTGGGCCGCGAGCTGCTGCAGGTGAGTGAGCGCCACCGGGCGAAGGCCTAGAAGGTACCAAACGACGCAAAGTGGCGCGCTCGGAGGGATTCGAACCCCCGACCCTCGGTTCCGAAGACCGATGCTCTATCCACTGAGCTACGAGCGCGTGACTCAGTCTACCACGCTCGGATCGCGGCCCTCAATTGGGGCGCCGGCGATGGGCGGCGTTGGTTACCGAGGGGCGAGGGCGCCAGGGGACGTCGGCTCGGCGGTGGCGTCCGCGGTGGGCGCTGGCGTCACTTCATCGGGCGGCTCGGGCGTGTCGCCGTCCTCAGGGGTTGAGGTCTCGTCGCCGGCGGGCTCGAGCGAAGGGGTCGCCTGGATCTGGATCGTGACCTCGGTGTAGTCGTTGTCCTGCGCAAAGCGATCGGCCGTGACCGTGCCCTGGATGTCGCCCGACTCGTCGCTGAACTCGATGCTGGTCGCTAGGCCTTCCGCGGGGGTGTCCTCGACCGTCCAGCCCAGCTCTTCGAACGCCTCGCGGTAGAAGTCGATGACGTCGTCCTGAGCGTCGGTGGTGAGGACGATCACGAGGAAGCTCTCAGTGCCGGGCGCTCGATGGAACGCGGTGCTCGTGACGGTCGAGCCGTCGTAGACAGGGATGTCTTCCGGGAACTCCTTCGGGAGCGCCAGGGTCTCGCTCAGCTCGAACGGTGGCTCCTCCACGATCTCCGCGCCGGCGTCCTGCAGCGAGATGAACACGCTCGAGCGCTCGTCGTCTTCGCCGCGCGCGACGGCGACGACTCCGCTGATGTCCGGGTCCGAGGCGTCTGAGAAGTAGAAGACATCCTGGTTCCTGGTGGAGGCTGTGTCTTCGAGCTGCCAGGGCTCCTCGTCCAGCTCGCGTTCGTAGAACTCGGCAACACCAGCGCGCTTGTCTTCGGTGTCGAGCACGATGAAGTAGAGCATGCCTTGCGCTGGTGCTTCGGTGCCGTCTTCGGTCGGGGCGCTGGTGGTTGCGGGCTGCTGACTGGAGACGACGGTCTCCGCGTCGGGGTAGAGGGGAGGCTCGACGGGCAGGTCAGGCGGCAGCTCGCCAACGAAGGTCTCCATTTCGCCGGCGTCAGCAGATCTGCCGGCGAGGAGCAGGCCGCGAATAAGCGCGGCGATGCGTTCGTCATCGGCGCTGTCGCAGGCGACGGTCGCGAGAAGCAGGGCGCCTGACAGCAGCGCGAGGGGCAGGCCGAGTCGCAGGAGACACCTCATAACGCCCCGGCCGGCCGGGGCAGCGGCTTTGGTGAGCGTTGGGGTGGACGGAGGGATTCGAACCCTCGATCTCCAGGGCCACAACCTGGCGCCTTAACCGCTCGGCTACGCCCACCATGAAGCCCCGGGCTCGGTTGGCTCCGGGGCCTACCGAAAGTCTAGCACAGCGCCTGTGGGCTCGACAAAGGCGCGGACTTGAAGGCGCCTGAAAGGGGGCGCTGGGCCTGGCGACCGCACGTTCCGCCGTTCTTCGGGGGAGCCGGGGGGCTCAGCCGGCCAGGCCGAGGTCAGCGGCCACCGGCAGCATCGCCCGGATCACCTCGGCGATGTGGGCGTCGAGTTCGACGCCGAGCTCGTCCGCGCCCTTGAGGATGTCGTCGCGGTTCACCGAGCGCGCGAACGCCTTGTCCTTCATCTTCTTGCGCACCGACGCGGGCTCCACCTCGGCGAGGCGCTTGTTCGGCCGCACGAGGGCGACGGCGGTGATGAACCCGGTCAGCTCGTCCACGGCGTAGAGCACCTTCGCCATCGTGGTGTCGCGTGGGACGCCGGTGTAGTCGGCGTGACCGAGGATCGCGCGCACGACGTCCTCTGGGTAACCGCGCTCCCGCAGGATCTTCGAGCCCTCCACCGGGTGCTGCTCGGCGGTGGGGTGCTGTTCGTAGTCGAAGTCGTGCAGGAGCCCGGTGATGCCCCACGTCTCTTCGTCCTCACCGTGCTTGCGCGCGAAGTGGCGCATCACAGCCTCGACCGCGAGGCCATGCTTGCGCAGGCCGTCGCCCTGTGTGTACTCGCAGAGCAGGGCCCAGGCGGACGTTCGGTCCATCAGTCGGCGCCGTGTGAGTCGCCGGGTGTCACGCTGCTCATTATACGGGCGCCGCGGTGACGAAGAGGAGGCCACGCGCCAGCAGTTCGCCGACGAAGACCGCGCCAACCGCGATGTAGAGGAGGCCAGTCGCGGACATCATCGCGTTCTCCTTGCTGGACCGCCACGCCATGTAGGCGAGGGCGATGGGGAAGATCAGTCCGACGCCGACGCGGAGCCAGAACGCCGGGTTGGAGCCGAGCGTGCCGGCCAGCAGAGCTGCGCTGTCGGGTGCCTCACGGGCGGGTATCGACGCGTTCACAATGAGCACGACCGCCTGGAGGCAAAGGACCGCCAGGAGCAGGAAGGTCAGCTCCTGGAGCGGGCGCCCTGGCAACTTGGGCGACACCAGGTACCAGTGGCCGAGCACCATCGCCTCGGTCACCAGGCCCAGGGCGAGCGCCCCGACAAGCAGGCTGGTCAGCGTTCCGGCCACACTCCACGCGGGCGGACTGACCTGGTAGGCAAGCAAGCCCAACGCGACGAGGCCAGCGGCGGCTCCGATGACGCCGATGCGGAGCGAGAGGTCACGAGAATTAGAGAGAACGAGCCAGGCGTAGACCATGACGATGGTGGCAAATGCGACGAGGACAGCCTGGATTGGACCGAGCAGGCCGTCGGCGAGGTTGTAGCCTGCTATTTCGACCCCATTGACGCTGAATGCCACGAGTAACGCCAGCGCGGCCCCGGCCACGATGATGACGGCCGAGAGCTTCACGAAGCTGGAGGGCACCATGGCGCGGGCATCGGCGATGAGGACGGCGATCAGGCTGCCGACGCTGAACTCGGCCAGGATGAGGAGCAGCGTCTGAGGCAGGGCATCGATGTTCATGCGAGGTCATCGTAGGCGGTTGTGAAGGGCGGCGCAAACGGAGGAGAACTAACGTGCGGTCGGCGAGAGGACGGCTCGGGCGAGCTCGCCGAGGCGTCGCCAGTCTCGACGTTGGGCCTCGTGGGGGCGAGTCAGCGTCGACTGGATGCTGGGGTGATAGAGAGGGACCAGTAGGCGGTCGCGGCCAGGGCCGGCGATCCAGGGAATGGCGGAGCCAACGTCGCGCGATAGTACGGCCTCGTGCGGGGAAATGCGCCGGATTGCGTCGAGAGCGAGGCCTCCGAGCGCGACGATGAAGGGCGCCGCGACAAGCTCGAGCTGCGCGGCCAGGAAGTCGTTGCAGGCGACGACTTCGCGTACGCTGGGTCGACGGTTGTTGCCGTTGGCAGTCCGGGGGTGGCAGAGAACGGTATTCGTGACGAAGACTCGGCCTGGCGCGATGCCGGCATCGGCAAGGAAGGCATGGAAGCGCCGCCCTGTCACGTCGGAGGTCATGGGCACGCCGGTGCGAACGGCGCCCAGACGGCCGGGGGCCTCGGCAATGAACATGATGTCGGCGTCGAGCGGCCCGTTGACGGCGCCGAGGATGTGGACGTGGGTCATGCTCGCGCAGGTGAAGCACTGGCGAACGCGGGCGCAGAGATCTTCAAAGCCGGTCATGGACGCATCATAGCGCGGCGCTTCGCATCGGAAGGGTATCTGTTACAATAGGCCCTGATCTCCCATGATGTCTCGACCGGCCCCTGAATACGAGGAGACCCGGTGGGTGCTGAAGGCGCTGCGCGAAGCCGCGCACGAGCTGGAATCGCAGCTCTGGGGGTTGGATGAGGACGACGTTCGACGGAGGCCTTCGGAAGACGAGCTTTCGCTGAAGGAGATCGCCGGCCACCTACGAGACTGCGAGGAGCATCTTCTGGAGTGTCTGGAGCGGATCGTGGACGGCGATAACCCGCAGTTGCCGGCGTTCGACGCGGACATGCTGCTTCTCGAGCAGGACTATGGCGAGATCGACCTGTATGAGGCGATGGAACGCTTCGAGTATCTGCGGCATCGAACCGTCAGCCTACTCTGGAGCCTTGAAGGCGATGACTGGGAGCGCACAGGGAGCGACCCGTACCGGGGCGTGGTGAGCATCACGCAGCTTGCGCGGGAACAGAACGAACACGACCTGGAACACCTGTGGCAAGCGCGGCGGGTGCGGGAAGGGCTGGTACAGGGAGCTCCTTCCTCTCGCTGAGGCAGGCGACGCGCGGTCCGAATCGATTGACCCACCCGAGACCGCCCTCTATACTGAGACGATTCTTGAAGGACGAACGGAGGCAGTGTGCCGAAGCGCACTTATCAGCCGAAACGCATTCCACGAAAACGAACCCACGGCTTTCGGGCCCGCATGGCCACGCCAGGCGGTCGAAACGTGCTTCGAGCGCGGCGACTGAAAGGCCGGAAGCGGCTCAGCGTGTAGTCCGGCCGGGCCGCGCGCTCCGATGTGTTGGCATGCGGCGAGCGCAGCGACTTCGCCATCGGCGCGAGTTTGGCGCGGTGTATCGGCGCGGACGGCCCTATCGAAGCGACTTGCTGGGACTGCGCGTGTTGCGAACAGGTGGCGCATATAGCAGGTTCGGGTTCGCGGTCGGGCGGGCGCTGGGCAAGGCGGTGACGCGAAACCGGATCAAACGGCGCCTGCGCGAGGCTGCCCGGTCGCTGCCGGTAGCTCCGGGCTGGGACCTGGTGGTGAACGCCCGGCTGGGCGCGGCGGAAGCCGATTACTGGAGATTGCGTGAGACCTTGAGCGGACTCATGGCTCGAGCCGGGCTGTTGGAGCAGGGAGAGGCATCGACGAAGTGAAGACGCTTGCGCTAACAGCGATTCGCGTCTATCAGGCCGCGGTCGCGCCCAGCATGCCGCCAGCCTGCCGGTTCGAGCCGAGCTGCTCGAGGTATGGGTACGAGGCGATCGAGCGCTACGGAGCGCTTCGGGGCGGTTGGATGACGCTTCGACGTGTGTTTCGCTGCCGTCCGTTCCACGCGGGAGGGTACGATCCTGTTCCCTGAGCGTGTTTCACGTGAAACATCGACCCCGCGCATTGGGCGCGGGGCGCTCTCTTTTGCCCTTGTGTTCGTCGTCGGAAGTTTGCTCGCCGCCGGTTGTACGGGCGTCACCGGCCCCAAAGGCTGGGCCTCCCCAGTCGAGGAGGGCGATACTCTGCTGGTGGCGCATCGCGAGAACCTGATCGCCTTCGAGGCGGGCAGTCTCGATGAGCGATGGTCGTTTCCTGGCTCGATTGGCGAAGATAGCGAGGACGTCGACCCGATAGCCCTGTACGGCACTCCTGCGATCACCGACGACGCGATCTATGTACCGGGTTACGATGGCACGCTCTATGCGCTCGATCACGAGACTGGAGAGGTGCTGTGGTTATTCGAGACGGACGGGCCGATCATCGGCGGCGTAATCGCCGATGAGGCTGGGATCTACTTTGGCTCCTCTGACGGCCACGTCTATGCGCTGAACCCCGGCGGAAGCGAGATGTGGGCCAAGCCGTTCGAGACCGGCGGAGCCGTTCAATCGACGCCGGCGCTGGACGGCGATATGCTCTACGTCACCTCGCTGGACAGCAAGCTCTATGCGTTGGACGCGTCGAGCGGTGAAGAGCGCTGGTCGTTCACGACCGAGGCGGGTCTGGCGTCGGCGCCCATCGTGAATCAGGCGACCGGCCTGGTGTACGTGGGTGGCTTCGATAGTCGGCTCCGAGCTATCGACCTCGATTCGCACCAGGAGCAGTGGGCGATCGAGGCCAAGAACTGGTTCTGGACGACACCGCTTGTCGCGGGTGGTGTTGTCTACGCTGGAAGCCTGGACCACAAGGTCTACGCCGCGGATGCCGCCACGGGCCAGTCGCACTGGGAGGACCCGTTCAGCGTTGGTGGTGAAGTGCGAGCGGGACCGGCGCTTGTGGGTGGGCGGCTGATCGTAATCAGCCGTGATGGTGAGGTATACGGCATTGATCCAGAAGACGGCTCGTCGAGCGGTGGATCGCTCGAGCTGGGCTCGGACGTGCTGGCCGACCCGCTGGTTGTCGAAGGCGAGGACGGCCCGGAGGTCGTTGTCGTCACGGTAGGAGGCGATCTGGTGCGCATCGATCCGTCCACGCTGACGGAGATTCAGCGAAAGCCGCTGAAGGGCTAGATTCGAAATGGACTTGGTCTTCTGGCTGTTCGCCCATCTGTTGGTGATTCCCCTGACGAACGGCTTGGTGCTGATCAGCCGCATCTTTTGGGGCAACTTCGGCATCGCGATCATCGTCTTTACGCTTGTGATGCGGGCCGCGACATGGCCGCTTACGCGGCAACAGTTGCGCACGACAAGGGCGATGCAGACCGCCCAGCCGCGCATTCAGGAGATCCAGAAGAAGTACAAGGACCCAAAGCGGCGCTCGGAAGAGACGATGAAGGTCTACCGCGAGGTGGGCTTCAGCCCGATGGGCTGTGTCTGGCCGATGCTGGTGCAGTTCCCGATCTGGATCGCGCTTTACCAGAGCATCCAGTTCACGCTGAGCTCGACGCCGGAGCGACTGCTCGACCTTTCGCAGCGACTGTACCCGTGGGCGTATCTGAGGACAGCGGTGCCGCTGGAGAATCAGTTCCTGTGGCTGGACTTGAGCCAGCCCGACGCCTTCATCATGCCGCTGCTCGTGGGGCTGTCGATGTGGGTGCAGCAGAAGATGACCACACCGACCACGGCGGTGGACCCGCAGCAACAGCAGATCAACAACATGACTCAGCTCATGTTTCCTTTCATGTTCGCATTCCTGACGCTGCAGTTCCCGAGCGGTCTGGCGCTATACTGGGTCGCGACGAACGTGGTCGGCATCACGATGCAATACTTCTATATGGGCCGGCGGATGGATTGGCGGCAGATATTTTCGGTGAACCCCACGCCGGCACCGGTGCCCGCGGCGAAGCAGGCGGGAGGGAACCAGGCGAACGAGGATACCTCCGATGAGGAGGATGATGAAGGAGAGGCGTCCCCAGTAGTTGGAGAGGCCCAACGACGGAGAAGGAGACGGCGTCGTGGAAGGCAACGGAGGCGCTAGCGAACAGCAGCCGGTCGAGTCTACCGGGAAGACGGTGGACGAAGCGGTGGAGAACGGCCTGGCCGAGCTCGGCCTGGAGCGGCACCAAGTGACCATCGAGGTCATGAGGGAAGGAAAGGGCGGGCTGTTCGGCATCGGTGGAGAGGCAGCCAGAGTGCGTGTCGCGCCGCTGTCGCGGGCTGCGGGTGGGGAGGAACGAGGCGGCACCGTCGCGGAAACCAGCGAGGGCGACGACGTCGACTTCGCGAAGGAGACGCTCGAGACGATGCTGAGCCTGATGAGCATCGATGCCGTGGTGGAGGTGCGAGCGCCGGAGACACCCGGAGACGGCCTGGGCCTCTCAAAGGCCGTGCTGGACGTAACGGGAGACGACCTTGGCGTGCTGATCGGCCGTCGAGGGAGCACGCTGGCATCGCTCCAGTATCTGATGAACGTGATCGTGAGCCGCAGGTTCCGGGGCAACGCTCCCTTTGCCGTCGATGTGGAGGGCTATCGCCGGCGGCGCGAGGAGTCCCTGCATGCGCTCGCCGTCCGGATGGCGGAGCGAGTCCGGGAGACCGGGCGGTCCGTCACGCTGGAGCCGATGCCGCCTAACGAGCGGCGCATCGTTCATCTCGCGCTGGCGGAGGACCCGACCGTGGTCACAACGAGTGTAGGTGAGGGGGATTCTCGGAAAGTCGCGATCAACGCGCGCGGGTAGGCGTCATGGGGACGCCGGAGTTCGTGGTGATCGGGCACATCGTGCTCGACGTGATGAATGGGGGGTGGCGGCTGGGTGGCACGGCGGCGTTCGCGGCTGTGCAGGCGCAACGACTGGGCTTGCAGGTGGGGATCGTGTCCAGGGCAGGAACAGACGTGAATCTACACGAAGCGCTCCCAGGGGTAGCGCTCGCGGGCCGGCCATCGGAGGTGACAACGCGCTTCGCGAACGAGTATGAGGCGGGCCGCCGCCGGCAGCGAGTGCCCGCGCAAGCGGGTGAGCTGGCGATCGAGGATGTGCCGGACGCGTGGCGGAATGCGCCGGTCGTGCTGGTCGGTCCGGTGTGCGGGGAGGTTCCGGCCGAACTGGGCGCAGACCTGGGGAGCGCGCTGACGGGCGTCTCCGCGCAAGGATGGCTGCGCAGGGTTGACCGGGCTCGGCGAGTCCGGCGGCATGCGTGGACGGGAGCCCCGTTCTGGAAGGGCTGCGAGGTGCTGTTCGTGTCTGATGAAGACCTGGGCCGGCGGCCGGACCAGCTCGCGGCGTGGGAGGCCGACGTGCCGATTGTGGCGGTGACGCGGGCGCGGCGCGGTGCGAAGGTGCGCGACGCGAAGGGCTGGCGCCGCATCGAGGCGTTTCCCGCGAACGAGGTCGACCCGACCGGGGCGGGCGACGTCTTCGCCGCGGCTTTTCTGGTCCGCTATCACGAGACGAAGGATGCGGCGGAAGCGACGCGTTTCGGGTCCGCGGCGTCCGCGTGTTCGGTGGAGGGCGTTGGGCTGGACCGCGTCGCGACGCGCGATGAGGTCCAGACGCGTCTGGGCCGGCATCCGGAGATCAGGCTACGATGACCAAGGTGATCGCGCTGGCGAACCAGAAAGGCGGCGTGGGCAAAACGACGACGGCGATCAGCCTGGGCGCCGCGCTGGCGGCGCACGACCAACGCGTGCTGATCGTGGACCTGGACCCGCAGGCGAACGCCACGGCAGGGCTGGGCTTGCGCGCGCCGGCTGGGGCGAGCACGTACCAGCTCCTGCTGAAGGAGGCGCCGCTGGCCGATGTTGTGCTGCCGACGGCGTTCGAGGGGCTGTCGATCGTGCCTTCGACGGCAGACCTGGCGGGAGCTGAGATTGAGCTTGCGCCGATGATCGCGCGAGAATATCAACTCAGGAACGCGCTGGAGGGCCCTATTGCAGAGTATGCGTTTGTCCTTATCGATTGCCCGCCCTCAGTAGGGCTACTGACCATCAACGGCCTGACGGCGGCGCGAGAAGTAATCGTGCCGGTGCAATGCGAGTACCTGGCCCTGGAGGGTCTGGGCCAGCTTACACAGACGCTGGACCTGGTGCGGCGGCGGCTGAATCCACGGCTTCAGTTGCGGGGCCTGCTGCTGACGATGTACGACCGGCGGACCAGCCTTTCGCAGCAGGTCGCGCAGGAGGTGCGGCGCCACTTCCCGAACACGTTCGCTGCGGTGATCCCGCGCAGCGTGAGGTTGAGCGAGGCGCCGAGCCATGGTTTGCCGATAAACGCCTACGACCCGCGGTCGCCCGCGGCGCTGGCGTACGATGCCCTGGCAAACGAAGTGCTCGTCGGAACGAATGGATACCTGGAGGTGAGGCCATGACGCGCACCCGCGGACTCGGCCGCGGACTCGGAGCGCTCATTCCTGCGGGCGCGGGCGCGGTCGACGAAGTGGATGTCGATCTGGTAACGCCGAATCCGCATCAACCCCGCGTGACAATGAGCGATGAGTCGATTCAGGAGCTGGCGGAGAGCATTCGCGCGCATGGAGTGATTCAGCCCCTGTTGGTGAGCTTCAGCGAGGTCGATGGCGTGTATCAGCTCATCGCGGGCGAGCGACGCTTGCGCGCCGCGCGGTTGGCAGGGCTGCGACGCGTGCCGGTCGTAGTAAAGGAAGCGGCGAGCCGGGAGCTGTTGGAGCTGGCGTTGGTGGAGAACCTCCAGCGGGAGGACCTGAGCCCGTTGGAAGAGGCGCAGGCGTACCGCCGCCTGGCGGACGAGTTCGGGCTCACACAGGAGGAGATCGCGGGACGGGTCGGGAAGAGCAGGACGGCGGTTGCGAATACGGTCCGCTTGCTCGGCCTGAGCGATGAGATGAAGGCGAGCCTGGCGTCAGGCGAGATATCCGAGGGCCACGCACGCGCGCTGCTGGGGATCGATGACGAGGAGTCGCGAGGGAAGGCATGGCGCGAAGTGGTGAGCAGAGGGATGACCGTCCGGGGAGCCGAGGAGATCGCGCGGCGGCCGGGCGGCGCCGGTCGAGCGCCTCGGCGAGCCTCTCGGTTACCCGATCCTGACAACGCGGCCCTGGAGGGAAGACTGCGGGCGGCGCTTGGCACCAAGGTTGAGCTGCGCCGCTCGGCTCGCGGACGAGGGCGCCTGGTGCTGCACTTCTACTCAGACGAAGAGCTGGATGCGCTGGTAGCCCGGCTCTCGAACGACGAGCCCGGCGGTGTAGACCAGGCGCGAGGCGCGTGGTAGGATGCCAGCCGTAGCATGACTGCCAGCCGCCGGTTACTGCCCGCGATCGTGCTCGTGCTAGCGCTGTCCATCTGGGTAGCGGTTGCTGGTGTGAGCACGATGAGCGTTCAGGCGTCGACCGCGCGAACACACGTGGCGCAGGCGTGGCAGCCGATACCCGTTGATGCGCAGGACGAGGGCGAGCAAGGCGCGGCGGACAGTGCTGCGAAATCGGACGATCGAGTGGAAGTACAGGTGTGGACGATCGCGGCGGCTGGCATCGCGATGGCGGTCGGGCTCGTTGGGCTGCTGGTGCGCATGGTGATGGGCTGGGTGAAGCCCGCTCCGCCGGCGCAGGAGGAAGCGCAGCACTAGGTTCGCGAACCGCGGCGAGAACAGAGACGCCCTCATCGTTGAGGGCGCTTTCGTTACGCTGTGCCTGCGTTGGCCTAGACTTTGATCTTGGGCTTGGACTTCGCCTTCGCTTCCGCCTTGAGCTGCTCGTCGATCTGGTCGAGCCAGGAGCGGAAGGTAGCGAGGCGCTCTTCCAGCTTGAACTGCATGTCGGTAAGCGCGGCGACCTTCTGCCGGATGAGATCGTGCTGGCGCTCCGTCACCTCGATGGCTTTGAGGACCTGCACCTTCTTCTGAGAGAGGGCGGCCTCGGGACGGTACTGCGCCCGGAGTTGCATTTTGACTTCCTCGGCGTCAACCATGTCCTTGATTTCGGCAAGGGTGAAGCCGAGCAGGCTCTGCAGTCGCTTGATCCGCTCGACGCGCTGGACGTCCGACTCCGAATAGAGACGGAAGCCGCCGTCCATGCGGCTGGGCGGCTTCAAGAGGCCCTTTTCTTCATAGAAGCGCAGGGTGCGCTGCGTGACGCTCGTGCGCTCGGCGACCTCACCGATCTGCAGGTACGCCTCGTCTGAGGCGGCGGCGGCCTGTCGCTTGGGGGGCATGTCGGACTAATGGTAGCGATAACTTACGTCTACGTCAAGGTTAACGTTGTGTGACAGCCGCCGCGGGCGGGCGGTAACTTCCATGGCCCGATTGTGTTTGATCAGGCAGGAAGGGGCGTTGACCCGTTCGAAGCCGTTCGGGTATACTCCGCCCACTTAACGCTATGGGTCTGCGGGTACGTGAAGGTGGCTAGCGGTATCGACCAGCGGGGGGCGCAAGCAGACGGGGTGGCGATGCGTGGTGGGTCTCCGGTCGAACGCGTGGAGGAGCCCGAGCGCGTCGGGGCACTGGATGGCGTGCGCGGCATCGCCATCTTGATGGTGCTCGTCTTTCATTTCTGGCTGGCTGCGCCCGTCGGCCCCAAGCTCTGGATCGATGAGTTTGTGTTCAAGGCCACCATCGCCGGCTGGACGGGCGTCGACCTCTTCTTTGTGCTCTCAGGCTTTTTGATTACTGGCATCTTGCTGGACGCGAAGGGCGCGGGGCAGAGCTACTTCCGCAACTTCTACACGCGCCGTGTGCTGCGAATCTTCCCGGCGTACTACTTGTTCCTGGGCGCGGTGTGGATCGCGTTGCCGGTCATCGGCTTGATTGGATACCAGACCCGCGATGCGTTGTGGGGCGACGGCGCGTGGTATGCCGTCTATCTCGCCAACGTGCGGATCGCGGCTGAGCACCAGTCGGGGGTGGAGATATCGTACGTGGGTCATCTGTGGTCGTTGGCGGTGGAAGAGCAGTTCTACATAGTCTGGCCCGCGCTCGTGCTGCTGCTCGACAAGCGGAGCCTGCTGGCTGTGTGCGTGGGCTTCATCGTTGGTGCGCCACTCATTCGCATCGTGCTGGCGCAGCAGGGTGTAGACCCGACGTGGGGCTACATGCTCACGCCGGCGCGAATGGACGCGCTTGCTGTCGGCGGCTTCATTGCGATTGCCGCGCGTTCATCGTGGGACCTGCGGACGTGGCTCTTCTGGTTGTGGCCGCTGGCGGCCGTCACGGTAGCCATCCTCATTATCCTAGCCGTGTCCCGGGAATACTTGTCGCCCTACGATTCGTGGGTGCAGGGCGCCGGCTTGAGCTCGGTGGCGCTGCTCTTTGGCGTGTTCCTGCTCGCGGCGATCACGGCAGAACCCGGATCGTTCGCGCATAGAGCGCTCACCATCGGGCCGCTGAGATCGCTCGGTAAGTACAGCTACGCGCTCTACCTGGTGCACCTCCCTGTTGCGACGATCCTGGCCAAGCACTTTCATGTGGCCGATGAGGTTCCTTCGGTGTTCGGCTCAACGCTGCTGGCGAGCTTCGTGTTTGCCCTGACGGCGGGGGCGATCTCGCTGGCGTTTGCCTGGGCGAGCTATCATCTCTGCGAGAAGCACTTCTTGAAGCTGAAGAGTGCGTTCGCCTACGAGCGGAGCGGCAGGGTCGAGGCGCCACTTGTGACGGCGGTCGCAGCCGAAGTATCCTAGCCTGGTGAGCGAGGTTTACGATGAGATGGCACGCGCGCTGGATGACGGCGCGCGCCTTGTGGTGGCTACCGTGGCTGCCAGCCGCGGTTCGACGCCGCGCAGCCCGGGCGCGAAGATGGTCGTGCGCCAGGACGGTTCGTTCTGCGGCACCATCGGAGGCGGCTGCGGCGAGGCGGAGGTCTGGCAGGCCGCGATGGACACCATGCGCGACGGCGAGCCTCGCCTTGTGACGGTGGATCTCACCGAGGACGTGGAGGGCGAGGACAAGATCTGCGGCGGCGTGATGGACGTGTTCGTCGAGCGGCTGATGGCCGAGGCGCCGGACGCAGAAGTCAGACCCTAGACGCATCGTGGAACGCACCGTCTACGGAGACTTCGCCGACATCCTGAAGCCCGACAGCAAGTGGGCGCAGGCCGGATTCCCGACGCCCGACGGCTTCTGGGAGTATCGCGAACCGAACGCGCTGCTGCTGGTGCAAAACGGCCGCCTGCGCGTGGCGGCTGCGCCGCTGACGCGCTCGCACGACAGCGTTCAGATCCTGGACAACGCGAAGCACATGTATTTCTCGCGCGAGCGGTTCGAGGCGCCCGACGAAGGCGAGATCAGCGTCGAGACCGAGATCACAGCGCGCATCAGCGGCGGCGTGCCGGACGACCTGTACGACGGCTTCGTCTCGATCAACCTGCTCGACTTCAGCACCGGCCTCGCGATCGATTTCTTCGTCTGTAACGAGAAGTACGCCACGGTGTACGCGCGGCTGCCGTTCCCGGGCGTGTCGCTCGAGGAGGCTGCGGGGTCGAGCAAGCCGAGGGCGTTCGCGATCTTCAAAGAGCTGCCCCTGCCCAAAGGGCCGCAGCAGCCGCACCGCTACCGCATCACGTACTCGAAGTCGGAAGACACGCTCTCGTGGTACGTCGAGGACGAGCTCGTGAACCGCGAGACCGACGTCCCGGTGAAGATGGACGGCTTCGTGTGCGCGCTCGGCCTGATGACCGAAAAGGACATTCGCGAAGGCAAGAGTGCGTCGCTCCATGGCCAGGGCATCGTCGGCGAGTGGGCGCCTTTGGTGATCACGAAGGGAACAGGGTAAGAAGCGATGTGGACGAAGGTCTTGGTGTGGCTCGCAGCGCTCGCTGCTGTTGTGCTGGGGAGCGTTGCTGTCGAGTCATCGCCAGCGCGCGCGCACGACGCGATCCTGGTGCTGACTACGGATGACGAGATGGCGATCGACGGCGACTGCTCACTGCGCGAGGCGATTCGCGCGGCGAACACCAATCTGTCGTACGACTTCTGCTCCGCCGGCGTTGCGAGCGGTGACCCGGACGTCATCGTACTGCTGGAGGGCACGTACACGCTGAGCATCGCCGGGACGGGCGAGGACGGCAACCTGACGGGCGACCTGGACGTCATGAGCGACGCGCAGTTCATCGGGCCCGGCAATGGTGGCGCGGTGATCAACGCCAACGGCATCGACCGGGTGCTCGACGTGCATTCCGGTAGCGTGCAGGTGATCGGCATCGGCATCCAGGGCGGCGCGATCAGCGGCGCTGGCGCCGGCATCAGGGCCGCCTCTCCGCTGAGCGTGGAGAATGTCGTGATCAGCGGTAACACCGCCAGTGCAGCGGGCGGTGGCATCGCAAGCGATGCTTTCCTCACTATGGTGACCACCACCGTCACCGGAAACAGCGGCTCCCTGGGCGGCGGTATCGCAAACACGGGCAGCGCCTCGATCGAGAACAGTACCCTGAGCGGCAACACCGCAGGCATCTCCGGCGGCGGGTTGTACAACTGCGGCACGGCCACACTTATGAACGACACGGTCAGCGGCAACACCGCTGACGTACAGGGCGGCGGCATCTACGAAGGCTGCGATATCCTCACATTGACGAACGTGAGCATCGCGAGCAACGAGGCGTCGGAGGGGGCCACGGCGGGCGCGGGCGGACTGTTCGTCGACGCGCAGTCGGGCGGTTCCGCGACGGTGAAGAACACCATCATCTCCGGAAACACGGGCGTCAACTGCCTGGGCGATGATGGCATCACATCGCTGGGGCACAACCTGGAGGAAGGGCCGACACTCGACGAGGCAACGCTCTGCGGCTTCGATGCGGCGGGTGACGTTGTTCAGGGAGCGATGACGCTTGCGCCGCTCGCCGCGAACAACGGCATCACGCAGACGCACGCACTTCTAGAAGGAAGTCCCGCCGTCGACGGCGCGGCGGACGATTGCCCGCCACCGACCGGAGACCAGCGGAGCCTCCTGCGGCCGATCGACGGCGACAACGACGGCGAAGCGCGGTGCGACATCGGCGCGTTCGAGAGCGATCCGCTTGGCGTGGGTGTTACCGCCACGCCCAGCGGCACCGCGACGACGCCGTCAGCCACGACGCCCACGCCGACAGCTCCCGGCACGCCCGAGCCGACCAACGGCCCCTCGGCGACGGTCGACGCCACCGGCCTTCCCGTGACTGGCAGTGAAGGTGGTAGTGGAAGCTGGCGTGTGCCCGTGGCGGTGATGGCGCTCGCGGCAGCCGGCGCTTGTGGTATCGCCCTGGGCGTGCAGAGGCGCCGGAAAAGCTAGCCGCTCGGGGCGGTAACGGTGCGGAGGCGGCGCCGGTCTTTCTTGCCAGCCAGGACCCACTCGTTCCGAATGTAAGTCCATCCCTTTCCGCTACTTCCGAAGCTGGTGCTGCGCCCGCGTTGGTCCATAGCGGCCCTCGTGCCAGAATGCAGCGTCCTGGGTGGGGTTAAGCAGGAGGAATAGGATGTCCTACATGCCTCTCAAATGGGCGCTGGCGGCCCTCGTAGTAACGGTTGCGATTCTCGGCTCTCTGGCGACGCCGGTCCGTCGCGCTGAGGCGGGGGGAGCGACGATCAACGTCAACACCACCGACGATGAGTACAACACCGACGGCGACTGCTCGCTCGAGGAGGCGATCAACGCCGCCAACAGCGACGTCGCCATCGACGCCTGCGCGGCGGGTAACGGCGCGGACACGGTGAACGTGCCTGCCGGCACCTACTCCTCTGTGGGAGCTGAAGGCTTTTCGGTCTTCACGGACATGTACATCATCGGCGCGGGCGCCCAGAGCACCTTCATCGATGGCGGTGGTCTAGAGGAGGTGTTCAGCATCGGGACGAAGGGCCTAGTGAGCGCTCGCCTGGAAGACATGACGATCCAGAATGGAGCGGATGACGTCGGCGCCGGGCTCGATGTCTTCAACGGCGCGACCGTCGACGTGCAGCGCGTGACACTCGACAACAACGTTGCGGACTTTGATGGCGGCGGCTTTGTCAACTACGGCAACCTCACGTTTATCGACAGCGCGATCACGAATAACGAGTCGCTCGGCACCGACAGCGGCGGCGGCGGCATTAACTACGCCGGCGCGCAGTGCCCGCTGACGCTGGCCGAGCCGACGAGCGTGACCGGTTACGTCTCGTTCAACAACGTCACCATCAGCGGTAACAGCGCCGACGCCGGCGGCGGTATTCGCAACGACGGCGAGGCCTTCCTCAGTCACGTCACCCTTGCGAACAACTCGGCCAGCGACGGCGCGGGCGGCATCATCAACAACGGGTGCGGCCTGCTCCACGTCTCGAACACGATCGTCGCCGATAACCAGGGCGGCAACTGCGACGACGACGGCCAGCTCTTCGACACCGGCATCAACCTGGAAGACACGGACACCTGCGGCTTCACAGACATGCCCGACACCGACCCGATGCTCGCCGCGCTCGCCGACAACGGCGGGCCGACGATGACGCAGGCCCTGCTTGCTGGCAGTCCCGCGATCGACACCGCGGATGACAAGACCTGCACCCAGACCGACCAGCGCGGTGTCGTCCGTCCGGTCGACGGCGACGAAGATGGCGAGGCGCTGTGCGACATAGGCGCATTCGAGTTCGAGCCGGGTGGCCCCGAGCCATCGCCCACGCCGACGGAGCCGCCGGGCGGCAACCCCAACGTGGACGTATCGGTCAGCGATGACTCACCCGAGGTAGGTGACACGGTGGACGTGTCGGTGACCGTGACCGACGACGCGGGCAATCCGCGCGCCGATGTGGCCTGCTCGTTCGATATCATCGACCAGCCCGGCGACGACGCGGTGCTTGAGTCCGACACTGGCACGACGGACGCGGACGGCGTCGCGACGGTCGGGCTCGCTGTGGGCAGCACGCCGGGCACGATCCAGATCGCCGCGGACTGCGAAGGCGTGACAGAGGTGCTTGAAGTTGTCGTCTCGCCGGCAGCCCTGCCCGAGACTGGCGCGAACGGAACGTCGAGCTCGTCCGCGAACATGCTCGCGGTGTTGCTCGCGGCGCTGGCTGCTGCCGCGGTGCTAGGCGGCGCAGGCTTGGCGCTTCGGCGCAAGTAGCTCAACCGGACCTGGCCGCAGTACGAAACCAAGCGGGCGCCCCAACGCGGGGCGCCTGCTGCTGAGCTTCGGCGCGGCGCATGGATCGTAGGGGATCGGCGCATATCCCCTATTGACTCTCGGGCATAACCCTGTCAAGGTTTGTACGTAGGCGGGGCAAATAGGAGGGACCCTATGTTCACGCTATCCATACGCTGGCCTTCAGCAGTGCTTATCGTCGCAATAGCTGCGACAGGCGTCCTCGCGACGCCACGACTTTCGCAAGCCGGTGGTGGCGCCACGATCAACGTCAACACCACGGACGACGTCTTCGACGACGGGCTCTGCTCGCTTCCGGAGGCGGTGGAGGCCGCGAACACCAACGCTGCTGGGGACACCTGTACGGCGGGCACGGGCGCCGACACCGTCAATGTGCCGGCGGGAACCTACGTCCTCAGCAGCGATCTGGATGTGTTTACTGACATGCAGATCGTTGGAGTGGGCGCCGGCAGCACGATCCTCAGCACGGATGGTAACAACCGCATCTTCAGCATCTTCTCTAAGGGCACCCCTACGGTCGACATCTCGGACCTGACCGTGCGGGACGGCGTGGAGGGGGACGGCGACGGCGGCGGAATCTACGCATCCGCCGACCTGACGCTCACCAACGTACACGTGCTCAACAACGAGGCGAACGACGTTGGCGGCGGCATCTACAACAACTTCGGCACGCTCACGTTGATCAGCAGCGTCGTCAGCGACAACCTGGCGACCCAGAAGGGCGGCGGCATCTACCACGATGGCGATTCGAAGAGTGGTGTGACGCTTACGATTGTCGACAGCACAATCAGCGACAACACCGCTCCCAAGGGTGCCGGTCTGCTCAACTCCAGCGGTGCGGTGGAGATCACGGGCAGCACGTTCAGCGGGAACGACGCGAGCCAGCAGGGAGGCGCGCTGCTGAACACCGGCGAAAACATGATGATCGTCAACAGCACGATCAGCGGCAACACCGGCGGCACGAACGGCGGCGGCGGTATCTTCAACCGCGCGCCCGTGACGCTCACAAACGTCACGATCGCCGGCAACACGTCGGAAGGCGGCGGCGACGGCATCAACAGCGATAACGAAGCGAACTTCCAGAACACGATCATCTCCTATAACGGGGATCTGAACTGCGGAGGCACCCAGCCGGTCACGTCTCTCGGTAGCAACCTGGAAGAGCAGGACGCGGTGCCGGAGGCGCAAGGGACGTGCGAGTTCCTCGCGGGCGACGATCTCCTCGCGAATGGCCCGAGCGGGCTCGGTCCCCTAGCCGACAACGGCGGCCCGACGCAGACGCACGCGCTGCTCGCGGGTAGTCCCGCCATCGACACCGCCGATGACAGCGCGTGCCCGGAGACCGACCAGCGCGGCGTTGCCCGCCCGCAGGACGGTGACGACGACGGCACCGCCGCCTGCGACATCGGCGCCTTCGAGCTCGAGGGCGCTGCTGAGCCGACGCCGACTGCGACCGAGCAGCCGCCGGACGGTAACGCCAACGTGGACGTGACCGTCAGCGACGACTCGCCGGAGGTGGGCGACACGGTCGACATCTCGGTGGCCGTGACCGATGACGAAGGCAACGCGGTCGCCGGGGCTGAGTGTACGTTTGAAATCACCGACCAGCCCGGCGACGATGCGGTGCTTGAGGCGGAGAGCGCGACGACGGACGCGAGCGGCATCGCCACCGTCGGCCTGAGTGTGGGCGAGACGCCGGGCACGATCGAAGTGACGGCGGACTGCGGGGCCTTCGGCAGCGAAGTGCTGGAGGTGATCGTGTCGCCTGCCGGACTGCCGCCAACAGGTGAGGGCGGCACGAACGGCTCGTCCGGTAGCGCGCTTGCGATCGTGCTCGCTGTCCTGGCGCTGGCCGCTGTCGGAGGAGCTGCCGGGCTTGCGCTGCGGCGTTCGTAGCCCCAGCCGGCCTCGGCGCGTGACTCGATCGGGGGCGCTGCGCTGCCCGGAGCGCCCCCTGGTACGCACAAGAGTTCGCATCAGCGATTGACTGAGGTTGCCGCGCATGCCAGAATCATGGCAATTGCGGCGGCGTCAAAGGAGGGACCGAATGATAAGACTATCGATACGTTGGGTCGTAGCTGCGCTCGTTGTCGCTGTTGCGCTCACAGGGGCGCTGGTGGCGTCGCGGCCCTCGCAGGCCGGCGCCGTCATCAACGTCAACACCACGGACGACGAGTCGAACGACGACGGTGACTGCTCGTTGCGCGAGGCTAGTCAAGCGCTCAGCGGCGGCGCGGTGGACGCCTGTCCCGCCGGAAACGCGATTAACATCCCGGCCGGCACCTACGTGCTGACGATGGGCCAGATCGACATCTTCTACAACGGCAGCATCACTGGCGCGGGCGCAGGCAGCACGATCATCGACGGCAATGAGGACGATAGGGTGTTCTACCTGAGCTCCAAGGGCGGACCGATCACGGTTACTATGACCGGCCTCACTGTCCAGAACGGCTTTGCCGAGGAGAGCGACGGTGGTGGCATCTACGTCGAGCCCGACGTCACGCTGACGCTCAATGACTCGGTCGTCCAGAACAACACTGCTGAAGACGACGGCGGCGGTATAGTGCTCTTTGACGGGACGGTGACACTCAACAATACGACGGTCAGCGGCAACTTTGGCGAGGACGGCGGCGGCGTTTACAACGAAGGTCCCGATACGCTCATCGTCAACGATTCAGTGATCACCGACAACGAGGCTGAGGAGGACGGCGGCGGCATGAAGAACAACTTCGATGCCGGCGCTACGATGTCCGGCAGCACGGTCAGCGGCAACCACGCCGGCGAAGATGGCGGTGGCATCTCCAACGATCAGTGCTGCGGAATCGAAGCGATGGTGATCACCGACTCCGTGATCAGCGGCAACACCGCCAACAGCTTTGGCGGGGGCATCGAGAACACCGACGAGGGAGGCTTGGACCTCACCAACGTGACGATCAGCGGTAACTCGGCCACCGCGGGCGGCGGCATCTCCAACGACTTCGGCACGTCGGCGGAGCTGACCAACGTCACTGTGACAGACAACAGCTCGGAGAGCGGCGGCGGCATTTACACCGGTGATGACGTAACGCTCGCGAACACGATCGTCGCGGCGAATTCGCCGGAGAACTGCCTGGTGGACCTGAAGCCTACCGGCGATCTGACGTCGCTCGGGCACAACCTGGAGGACACGGACACGTGCAACCTGACCGCCACGGGCGACCAGCCCAACACCGACCCGGTGCTCGGCGCGCTCGCCGACAACGGCGGGCCGACGCAGACCCACGCCCTGGTCGGGGGCAGCTCGGCCATCGACACCGCGGATGACGGGGCCTGCCCGGACGCCGACCAGCGCGGCGTCGCCCGCCCGCAGGACGGCGACGACGACGGCACCGCTGTCTGCGACATCGGTGCGTTCGAGCTGGAGGGCGCGGCCGAGCCCACGCCGACGGAGCCGCCAGATGGTAACCCCAACGTCGACGTGACCGTCAGCGACGACACGCCTGAGGTCGGCGACACGGTCGACATCTCGGTCAACGTCACGGACGACGCGGGCAACCCCATCGCGGGCGTCGAGTGCGCGTTCGAGATCACCAGCCAGCCCGGCGACGACGCGGTCCTGGAAGCCGAGACGGCGACGACAGACGAGAACGGTACCGCGACGGTTGGGCTTAGCGTTGGCAACACGCCCGGCACCGTCGAAGTCACTGCGGACTGCGGCGACTTCGGCAGCGAAGTGCTCGAGGTGACCGTCGGCGCGGCCGGCCTGCCGCCGACCGGCGCGGGAGGCACGGACGGCTCGTCGAGCGACGCGCTCGCCGTGATCCTCGCCGCGTTGGCCGCGGGAGCCACGCTCATCGGCGCCGGCTTCGCGCTGCGACGTGGGTAGCGGCCGCTCGTCTTCTGCGAGGGAGGGCAGTATGTCAGCCAGTATGATACGGCTGCTCGCGATGGCTGGCGCGGTCATCGCCCTGACCCTCGCCGTGGACACCGGCCCCGTGCTCGCCGTGGACATCTCCGTGAACACCACCGACGACGAGCTGAACGCGGACGGTGACTGCTCGCTGCGCGAGGCGATCGTCGCGGCGAACACGGACGCTCCAGTGGACGCCTGCCCTGCCGGCGCGGGCACGGACCGCGTCCAGTTGCCCGCCGGCACCTACAATCTCACGATCGCCGGCACCGGTGAGGACGCCGCTCAAACAGGCGACTTGGACATCAACGACCACCTGCTGATCCTCGGCGAGAGTACGGCCACGCCTGGCACGACTATCGTTGATGGTGGTGGCCTTGACCGCGTGTTCGACGTGGGCCCGGCGGTGGTGGGCCCGATACAGATGGAGATCGCCGGCGTCACTGTGCGTAACGGCGGCGGCGTGGCGGACGGTGGTGGCATCCGATTCGACGGCGGGACGCTGAGGCTCACGGCGGTCGTCGTTAGCGGCAACGCGGCCACGGACGGCGGCGGCATATTCAACGGGATCGATGGCACGCTGACCGTGGGCGAGTCGATTGTCAGTGGCAACAGCGCTGAGCTGCGCGGCGGCGGCGTCTGGAACTCCGGCGAGGCTACTATCACGAAGAGCGCGGTGACGGAGAACACGGCTGGCTTCGCCGGCGGCGGGCTCATGAACATCGGAGGCACCTTGAGCGCCACGAACGTCACCGTGAGCGGCAACACAGCGGTCGACCTGGCCGGCGGGATCTTCAGCGGAGCGAAGGGGTCGGGCAACGTGGCGACCCTGACCAACCTTACAGTGAGCGATAACGGTGCGACTGAGGGAGGGAACCTGTATCTCCAGATCGGCGATACGATGAACCTCAAGGACTCGATCGTTGCGAACAGCCCGAGCGGCGGCGACTGCGCGGTCGGCTCGTTCACCTCGCTGGGCCACAATATCGACGAGGACGGCACGTGCGGGCTGGGCGCCGACGGCGATCAGCCCGGCACTGACCCGCTCTTGAGCCCGCTCGAGGACGTTGGCAGTACGCTCGTCCATCCGCTCCTTGACGGCAGTCCCGCCATCGACACTGGCAGTGACCCGTGCGTGAGCGAAGACCAGCGCGGCAATCCCCGCCCCCTTGACGGCAACGAAGATGGCATCGCGGCCTGCGACATCGGCGCGTGGGAGTCGGGCGTGGTTGGGGTGATAGGCGGCGAGCCAACCGCCACTCCGCCGGAGGGGACACCTGGCGGCACGGTAACCGGCTTGCCCACGACCGGCCGCGGCGCCGGCGAGAGCAGCGCGCCCTGGTGGGTTATGGCAGCGTTGCTTGCTGCGGCAGGCGGCGCTGTTGCCTGGGGCGCCCTGCGGCTGAACTCGCGGTCCTAAGCCTTCCGCCCTAGCGGGCGCTGCGTCTGGCTGGCGCCCGTGCGTTATGATGCATGCGCCATGTTCGACTCCATCGAAGACGTCCAGAGCGCGATGGCAGGCCAGCGCTACTTCGCCGACCGCGCCATCGCGACGACGATCTACCTGGCGTCGAAGCTGGGCAAGCCCGTCTTCCTGGAGGGCGAAGCCGGCGTGGGCAAGACGGAGCTGGCCAAAGTACTCGCCGCGATTCAGCAGACGCGGCTGATCCGGCTCCAGTGCTACGAGGGGCTGGACGCATCGCACGCGCTGTACGAATGGAACTACCCAAAACAGCTCCTGCGAATCAAGCTCGGCGAGGCGTCCGGCGGCGACCTCAATGAGATCGACCGCGAGCTGTTCAGCGAAGACTACCTGATCCGCCGCCCGTTGCTCGACGCGATCACCGCTGACGGCGACCGGCCACCGGTGTTGCTCATCGACGAGGTCGACCGCGCTGACGAGGAGTTCGAGGCGTTCCTGTTGGAAGTGCTTTCCGACTTCCAGATCACCATCCCGGAGTTGGGCACGCTGAAGGCTAAACGCCAGCCGTTCGTCGTGATCACGTCCAACCGCACCCGCGAGATCCACGACGCGCTCAAACGCCGCTGCCTGTACCTCTGGATCGACTACCCCGCGTTCGAACGCGAGTACGAGATCCTGCGGGCGAAGGTGCCGGGCATCGACGAGCGGCTCGCGGGGCAGATCTGCGCGCTGATGCAGGAGCTGCGCCAGGTGGACTTCTACAAGAAGCCCGGTATCGCGGAGACGATCGATTGGGGCGCAGCGCTGATCGCGCTCCACAAGGACGAGCTCGATGCGGGTGTTGTCGAGGAGACGCTGGGCTGCATCTTCAAGTACAACGACGACATCGAAGCCTTCCGAAAGGGCAACCTCGTCGCGCTCCTCGAACAGGCGGACATCAACCGCGCGATGTAGCGTCGCACGTTCGAAACGACTCCTTCGCGCGGGCCAGCTATTATCGGACAGTAGTGTACAGGGAAGGTCGCGCATACGCGGGAGGTAGGGATGGCCGCTAAGAAGGACCTGCGATCTCGACTGACACGGCGCGAGATGTTGGGGCTGATCGGCGCCGCGGGCGTCGCGGCGGTCGCGGGCTGCGACGACGATGGCGGCTCTGGCGACGCAACCAGCACGCCCGCCGAGGCGTCCGGCGCCACGGCGACGGCAGGCGCGACGGGAACGCCGGCGTCGTCGACGGTGAACTGCGTGCTGACGCCGGAGATGACAGGGGCCGTACTTCGTCGACGAGCGACTCAACCGTTCCGAGATCACATCGGACCCGAGCGACGATTCGGTGAGCGAAGGCGTACCGCTCAATCTGGCGTTGAGCGTCTTTTCCGTCGATGGCGAAACGTGCACGCCAGTGAGCGGGGCCCACGTCGACATCTGGCACTGCGACGGCGCGGGCCGCTACTCCGACGTGCAGGCGAACGATACGGTGGGCCGGAAGTTCCTGCGCGGGTATCAGCTCACGGACGGGAGCGGCGCGTGCGCGTTCACGACCATCTACCCCGGCTGGTACACGGGTCGGGCTCTACACATTCACGTCAAGGTGCGCACCGACCCAGACTCCGAGCAGGGGTACGAGCTGACCTCGCAGCTCTTCTTCGACGACGCGCTCACGGACGAGGTGTTCACTGAAGCGCCCTACAGCAGCCGCGGCTCCCGCGACATGCTGAACGCCGACGACAACATCTACCAGAACGGCGGCGACCAGATGGTGCTCGACCTCGCCGAGGAAGGCGACGGCTACGCCGGCTCCTTTGGCCTCGGAATGCAGATGAGCTAGGAGGCGCGCCGGAACGATGAATGAGGGAGGCCGCGCGGGCCTCCCTCATTGCGTTGTCCTCGTTCGGGTCGGCTAGAAGGTCAGTCCGCTCGTCGTGGTCGAACCGTCGGATGCGTCGCCGGACTGCTCCTTGTCCTTGTCGCACTCGCGCTCGTCGACAATCGCGTCGCCGTCTTCCGCCGTCCCATCGTCGGTGGCGTCGGGGGGCGACTCCTCCGTTTCCTGCGGGGTCGCTTGCTCGTCGGCGCTGGGTGTGTCGGTCGCCTCCTGGGCGAACGCGAACGACCCGATGCCGGCGATCAACGAACCACCGAGCACGACGCCGGCGATGGCGACCGCGATGATGGGCGCTCTGATCGTCTTCGTTGCGGTGCGCTGTTCCGTGCTCTCGGCAGTGTTCTCTTCCATACAGAACTCCTTTCCCTGGGGCCTGGTTCCGCTTCCGACGCGCGCTTGTCGGTTCCACTTCAGGGTACGGGCGCGGGCCGTAAAAGTGTTTTCGGAACTGTGACGGCGGTCGAGTCACCTCCCGACGCGAGGCGGACAAACCCCGCGAAAAGTGGCAGTTCGATTTGCAAAATCGCCTTCTGCGGGCGATGCAACCACGTTCTCGGCTGGCGCGCGAAGCTAGCAGGCGGACGCTGGGCGGGACATGCCCACCCTGGGTTATCGAGGGCAGGATAAGGGTCGGGCGGGAGAGCGCGAAGAGGGCGCTGGCACGGATCTCGAGGCTCGACGTTCGAGGTTCGAAATTCGAGCGGCCGCCGGAGGGGGTCCTGAGCGGTGTTTCGTACGGAGTCTATTGCAGGTGGGTGTCCCCGGTGATAGATTCTTACTCGGGGAGCGAGGAGGTCTGGTGTCTATTCTCAGGTCCATCGTCGGCTTCGCCAGGGGCGAACAACGCGCGGCGCCCTCACCGTCGCAGCCCGCGACTCCGGCACTCGACGGCGGCGACGTTCCGCCCGGCGGCAGGTTTCGAGTCGAAATAGTCGGTGAGGCTCATTACCAGGACGTGCTGGCCCGCCTCGCCGGGCCGAAGACGAGCCACGGCGTGTCCATCTACAAAGCCGCCATGCTGGCGCCGGAGCCAGATAATCCCCACGACGCCAAGGCCGTTGCCGTCCGCATAGACGGCCTGACGGTTGGCTACCTATCGCGTGAACAGGCAGCGACGTTCCACAGCGTGATGGCGGGCGAGAAGTGGGCCGCCCAGCCGTTCGGCCCGGTAAGGGGATGGATTCATGGGGGCTGGAAGCGGCCGGGTGACGAAGGCCACTACGGCGTGACGCTCTTCTTGTCCGACCGATCGCTGGGGGAAGCGCTCGGGAGCGACGACCGCGCATGACCGCCCCCTTTCCAGGCCACGAATGACGCGCTAGCATGAGGGCGCTGTCGTGTAGTGCACCCACCGTCATTTTGGAGCGACGCGTCGTGGAGCACAAAGGCGGGAACTCAAACTTCACGTCGCGGTATGCTTTGAAGAAGCTCGTCTACTACGAAACGGCCGACGATCCTGAATCCGCCATTGCGAGAGAGAAGCAAATCAAAGGCTTGCTGAGGAGCAAGAAAATGGCGCTGATCGAATCACTCAATCCTGAATGGGACGACCTGAGCGAGACGTGGTACGCTGGGCAGCGAGACTCTTCGCTTCGCTCAGAGTGACCATAAGCGGCGATGGACCTGGAAACGAACGTCCTGTACTACGGCGATAATCTGGACGTGCTACGGAAGCACATCCCGGACGAGTCCATCGACCTGATCTACCTCGACCCGCCCTTCAACTCCAATCGGTCCTACAACGTACTGTTCAAAGAGTCCACGGGTACGGGCAGCGAGGCCCAACTAGAGGCTTTTGAGGACACGTGGCGGTGGGGCCCGACCGCGCAGGCTGCGTATGAAGAGGTTGTGACCGGTCCAAATCAAGACGTTGCGCGGATGCTTCGCGCGATGGTGGAGGGCCTCACCCATAACGAGGTAACTGCTTACCTGTCCATGATGGCGATACGGCTCGTGGAATTGCACCGTGTACTGAAGCCCACCGGCTCTATGTATCTGCATTGTGATCCAACTGCCGGACCGTACTTGCGCGTCTTGATGGATTCAGTGTTTCGGCCAAGGAACTTCCGGAGCGAGATTGTCTGGAAACGCACAAGCGCCCATAGTAGCGCTCAGCGATACGGACCTGTTCACGATACCTTGCTGTTTTACAGTCGTTCTGACAATTACCTTTGGAACCAGCAGTTCCAACCGTACGATGAGTACTACCGGTCTCAGTTCTACACTCATGTGGATCCGGATGGTCGAAGGTGGCGGAGGTCTGACCTTACGGGTGCGGGCATACGCCACGGAGAAACCGGAAAGCCCTGGAGGGGCCTCGACGTAACGGCCAAGGGCCGCCACTGGGCATACCCACCTGCAGTCCTCGATACTATGGATGCTGAAGGGAAAGTCCACTGGCCAGAGAAAGCAGGCGGCATGCCGATGTTCAAGCGCTACGAGGAGGATCAGCCAGGCGTCCCCCTGCAGGACATGTGGACGGACATTCGTCCCATTCACAATTTGGGTCAGGAGCGGTTGGGCTACCAAACTCAGAAACCCCTGGTTCTCCTGGAACGGATCATCAACGCGTCATCCAATCCAGGCGATGTGATCCTGGATCCGTTTTGCGGCTGTGGCACCGCCGTTCACGCTGCGCAGAAGCTCGGCCGCCAATGGATCGGCATCGACGTTACGAACCTCGCGATAGCTCTGATTCGGCGCCGGATGGAGGACGCCTTCGATGGCATCGAGATCAACGTGATCGGTGAGCCGGTCGATCTGGCGGGCGCGAGAGAACTCGCCGCGCGCGACAAGTACCAGTTCCAGTGGTGGGCCATCCTCAAGCTGGGAGCTCAGCCGGTTAGTGGCAAGAAGAAGGGTGCCGACAGAGGAATCGATGGTGTCCTCCCTTTCTTCGCCGGGCCGAAAGAGGACTACAAGCGCGCTCTGGTCTCCGTGAAGGGCGGGGAGCATGTCGGCGTGGCGATGATCCGCGATTTGCGGGGCGTCCTCGAGCGTGAGAACGAACCGCTCGGGATTCTGCTCACGCTCACGCGCCCGACCCGGGAGATGAAGACGGAGGCCGCCGCCGCCGGCTTCTACCAGAACGAGTTCTGGCAGCGTCAGTACCCGCGCATCCAGATCATCACGATCGAGGAGCTGCTGCACGGGAAGGAACCGGAGCTGCCTTCGCAGAGGTCGCCGTTCGCCAAAGCGCCTAGGGAGCGGGAGCAGGCCAAGACTGAGCGCCTTCTATAGGACGCGGACGGACAGTGAAGGACAGCGCCTAGCCCCGAGGGCTCGGCCGTCGCCCTTCGAAACCGTGCCGCAGCCCCCTACGCGCTATCCCGCCCCGGCCCTACCCTGACCTCGACAAGGCGGCATGGGATCCGTGGCCCCCGGTCGCTGGCGCCAGCTTCGCGCCGTCAGAGGGAGAACGCGGTGACATGCCGAAAAACGCGATTCTGCCAAACGTAATGACACGAAACGCTCGGCTACAATCCGGTCTTTCGCCCCTCACGATGACCCGATAGGATGGTGCGGCGATGCCAACTCCTTGGGCGGGTCGCGCCCGCCTTGTCATGCCGAGCCCGCCAGGGGTGGACGAGGCATCCTACGGCTAATGCGGTCATCTCGCGGCTGTAATCTGGGGCCAAGGACAAGATAGGACAGGATAGGAAAGGACAGGGGAGAGCATGGACATCCTCCGCACACCAGACGATCGCTTCGAGGGCCTGCCGGGCTACGCGTTCGCCCCGCACTACGTCGACGTAGCCGACGGGCTGCGCATGCACTACGTCGACGAAGGACCGCCCGACGCCGATCCGGTGCTGCTGCTGCACGGCGAGCCGTCCTGGTGCTACCTCTACCGCAAGATGATCCCGGTGCTCACGGGCGCGGGGCATCGCTGCGTCGCGCCCGACCTGATCGGCTTCGGCCGCTCCGACAAGCCGGCGAGCCGTGAGGACTACACGTACCAGCGCCACGTCGAGTGGACAGCGGCGCTCGTGGAGGCGCTCGACCTGCGCAACGTCACGCTCGTCTGCCAGGACTGGGGCGGGCTGATCGGGCTGCGGGTCGCCGCCGAGCACGAGGAGCGCTTCGCGCGCATCGTTGCGGCTAACACGTTCCTCCCCACGGGCGACCGCCCGCCCGGCGAGGCGTTCCTGCGATGGCAGCGCTTCTCGCAGGAGGCGCCGGCCTTCTACATCGGACGGATCATCCAGGGGGGCACGGCCACCGAGCTGCCGGACGACGTCGTCGCCGCGTACGATGCTCCCTTCCCGGACGACACGTACAAGGCGGGCGCGCGCCAGTTCCCTACGCTCGTGCCGACGAGCCCGGACGACCCGGCGTCGGAGGCGAACCGGCGGGCCTGGGACGTGCTGCGTCGGTGGGAAAAGCCGTTCCTGTGCGCCTTCAGCGACTCCGACCCGATCACGCAGGGCGCCGATCGCGTTTTCCTGGCCGAGGTGCCCGGCACGAAGGGGATGGCGCACACGACGATCGCCGGCGGAGGGCACTTCTTGCAGGAGGACAAGGGCGAGGAGCTGGCGGGCGTTGTGAACGCGTTCCTGGCGAGTACGTAGTTGGACTCGTGATGACGCGGGAGGCGGTTTTCCCGTCATTCTGAGCCCTTCGCTTCGCTCAGGAACCGGCTCTGCGAAGCTCAGCGGCTGGCGGCGCGCGAGCCAGGCTCCCAATATGTCATGCTGAGCGTAGCGAAGCATCTTTCAGTGCCCTCCATCCTCACGAACCGTAAGGACAAGGACGATGGTGCGCACCCGCCACTACTACGTGTACATCATGGCCAACGAAGCGAAGATGACTACACGGGTGTTACCAACAATCTGGAACGACGTGTCTTCGAGCACAAGACGAAGCTCCACGACGGGTTCACGAATAAGTTCAACATCACGCGGCTTGTATATATGGAGACGACTACCGACATTAGCGAGGCGATTCAGCGCGAGACGCAGATCAAGGGCTGGCTGAGAAGCAAGAAGGTTGCTCTGATCGAATCAGACAATCCGCAATGGCAGGATCTGGCGGATGGGTGGTACGAGGAGCCGAAAGATTCTTCGCGTCGCTCAGAATGACAAGATGCACCGAGGCAGGACGTGACACCTAACGACGACGATCAGTCTGCCCTCCAGCGCGTGCTGGAGCAGCTCGCGACGCGGCACGGCGCGCTGGGCGCGAACCTGGTGCAGTTCGCGGCGTTGCTCAAGGCGGGCGAGGTCGACGTCACGACGACCCAGCTCCTGGGCGCCGCCCGCAGCGTCGACGTGATCGACGTCGCTCGCCGCGACGACTTTCGCCAGGCGCTCGCCGCGAACCTGCTGACGCGCGTCGAGGACCGGGCGGTCTTCGACGTGCTGTTCGACCGCTTCTGGCGGCTGCCCCGCGACGAGGAAGACGACCCGACGCGCCCGGAGCCGCCCCGACTCGCCGGGGGCGAGACGCGCCTGGGGACGGCCGAGATCGTGAACATCGCGTACGCGCGCGAGGACGCCGGGGGCGCGCCGCCGTCCGAGACGCCGCCGCGCACCTACAGCGGCGAGGACGCTCTCTTGCGGAAGGACTTCGCGACGTTCCGCGACGACGAGGTGCGCGAGGCGCGGCGCTACCTGCGCCGGCTCGCGCCGAAACTGGCGACGGCGACGACACGGCGGCGCCGGTCAGCCTCGTCCGGCGCGGAGATCGACCTGCGGCGCAGCCTGCGCCTGGCCGCGCGTCGCGGTGGCGAGGTGCTGCGCCTGGCGTATCGACGGCGTAAGGTGCGCCGCCTGCGGCTGGTGCTGCTTTGCGACGTGAGCGGCTCTATGGACGTGTACTCGCGCTTCATGGCGCAGTTCCTCTTCGGCCTGCAGACGGAGCTGCGCGGCGTGAGCACCTTCGTGTTCAGCACGCGCCTTTACGAGGTGACGCCGATGCTGCGCGCGCGCACCTTTGACGAAGCGCTGGCGATGGTGGGCCGGCAGGTGGAGGGCTGGTCGGGCGGGACACGCATCGGCGCCTGCCTGGCCGACTTCAACCGTCGCTACGCGAAGGAACGGCTCGGGCCGCGGACGGTCGTTGTCGTGATCAGCGACGGCTGGGACCGCGGCGACGTCGCGCAGCTCAGACGGGAGATGGCGGCGCTGCGGCGGCGGGCGTTCCGGGTGCTGTGGCTGAACCCGCTGCTAGGCGCCGACGACTACCGCCCCGTGGCGCAGGGCATGGCCGCCGCCCTCCCCTACGTCGACGAATTCCTGCCGGTGCACAACCTGGAGAGCCTGGCGCGCGTCGGACGCACGCTGGTGAAGCTGGCGCGAGGCTGATCGTCGGCGGACGCGGTGGCCAGCTTCGAGCGTCGCGTGTGCCTGTTGCGGGCGGCCTGGAATCCGATACGATCCACGAGTGGGCGATTAGCTCAGATGGCTAGAGCGTCTGTTTTACACACAGAAGGTCGCAGGTTCGAGTCCTGCATCGCCCACCAGCTAGGCATCGCGTGTCGGCGTGGGAGCGCGCCGGGCGGATCGGTGGCAGCAGCTACCAACGCGCCTCGTGGTCTTCGATCCAGCCGAACATGTCGCGCAGCTCGAGGCGCTCGCCAGCGTCCGTGGTCACGTATCCCGAATAGCAGCCGAACACCTGGCGCGCGTCTGTGAAGTAGCTGTCGCGGCGGCCGGTCTCCGAGACGCGCTCGAACTCCGGTGCGAAGCGCAGGTCGATGCTGTCCGTCGCGGCGCCGCGCACGCGCCAGGGCTTCATCATGGCAGCGCGGTCGTACTCGAAGGCCAAGTCCTCGCTGATCTTCGTCAGCCGGCCATCGACACAGATCCCGTTCTCGGTCATGCCTGTTCCATCCGTCCAGCGACCGCCGAGGTTCAGGCCGACCGTGCGTCCACCCTGCACGGCCGACGCCGAGCCCCAGTTCCAAACGGTGTGTTCGGGCCAAACGCCTCGACCGTAGTCGAGGCACGCGAACGAGGGTGCTGCGAACTTGAGCCGCTCGCCGCCGAGCTGCACGGAGCCGGATGCAGGCAGCGTGTTCTGCTTCGACGTGTACTGGAACTGCACGTCCGTCCACGGGATGACGACGTTCATCGTCTCATGGCCCCGCGGCCGCTCGACCACGATGTCGGCGTCGAGGCGGCTGCCGCCGAAGTCGTCGGCCTGGACGCGGATCCGTGTTCCGGAGCCTTCGTCGGTCAACGCAACGCGCATGTCTGGATGGTCGATAACCAGATTACCGGCGACGCTCTCCGGGACCGCGATCGTGTTGGCCGGCTGGATTACGGCCTTCTCGATGTGGCGACGCGTTCTGCGGTCGAACACGTACACACCGCCAAGCTGCAGTCGCTCGACGTCGGCGATCGTCGCTGAGAAGAGCACATCGTCACTTGTCACGGCCCAGTAGTTCCACTTCTTCTTGCGTTCGAGCGACGGTGGCAGATTACAGGTGTGCAGCGGATGGCGCGACCAACCGATCGCCTGAGGATTCAGGTGGCCATCCGGGCCGCAGAGCAGCACGGGCGTCGTCAGTTCCGGTTCCTGGCGCGGGGCAGTCGTCGTGGTCACGCGCCAAGCTTACCCGGCAGCGGTCAACGGCGGAAGGTGCGAGACGAACCCTCGATGGCGGGTGGCGATAGCGCCAGGAGACTGTGGATAACCCGCTCTGGTTGCTATCGCAGCTTGACTGAACTGCGTAATCGGGCTATCGTATTGCGAGAGTCAAGGACGAGTCGAACAGCGAAAGGAGGCGCACATGATAGGCGCACTACACACGGGGCGCGCGCGGACACTCACGCTCGCACTGCTCATCGTCCCGGCGCTCGTCGTCGCGATGTTCGCGATGGGGGACTCCGGGACCGCCCAAGCCGGACAGCCCTGCCTTGTCGCCAAGGGCGAGTTCTGCCTCACCCTGGACCCGGCCGAGGACACGAACCCCGTCGGCAGCGATCACACGGTCACTGCCGAGGTCACCGGGGACAGCGAGCCGCTCGTGGAAGTCGGCACGCTGATTCTCGTTGCAGACGGGCCGAACGCGGGCGAGAACGTCGTCGGTTTCACGGACTCGAACGGCGAGCTTGGCCTCACCTATACCGGGGACGGCGGCGCTGGCACCGACATCATTGGGGCGCTCGCTTGCCTGGACTGCGGCGATGCCGAGGCGTACCTGCAGGGGTTCGCCGAGAAGTGCATCTCGATTCCGGAGAAGTGCGCCGGGTTCTTCGAGGGCTGCGACCAACTCAAGGTATCGCTTGAGGAGGCCGGACCGGTCATAGCGACGGTGGGCGCGACCCTGTGCGTCTCGGCGACGAAGGTCTGGGAGGAAGCCGAAGAGACGCCGAGCCCAACGGCGACCGAGCAGCCCGGCGGTGAGGGCGGCGTGGACGTGGAGGTCTCCGACGATGACGTCGAGGTCGGAGAAGAGGTCGATGTCACAGCGACCGTGGCCGATGAGAACGGCGACCCAGTTGTCGGCGAGGACTGCATGTTCAGCATCGTCTCGCAGCCGGGCGACGATGCGAGTGTCGACGCGGGGCCCGTGACGAGCGACGAAAACGGCCAGGCGACCACCTCGTTGAGCGCGGGCAGCACCGCGGGCACGGTGCAGGTGCAGGCGGACTGCGGCGTCTTCAGCGCTGTGCTGGACGTTGTCGTCTCGCCGGCGGCGCTACCTGCCACAGGAGGCGGCGAGCCCGACTCGACCTCCTGGGCGTGGTTGAGCGCGCTGCTCGTCGCTGCGGGCGCGGTCGCGCTGACGGGCTCGCTGGCAATGCGCCGGCGCTCATAACGCGCACAACAGGGTACGGATAGAGGAGAGCCGGGGCACTACGCCCCGGCTCTCTGTTCGCACGAGAGGGTCTGATTGACACGAAACGTTATTGTGTGATATCCAGAATTCATGAAGAGGATCGTGAAGCAACTGAGGCATGGCCAGATTACGATTCCCAAGGATCTGCGCGAGGCACTCGGCCTGCAGGAAGAGGACCTGCTCGCTATCACGCTCTCGGCAGGCAAGCTGGAGATCGAGCCGGTGCGCGTCGCGCCGAAAGCGACTGGCTCTCCGTGGGCAAAGGAGCTCTATGAGCAGTTCGCCCCGGTGCGGACGAGCCTGAAGGGGCGGACGGAGAAGGCTGTCAACGAGGCCATCGATGAGGCGGTGAAGGAGACCCGAGCGAGAGCTCCATGAGGGCCGTCCTCGATACGGTCATCTTCGTGCGCGCCCTCATCAACCCCAAAGGTAGATGGGGGCGCTTGCTGTTCGATCTCTCGGACCGGTACGTGATCGTCCTCTCGCCGGACATCATCAGAGAGATCGTCGCCGTCCTCTACCGTCCGGGCCTGCTGGAACGCTTCCCTCAGATGGCCGACCCGCCGCAGCTCGACCGCGTCCTGCGGCTGTTCGAGCAGGCCGAAATCGTCGAGCCGGAGGTCGAGGTGTCGATCTGCCGAGACCCGAACGACGACAAGTTCTTCGCGTGCGCCGCGGCTGGCCGCGCGGACTACATCGTCACCGAAGACAACGACATCCTTGCTGTCGAGGAGCATCGCGGCGCGCGACCGATCACTGCTGCCGAGTTTCGTATCGCTACTTGAGGCGAGCTAAGCGCCGCGAAACCTACCCCAACACCCCCCGCAGGTCCTGCTTCGCGTCGAGGATGTGGGCCCAGAGGTCGCCGGTCTTGGCGAGGCGGTCGGGGACGGTGCGGATGGTGAGGTCGGTCGGGTAGACGCGGCCCAGCTCGTCCCAGCGCAGCGGCGTCGAGACGCCCGCCCACGGCTTCGCGCGCGGCGAGTAGACGGCGGCGATCGTCTTGCCGCGCACGTTCTGGTTGTAGTCGAGGAAGATCTTGCCGGTGCGCTTGTCGACCGACCACTCCATCGTCACCTCTTTCGGCCGGCCCTGCACCAGGAAGCGCCCGACGGTCTCGCAGGCGGCGCGCACCTCCGAGTAGCTGAGCTGGCGCGTGATCGGCACGTAGATGTGCAGGCCGGTGGCGCCCGACGTCTTCACGAACGACGCCAGCGAGAGCGAGTCGAGGACGTCCTTCAGGCTGAGGGCGAGCTCGCACGCCTTCGCGAAGCCCTGCTTGTTCAGCTCGGGCTCGTCGCCCTTCGCTTCGCGGCCCGAGTAGATGTACGGGTCGAGGTCGAAGAGGATGAAGTCGGGGTAGTTGAGCAGCGAGCCCTCGGTGTTCTCGAGCGAGCCGGCGAAGTCGGTCGTCAGGTGGTGCCCGTCGGGCTCCGGGTCGACGCGGGCGAGCACGGCGTGCAGCTCCAGGTCGGCGAGCTGACCGAGCCAGATGAGCGTCGGCAGGTTGTTGCAGAGCAGGTACTCCTGATCGCCCTCGTTGTGCGATGAGAAGAGCGTCACCGTCTCGACGAAGTCCGGCTTCGGCTGGTCCCAGTGCTTCTGGTAGAAGTGCTTGCCCGCGATGCCGTTCGGGTAGCGGACCAGGGTGACCGGGCGGTCGCGTAGGTGCGGTAGGGCGTAGGGGCCGGCCTGCGCCAGGTAGGCGATGAACTCGCGCTTGGTGACCGGCGGCTGGTCTTCGAACGCGGGCCAGAGCTCCTTGCTCAAGTTGGTGAGCGCGATCTTCTCGTTCGCTACGTGGAGCATGCAGCGCTCTTTCGCCTGCTCGAGCTGCGCCAGCACGTCTTGGATGTCGCTGCCAGCGCCCGATGCGGGCGCGTCGTCGTGCGCCTTCGCCTGCGCGGCAGGCGCGACGACGACGTCCGCGCGCCGCGCCTCAGCCGCAGGCTTGTCGTCGCGCAAGCGGAGGAAGACGGGCGCGCGCAGGCGGCCGTCCGGCGTCCACTGGTCGAACTTCACTTCCGCCACCAGCTCCGGCCGCACCCAGGTCGCTTCGCCTAGCACGTCAGGGCGCTCGGCGAACGGGCACTCGTCCGAGCGCATCGCCTCGAGGCGCGGGGTGAGCTCGTCGAGCGTTCGGTCGTCGAAGCCGGAGCCGACGTTGCCCGCGTAGGCGAGCTGCCCGTCGTCGTAGTAGGCGAGGACAAGCGCGCCGAAGGTTGTCGAGCGGCTCCCCTGCCCCGGCGTGTACCCGGCGACGACGAACTCCTCGCTCGTCGTGCCCTTCACCTTCAGCCAGTTCCGCGACCGTTTGCCCGACTCGTAGGCGCTGTCGCGCCGTTTCGCGACGACACCTTCGAGGCCAAGGGCGGTCGCCGCATCGAAAGCGACCTGCCCCTCCTCGTCGAAGTGATCGAGCAGGAGGATGCGGCCCGCCGGCGTGAGCACGCGGTTCAGGAGCGACTTGCGCGCATCCAGCGGCGAGCGGCGCAGGTCGTAGCCGTCGTGGTAGAGGAGGTCGAACACGTAGTAGAGAACCGGCACTTCGGCCTCGGCGCGGCGGATGTCGGTCTCGCGCGAGAGGTTCAGCCGTTGCTGCAATCGGTGGAACGACGGCCGGCCCTGCTCGTCCGGCGCGACGATCTCCCCGTCGAGCACCGCCTCGCCGAGCGCGAGCTGCGCGAGCTCCTGGGCGACCGCCGGGTATTGGGCCGTGGCGTCGAGGCCGCGTCTTGAGAGGAGGCGGACCTCACCGTCGCGCAGGAACGCGATCGCGCGGACGCCGTCCAGCTTGGGCTCGAAGAGCCAGGCCGGGTCAGAGAACGGCTCTTCGACGAGCGTCGCCTGCATAGGCGCGAGCTTGTCGGGGAACTTCGCCTTCTTCGCGCCGGGCAGCGCGGCGGCGGTAAGCGCCGGTTCCTTCGCGAGCGGCCTGGGCACTGCGCCGGCCTTCAGGTCATCGATCGTCACGCCGGAGATCACCGACGCGTCTTCGTCGAGCACGTCGCGCGTCGTGTCGACGAACTGGTCCTTGTGCTTGATCAGCAGCCAGTCGCGTTCGGCGCGCGCGGTCTTCACCAGCGTCCACGAGCCGCGCAGGTTGTGCCCGCGCAGCGTGATCGAGAGCTTGCCTTTCGCGAGGTCGGCGCGCATGCGCTCCTCGGCTTCCGCGCGGTCGTGGAAGGAGAGGACGCCGCCCTCGTCCGGCGAGTACGTGCCGTTGTCCCAGACGATCACCTGACCGGCGCCGTACTCGCCCTTCGGGATGACGCCCTCGAACGAGGCGTAGTCGAGCGGGTGGTCTTCGACCATGACGGCGAGCTTCTTGTCATCGGGATCGAGCGACGGCCCCTTGGGCACGGACCACGAGAGCAGCACGCCGTCCAGCTCGAGGCGGAAGTCGTAGTGGAGGCGGCGCGCGGCGTGCTTCTGGATGACGAAGGTGAGCGGGCCTTCGCCGGGGCGGTGCTGCGGGCCCGGCTCCGGTGTGCGCTTGAAGTCGCGCTTGCGGCCGTAGTCATCCAGCGGCATGGCTTCACTGTACTAGACACGCGGAGGCCGGACCGATGCCATGGCGATCGCGGGCGAGGGGTGAGTGGACCGGTGGGGCCGATACTAAAGAGAGGACGAAGCCGGAGGGCCGTGCGAGGCATAAACGACAGATGTTGAACGGCGTCCTGTTGAATCGCGCAGATAGACCCGATCTGGAAGAAGGTGAAGAGGTCCTTCTGCAGGGCAGGGTTGTGGTTGCCCAAGCGATGATAGGCGGGAGCGCGGGCCCGCTCATTCTGACCAACCGTCGAATCATGTGGTACGAGCCAGTCACAATCAAGCCTTTGAAGCCGGTTCGTGGCGAGCTGAAACTGTCTGACATTGAGTCTTTGGACCGCGGGACGCTGTTCGACTCGGTGACAGCAGCTATGACGGGAACCAGGTGTCTGCGTCTCAGACTCCGGGGTGGCAAGGACAAGTGTTTGGCGACGGATGGAGTTCGACTCGAAGAGTGGATGGCGACGATACGTAGACTCATTCGCCAGCTGGCACAAGGATAGTGCGTCAGACGCGCACCCGCCGTTTGCCGCTTGGGTCGGAGCGAGTCCCGTCATCACCATGTATCCTACCCTCGTGCGAGTCCACCTGGTCGACGGCACCTACGAGCTATTCCGGCACTACTTCGCCGTGCCATCCGCGGAGGCAGCGGACGGCGTCGAGGTGGGCGCGGTGTGCGGGGTGCTGCGCTCCGTGATGATGATGTTGCAGGAGGGGACGACGCACATCGCCGTGGCGACGGACCAGGTGATCGAGTCGTTCCGCAACGAGATGTGGCCCGGCTACAAGACCGGCGCGGGCGTCGAGCCGGAGCTGCTCGCGCAGTTCCCGATCTTAGAGGAAGGCCTCGCCGCGATGGGCGTTGTCGTCTGGCCGATGCGCGAGTTCGAAGCCGACGACGCGCTCGCGTCGGGGGCAGCGCAGGCGGCGGCGTACGCGGAGCGGGTGCTGATCTGCACGCCGGACAAGGATCTGGCGCAGTGCGTGGTCGACGGCCACGTCGTGCAGTTCGATCGCCGGCAGAGGAAGCTGATCGACGAGGACGGCGTCGTCGCGAAGTTCGGCGTCAGTCCGGCGTCGATCCCCGACTACCTGGCGCTCGTCGGCGACAGCGCCGACGGGTTTCCAGGGCTGCAGGGCTGGGGAGCAAAGTCGGCGGCGGCGGTGCTGGCGAAGTATCGACACATCGAAGCGATCCCGGGCGACCCCGCGGAATGGGGTGTCGCGGTGCGAAGCGCTCCGGCACTTGGTGCGACGCTGACGGCGGAGCGAGAACGCGCGCTCCTGTTCAAGGACCTCGCGACGCTGCGCACGGCTGTGCCGGTGGACGCATCGGCGGAGACGCTGAGGTGGGTCGGACCGAAACTGGAGTTCGAGCGCTTCGCGGCGTATTTGGGGGTACCCGAACTGGCCGAGCAGGCGGAGGCGCTGTCCGCTGCGAGAGCCTGAGGGCGCGCTAGCCGGCCTTGCGCCGGCGGGGAGTGCGCGCGGCGAGGATCTTCTCGGGCTCCTCGTCCTTGCGCTTCTTCGCCGCGTCGACGCTCGCCTTGAGGGCGGCACTCTATCCTTCCTGCCCCCGCGCGTTGGCCGAGGTAGATAAGGCCCGAGACGCGGAAGGGAGCGGCACTGCGACAGCGGACGCGGCGCCGATCGTTGTGACCGTCCGGCTCCTCTGCGGACCGCTGGAGCCAGGAAGCCACGCCAGCCACGTTCACGTGGGGAACTGCGGTGGCCCGATTGAGGTAACGCTTTCGGATATTCAGGTTCGGGAGGACGGTACCGCGATCCCCGCGCGGACCACATTCCAGGAGCTAGAGCTAGCCGACTTCTACGAAGCCTGCTTTGTCGTCGACATCCACGAGGGCCCGAGCACAGATCCCGGGGAAGCGGTCATCTGCGGCTTCCTGGAGCCGGCACCCGAGCTGTAGCAGACTCAACGCTGGTGCCGGAGCGCAGGTTGTCGGCGAATTCTTCGTCGGTTAGCCGGCCTTGCGCCGGCGGGGAGTGCGCGCGGCGAGGATCTTCTCGGGCTCCTCGTCCTTGCGCTTCTTCGCCGCGTCGACGCTCGCCTTGAGCGCCGCCATCAGGTCGACGACCTTCGTCTCCGGCAGCGGGACCTGTTCCACGATCTCCTGGCCCTGGAGCTTGGCTTCGATGATCTCCGTGAGGGCGGTGCGGTACTCGTCGTGGTACTTCTCCGGGTCGAACGGCTCGGTGAGCAGATCGATGAGCGAGAACGCCATGTCGAGCTCGCGGTCGCTCACCTCGATGTCGGGCGACTCGCCCTTCTCGACGCGGATCTCGTCCGGGTAGTAGAGCGTCTCGAGCATGAGCGTGCCGTCGTAAGGCCGGAGCGCGCAGAGCTGCTCCTTGTTGCGCAACGACACCTTGGCGAGGCCGGTGAGCTGCTTCTCTTTCAGCGCCCGCATCAGCAGCGCGAAGGGCTTCGTGCCCACCTCGTCCGGCGCGAGGTAGTAGCTGCGCTCGTAGAAGACGGGGTCGATCACCTCGCCCTCGACGAACGCCGCGAGCTCGATCGTGTGGGAGCTGGGCAGGGGCAGCTTCTCGAGGTCCTCGTCGGAGACGATGACGTGCTGCTCCTTCGTGAACTCGTAGCCGCGCACGAGCTCGTCGCGCGTCACCACGCGGTCGCAGACGGGGCAGTAGAGCTGCTGCTTGATGCGGCTGTTGCACTCGGTGTGGAGTTGATGGAAGGAGATGTCTTTGCTCTGCGTGGCGGTGAAGAGCTTCACCGGGATGCTCACCATCCCGAAGCTAATCACGCCGTTCCAGATCGATCTTGGCATCGCTTCATCCTCCCTTCCGGCCTCTCAGAGAGAGGCAGCGGGCGCGCGTGGCGCCCGCGAGCGAGAGATTGTATTGTACTTCCTTATGGTAATCCTCGGCAATTTGGGCGCTGCAGGGAAGACGCTCCAAGCCCCGGCCAGGCGCGCCGTGCAGGTTCGCACGCTGCCCTTGAAGATTCGGGATCGTAGCTGCGACGGACCGCTTGCGCGAGGCGCGCGGCGGCGCTAAGATGGTGGCTGAATTAGCACTCTCGTCCTGAGAGTGCTAATATACTCGACAGAACTAAGGAGGGTTCCAGCACATGGCTACCGCAACCAAGACCAGGTCCACTACTGCAACCAGGTCCAAGACGAAGCTCGTGCCGTTGGGCGACCGGCTCGTGATCAAGCCCGTCGTCCAGGAGGAGGTGCTGGCGAGCGGCATCGTCATCCCGGATACGGCGAAGGAGAAGCCCCAGCAGGGCGAAGTGATGGCCGCCGGCCCGGGCCGTCTGGACGACGACGGCAAGCGCATCGCGATGGACGTGAAGGTCGGCGACCGGGTCCTCTACGCGAAGTACAGCGGCCAGGAAGTGAAGATCGATCAGGAAGAGGTCATCGTCCTCTCCGAGAAGGACGTGCTCTGCAAGGTCGAGGTGTAGTCCGAAGGAGAGGAGAGGAACACGATTCATGGCGAAGCAACTGATCTTTGACGAAGAGGCGCGTCGCTCGCTCAAGGACGGCGTCGACGCGCTGGCCGACGCGGTCAAGGTCACCCTTGGCCCGCGCGGCCGCAAGGTGATCCTGGAGAGGAAGTTCGGCGCGCCCGCCGTCGTCGACGACGGCGTCTCCATCGCGAAGGAGATCGAGCTGAAGGACCCCTTCGAGAACATGGGCGCCCAGCTCGCGAAGGAGGTCGCCTCCAAGACCAACGACGTCGCGGGCGACGGCACAACGACTGCGACGGTGATCGCCCAGGCGCTCGTGCGCGAGGGCATGAAGAACGTCGCCGCCGGGGCCAACCCGGTGGCGCTCCAGCGCGCGCTCCAGAAGGGCGTGCTCAGCGTCGTCGAGAGCCTGCGCAAGATGTCCGAGCCGGTCACCGGCAAGGACCAGATCGCGCAGATCGCCGCTATCTCCGCCAACGACGACGAGGTAGGCGAGACCATCGCCGAGGTGATGGAGAAGGTGGGCAAGGACGGTGTGATCACCGTCGAGGAGTCGAAGGGCATCCGGCTGGAGACGGAGTTCGTGGAAGGCATGCAGTTCGACCGCGGCTACGTTTCGCCGTACTTCGTCACGAACACGGAGCGCATGGAAACGGTCTTGGACGACCCGTACATCCTGATCACCGACAAGAAGATCTCCGCCATATCGGACCTGCTGCCCGTGCTAGAGCGCGTGCTGCAGGTGACGAAGAACTTCGTCATCGTCTGCGACGACTGTGACGGCGAAGCGCTGGCCACGCTGGTGGTGAACAAGCTGCGTGGCACGATCAATGCGCTTGTCGTCAAGGCGCCCGGCTTCGGCGATCGCCGCAAGGCGCTGCTCGAAGACATCGCGATCCTCAGCGGCGGCACGTTCATCACCGAGGAGATGGGCCGCAAGATGGAGAACGCCCAGGTCGCGGATATGGGCCGCGCCCGCCGCGTCGTGGCGAGCAAGGAAGACACGACGATCATCGAAGGTCACGGCTCGGACGAGGCGATCCAGGCGCGCATCAAGCAGATCAAGGCCCAGATCGATGAGGCCTCGTCTGACTTCGACCGCGAGAAGCTCCAGGAGCGCCTAGCGAAGCTCGCGGGCGGCGTGGCCGTGATTAAGGTCGGCGCGGCGACCGAGGTCGAGCTGAAGGAGAAGAAGCTGCGCGTCGAGGACGCGCTCTCGGCCACGCGCGCCGCTGTCGAGGAGGGCATTGTGCCGGGAGGCGGCGTCGCCCTCATCCGCGCCATCCCTGCGCTCGACAGGCTCGAAGCGCAGCTCGAGGGCGACGAGCGCACCGGGGTCGTGAGCCTGAAGAAGGCGCTGGAGGAGCCGCTCCGGATGATCGCCGAGAACGCCGGCGACGAGGGCTCGGTTGTCGTGGACGCGGTCAAGAACGACAAGTCGCGCAACTTCGGCTACGACGCCGCCGAGAACGAGTATGGCGACATGCTCAAGAAGGGCATCATCGACCCGGCCAAGGTCGTCCGCACCGCACTCGAGAACGCGGCGAGCATCGTCGCGATGGTGCTCACGACCGAGGCGCTGATCACGGAGATACCGGAGGCGCCCTCAGCGGCCCCGGCGCCGCCGCCTATGGAATACTAGGCGTCCCTCAGTACCGACCGCCGAGAACCCGGAGGCCACCGCCTCCGGGTTCTTCTTTTTCGACAAGCGCCTGCGGCCGTAGGCTGACGGCGAGGCTGAAAAGCCTCGCCTACGAGGGCCTTCAACACTGCGTTCAGGTCGCGTGCGCAAGCGCCCGATCGAGGGGATCGTTGCGGTAGACCCGGCTCGTCGGGGCCGTGCCGCTAGCGGATGATCGCCTGACCGCGCTCGGGGCCGACGGAGACGATGCCGATCGGGCAGCCGAGCAGCTCTTCGATGCGCTCCACGTAGGCCTGCGCTTCCTTGGGCAGGTCGGCGAATCGACGCGCGTTCGAGGTCGGCTTGCGCCAGCCAGGCTGCTCTTCGTACACGGGCGTGACGCGGTCCAGCACGGCGGTCGTCGCCGGCAGCGACTCGAGACGCTCGCCGTCCAGCTCATACGCGGTGCAGAGTTGGATCGACGGGAAGTTGTCGAGCACGTCGAGGCGGGTGAGGACGGCGCTCGTGACGCCGTTGACGCGCACGCTGTAGCGCGAGGCGACGGCGTCGAACCAGCCGCAGCGACGAGGGCGGCCCGTGGTCGCGCCGAACTCCGGCGCCGGGCCCTCGCGGCGGATGATGTCGCCCGTCTCGTCGAGCAGCTCCGTGGGCATGGGGCCGGCGCCGACGCGGGTCATGTACGCCTTGTAGACGCCGACCACGGCCTCGATCTGCGTTGGGCCGATGCCGATGCCGACGGCGGCGCCGGCGGCGAGCGGCGACGGCGACGAAGACGTGACGTAGGGGTACGTGCCCGCATCCAGGTCGAGCAGGCTGCCCTGCGCGCCTTCGAGCAGTACTCGCTCACCGCGCTCTAGCGCGTCGTGGACGATAGCGGAGGTGTCGCGGATGTAAGGTTTGATCTTGCAGCCGTAGTCGACGTACGTCTCGTACAGCTCGTCGAAGTCGAACGGCGGCGCGCCGTACAGCTTTTCGATCAGCGTGTTCTTGCCAGGCAGCACGACCTGCAATCGCGCGCGGAAGGCGTCCGGCTCTATCAGGTCCGCCAGACGGATGCCGTCGCGCGCGACCTTGTCGACGAAGGCGGGCCCCACGCCCATCCCGGTGGTGCCGAGCGCGGCGTCGCCGCGCGCCTCCTCTTCGAGGCGGTCGAGCAGACGGTGGTAGGGCATGAGCGCCTGGGCGCGGTCGCTGACGAAGAGGTGCTTCGTGCTCACGCCGCGCGACTCGAGCGTCTGCACCTCGTCGAGCAGCACTTCGGGGTCGACGACGACGCCGCTGCCGATCAGGCAGGTCTTGTCCGGGTAGAAGATACCCGCAGGCACCAGGTGGAGGGCGAATTTCCCCCGGTCGTTGATGACGGTGTGGCCGGCGTTGTTCCCGGCCGAGTAACGGGCGACGATGGCCGCGTCCTGCGCGAGGAGGTCGACGATGCGGCCCTTACCCTCATCGCCCCACTGGCCGCCGATGACGACGAACGCTGACATACTGCGCGCCCCGGAGGTCGGGGCGCTGGCTCCTTCCTAGACTGGCCGAACCGGGCGACCGTCCTTCAATCCAGCGGGGAGTATAGGCGCAACGCCTCCCGCTGGCAAGCAATGCGCACAAGAAAGCCCCGGTGGAGGCGGGGCGTTCGGCGCAATTCGCCTCGATTGGTAGCAGCGGGAGGATTCGAACCTCCGACCCGTCGATTATGAGCCGACTGCTCTGCCCCTGAGCTACGCTGCCACGATATGACCGGTGCGCGCACCAGCCAGCGCCAGTATACCAACGAGGCTTCGGAGGCGGCAACGGAGCGGCCAGCACTACCGCCGATGGAGGGTCGGCGGACATGGCCCCTGTGCAGCCCAGATTCCAGCTCAGGTCATCAACACCATCAATTGCGATAGGAATCGATAATATCTATATCTTGTACCTAACTTGACATCTGTTGTATGCTTACACCGATAACGCGTTATGAGATAACGGGTTAGGAAGGGAGGCCTGCCATGGCGTCACAGTCACCGTGGATCCCCCCGCAGCGTCCGCCAGCGGAGCGCCCCTGGCTGGGTATGGCGCTGCTGGTCGCGCTGCCGCTCCTCTCGCTGGCCCTGGCCCGCATGCTGTGGTCGGGCTCCAGCCTGTGGTTCCTGGCGATCGGCATCCTGTTCTTGCTCGCCGCCGGCGTCGTCTTTCTCAACCGACGACAGCAGGCGCTGGAGTTCGAGAAGCACATGCTCAACGAGGAGGCGGCCCGCGGGCCGCTCGTTCTCGCCGGTCTGGGCGTGCTCTTCCTGGCGCTGCTGCTGCTGCCGAACTACTCGGGCGGCGGCTCCGACGCCGGCGGCGTGACCCAGCAACCGGGCGCGGACACCGCCACCGGCGAGGTCCTCGACAGCACGCAGCCGCCGGCCCAGCCGACGGCGCAGGTACAGGAGCAGGCGCCCGCCGACACGTCCAACGACACTCCAGCCGACACGTCATCCGACGACACGTCTACCGGGTCCGGCGACACCTACGTGGTGCAGAGCGGCGATAGCCTCTGGAGCATCGCCGAGCAGCACGACACGACGGTCGAGGCGATCGTCGCGGCGAACTCGATCACGAACCCGGCGGAGCTACAGGTCGGCGAGGAGCTGGCGATCCCGCCACCCGAGCAAGAGGCCTCAGCGGAGTAGCCGTCTCGCGGACAGAGAACCCGAGGGGCGTTCAATCGAACGCACCTTGCTTCCGACCGACAGGCTGAAGCGTGTCCCACGGTGTGTCCGCGCGGGCCGGAGAGCCCCGGCTACGCCGTGAGACCTGCCGCGAACTCCTCGATCGCCTGGGCGAGCTCGTTGGGGCGGTGGAGCGGTATGTCGTGGATCGTGTCCGGCATCCAGAGGACGCGACAGTCGAAAAGCGAGCGTTCCGCGCGCGCGATCGCCTCGCGTTTCATCTCCATCCAGTCGCGGGTTCGCCCGCCGCCCGAGCGCTCCGCGAGCGCGAAGAGGACCGGGCAGCGCACGTGCTCGTAGAGTTGCGAGGGCCGCTGGTCCCACAAGGCGCGTACGACCTGCATGTGGTTCGCGCGGCTCAGGTGCGGCCGGATCGTGCCGCCCTCGACGACCTCGAAGTTGCCGAGCAGCGCGGTCTCGATCTCGTTGCTCCAGATCGAGCCCAGCTCCCACTGCTTCGCGCCGGCGACGAGCTGCTCCGGCGTGAGGTGCGTGAGGTCGGGCGGGGCGAGCTCGCGTTCGGCGCGCTCCCAGGTCGCGCCGGCGCGCGCCTGCGGCTCCATGAAGCCACCATCCACCAGCACCAGGCCCGCGACGGCATCGGGGTGCGTCGCCGCGTACTCGAGCGCGACGTTCCCGCCCCACGAATGGCCGACGACGACCGGGCGCTCAAGGCTCAGCTCGTCGACGAACCCAGCGAGGTCGCCGACCACCGTCGCGAAGTCGTAGCCGGTGTCCGGCGCGGCGCTCTCGCCGTGGCCGCGCTGATCGAGCGCGACTACTCGAAACTGTTTCGCGAGCAGCGGGCCCACCAGCACCCACCAGAGAGCGTTCGACGCGAGGCCGTGCAGCAGGACGATCGGGGGTCCCTCGACAGGCTCCGGACGATACGCTTCGGCCGGCCGCTCGCCCGGGTACTCCAGGTACCGGAAGCGCAAGCCATTCAGCGTGACGAAGGTCGAGCGGGACGGTGCGCTCATGCGTTAGGCGAGGTGCTGCCGGAAGAAGGCAAGCGTGCGGTCCCACGACAGCTTCGCCGCGTCGCTCTTGTAGACCTCGGGGCGGCTATCGTTGAAGAAGGCGTGCTCGGTGCCCGCATAGGTGTGGAACTCGACCTGCTTGCCAGCGGCTTTGAGCTGGTCCTGCAGCGCATTCGCCGCGGCGGGGCTGGCGAACTGATCGTTCTCGGCGTAGTGCCCCAATACCGGCGCCTGCACCTTCGCCAGGTCCGGCTGGGCGCCTGGGAGCACACCGTAATAGATGACGCACGCGCCGACCTTGGGCTTCAGACTGGCCAGGTAGAGCGAGAGTCCGCCGCCCAGACAGAAGCCGACGCTGCCCACCTTGGCGCCGGTCGCGGCGTCGAGGCCGGCGAGGTAGTCGACCGCGCCGGCCATGTCCTTCGCCGCCTGGTCCATCTTCAGCGACATCATCAGCTTGCCCGCCTCGTCCGGCTCGCTCGCGGACTGACCGTGGTAGAGGTCCGGCGCCAGAGCGACGAAGCCCTCCGCCGCCAAGCGGTCGGCAATGTCCTTGATGTGCGGCACCAGCCCCCACCACTCCTGAATGACGACGACGCCCGGGCCGCTGCCGGACGCGGGCTTCGCCAGGTAGCCCTCGGATTCCTGGCCGTTGCTGGGGAACGAGACCATCTCTCCAGCCATAGGTGTTACCTCCTTGTCGAATGCGTGAGCGTGCGATGCCCATCATACGACAGGGAGGCCTCACTCTCAATCTGCGGGGCCAGCGTGCTTACGGACGCTCGTTCGGAGTATCGAGGGGCCTGGCGCCACGCGGCAGCCATGACGCCGGAACGACGCCCATCCGGCCGGCGTGGTAGTCAGCGACGGCCTGGGCGATCTCGTCTCGCGTGTTCATGACGAAGGGCCCGTGTTGCACGACCGGCTCCCGGATCGGCAGGCCACCGAGCACGAGCACCTCCATGCCGCCTGATGCCGTCGACGGCTGGCTCTCGGCCGCTGCGATGCTGAGCGCGTCGCCGGCGCCGAACGCGGCAAGCTGACCTTCTTCAAAGGGGCGCTGCTCCGGCCCGGCGTAGCCCCTGCCTGCGAGGACGTAGACCAGCGCATTGAAGGCGCGAGGCCATGGCAGGCCCAATCGCGAGCCCGGCGCCACGGTGGCGTGCAGGTAGGTGATCGGCGTGTATGTGACGCCGGCGCCGCCGTGACCGTCGACCTCGCCGGCGATGATACGGACCAGCGACGCGCCGTCGGCGCTCGAGACCAGCGTCACGTCGGTCGCCTCGATGCTCTGATAGCGGGCGGGGACGAACTTCTGCGCGGCGGGAAGGTTCACCCAGAGCTGGGTGCCGTGGAACATCCCGCCCTTGGCGACGAGCCGCTCCGGCGGCTGCTCGATGTGCTGGATGCCGGCGCCGGCCGTCATCCACTGGGTGGCGCCATCGCTGATCACGCCGCCGCCGCCTGTCGTGTCCTGGTGCTCGAACGCGCCGTCCATGATGTACGTGACGGTCTCGAAGCCGCGGTGGGGGTGCCATGGTGTGCCCTTCGCCTCACCCGGCGCGTACTCCACCGCGCCGATGTGATCGAGCAGCACGAAGGGGTCCGCCTCGCGAAAGTCGAGGCTCGGGAACGGTCGCCGCACGATGAACCCTTCGCCCTCCATGGCGCGTTGCGCAGTGACGACCTTGGCGACCGGACGCCACTGGGTCTCCTTCTCGGGCAGGTCGGCGAGTCGCGGTAGGGTGAGCGTATCGGCAGTGACGGCTGGCATCGGTCTGTCTCCTAACTAACTTTTCGTAAGTATACACATGATAGTGCCAACCTGGATCGCTGTCAAGGGCGAGCCGCCTTACTGTCAGTCGCGCCACCGCAGCTCGAACAACCGAAGCGCCCTGTCGAAGCCCTTCAGGGGCACCTCGCCGATATCGCTGAATGCGAACCCCTTGCCCTCTACCAGCTCGCGGACGACGTTGGAGGCCACGATCTGACCCGGCGCGGCGTGGTCGCAGATGCGGCGCGCCAGGTCAACCGATGTGCCGAACAAGTCGCGCTCCTCGGCGATCGGCTCTCCTGCGTTCAAGCCGATGTACACGCCAAGCGGCGATTCCGGATGCGAATCGATGTGGGCCGCGACGCCTCGCTGGATAGCTGCCGCACAGTTGAGCGCGCTGGATGCGGTCGCGAACGACGCCATGATGCCATCGCCGGTGTGCTTGACCTCGCTGCCGCCGTGGGCTTTAAGCGCGTCGCGGACGACCGTGTTGTGCACGCGGCGCACGTCCTGCGTCTTGGCGTCACCGAGACGCTGGCCGAGAGCGGTGGATGACTCCATGTCGGTGAAGAGGATGGTCACCAATCCTCCACCGTGAATTCCCGCCCGCTGGCCCGTCTCATCCGCGCCCAGGAACTCCTCGATGGCGCCGCGCACGCTCTCAACGTCGCCGTGGAACGGGGCAGCGGACACGCCCCCTAACACGGTGAGGCGAGCGTCGGGGATCCGCGAGGCCACGCTGCGGGACGCCTCCACGTCCCAAAAGTAGAGCTGTTGTCGGTGGAGGACCAAGGTTGGCGCCACGACTTCTGGCAGCAGCGATGTGACATCGAATCGCTCCGTCATCTCATAGGCCCGTGGCGCCATCTCCGGCGCGATGCACTCCCGCAGGAGCGCCGCATACCTGTGTGCGAGGTCGCCATCCGTCCACCCGAATTCAAAAGCTGCCCGCGCCTCGGTGTACGTCTCCCAGTCCCGATCCATAGTCTGTTGCAGTGCCCTAAGCGATCCGTAGCGGGAACCTGGGATGTCGAGGTTCGGCGCGTAGCACCACAGGATGAGATGAGACACGCGCTCCGGGCACCGGGCGGCGTACGAGATGGCGAGGGGCGCCGCATTGATGGCGGCGAAGAGCGCGAACCTTTCGAGGCCCGCTCGCTCAACGACCGCCTGCAAGTCCATATGCAGCGTCTCCAGCGAGAACCCGTCGACGACGCGCTCGGAGAGGCCGGTCCCTCTGGGGTCGAAGCGGACGAGCGTCCTCGACTCTGCGAGCCGTTCGTACCAGCGCCGGATCTCAGGAAACTGCCACTCCAGTTGCGCGTGACTCCAGATGACGTTGGAGATGTAGACCAGGGGCGGACCGTCCCCGACCATCCAGAAGGCGATGCTGACGCCGTCCGCAGTCTGCGCGTACTGGGTGCGCGGCTCCATGGCACGACTACTATAACGTGTATCGCGGAAGTAGCGCCGTCACGTTCGGCGATGGGAGTCGGTCAACCCTCCGCGGCGCCACGCGCCTCCGCCAGCAGCGCCGCTGGGTCGAAGGCGTGGCCGGCGAGCACGACGCGCTCGATGTCGCGCAGGGCGGTGAGGTCGACGAGCGGGTCGCGGTGGAGCAGCAGGACGTCGGCTCGCTTGCCCGGCTCGATCGTACCCAGATCGCTGCGCCAGAGCGCCTCGGCGGCGCGAGCGGTGCCGGCGCGGAGCACGTCCATGTTCGAGAGGCCGGCGCCCAACAGGAACGATAGCTCCCGGTGCAAGGCGAAGCCCGGCACCAGGCTGCGCACGGCGCCCGTGTCCGTGCCGGAGACGATGCGCCCGCCTCCCTCGTGAACGCGTCGCACCAGCTCCTGGAGGATGCCGCGCACCTTGCGCGCCCACTCCTGCATCTCGGGCGACGGGCGGAGCAGCTCGCGCTGTCGCGTCGCGTCCAGCCAGCGCTCCGCGACCCGCGGCACGTAGCGCAGCTCCTCCGGGTCGGGCTCGTCGCCGGCGCCCGGCAGGACGGTGAGCGTCGGGCAGAACGAGACGTCGCGTTCGACGAGGAGCGCGATCCAGCGCTGCGCATCTCCCGAACCGAAGTCGGCCTTGAGCCACCCCTGGTTCATCTTCGCCCAGAAGCCGGGCGTGGACATCGTCTCTTCGGGCGTCGTGCGCAGCTCCTCCGGGACGAAGTCGTTGTAGGGCGTGAGCAGCGCGTGCTCCAGGCCGTTGATGCCCGCCTCCATCGCCTCGCTCGCGCGCGTCGCACCCAGGTGGCCCGTGACGGGGACGCGTCCGGCAACGTGCTCGACGCAGCGACGGAGCGCGCCGGGCAGGAGGGTGGTGTAGAGCTTGATCGCATCGGCGCCGGCGGCCAGGTGCTCCTGCACCGCGCGCACCGCCGCCTCCGCATCGGGCGTCGAGCGCACGAGCGCGGGCCACGTCGGCGGCACGCCGTCGACCATCGGGCCGGTGAAGAGCAGCCGCGGCCCGACGAGCCCCCCTTCGTCGAGCATTCGACGCGTCTCGGTCAAGAAGCCGATGTCGCCGCCCAGGTCGCGGACCGTGGTGACGCCTAGCGCGAGGTACACCGGCAGCGCGTCGCGGCTGACCAACTCCAGGTGCATGTGGGTGTCGATCAAGCCGGGCACCGCCCAGCGTCCCCGCCCGTCGATCACCTCAGCGCCCCCGGGCGGCGTCACCTGCGCGGCGGGCCCGGCCGCGGTGATGCGCCCGTCCTCGATGGCGATGGCGGCGCCCTCCACAGGCGGTGCCCCGGTGCCGTCGATCAGCGTAACGTCGCGAATGAAGAGCGCCTCAGGCATGGCGAGGCGTAGTATGCCACAGATGGGCACAGATGAGTACAGACTGATGCGGCTATTGCACGTCTGCGCGTTGAAACGCGCAGCGTCTCAGACGGAGGATTCGACGCTGAGGCTGGAAAGCCTCGGCTACGGCGCGTGGATGTGGCGCTCGCTACGCGAACCGGCGCGCGAAGAACTCGACGAGCGTCTCCCCCATCTCCTGTTCGTTGCCCCACCACGAGTGGTCGACGCCGTCGATGATCCGCAGCTCAACGTCCGGCGCGTTCGCCGCGACGCGCAGCCGGTCCGGCGGGCCGAAGGTGTCGTCGCCGCCGCCCAGCACCAGCGCCGGGCAGCCCCAGTCGACGCGCAGGTCGGCGAAGGCGAGCGGCGGCGAGATCAGCGCGAGGCCGCGGAGAGCGCCGCTCGCGGCCTCAGCCGAGACGATCGCGCCGAACGAGTAGCCGGCGAGCCCGATGCGATCCGCATCCACCTCCGGTAACGACGTGAGGTGCTCGAGCGCGGCGCGCACGTCCTCGATCTCGCCCTTGCCCTGATCGAACGCGCCCTCGCTCTCGCCGACGCCGCGGAAGTTGAAGCGCAGCGCGACGTAGCCGCGCGCGGAGAGCGCCTCGCAGGCGGCGATGACGACGTTGCTCTCCATGTCACCCCCGTACAGCGGGTGCGGGTGGCAGACGACGACGCCGGGCGACGGCGTCTCGCCGTCTGGAAGGTGAAGCGCCCCCTCCAACGAGAGATCGCCTGAGGCGAAGCTGAGTGTGCGAGCGGTGGCTTGTACCATGGCTACCCTCCAGTAGTAGTATCGGGCGCGGCGACCAGTCCGAAGAACGCCTCGCCGGGGATCAGCTTCACCGTCCTGGCGACGACGAAGCCGCATTCCTGGAGCAGCTCCCGCACCTCATCGAGCGAAGGCAGGCCCGTGCAGCCCTCCGTACAGCGTAGCGCAAGGTCGAGGTCAGCGGCGGCGGGTGTCGCGCTGCGCATCAGCGTGACGAGCGCGAACGACCCGCTCGGCGCGAGCCACGAACGGAGCCGCCGGAGCAGCGGTGGACGCTCTTCGTGAGTGAAGTAGTAGATGTTGTTGTAGAGCGTGATCAGGTCGAAAGGGCCGTCGAGCTCCGCCGGCGGCTGACGCGCGTCTGCGACGAGCACCTGGAAGCGCCCACCCATGCCCCAGCGCTCCAGGTTCGCTTGCGCATGCTGCACGACGCTCTCCTGCAGGTCGATGCCGACGCCGGTGAGCTGGGGGTTGGCCTCCGCTGCGTGACGCAGATAGACGCCGGAGCCGCAGCCCACTTCGAGCATGCGGATCGGGCGGCTGGCGCTGGCGATCGAGCGGACGAAGTTGGCGACGAAAGGCTCGAACGAGCGGGACGACCGCGCGATCAGCTCGCCCGTCTCAGAGAGGTAGTCGCCGTCAGGAGCGCCGCGCAGTCGCTCGGGGAGGAGTTGGTAGACGGAGGCGTGGTAGCCCGTGACCTCCTCGACGATCGCGGCGAGCGCGTCGCCCGACTCACCGTCGAGGAGCGCACGCGAGCGCCGCCCGCTGATGCGATACGCCCCGTTGCTCTTCGACAGCTCCTTCACCGCGACGCCCAGCTCGAGCAGCGCGTCCAGCAACTCCGGCCGCTTCACGCTGAGCTTCTGCGCCAGTTCGTCCTGCGTGCCAGGCGTCTGCAGCGCCGCCAGCATGCCCGATCTCGTCGCGGCGGAGAGGAACTGGATTCGCAGATAGGCGTTGGCGTCGCCGAGGAGCCGCACCAGGCCCAGCACGTTCGGCTGGCGCAGAGCCGTCATCACCGCATGGAGGCCTGCTCGTTCGGCCATGGGCGTTAGTCTACCGGCGGACGCGGCCGGGCGACGCCCGACTGCGTCTCGAAGGCGTGGGCCGCCCGCAGCACCGTCGCCTCGTCGAAGCTGCGCCCGACGAGCTGCAGGCCGACGGGCAGCCCTTCCTCCGTGAAGCCGCATGGTACCGAGATCGCCGGCTGGCCCGTGAGGTCGAAGGGCGCGGTCATCAGCGTGTAGCCGAGCGTCGGATCGTCTTTCGTGATCGAGTCGATGGTCACGGCGGTGCGGATCGTCGATGGCATGGCGAGCAGGTCGACGTCTGAGAGCAGCACGTCGCCCGCCACGCGACGGGCTTCGTCTCGCGCGCGGGCCTGGTGGACGTAGTCGACCGCCTTCATGTCGAGCCCGCCCTGGAGGCGCCGCAGCACGTCGTCGCCGTAGTCTTGGGGGCGCTGCTCGACGTCCTTCTTGTGGTAGGCGGCCGCTTCAGCGACGAGCACCACCGACGCCGCCGTCCAGTAGTCCCGTAAGACCGGCAGCTCGAGCTGCTTCACTTCGGCGCCGAGCCGCTTCAGCGTAACGACCGCGTCGCGCACGACAGTGGCGACATCCGCTTGCGTGCGCTCGAACGCGAACGTCTCTGGCACGCCGATGCGCAGGCCGGCCAGTCCACCCTCCAGCTTCTCCGACCAGCGTTCGACGGGCACGTTGGCGCTCGTCGGGTCCGCCGGGTCATAGCCGGCGATCGCTTCCAGCAGCAGGGCGCAATCGCGTGTCGTGCGCGCCATCGGGCCGACGTGGTCGAGCGACCAGGCAAGCGGCACGACCTCGCGCAGGCTGACGCGTCCATACGTCGGCTTGATCCCGACCGCGCCGCACAACGCCGAAGGCATGCGGATCGAGCCGCCGGTATCGCTGCCGATGGCGGCGAAGCAGAGCCCAGCGACGACGCCGTTGCCGGAGCCGCTGCTCGACCCTCCGGTGACGCGCGAGGTGTCCCAGGGGTTGTGCGCGGCCCCAAAGTGCGGGCTCACGCCGGTCGCCCCGAAGGCGAACTCGTGCAGGTTCGTCTTGCCGACGATCACGGCGCCGGCCTCGCGGAGCTTCCTCACGACGGTCGAGTCCTCGTCCGGCACCCAGTCGCTGAGGATCTTCGATGCGGCGGTGGTGCGCACCCCCTTCGTCGCGCAGAGGTCCTTTACGCCGATGGGCACGCCGTGGAGCGGGCCGCGGTAGTTACCGGCCGCGATCTCGCTCCCGGCCGCTCGCGCGCCGGCGAGCGCTTGCTCGGCCATCACCGTGATGAACGAGTTGAGGGTCGGGTTGAGCCGCTCGATGCGCTCCAACGTCGCCAGCGTCGCCTCGACAGGACTGACCTCTTTCGCGCGAATGCGCTGCGCCAGCTCGTGCAGCGTGAGATAGCAGAGATCGGTGGTCGTCGTCACAGAGTGCCTCCGTTAGCAGGTCGTAAGGGCGGCCATCCGGTCGCCCGGGTGGGCGCACATAGGTCCTGCGGCGCGCAGTATAGCAGACCGCTGGCGTCGGTCGGACGGCCGCCACGCCGGCCGCCCGGCCCGCGCATCCAGGTGTGCGAGGCAGCCCTCAAGTGAACTTGTTACACTGGGTGGTGCTTCGCCGTTCAAGGACACGAACAGATCATGAGCATCCCCACGAGGGCCAGAGTCATCTTCCTGCTCACCTTGGCGGCGGCTCCCTTCTTGGCCAGCCCGGGGCCTGCAGTCGCTAGCGGCCTCAGCGCAATTGCCGCAGGCGATTCCCACACATGCGCTATCGTTCAAGGCGGCGCGGTCCAATGCTGGGGACTCAACGAGAACGGTCAGCTCGGCAACGGCGCGGAAGGTCCGTCTGACCCCAACCCGATTCCGGGGCTGGTCGTTGATGGGACGGGCGGGGTCCTCAGAAATGTAACGGCCATCTCGGCCGGGTTGGCCCACACCTGCGCTCTTGTTGGTGGAACCGGAGGGGTGAAGTGTTGGGGCAAGAACTTCCACGGCCAGCTCGGTGACGGCCAGGCCTGCGGAGACATGAACTGTCCGGCGCCCGTCGAGGTCTCAGGGCTGAGCAGCGGCGTTATCGCCATCTCCTCGGGAACCAACCACACCTGTGCGCTTACGAGCGCCGGAGGCGTGCGGTGCTGGGGGCTGAACAACTTCGGACAGCTCGGCACGCAAACACTGGAGTTCTGCGTGATCCTCTCGTTCTCATTCCCATGCAGCACCGTTCCAGTCGACGTCAATAGCCTCGACAGCGGTGTGGTCGCGATCGCCGCCGGGATCGAACACACGTGCGCCGTGCTCGGCACGGGCGGGATCAGGTGCTGGGGAGCGAACTACAGGGGGCAGTTGGGGAACGGTACGACGATCGATAGCACCGACCCGGTGGACGTCTGCCAGGTCTACGACGACGTAGGCCAGAGCTGCACGCAGCTCCTCTCTGGCGCTGCCGGTGCAATCGCGGCGCGCGGGCATACGTGCGCCGTCGTCGAGCCCACGTCCGACCCGGCTGAAACGGGAGTCAGATGCTGGGGCCGCAACGAGGCCGGCCAAATCGGTGGACAAGGCGGTACCTGCTGCTTTGCTGGCGCGTACCGAGCCACGCCTCAGGATATGGAAGGCCTCCCGGCGGGCGTCACGGTCCTGGGGCTGGGCAATGGCCATAGCTGTGTCGTCTTGCCCCAGAATGGCGCCATCCAGTGCTGGGGCCTGAACGACGGCGGCCAGCTCGGCGACGGCACGACCGATACGCCCTGGCCGACGCCCCGGGACGTCGTCGGGCTCGACGGGCCGGCGACGGCGGTCGTCGGGGGCGGTACCCACAGTTGCGCGCTGATGGCAGACGCGAGCATTGAGTGCTGGGGCCTCAATCAGTCTGGTCAGCTTGGCGACGGGACGACCGAGCTGCGAACGGCGGCGACCGAGGTGCTGATCGACGTGGATATGGACCAGTGTCTGGCCCAACGGGAGCGCGGACCAGACGCGCTTCAGGGTGGCGAGCGTGACCCAAAGAACGGCTGGGACTTCTTCGACACTCCCGACGCCCTCAACGTTCACGATCGGGTTGTTACGGCCGGCGATCTTGCCCGAGTTGTTGCGCGCTTTGGCGCGACGGGCGATCCTGACATCGATCCGCTGTCAGAGCCGGCGCTCGCGCCCGCGTACCACACTGCCTTCGACCGGACGCTGGTGGGGCCAAACCTGTGGAACGCCGGTCCGCCCAACGGCAGCATCACGGCGCAGGACCTCGGGCTGATCGTCGCGCAGTTCGGGCATAGCTGCGCCTAGCCCCGCGCCACCGCGGGTCGCGGGTCGAGGGTCGCGAAAAGTGGCGGCTACTCCTCGAACGTTGAGCGTCGAACAACGAGGCCGAGCCGCTTGACCCTTAAGATCTCGCCGCATACCCTCAACCCAACGTGTCAGACGCGTACTCACCCCGTCGCACCGGCAGTAGCAAGCTGACGCAGCGCCTCCTGGTCGCGCTCGTGGGTGTCCTCATTCTCGTCGCCGCCGGCTGGCTCACACTCGTCATCGCCACCCGCGTCGACGATCTGCTCTTCCCCGGCCGCACCCTGAGCCTGCCCGTTTCGGTGCCCGGCGTGGAGGACGATGGCGACGGTCTGGAGGACCGGATCAACTTCCTCGTCCTCGGCCTGGACCGCCGGCCGCACGAGGGCGACGCCCCTACCCGTACTGACACGATGATCATCGTCACGATCGACCCGAAGACGAAGACGGCGAAGATGCTCGGCATCCCGCGCGACTGGTGGGTGGAGATCCCGTACAAGAATGGCAACGGCTACTACCACGACCGCGTCAACACCGCCTACGTCATCGGCGAGCTGGAGGAGTATCCGGGCGGCGGCATCGGCCTAGTGACCGAGGTGCTCAAACACAACCTCCACCTCGACGAGTATGGCGTGTCGCTCGACGACCACGTGGTGATCGACTTCGAAGCGTTCGTCGGCCTGATCGATTCGCTGGGCGGCATTGATGTCTACGTGCCGGAGGAGATCAACGACCCGCGCTACTCGCACACCGAGGACCCCGGCGACTACCTCCCGCTCCACTTCGAGGTGGGCATGCATCACATGAACGGCACGTACGCGCTCGGTTACGCGCGAACGCGCTACAACAACAGTGACCTCGACCGCATCCAGCGCCAGCAGCGGGTGATCTTCGCCGCGATCGAGAAAGCGACTGCGCTCGATCTACTCCACCCCGACAAGCTCCTCGAGCTCTGGGGCGAGTTCAAGGACACGATCGAGACGGACGTCAGCGACGTCCAGATCCCCGGCCTCGCCGACCTCGCAACCCAGATCGAGGAGGCGAACATCGTCGGCTACTCGATCGGGCACGCGACGGTGAACTACACGACGGCGCAAGGCGCGTCGGTCCTCATCGCCGACGACGAGCTGGTGCGGCGCATGGTGGCGGAAGTCTTCGCCGATCAAGTTGCCGAAGGTGAGCAGGCGCTCGTCGAAGTGCAGAACGGCACCGGCGGCGACGGCATGGCCGCCAGCGCAGTCGAATACCTCACAACCTCCGGTGTCGAGGGTGCCCAGCTCAGCGCGGGCAACCCCACGGACGGCCAGGTGCGGCCCCTGACGGAGATCGTCGACTTCTCAGGCAAGCCGGAGACGGTCCAGCGGCTAGCGACGCTGCTCAACGTGCCCGCGAACCGCATTCGCCAGGCCGGCGCCACCGACGCCGCACTGCGCAACGGCCCGACGACGGACGTAGTCGTCATCCTGGGCGCCGAGACGCTCGACCACCCCTTCGGCAGCTCGGCCACGCCGACGCCCGAGGAATAACTAGCCGCGTAGCGGCGACCTTCAGGTCGCCACCAACGCTCGTCCCTGAGCCCTCCCGCCCGGAGCTCCCGTAGCCGAGCCTGGAAAGCCTCGGCGTCAAGGTTGTGGCGAGGCTTGAGGGCCGCCGCTACGTCGCAGCTCCCACCAGCACCATCGACTTCAACCCTTCGTTGCGCAGGCGCACTTCGTAGGCGGCGGTCGCGTCGGCCAGCGGGAAGCGATGCGTGGTAATCGTGTCGGCTTCCGGCAGGTGGGGCAGGAGCTGGAGCACGCGCCGGTACTGGTCGGGCGAGGCGTTCTGGCTCCCGGTGAGCCGTACTTCGCTGTAGTGGACCGCGTTCGGGTCGAGCGCGACGCTGGAGTTCGGCGGAAAGCCGGCGAACAAGTTGACGACGCCCTGGCGCGCAACGCAGGCCAGGCTCGCGTCGAGCGCCTGGGTGATGCCGGCGCTGATCACGACGGCGTCGGCGCCCAGGCCGCCGGTGCGCTCCTTCACGATCGAGACGAGGTCGTCTCGACGCGGGTCGAGGACGGTCGTCGCGCCGAGCTTGCGGGCGAACTCCGACCGCTGTTCGTCCGGTTCGCTGACGACGATGACGCCGGCGCCGAGCGCGCGCGCCAGCAGCACGTGGAACAGGCCCATCGGCCCGCCGCCGATCACGGCGAGGCTGCTGCCCGCGGTGATGCCGCACGTCTCCAGCGAGTTGAGCACGCACGCGATCGGCTCGGTGACGGCTGCGCGCTCCAGTGAGAGGCCGTCGGGCACGGGCAGCAGGTGCCCGAGCGAAACGATCGCCGCCGGCACGAGCAGGCGCTCCGCCAGCCCGCCGTCGTCGTCGTAGCCAAGGGTACGCCGCTCATGGCAGCGTTGGCGTCGACCGTTCACGCAGAAGATGCAGCGCCCGCACGAGACGATCGGGCAGACGACAACGCGATCGCCCACGCGAGGCGACTCCACGCCCGCGCCGACCGCTTCAACGGTGGCCGCGATCTCGTGGCCAGGGATGACGCCGGGCCGGGCGTGCTTCTGGCCCTGGTAGACGCGGATGTCGGAATGACAGATGGCGGCGGCGCCCACGCGCAGGAGCGCCTCACCGCTGCCGGGCGTCCGGTCGGGCGCGTCCTCGACGGCGATGCGGCCCGGCTCGTGGAAGATGAGGGCTTTCATCACGCACGTCTTAGCACAAGCGCGTGCGCGCCGCCATGCGAATCGACTCGGAAGGGGTTACTTCTTCTTGGCGCGGCTGCCGGTGGCCTTCGTCGCGCGGCGCTTCTTCGGCGCCTCCTCGACCGGGGCCTCGGCGCGGTGGAGCATGCGCATCAGCCGCGACTTGCGGCGCGAGGCATTGTTTGGATGGAGCGTGCCCTTCTGCGCGGCGCGATCGAGCACCGAAGCGGCCTTGTTGATCGCGGCCTCCGCCTCTTCGCGGTTACCGCCCGCAATCGACTCGCGCGCCTGGCGCACGGCTGTGCGCGCGGCGGTGATGCGGGCGCGGTTGCGCGCGCCGCGCCGCAGGCTCTGCCGGTGGCGCTTCAGGGCGGAGAGAGTGTGGGCCAAGTCAACGTCTCCTCAAGAACAAATCGCCGCCGTTCGGGCGACGCAGCTATGGTAGCGAAGGTGGCGGATTGTGTCCAGCTAGAGGGCCTGAAGAGGAACTCCCTCTTCCCACCCACGCGCCCAGAAAAGGAGAGGACTGGGGGTCTCCCCAGTCCCCTTCGGCTGCGCTCATGACAGGCCCCGGCAGCAGGGCGGAGCCCCGCTGCACTCCCCGATGCAGTCGTGCGTGGCCGGCCCGCTGGCGGGGAACAAACCGCTCAGCACGCGCGTAATAGAGGTATGATGGCGCAGATGCTTCGAATCGCCGCTCTGGGTGTCCTGGCATTCCTGATCGTCGGCGCCGCCTGTACAGGCGACGCGACACCGCGCTACCGGGTGACCGTCGGCTTCAGCGAATCGGTGACGCAGGCGGACATGGACGAGGTCAACGCCTTCCTGCGCACGTTCGACGAGGACATCGACTTCCTGCTCCAGGAGTCGTTCCCACCGACCGGCGTCGCCACGGTGGAGACGGACGACCCGGAGTTCTGCGGGACGGTCGAGTCGGAGCTGGAGGCGAAACCGTACGTGCGCGAAGTGACGTGTACCGACGTCTCGGATGAGACGCCCGTCTCCAGCCCTGACGAGCCGGTGCAGTCGACGCCATATTAGCCGCACGAGCCCGAATGTGAAGAGGCCGCACATGTACGGGCGGCCTCTCGCTCAACCGAAAGAAGGAGCGCCTCTCGGGCGGGTCTCAGACCCGCCCCTACGATACCTCTTCTCCTACAGATACCTCGTCTTCTTTGCCGAGCGGCGCGGGTGCGTGACCGAGCGTCTCTCTCACGAATGGGTGCTCACGGTCCAGGTAGGTCTCGGTCACCTCACGCCCGTCCGGCGCGATGATCACGCGCGTCGCCAGGATGCCTTCGTCCTTCAGGTCGGTCAGCAGATAGCCGACGCGCTCCTCCGGGATGCCCAGCCGCGCGGCGTTGTACTTGACGCCGCCCTCGATGTACTTGAAGGTCCAGATGCCCGATCGCGGCGTCTTCAGCTCGGCGATGATCTCGACGAGCTGCGGACGGAGGCCGCGTAGGTCACGCTCCTCGATCTCGAACGGGTCGCTGCTGCTCGCGCTGGCGAGCAGGTCGGCGCTGGTGGAGCCCGGCACGCCCATGACGATGACGGTCTTGCCAAAACGGTTCTTGAGCCGGGCGGTCACTTGGACGAAATCACCGTCGCCGGTCATGAGGATCATGGTGTCGATGTGCGGCCGGTCGAGCACGGTATCGATGATGTCCATCAGCATGTAGAAGTCGGCGGAGCTTTTCGTGCCGCCGCCGGGGAGCGGCTTGACCGGCACGTCCGTAATGTCGAAGCCCGCGGCGACTAAGCCGCGGCGGATCATATCGGGATGGCGGGTGAAATCGGCGTACGCGCGGGCGACGCTGAGCAGGCCGTACTTGAGCGCCTTCTGGGCGACCACCTCCGGCGATAGCTCGTGGCCGCGCTGGTTCAGGGAATAGCGGATGTTCTCCAGGTCTAGAAAGCAGGCGACTTGCTTGTGCTCGTTCAGGACAGATACCTCCTCTCGATGGTTGATGAGGAGGCGCTCCCTCTTCGGTTCGTAAGGTGCGTGTCAGGCCCCACTGGCCCCAGCGATCAGGATAGCGATGTGGAGGTGGGATCACAACGCGAACGGGGGATCGGCCATGTAGGGGAAGCCTTTAGGCTTCCCGCGACACTGCCCTTTCTTCCGCGGGTCGGGCTTCAGCCCGACGGGGGGATGTGGACAGGAGACGAGAATGCGAGCCGCAGCGGCCCATGAAGGGGAGGCTCCTGGCAGAGTGCTGACAGAGCCCAAGAACCAAGGTCATTCGTTCCCACCCACCCGCCCAGAAGTGTTGGGTGAAGCTGGGGGGACACCCCCCAGGCCCCCTGGCAGGGGGGCTGCCCCCTGCACCCCGTCTCGTCGGCACCCTGCTAGGCCTCCTGCAACAGCAGTCTTTCCTCCACGGGTCGGGCTTCAGCCCGAAGGCGATCCGGAAACAAAGACACAGACCCAGGGCCGCAACTCGTCTGTGTCAATCTGTGTGAATCTGTGGCTAACCGGGTGCGCTACAGGAACTCGTAGCCGCCGACCACGCCTTCCGGCTTCTGGTCGATGATCACGTTCACGCACGCCGGCTTGCCGGAGGCGAAGGCGCGCTCGATCGCCGGCTTGATTTCGGCGGGCTCCGTGACGAACTCGCCGTGACCGCCCAGCGCCTCGACGACCTTGTCGTAGCGGGCGTTGTCCGCGAGGCGCGTCGCGACGACGCGCTCCTCGCCGTACATCCGCTCCTGCCCGACGAGGATCTGGCCCCACTGGCGGTCGTTGCCCACGACCGAGACGACCGGCAGGTCGAAGCGCACGAGCGTGTCGAAGTCGAAGCCGTTCAGTCCGAAGGAGCCGTCACCGTTCACCATCAGCACCTGCTTGTCGCGATGCACGTACTTCGTCGCGATGCAGAAGCCGGTGCCGACGCCGAGCGTGCCGAGCGGGCCGGGCCCCATGAACTGGCCCGGGAAGTTCACCGGCAGCACCTGCGCCGCCAGGCCGACGATGTCACCGCCGTCGCCGACGACGATCGTGTTCTCGTCGACGAACGACGCCATGTCGTTGCAGAGGCGCAGCGGGTGGATCGGCACGGCGTCGGAGTGGAGCCACTTCTGGCGCAGCTCCGCGACCTGCGTCTCGCGGTCGCGCAGCCCCTGCAGCCACTCGCCGTGCTCGCGCTTGCCGTCGGCGAGCGCGCCCTGCAGCTCGTCGAGCACGGAGCGTGGGTCACCCTCGATCGCGATGTCGATCGGGCGGTTGCGGCCCAGCTCCTGCGGGTCGATGTCGATCGCGATCACCTTGGCCTCGCGGTTGAGGCGCCGCCCGAAGCTGAGCCGGAAGTCCATCGGCACGCCGGCGAAGAGCGCGACGTCGCAGTTCTCGAACGCCTGGCGGCGGCTGCGGTTGAAGAAGAGCTCGTGCTCCTGATTGACGCAGCCGCGCCCCATGTCGTTCAGATAGATCGGCGCGTTCAACCGCTCGGCGACCTGGGCGAGCGCGTCGCCCGCGCCCGACCAGTAGGTGCCGCTGCCGCCCATCACGACGGGGCGCTCGGCCTTCGACAGCGCGTCGACCGCCTGCGCGAGCAGCTTCGGGTCGCCGCGGACGCGGCCCTCAGGTCGATAGCTCTCCGGCAGGTGCACCTTCTCCTCTTCGAGCCGGCCGAACAGCACGTCGGAGGGCAGTTCCAGGAAGACCGGGCCGTAGCGCCCGCTGAGCGCGGTGCGGAACGCCTGCGCCACGTAGTCGGCGATGCGCTCGGTGCTCTGACACGTCGCTGCCCACTTGGTGATCGGCTTGAACATGTCGATGGTGCCCGGGATCTCCTGGAGGTTGCCCTGGAGCGCCGTGCGCAGGGGCGCCGCGCCGCCCAGCAGCAGCATCGGGCTGCCGTTCTGGTACGCGTTCGCGACGGCCGTGATCGCGTCGGTGACGCCGGGGCCTGCCGTGACCGCCGCGACGCCGCACTTGCCCGTCAGGCGCGAGTACGCCTCGGCGGCGTGGCCGGCGACCTGCTCGTGGCGCGTGTCGATGACGTCGATGCCCTCATCGAGGCAGCCGTCGTAGATGTTCTGGATGTGGCCGCCGGAGAGGGTAAAGATGACGTCGATACCCTCTCGCTTCAGCATGCGGGCGATGACATCGCCCCCGTCGATCTGTGCCATGATGGGCGCTCCTCAGGACTGAATCGATACCAGCGCGCTGATCGTAGCAGGGACGGTGGTCTGCCAGCCAGGCGAGACGCGCCCCTACTCGTCCAGCATGTCGTCGAACATGAGCAGCGATTCGCCGGAGAAGGCAATATCGTGCCACATGCCTACGTCCGAAGTGTAGAGCTTCGCAAGGAGCAACCTGCCGTCTGTGCTGATCTCCGTGTCATCGATCAGCTCGCTCCAGGGCTCAGCCCTGAGCAAGCTGGTTCCTTCGCCTATGCGGTCCTCCAAACGGTCCGCGTTCTCCTCCGCCGCTGCGGCATCGGCATGGACGGCCACTACTGCCAGGTACGGTCCTTCATCATCGAACCCTCCTCCCGTCGCGAAGGCCTCGAAAGGAAGCATGAGCGGCTCGTCTCGCAGCTCCCGCTTTGCGGCTTCGAACGCCGCCTCAGTCCAATCAATCCCTGTCAGGACGTTGGCGACCCAGGACAGCGACATCCTATCGGTGTCAGCAGCGAAGGCCGCCGTAAACGTGTCTAGCCGCCCAAGGCCCTGTGACAGGAGCTGGAACGCCTCGACATCGGCCAGCGACTGCTGGTCGCCCGACGCGATGTCGATCATGCGCTCAATGTTAGCCGGACTCTCGGTAGGGCCACTCCACCGAATGTAACGATCGTCGGTGATGAAGTGGTGGCCCGCGCTTATCTGGAGCGGAATCTCTAGGTCCTGCCGGAACACAGGCTGGCTGTAGTAGGCGATGCCCCCGTAGCTCCTCTCGTTCAGAGCGTCGCCGAACTCAGGATCTCTGCGCACGGCCGCGCCGATGTCCCCTGCGGCGAATCGACCCCTGAGAACGTAGTACATCCCGTCCGGCGCACTGGCTTCTGCGTCCTGATCCATATCAAGGAAGCTGAATCCGACAAGTTGCTCCCAGGCGTCGAAGTCCCAGGGAAGTTCGTTGAGGCTAGTGAGACGGCTCGGGGCGAGCCCTCTCGCTTCGGTCTTACCAGCTTCGCCCTCTGCAGCCATCAGCTCCACGACGTACTGCTCCAGCTCGTCGTTGCTGGCGTCTTCGTCGGGGCGGTTGATGTCGAATTGCTCTCGCACCCGCGCGTAGTCGTTCATCACCACCAGATACCGTGTCTCCTCTGTGTTCGGAAACTGATCGAGCAGATCCAGCCAGAAAGAACCCGCCTCAGCGTCGTTGCTGTCAGCGCCGCCTCCGTCGGAGCAGACGATCGCGGCAACGGCAAGCACCGAAAGCAGCGCCACACCCCGCACACGCAGCAGCCACCTACGCATTCATCTGACCCCACCGAAGTCCGTGCCCAGCACCAGGCCCGCACTATAGCATGTGGGCGTCACGCTCCTACCGCAACATCCAACGCGACGCCTGTCAACTCCGCGAATCCTGCGCCGGAGCGCGACTCGCCGGGAGGCAGCGCGCTCCGGCGCTACCCGCCGCTCGCTGGCTGCTCGCCTTCCGCCTTGGGTAGCTTGCCGGTTCCCCGCAGGTTCACAAGCTTACCGAGCATGTCGAACCAGAAGGGAGCGCCCAGGGACAAGGCGGCCGCGGTCATCACCAGCCCGGCGATCTTCGATGTCACCTCTCCACCCGAATCGGGTAGATTGCCTCCCCAGAACAACGGAACGTTCAGCTTGCTGAGCTGCTTCTGCGCGCCCTCGACATCAAGAGGAACACCGGCCGGCGTCGCCGTCGGCTCCACCGCGTTCGGCTCGTCCTCGCCCGCCTCGTTCGGCGTAGCCGCCAGCCCCCCATTCCCTTCGTCCTCACCAACCGCGGTCTCGGTCGGCGTAGTTGTCGGCTCGGGCGTGCCTTGATCGCCTTCAGCGCCCGCAGGCGCAACACCCTGCGAGACCGGCACGGCCTGAGCGACCAGGGTCGCTCGCACGGTGCCGTCCCGCCACAGGACCCGCGCGATGGCGATGGAGTCCGCGTTGAGCGTGCCGGCTACAGCCAGCGCAAGAATGACTATGATCACCTGAGCGTTGCGCTTGTACCACCCCGTCACGCGCTGCATCGCATCGTCGTACCAAGCTTCGACAATCCTGCGCGCTCGCTCGACTTCGTCTCTCGCCGCCTCGATCGATGCCTTGATGTACTCGGGCGTCGCGAGGACCTTGTCCTTGTCTGTGGCGGCTACTTCAGAGAGGGCAGTTGTCACAGCGAGCGCGCGCTTCGCTTCACGCCTTGCTTCCGCGATGGCGTCCTTCAGGAACGGCGGCGCGTCTTCGTCGCGCAAGCCGCCATCCTCATGCAGGTACTTTTCCAACGCAGCGGTCGCAAACGTGCGCGCCGGCATGTACGATGGCAACCGGTGAGCTTGCTTCACACGCGGAATGAAGCCCCTAGTCCAATCTCGTATCTTCCGCCAGTCCCCTAGCTTGCGCCACAGCGCGCGCGCGTCAGGTGGAACGGACTCGTAGTTCAGGTCAGGCCCGGCCAGCGCCTTGACCAGCGAGTGCTCGTAGAACTTGCGCAGGTCTTCTGGTTTGGCCAGCACCTGTCGTACCCACTTCTCCAGCGTGGCGGCCCGAGTCGCAAGCATCTGCGCGATGAGCTCGCTGAGCGCCGTGCACACCACGCTGAGCAGGACATAGATGAACGCGAGGCCAATGGCGACCTCGATTATCGCCGAATCGAACATGGTCCAGGCCCTCCAGAAGAGAAAGCGGCGTCCCCGCCGGGTCCAAGGTGCGCTCGACGGCCGCCTGCCGATCACTCCTTGACGGGGCAGCTGACGGCGCGAGCGAGCGCTCGCATCATGCCCGACGGCAGGCAGGATGTCAAGCGCGCAAACGCTAGCCCCGGCTCGACGGCAGCTCCAGCGCCACGCCTGTCAGCGCCTGGAAGCGCGACGCGATCTTCAGGCCCACGTCCCGGCCCGTGAAGGCGCTGGGCTTTGCCGGCCGCTCGATGACGCCCGCGTCCGCCTGCCACTGTTCGCCAACCTCCATCAGAAAGCCCAAGCAGCGCAGCGCCTCGTAATAGTCGACGGCGGCGAGGTCGAGCGGGCCGCGCTTCTGATACTCAGCGACGTACCTGCGGATGAACCGACGCCGGATGAGGTCTGCCGGGCCTCGGAGAAACCCCGGCAGGTTGACCGGGCCGTGCGTGAAGATCGCGACGCTGGCGCCGACGTCGTACGCCGGTTCGGCGATGCTGACCCAGGCCCAATCGATCACGCCACTGACGGCGCCCTTGTCCACCAGCATGTTCGCGGGATGGAAGTCGCCGTGGCAGATCACCTGCTCTGTCGAGGCCGGTCGTTCAGCGAGCAGCCAGCGCATGCCGGGCGCGAGCCAGTGCAACTGCGCCCGCTCAATCCTCTGTTGCACCTCGTCATAAAACAGATCAACAGAGACGCGAGTGTTGAGGCGCTCGGCTTCCATCTTCTCGATGAGCGGCTGCGGGTTGAGCCTGTGCAGGAGGACGTGCTGCGCGGCGAGCAGCGGCGCCAGCTGAAAGATGAGCCGCGACGGCCGGAAGAACATCTCGAGCATCGTCCGCCCGGGCAGCCGTACCATCACCAGGAATGCACGGCCCAGCGGCGCATCTTCCGCCTCCGCGAGGAGGATGCGCGGCGCGGGATAGCCGAGCGCCACCACGGTATCGTGCACCGCGTTCTCGTATCGGGCTCGCTCGCCGCTGTCCGCTTCACGGAAGACGCGCAGGATCAGCGGGCCAGCGAACGGCTCAGGCGCGCCGGACAGACGAAAGCCGAAGACCAGCGTGTCGTAGCCGCCTGTGATCTGCGAGGGCGCTTCGGCATACGAAAGCTCCGGCGCCTGCAGCACGCCTCGCAGGTACGCGAGCAGCGCGCCGCCGATTTCCGGTTCTGAGAGCGCGTCGTGTGGGATCATGAGCAACACTCCGCCGCCGGATCTCCATGCCCTCGCGGGTCGGGCTTCAGTCCGACGATGGCCTGCTCAAACCTCTCCTTCGAGACCATTCATGCCGCCGACTTCAGTCGGCAGTCAACCACAACCCCAACTGCCGCCCAGCGCAGCTACCTTGACACACCAGCGCCCCGTTCGGCATCATGGCTTGCCGACCCTACCGCAAACCCTTCTCACCTAGCAAGGAGCAACGCCATGGCCGAGATCAACGGCGCCACCCTCATCGCCCGCAGCCTCAAGCAGCACGGCGTCGACTACATGTTCGGTATCGTCGGCGTGCCCGTCGTGCCGATCGCCTTCATGGCCCAGCGCGAGGGCATCCAGTACTTCGGCATGCGCCACGAGCAGTCCGCGTCGTACGCGGCGCAGGCCGTCTCGTACCTCACCGGCCGGCCGGGCGCCTGCCTCGCCGTCTCCGGGCCGGGCATGACGAACGCGATCACCGGCCTCGCGAACGCCTGGTCGAACTGCTGGCCGATGTTGCTCATCGGCGGCTCGTCCGACGCGCGCCAGAAGGGCATGGGCGCCTTCCAGGAGACGCCGCAGGTCGAGGCGGCGCGCCCATTTGTCAAGTACGCCGCCCAGGTCGACCGCGTCGAGCGCATCCCATACTTCGTCGAGCAGGCGCTCCGCGTCTCGATGTACGGGCGTCCCGGCCCCGTCTACCTCGACATGCCCGGCGACATCATCGATGGCAAGGTGGACGAGGAGAGCGTGCACCACCCCACGCCGCTCGTCGACGCGCCGCGCCCTGGGAGCTACCTCCCCGACGTGCTGGCCCCCG
>JBBEBM010000034.1:26493-29562 GCA_040882355.1 Dehalococcoidia bacterium | reverse complement strand
CGCGGCCTCTACGACGACCGCACCGGCGTCTACTGGGCCGTCGATTCGTTCGCGACGCCCCTGCCGGGGCCGATGGACGACATCAGCGAGCTGGATGCCGAACCGTGGCAGGGCGGCGTCACGATGTTCAACTGCTGGAACAGCCCCTGGTTCAAGCTGCTCGATCAGGCCAAGTTCGAGCAGCACGTCGACCGCACCCAGAAGCTCGACATCCAGGTGATCGCCTCCTGCCATTCGCCGGCCATCCGCGGCGGGAAGATCGCTGACGCGTTCAACATCATCCGCCAGCTCCCCTCCGGCGACGCGCCGCCCCAGCCCGGCCAGCCCGACCTGGACGAGCTGATGCACTGCATCGCTACCGGGAAGCAGTACGTCTGGGAGCCGCCAGCGCCACCGAACGGCGCCTAGCGCCGCCAGACAGTGGTTGTCGAGGAGGCCGCGCCCCCCAGATGGGGGTTGTCGGCGGCGGGAGCCACTCGGTAGCATGCGCCGTGCGACATAACGACTGAGGAGGTTCCACTCATGGGCATGCTCGATGGCAAAGTAGCGATCGTCACCGGCGCCGGCCGCGGCATCGGTCGGGGCGTCGCCATCGCCCTCGCCGAAGCGGGCGCCAAGGTCGTCGTCGACGACCCCGGCGTCGCGATGGACGGCTCGGGCGACGACCGCGGCCCTGCCGACCAGGTCGTCGACGAGATCAAGGCGAAGGGCGGCGAGGCGCTCGCCTGCTACGAGTCCGTCGCGACGATGGAGGGCGGCGAGAAGATCATCAAGGCCGCCCTCGACACCTACGGCAAGCTGGACATCGTCGTCACCGTCGCCGGCATCCTCCGCGACCGCATGGTCTTCAACATGGGCGAAGAGGAGTGGGACGCCGTCATCCAGACGCATCTCAAGGGCACCTTCGCGCTCCTCAAGCCCGCCGCTACCATCTTCCGCCAGCAGCGCTCAGGCCGCTTCATCACCTTCACCTCGGGCGCGGGGCTGAGCGGTAACACCGGCCAGGCGAACTACTCGGCGGCGAAGGGCGGCATAGCCGGTCTCACGCGCACCGCGGCCCTCGACCTCGGCAAGTATGGCGTCACGGTGAACTGCATCGCACCCGCGGCGCTCACGCGCATGACCGGCGGGGTGTCGGACGAGGCGCGCCAGAAGCGTCAGGAGCAGGGCCTCGCCCAGCGCGACCAGACCGTGAGCATGCTGCAGGACCCTGACGACATCGCCCCCATGGTCGTCTACCTCGGCACAGACGACGCCTGGTGGATCAACGGCCACATCTTCATGTGCTACGGCGGCACCATCGGCTGGTACCCGATCCCGGAGCCCGTGAAGAAGATGGAGAAGGAAGGCCGTTGGACGCCCGAAGAGATCGCGCAGCAGATCAAGCCCGCCCTCTTCGACGTCGACTTCGTCTCGCGCGCCGTCCCCAACCCCGCGGAACAGCCCGCGCCCGCCGGCGGCTAGCCCGCGGCTCTGGTTCGAATCGCCCGTAGGGGCGGGTTTCAAACCCGCCCCTACATGTCTCTCGCCAGGGCGGCACGGCTTTTGACACCCCTCATGCGCCCTGCGACACTGAACGTATGGGCCAGGACTACGCCCGATGATGGCCCGCGGCTGGAAGACGCTCTGGCTTCTCACCAGGCGAACGGTCGGCAAGTACGGCGCCGACAACAGCTCGATCTTGGCTGCGGCCATCTCCTATTACATCCTCTTCTCCATCGTGCCGCTGGTTATCTTCCTCACGGCCGTCTTCGGTTTCATCGTCCGCGACCCGGACGTAGAGCGGGAAGTGATCGACCGCATCGTAGCGGCTGCGCCCCTTGAGCAGGGGGAGGGCGAGACGTTCGTTTCAGACACGCTGAACGGCGTCAGCCGCGTCAGCACAGCGCTCGGGATCGCCGGCCTGCTGGCCTTGGCCTGGTCCGCGTCGGCCATGTTCGGCGCGGTTCGCCGCGCGCTCAACATCACCTGGGGGGCCAGCTCGCCCAGGCCGATCGTCCAGCAGAAGCTGCTGGACCTAGCCATGGTGGCCGGCTTCGGCGCGTTCATCGCTACGTCGATCGCCAGTACGACGGCGTTGCGTATCCTGCAAGAGACGAGCCACGACGTGATCGGACCGCTTACAGGCGACCAGACCCTGTTCTGGTCCACGACATCCCTTGCCGTCCCGGCGCTCCTCACGTTCGGCGTGTTCCTGCTTGTCTACCGCTACGTGCCCAGCGTATCGCCTTCCTTCAGCGAGGTCTTGCCGGGCGCCCTGCTCGCCACCCTGCTCTTCGAGGCGCTCAAGAACGGTTTCGCGTTCTACGTGGCACGGTTCAACAACTACGACATCATCTACGGGTCGCTCGGCGCCCTCATGCTCTTTCTCCTGTGGACCTACCTCTCGGCGACCATCCTCCTGTTCAGCGCCGCTCTCTCGTACGAGTACGCAAGGCTACGCCGGGGTGAGTACGCTGAAGCGCTGGCGCCCGGCGGCGCCGGCACGCCCCTGCGCGACAGGGTGGGGCGCTTCTTGCGCGGTCTCTTCGTCCATCAACGAGAAGAACCCGGCCCGGACCTGAAGGCGAAGAGCTAGAAAGAGAGATCATCATGCAAACCGCGCCCACATTGGAAGATCAGACGTCCGGCCCCTTCGAACGCGTGGCCGACTTCATGTCTCACGCCGTCGGCACACCGGTAGCCTTTGCCGGCGCCCTCTCGGTCATCGTCGTGTGGGCGCTGCTGGGGCCGTCGGCCCACTTCAGCAACACGTGGCAACTGATCATTAACACCGGTACCACCATCGTCACCTTCCTCATGGTCTTCCTGCTCGGCAACGCGTCGAACCGGATCACCGAGAGCCAGGACCGCATGCTCTCCGGCATCCTGGACGAGGAGGCCAAGCTCGACGAAGAAGAGCGGCTGGTCGAGAAGCTGCTCCAGCGCATCGACGTCCAGCACATCCGCCCGATCCTCAAGCACCTCGACGACCAAGACCACCAGATCGAGGAGATGTCCCAGCGCATCCTCGACGCCATCCGCCGCCCTGGTAGCGAGGCGCAATTGTAGGGGCGCACGGTTGTGCGC
>JBBEBM010000034.1:22238-26483 GCA_040882355.1 Dehalococcoidia bacterium | reverse complement strand
CCCCCCTCGCCGACGAAGTCGGCGGCTGGGGCGCGTCGAATCGCATCCGCTAATCCGTTTCGCATCCGTTGACAGGCGTGTGCTACGATCCACCCACCACGAGAGGAGGGCCGCGCCATGGTGAGCATTGCGAAGGGTGAGATACCGGTCGGGCTCGACCTGGGCGCCCACGAGTACGACATCACGCCTGAGCTCGTCGCCGAGTACGCCGCTGGCGTCGACGACCACCACGACTGGTACACCGGCGCCTCGCCGTTCGGCGGACCGGTCGCTCCCGCCCTCATCCTCCACTCCGAGATCTATCGCTTCGGGCGCTGGTACCTGCCGAACGTCTACGGCAACCTGCACGCCCGACAGGAGTGGGACCTCCTCGCGCCGATCATGCTCGGCGACGCCGTCACGACGCGGGCCACGATCGTCCAACGTTACATCAAGCGCAACCGCGATTACGTCGTCAACGAGGCGCAGGTCTTTGGCCCTGAGGGTCGCCTGCTCTGCCGCGGCCGCACCCACCAGAGCTTCCTCCTCGAGGTGCAGCAGGACCAGCTCGCCGTCGACAAGCAGCGCGAGAAGTCGGCCGACCGTCGCTTCGACGTAGGCGAGGGCGACTTCGTCGACGTGATCGAGCCGCTCGAAAAGACGGTGACGATTGACATGTGCAAGACGTTCTCGCCCGGCGTCAGCTACCACAACGACGCGGAGCAGGCGAAGAAGCTCGGCTTTCCGGACATCGTCGTCCAGGGCATGATGCCGATCTGCTTCCTCTCCGAGCTGATGACGCGTCGCTTCGGCGAAGGCTGGTTCGCGGGCGGACGGATGGACGTGCGCCTGGTGAACGTCCTCTGGGGCGGCGACGGCGCCGCCGTCTGTCGCGGCGTCGTCCGCGAGTACACGACTGAGGGCGCCCGCCGCCGCGCTCAGTGCGAGGTCTGGGTGGAGAAGCCGGACGGCACGAAGATCATCGTCGGCACCGCGAGCGCGGTCGTCCCCTAACCGCGGCGGTTGTAGGGGAGGCCTTCAGGCCTCCCGCGACGCCTCCTCGCCGTGAGCGCCGCGCCCGCTTCCGGACCAGCCTTCCGTGCGAAGCACATGCACGAACCAGATCACGTAGCCCACAAGGAACGGGGCATTGATCGCAGCGCCGAGCCAGCCGCTGTCCACGATGCGCCAAAGCGTGTAGCCCAGCATGAACGGCATGCAGATCGCAAACTGCTGCGCGCGCGATGGCAAGAACGTCAACTCGAACTCCCGGCCTTCCCAGGGCAACCCTCGTTTCAAGCCGGAAATCCCGTCCCAAACTCGAGGCAGAAACCATCCAGCCAAGAGGCCGCTAGCGGCCGCACCTAGCCACACCTGGACCGTCAGTGCACCGATCAACCCCGCTACACTGCCCCCGAGGAAGATCAGTTCAATCCATGCGGGTTGATGTCTAAGCGTCACGTCATCTCGCTCCAGGTGTAGTATCGACCACGCCGCCGCGGAGCTTGCGAGGTCAGGGTCGAGAAGGTCGACGGCACGAAGATCATCGTCGGCAGCGCCAGCGCGGTCGTTCCCTGATCTGTGGGACAGGCTTCAGCCTGTCGGATTAGCGTGTAGGGGAGGCCTTCAGGGGCGATTATACCTTTGACACACCCTGGAGGATTTCCCTATGCTGAACCTTAGCAGGAGGCCGACACTACCGTCGATGAAGTGGATGGTAGGAAGGTTATTGCAGTTGGCGGGCGCACCTGGATTCGTGCGGCCTATCGAGTATACCGATCAAGTGACAGGTCAACGGGTCAAGGTGCGCACATCGCCCCGATACACCATCGTCTCTGTTGACTCCCTGGAGTTGTTTTTCATCCGCGAGTCAGGCAGATTCGATGGGATCGGGGCGATGTCGTTAGATGACCCGACCAGGATCAACCATTGCACGGCGGAGCGTATTCAGCGATTAGCTGGCGCTCGCGCTGGCGACGTGGCTCGGCTCCGCCCTGAATGACCTCTGCCCACACGAGGGCCGGGCTGTATCGGTGCATACAGTGCGCCGAGTCCTGTTGGTGTTCCTGCATCCGGCGCTGGAAATCTTCCGTCTCGCCGATGTAGATCATCTGCTTGCTGGCGTTCATGATCCCGTACACGCCAGGGACGGCGTGCCACTGGGTGCCACGGAATTGGTAGGTCTTGTCAGTTTGTAGGAACGGCAAAAGCGGTGCTCCTCTGCTGCTTGCGCTCTTGATCGCGTGTGCTAAACTGACCCCCCGAAGGGGGTCAGGGTTCTATCCCGTGAACGACACTCACGGCAGACCCACTCTCCTTTCTGAATGCTGGTGGCCCCCTGAGTTGAACGGCCCATCGGGGCCACCAGCTCCTTCTACGCACCCACCCCGCCTGTTGGAGCAAGTGCCCAGTCAACCGGCTCGCGCCGGAGAATGGCGAAAAAGAACCCCTGCCCGCGTGGGGTAGGGGTCATTGACACAACCGCGCTTACCGTGCTACCGTGTGATTGCTGACATCAACGGAAGCCTCGCTGACGGGTGTCCCTACCCCACGCGGGGTTTCTATGTTTCAATCCCAGATTATCGGCGATCTGGCTTCTAGAGTCAAGCGTCTGCCTAAGCGCCAACGCGAGTGCGCGAACAAGGGGTTTCAAACATATGCCCAAGAAGCGCGAGGATACGAGCGTCAGCCTTGCTCCGTTGACGTTCCGCGAAGCCATCAAGAAGCTGGCTGAGACGGCCCCTGAGAAGCCCGCCCCACGTACCAAGTCAGGCGACCCTGAGCCTGCTCCAAAGCCGAAGCGAAGCGCTCGCCGTCGTTCATCTCCCTAGCGTTGTAGCGGAACGCGAATTCGTCCGCGTACATCCCGAGGTAGGCGGGCCGGACGTGGTGGAATGTCCCGTGTAGCCCTCGCTTGAGCAGGCTCCAGAAATTCTCGATCCCTTGAGTGTGGATGCCATCGCCGGTCACGTACTCCTCAGAGTGCTTCACGGTGCGATGAGGCAGCAGCGTCTTTATGTCGCCGTAGAGCGGGCTTTCGTCTGTGACCAGGACGGACGAATCGAAATCGACGTTATCCGCGAACGCCTGCTCAATCTTCGTCTTGCTGACCCCTGGCATTGCAACCGCGCGGACCCGGCCACCCCGTTCGAGTATGCCGAACACCGGCGTCTTGGCGTTGTAGGACTGGCGCTGTATCTCGCGCTGCGAGCGACCAGAGCGGTGCTTCGGGTGTCCACGCGGGCGACCGCCGACGTAGGTTTCATCGGCCTCGATGATCCCGCTGAGGGGAGCGCCGTTCTTGTCGCTCATGGCGTGGCGGACACGGTGGCACATGAACCACGCGGTCTTGTAAGTGACGCCTAGCATACGGTGTAGCTGGTGGGCGCTCATGCCCTTCTTGCTGGCGCACATGAGGTATATCGCGGCCAGCCACTTGTTGAGCGGCACCTTCGAGTCCTCGAAGATCATCCCGACCGTCGCGCTGAATTGGCGCTTGCAGGATGAACACTTGAGCAGATGGCGAGTCGGCTGTACCTTCGTCTCGCCGTTCGCCGTCTTGCGGCGCGTCCTGGCCTCGAAGCGGTAGACCTCAGCGGCGCACCCGTTAGGGCATACGGGGCCGTCCGGCCAGCGCACTGATTCTAGGTACTTGCGGGCCTGGGCTGGCGACCACTGTAGTATCTCCAGGAACGTCTTAGGCTCGGTCATGGTATACTGTCCTAGCTAGTCTGGAGGGCAGAAGGGGAATCGAACCCCTGCGATAGTGGGCTGCGAATCCACTGCGTTTCCACTTCGCCACCTGCCCCCGGGTTGCCGAAACGGAGCGGGGTGTATGCCCGCTCCGTTTCGCGTTCACTCGTACTTGGTGATTGCTTCCTTTAGCAGTCGTTCCATCGCCTCATTGCGGTACAGTCGCCAATCAACGGCCAGGTGATCGATGGCGCGCACGAGCTTGGCGTCCAGCCGGACGTGCACCATTTCGCGCTCCCCATTCGCTGGCGCTTTGGGCAAACTGTTCACCTCCCTTCTCCCTCGCGTCTCCAAGATCATTACGGATCTAAGATACCACACGATCTCCGAGAGCACAAGGGGTTGGGGCGACTATTTCGGGAGGAATCTTGCCGAGATTGGGCGCTTCCGCCTAAGGTGTGTCAAAGGTATAATCGCCCCTTCAGGCCTCCCGCGACCTGCCTCCATCGGAGGCGGACGTTCCATTCGGTGGGACAGCCTTCGGCCTGTCGGAGCGTAGGGGCGGCTCGCGAG
>JBBEBM010000034.1:0-22228 GCA_040882355.1 Dehalococcoidia bacterium | reverse complement strand
CCCCCCCCCCCTACCTGACGCGTTCGCTATACTGTGCGCCTGAACCACACATGCCCGACCGGGCGGGTCTGAGACCCGCCCCCTACACGCCCCGTCTCGCCAGAAAGGAACATCCCATGTACCGCATCGCTGTCATTGGAGGCGACGGCACCGGCCCTGAGGTCGTGCGCGAGGGCCTCAAGGTGCTCGAGGCCGCCGCCGCCCGCACCGAGGTCCGCTACGAGCTGCACAACTTCGACCTGGGCGGCGAGCGCTACCTGCGCACCGGCGAGGTCCTCCCCGACTCCGTCCTCGACGAGCTGCGCGGCTTCGACGCCATCTACCTGGGCGCCGTCGGCCACCCCGAGGTCGCGCCCGGCATCCTGGAGAAGGGCCTGCTGCTGCGCATCCGCTTCGAGCTCGACCAGTACATCAACCTCCGCCCCGTCAAGCTCTACAAGGGCGTCGACACGCCCCTCAAGGACAAGGGCCCGGAGGACATCGACTTCATCGTCGTGCGGGAGAACACCGAGGGCCTGTACAGCGGCATGGGCGGCTTCCAGTACAAGGGCACGCCGCACGAGGTCTCGACACAGATCCACATCACCACCCGCTTCGGCGTCGAGCGCTGCATCCGCTACGCCTTCGACGTCACACGCGCGCGCAACCGCGCGAAGAAGCTCACCCTCTGCGCCAAGACCAATGTCCTCACGTTCGTCCACGACACCTGGTGGCGGACGTTCAACGAGGTGGGCGAGGCCGACTACCCCGACATCGAGCGCGACTACGCGCACGTCGACGCGACGTCGATGTGGATGATCAAGAACCCGGAGTGGTTCGACGTCATCGTCACCGAGAACATGTTCGGCGACATCATCACAGACATGGGCGCCATGATTCAGGGCGGCCTGGGTGTCGCCGCGGGTGGCAACATCAACCCGGAGGGCGTCTCTATGTTCGAGCCGATGGGCGGCAGCGCCCCCAAGTACACCGGCCAGAACGTCATCTGCCCGGTCGCTGCCATCAGCGCCGTCCAGATGCTCATGGAGAGCCTCGGCGAACACGACACGTCGCGCCGCATCGAGGGCGCCGTCGAGCGCGCACTCTCGTCCGGCAAGATCGAGTCGCTCGCCGCCGGCCGCATGGGCATGTCGACCTCAGAGGTCGGCGACCTGATCGCCGGCTACGCGGGAGAGTAGCGCGATGGCCGTTGCGAACGAAGCGCCCGACTTCCCGGTCACCTGGGACGACCCGGCCGACGCCGAGACGTGCTGGCGCCACGACCGCGAGCACCTGCCGTTCGCCGTGCCGCCGCTCCACTTCGACGTCAACCTCTGCCCGTTCCTGGAGGGGTTCGGCTTCTGGAACGCGCGGCCGAAGTACGCCAACTACTACATGTTCTTCCCGATGGGAGCGCCGTCCGGCTCCGGCGGCTCCTCCGGCCCGCCGCCGGCCAGCGTCGAGTCGCTGCGCGAGGCCGCCCGTCGCTGGCACGAGGAGATCGTGCCGGAGGTCGTTGGCTACGTCGATCACTATCGCACGACCGACTTCGACGCGCTGTCGAGCGAGGCGCTCGCCAGCGAGGTCGAGCGCCTGCGCGAGGTGCGTCATCGCTCCGGCGAGCTGCATACGCTCGCCATCATGCCCGGGTACACCGGCATGACCTTCCTCATCGAGACGTACAAGGAGCTCACCGGCGGCGACGACCTGAGCGCGCTGCGCCTCGTCCAGGGCTACGGCAACAAGAGCGTGGAGGCGGGCGAAGGGCTCTGGCGTCTCGCGCGTCTCGCCGAGACGATGCCCGCCGTCGCCGGGCGCCTCGCGTCGGTCGACGGCGACTCCGCCATGCAATGCCTCGCCGACCTCGAGGCCGACCCCGCCGCCGCGCCGTTCCTCGAAGCGTTCCGCGCGTACCTCGACGAGTTCGGCTGGCGCGACGACTTCTCGGCCCCGACGTGGGCCGAGCGCCCCACCGTCCCGCTCACCATGCTGCGCGCCTACATCGAGGCGAAGGACTACGACCACCCCGCCGAGCAACGCCGCCTTGCCGAGGAGCGTGAGACCGCCCTTGCGGAGACGCTCGCGAAGCTCTCGCCCGACGATCGCAAGCGCCTCGAAGACGCGCAGAGTGCTGCGCGTGGCGTGGCGATCCTGTCAGAGGACCACAACTACTACATCGACCAGCGGCTCCAAACGATGCCCCGCCGCCTCGTGCTCGCCGCTGGGCGCCGCCTCATGTCCCAGGGCGCGCTCGCCGACCCGAACGACGTCTTCCACCTCCACGCCGCCGAAATCACCGGCTCCCTTCGTGGTAACGGCGCCGCCCTCTCCGAGACCGCCCCTCGTCGCAAGGAGGAGCTGGCCTACTGGCGCGGCATCACGCCGCCTTCGTACATCGGTGCGCCTCCGCCCGTCGGGCTGGACAGCGGCCATTCGTCGACGCCTCGCGAGCCCGAACGTAAGGGCGATCTGCGCGGCCTGGGCGCGTCGAGCGGCGTCGTGCGCGGGCCGGCGCGCATCGTGCCCACGCTCGCCGACTCGCATCGCCTCCGCCCCGGCGACATACTGGTCACCAGCGTCACCCAGCCGCCGTGGACGCCGCTCTTCGCCATCGCGCGCGCCGTCGTCACGGAAGTGGGCGGCGTGCTCGGCCACACGGCCATCGTCGCCCGCGAGTACGGCATTCCGGCCGTCCTCGCCGTCCCAGACGCCATGCGCCGCCTGCAAGACGGCGCCCTCATCGAGGTCGACGGCGCTGCTGGCGTGGTGCGCGTCGTGGCGTGAGGAACCTGGTGGCACAAGTCAGGCATCCGTGGCAGAATGGCATTGAGAGCGTGGTGCCTTTCCCATGGACGAAATCGTAGCCTTCGCTTCGGAGCATGTCTGCCGGCTAACGGGGCTGTCCCGACGGCAGCTCGCGTATTGGGATCGCACGAGCTTCTTTGCGCCCCAATACACGGACGGGGATCGCGGCCGTGCCTTCGGTAGGGTCTACTCCTTCCGAGATGTAGTCGGCCTGCGCACGATCGCGATCCTTCGAAACCAGCACGGGGTCCCTCTCCAGGAGCTCCGACGGGTGGGTGCTTGGCTGAAGAAGCGAAGGGAGAGTCCCTGGGCGAGTCTCACGTTCTACGTAGGCGGCAGGCACGTGTACTTTGACGACCCTCGCACCGGAGCCAGGATGGGCGCTTGGCCGCTAGGTCAGCCAGTACTGCCGATTGCGATGGAAGAAATCGCCCATGAAATGCGAGAGGCAGCCAGCCGTCTGAGGGAGCGTAGCGACGGGGACCTGGGTAGGGTCGTAAGGAATCGCTACGTAGTTCACAATGCCCCCGTCCTGGCTGGCACGAGGATTCCGACTTCCGCGGTATGGAACCTTCACGAGGCAGGATACGGCGTAAGGAAGATAGTTCGAGATTACCCCCGCCTCACTCCAAAGGACGTGGAAGCAGCGATAGCCTACGAGGAACGCCGCAGTCGGCAACGGGCGGGTTAGCTATGGAGTGCGGCGATGCTGCTGCTCATCGATGAGAACGTCCCGGCATCCGTAACGGACTTCTTCGAGGACGCAGCCACGAAGTTCGTCTCGTCCGCGACCTCTTCCCCGCGGGCACCCCAGATCCCGTCATCGCCAAGGTAGGAGACGAGCTCGCCGCAATCGTTGTGACATGGGACAAGGATTTCAAGAGTCTCGCCGCGCGTGTTCCTGCGGGTATCAGGGGGCGCTTCCGACGCTTGGGCCGCATCAGCTTCCGCTGCAGCGAGGCAAACGGGCGCCGACGGGCCGAAGATCTCATAGAGTGGATCGAGTTTGAATTCGCGCAGGTCCAGAAGCGCAGGGATAAGCGGCTCCTCATCGAAATCGGTGAAACGTACTTTCGGGTCGTACGCTAGTTCAGCCGTCACCCCTCGTTGTTTCCCGGCCGTGCTCGCGGTCCCGGACGCCATGCGCCGCCTCCCGGACGGCACCCTGATCGAAGTGGATGGCGTCGCGGGCGTGGTGGGCGTGGTGGCGTGAGGAGATGGCGGTGATCGCATCACCGCCACACTATTCCACGAAGCTCAGCAAGCACTTCGCTCAAGTGAGGCCAGTCGAACTCCCTCACGTCAGTGATCATCTCGCTGTCGCCATCGAATGTATGCTTGTGATGAGTGGTGCTGTGGCCGGTTGTGTCGTCGGCATGCGCGTTGTCGTAGCGTAGGATGTCATCACCGCCTTCGTATCTCGCGTGATACGAATACCGGGCTGTTCGAGCGTATCGCTGGTCTGCATACTCCAGGATCTCGAAGTGCTTAGTCACGTCGAGGATGATATCTCCGTGACAGAGTACGTCCCCGGAGATGTCACCGGCTTCCGCGGAAAGATCAATAGACAGCGAGTGGGAGATTACGAATGGGTCGTCATCGACGACGTGTTGCAGAACGTGGAGGTAGTCCTCCAGTGTGTTCCAGCCGTGCTTCGCCTCGCTCATGCTCGAGGCTCACAAGACTGTCGTAAGCATGGAGCCACTTGACAACATCCAGGTTCTCCCGGAGCCTGTGGGCGGATAGAGCCTCGCGTAGCAGGTCGGACGGGAGACTGTAACGTTCCTCAAACGCAGCGACACGCTTCCGCAGGGACGCCAAGTACTCTCTCCTGTGCCCCGCACGCGTTCGAGCGAGCGCACTCTCGATACCCTCCAAGGTCAGCGGCAGTCGCCCGTTCGCGGCCATTGTCCGATACCCCTTTCGCTTCCCTGTATGAAGTATCGGGTTCGGCGGCTGCTCTCGTCAACGTAGCAGGTGGCACCATGACTGTCAATCCCATTCAGCTATACATTGACATGCATGGCCATGACATGCTACCATCTGGACTGGGAAGTGTACCAATGAATGATGACTTCATTAGCCGTGTCATCAAGGCAACGAGCGACCTCAGGAAGGATTTGACCTCGCTAGACGAGATAATCAAGGAGGCCGAAGAGAAGCGGGCCCGAATTCGCCAAGAGCTCGGTCTGTACGACCAAGCACTGGCGGTCTATCGGCAAGTGATGGACCTGCCGAGGACACCTGAGGAGCAGCTGCCGCTTATCGGAGGACTGAGTGGAACAATCGCTGACATGGCCGAACAGATCATGGAGGCCAGGGGTGGGTCCGCGACCGTGCGTGAACTAGTAGACATCCTGACTGCTGCCGGTAAGTTCAAGAGTCCAGAGAAGGCGAGGCTCAACTACGGGACCGTCTTCGGTACCCTCCAGCGCGACGAGCGTTTCGGCAAGGTTCCGAGAAAGGGAGAGTTCTTTCTCGTCGGCGACGGAAATCCCGAATCGGCGCTGCGCCGCTAGCAAAGACCGCCAGCTCGCTCACTCCCGCCGCGTAGCCCTATCCACCTCCGCCAGCTCCTCCGGCGTCAGGCGCCACTCGCCGGCCGAGACGTTCTGCTCCACCTGCTCCGGCTTCGTCGCGCCGGCGATCACGCTGCCCACGTGCGACTGGCTCGCCAGCCACCCGATCGCCAGCTCCACCATCGAGCGGCCGCGCTGCTCCGCGAACGACGACAGCTTCGCCAGCGTCTCGAAGTTCCCTTCCGTGAGGATGCGGTCGGCCATCGGCCCGGCCCCGGCCAGCCGCGTGCCCTCGGGCGGCGCTTGGCCCGACTGGTACTTGCCCGTGAGGAAGCCGCTCGCCAGCGGGAAGTAGGGCAGCACACCCAGGCCGTACGCGTTCGCCGCCGGCACCAGCTCGCGTTCGATGCGCCGGTCCAGGAGGTTGTACTGGTTCTGCGCCGAGATGAACGGCGACAGGTGTCCCGCCTTCGCGACCAGTTGCGCCTCCACCATCTGCCAGCCCGCGAAGTTCGAGCACCCGATGTAGCGCGCCTTGCCCTGGCGCACCACGTCGCCCAGCGCGCGCATCGTCTCCTCGATGGGCGTGCGCGCGTCCGGGAAGTGGATCTGGTAGAGGTCGATGTAGTCGGTGCCCAGCCGGCGCAGGCTCGCCTCCACCGCCTCGACGATGTAGCGCCGTGACGCCCCGCCCCACAACGACCCCTCGCCCATCGGCCCGGCGAACTTCGTCGCGATCACCGCGTCCCGTCGATGGCCCTGGAGCGCCTTGCCCAGGTACTCCTCGGACAGCCCGCGCGGCCCGTAGATGTCGGCCGTGTCGAACAGCGTCACACCCAGCTCCAGCGCCTTGTTCACCACCGCGGCCGTCTGCTCCACGTCGCAGCGCCGCCCGAAGTTGTTGCAGCCCACACCCACCACCGACACCTGCAACCCCGAACGACCCAGATTTCGATACTCCATCGTCGGCCTCCTCGCCTGTGTATGCCCGCTTCGAATCGCGCCAGTATAGCGCAGCGCCCTACAACCTCTCCCTCGCATCCGATATACTCCATTCATCTCATCACCCGAGGCGCAACCGTGTTCCGAGCCGGCATCCTTAACGTCACAGGCTATATGGGGGCCGAGGCCGCCCGGCTGCTCCACGCCCACCCCGACATCGAACTTGTCTCCGTCACCGGCCGCAGCGCCGCCGGCAAGCCGCTGGGCGACGTCTTCCCGCACCTCGGCCCCCTCGGCCTGAACGTCGAAGAGCAGCTTGGTGAGGTGGACGCCGTCGTCTCTGCCCTGCCGCACGCCGCCGCCGCCGAGCAGCTCCTGCCCTACATCGAGCGCGGCCTGCCCGTAGTCGACCTGAGCGCCGATTTCCGCCTGCGCCGCATCGAGGAGTACGAGGCCTGGTACGGCGCGCACCCGGCGCCGGAGCTGCTCGCGAGCGCCGTCATGGGCCTGCCTGAGCTCCGCCACGACGAGATCGCCCGCGCGAAGCTCGTCGGCAGCGCCGGCTGCCACTCGACCGCCGCCGTCTTCGCGCTCGCGCCCGCGTTCAAGGCCGGCCTCGTCGAGCCGGACGTCGTGGTCGACAGCAAGAGCGGCATCTCGGGCGCCGGCCGCACGCTTGGCCTCCCTTACCACTTCGCCGAGGCGAACGAGGGCGTCAGCGCCTACGCGCTCGACGGCCACCGCCACTTGCCGGAGATCGTCCAGGAGCTGGGTGCGCTCTGGGAGGCGCCGCCCCCGCGCGTCACCATGGTTCCGCATCTGATCCCGATGAGCCGCGGTATCCTGATCACCGCCTACGCCTCGCTGCGCGCCGGTGCCGATCTCGGCGCCGACCCGACCGCCCGCGTCCGCGAGCTGTTCAGCGACTTCTATCGCGAGTCGATCTTTGTTCGGGTCGTCGACGTGCCGCCTTCGACCAAGCAGACGCTGGGCACGAACGACTGCCTCGTCTACCCGACCGTAGACGCCCGCACGGACCGCCTCGTCATTGTGAGCGCCCTCGACAACCTGATGAAGGGCGGCGCGGGCCAGGGAGTGCAGTGCCTCAACCTGATGCTCGGCCTGCCAGAGGCCGCCGGGTTGGGCGGGCTCGCCCTCTACCCCTGAGCATGGAAGCGTCGCTCCTCGACGTGCCCGACGGCACCCTCACCACCCCGCGCGGCTTCCGTGCTGGGGCAACCGGCTCCGGCATCCGCGACACGACGCCCGGCCGCCTCGACCTGGCCCTCCTCGCCTCCGACGAGCGGTGCCCGGCCGCCGCCGTCTTCACGACGGCTCGCCTGCAAGGCGCCGCGCTTCACGTCTCGAAGCGCCACCTCGCCGACGGCTACGCGCAGGCGCTGATCGCCAATTCGGGCGTGGCGAACGCCTACACCGGCGAGCAAGGCGAGCGCGACGCCCTTGAGATGGCGCAGCTCAGCGCGGCGAAGCTCGGTGTCGCAACGGAGGACGTCGTCATCGCCAGCACGGGCGTCACCGGGTGGTTCATGCCGATGGACCGCGTGCGCGCCGGCGTCCCTCGCATTATCGTGACCGAGGATGGCGGCGATGCGTTCGTTCACGCCATCATGACCACCGACACCGTCGCCAAGCAGTGCGCCGTCCGTTTCCAGTGGGGCGATACGACCTACACCGTCGGTGGCTGCGCGAAGGGCTCGGGCATGATCCACCCCAACATGGCGACCATGCTCGGCTTCCTCACCGCTGACGCGCCCATCGACGCCACTCTCTTGCCTTCGCTGCTCACCGAGGCCGTCGACGCGTCGTTCAACCAGCTCTACATCGACGGCGACACCAGCCCCGACGACATGGTGCTGCTGATGGCGAACGGCGCGGCCGGCGGCGAGACGATCGGGTCCGGCCATCCGGCGCTCCCACTCGTGAGCGCCGCGATCGAGCACGTCTCGGCGACGCTCACGCGCAAGCTCGCCCGCGACGGCGAGGGCGCGAGCAAGCTGCTCGAAGTGCGCGTCGATGGCGCGGTCAGCGTCGCGGACGCCCGCCTTGCCGCGAAGGCGGTCGTCGGGTCGATGCTCGTCAAGGCCGCCGTCTATGGCAATGACCCGAACTGGGGGCGCGTCATGGTCGCGGTCGGCTACAGCGGCGCCGACGTGCGCGAAGACAGCCTCGCTATCGCCATCCAGGACGTGGACGTCTTTCGAGCGGGCACACCGCTTCCCTTCGACGAGCCCGCGCTCTCGCAGGCGCTCGCCCGCAGCGAGGTCCACGTCCGCGTCGACCTCGGGCTCGGCGACTCGAGCGCCACCGCCTGGGGCTGCGACCTCACGCCGGAGTACGTGCGCATCAACGCCGAGTACACGACGTGAGCCGTCCCCTCTTCGCGGGTCGGGCTTCAGGCCGACGCCCAAGCAGAGGCCAGGGGAGTGAGCCGTGACCCAGGCTGATGAGAACAAGGCCCTCGTCCGCCGCATGGAAGACGAGATCTTCAACAAGCGGCGCTTGGCCGCCGTCGACGAGTTCATTGCGCCCGACTACGTCCTGCGCACCGCGGCCGAAGGCGCGCCGAGCGGCCGGGATGCCGTCCGCGACTCGATCGCAGCGTACCTTGCAGGCTTCCCGGACCTGCGCATCTCCGTCGATGAGCTGGTCGCCGAAGACGACCGCGTCGTCGGCTGCTTCACGTTCACCGGCACCCACGACGGCGACCTGTTCGGCATGCCACCTACGGGCCTGCGCATCTCCGTCAGGCAGATCGCCATCTACCGCATCAGGGACGGCCGGGTTGTCGAGGAGTGGGAGGTCTCCGACCAGCTCGGGTTGATGCAGCAGGTCGGTGCTATCCCGAGCGAAGCGTAGGGGCGCGATGTCGATCACCTTCGTGGAGCGACAGGTAGCGGCGACCTTCAGGCCGCCACCAACGCTGCGGCCGGCGTTAACCGCGCCAACGCCGCGCCATGAGGCCCGTCGCGGGAGGCCTAAAGGGCCTCCCCTACGACCGCCACGCTACCCGGAAGCACGGGTGCCATGACCCCACTCACCGTCCTCAAGATCGGTGGCAGCACCCTCGGCCGCCACGACACCACCCTGGACGACATCGCCGCGCTGCACGCGGACGGCATGCGCTTCGTCGTCGTCCACGGCGGCGGCGCGACGATCAGCGAGTGGCTCGAGCGCCACGACGTCGAGTCGCGCTTCGTGCGCGGCCTGCGCGTCACCGACGAGCGCGCCCTCGAGGTCGTCGTCGCCGTGCTCGCCGGTCTCGTCAACAAGCGACTCGTCACCGAGCTGCAGGCGCGCGGCGCGCCCGCCTGCGGCCTCTCCGGCGCGGACGTCGCGATCCTCCGCGCCCGCCGCTTCGACCCGGAGCTCGGCTTCGTCGGCGAGATCGTCGCCGTCAACGTCGAGCCGCTCGAGTCCGTCGCGCAGGGCGTCGTCGCCGTCCTCGCGCCCATCGCTGTCGAGGTCGAAGGCGAGGCGGTCCGCCCGCAGCTCCTCAACATCAACGCCGACACCGCCGCCGGCGAAGTCGCCGCCGCTCTCGGGGCAGAACGGCTCGTCTTCCTCACCGACGTGCCCGGCGTCATGGACGCTGCGGGCGCCGTCCAGCCGCGCCTGAGCGCAGCGGAGGCGCGTGGCCTCATCGCGGCCGGCACTGTTGCCGGCGGCATGATCCCGAAGGTGGAGGCTGCTCTCCGCGCGAACGAGGCGGGCGTGCCCGCCTCGATCATCGATGGGCGCGAAGCGGGCGCCCTCCGCGCCCTCCTCAGAGGCGAAGCTGCGACCGGCACGACGGTCCAGAAGTAGCCAACATTCGCACGGCCGGCCTCTTGACAAGTTCCTTAGCGTTTGCTAAGTTAAGCACTGCCTAGTACCGTCTGACACACGCGCTTAGCTTCGAATCAAGGAGGCCTGTTATGACCAAGGCGGATATCCTGCAAGAGCTTCGCAAAGAGCCCGGAGGCGAAGATCTCGACCTCTCCTGGATTGAGCAGCCCGCCGCCGAACGCGGCCTCCGCGTCGTGCCAGGGAAGCGCGGGCTCACGCTAGAGGAGATCAGCGTTGGCTCCTACGGCAACCCGCCGGACATGACCACCAACCAGAGCGGGCGCATGCGCGGCTCCGCCCCCCGGGCCGACGCCCAGAACATCGGCGCCCACTGGTACAGCAAGTCGGAGTCCTGGTCGGACTCCGCGATGATGCTCTATGAGGAAGGTCTCCAGCGCCAGTGGAGCTCCGCGACCGACATCCCCTGGGGCGATTTGCCCGAGCTGGACGAGGACCTGGAGCTGGCAATGTCCCAGCTCTGCACCTTCCTTACCCAGGTCGAGTTCATCGCCGGCGATGTGCCCGGCAAGTTCGCCCCCGCCATCGCCGCCGAGTATTTCGAGGTCGGTCTCTTCCTCGCCACGCAGATCATGGATGAGGGGCGTCACTTGGACGTCTTCCGCAAGCGCGCGCTCGCGAACGGCATCGGCTTGCTGCAGGCCGGGCCGGGCGCTGTCGGCTTGCTCACCGCGCAGAGCTTCATCGACATGACCGCCAGCCTCCACCTCGTCGGCGAAGGCTTCGTGCAGTCGCTCTTCCGCATGGGCGAGCTGATCGCCCACAGCGAGGTCGACAAGCGCATCTTCCGCCTCGCCGCTCAGGACGAGAGCCGTCACGTCGCCTTCGGTGTGATGCACATGAAGCACCTGCTGGAGACCGAGCCGGAGCGCCGCGAAGAGGTGCACACCTACCTGGACCGCATGGAGGGCCAGGTCGGCTCCACGCCGAACCAGGCCGGCCTCACCGGCGGCGGTGACACCACGGAGGCGCTCGCCATCTTGCTCGGCGGCGGCAAGAGCGAGGCGCAGCTCAACGACGGCTACCAGAAGCTGCTCGCTGTGCGCCGGCGCCAGTTCAACGAGTACATGCACCGCCTCGACGTCGTCGGCCTGGGCGACCGTCGCGAGCGCCTGCCGGAGCGTGTGCGCGCGTTCATCGATCCGCCGCGCAACTAGCGCGCCGGGGACGTAGCAGAAGCCACGCATGACGGCGACTTCGCTCGCCGTCATGCTCTCTAAGGAGTAGACCGATGCCAGACACTACGACGGACGAGAAACAGGACGAGCAGCCGGAGACGCCTCCGCGACCGCAGGTCCCGTCTGGGTTCCAGCCGCCACCGCTCGACATGGGCTGGGCGAAGGCGCCCACCGAGCGCCCGCCTCTGCCGAAGGACCTCGGCCCGGAAGGCTTCACGCTCCGTCTCGCCGACGCCGGCTCCTACGGCTGGGCGCCCGACCACTGGCCCTACCAGAACGACACACCCCGCGGCGCCTGGCCCGCCCCCGAAGACCGGCGCGGCCTCCTGGCGCCCTACACCATCTACGAAAAGCATGAGGTCTGGGCCGAAAACGCCGCCGACCTCTACGAGCTCGCCATCCGCGAGCGATGGGTGCCCGCGACAGATGTCTCCTGGGGCTCGATCGAGCCGCTGGCGGACCACGTCGAGGCGGCGCTCGACCAGATCTGCACCAACATCTCCGAGCAGCAGTACAACTCCAACCAGGTGCTGATGGGCTGGCTGAAGGAGATCTCCTACGGCTACCACGAGGTCAAGCTCTATCTCGCGACGCAGACGTTCGACCAGGCCCGCCACTGCGAGGCGTTTCGCAAGCGCGCCCTCTCGAACGGCGGCGGGCTGGGTGTCCAGCAGCCGGGCTTCATGCATCGCACGGTGTACGCGGCGTTCAAGTTCTCCGAGTATGTTTCCTACGTGAACATCCTGCGTGGCTCGTTCCTCCTCGGCCTGTGCGAGTGGGGCGACCGCCTCGGCCGCTCGCAGGCCGACCGCCAGCTCTTCGAAAACACCGCGAACGACCTGCGCCGCCATCTCGCGTACGGCGTCGACCACCTCAAGCATTACATCCGCCACGACCCGGTCAACCGCGCCCGGGTTGACGTCTGGCTCAACCGTGGCGAGGCGATGTACGCCGCCGACCTCCGCCGCGACAAGCCCTTCCGCGAGGCGTTTATCCTCGCCCTGGGCGACACTGTCCAGCAGGGCAAGGAGCGTTTCGCTGAGCTGCGAAAGCACCAGCTCGACCGCTACCTGCAGACGCTGGAAGCGGCGAGCGTCTACAACCGGGCGGAGACGCTCATTCCCGCCTTCAAGGACGTCATCGAAAATCCGTAGCCCTTCGCACCAAGAACAGATTCGAGGCCGCTCCGGACGTTGGGGCGGCCTCATTGTTACCCACGTCCCGCTGCTATACGCTGGACGTGATGTCTAGCCCGATCGTGCCAAGCTGCCGGCAAGCGTCCAGCGGAGATGCTGCGTGACCTTCTTCAACACCGGTCCGTCCGAGGAAGGCCAGGACCTGGGCCCGCCGCCCGGCCCCTTCCGCTTCCGTCGACGGCCTAACTTCCGCATCCCGGGCGGCCTCCTCCGCTGGGCGACGGCGCTCCTGGTCCTGCTGGTCGTCTTCATCGTCGCCAGCATCCTCAAGAACATCTACGCCGACTGGCTCTGGTTCGACAGCGTCGACTACCTTTCGGTCTACCGCCTGCGCATCGTCACGCGCGTCTGGCTCTTCTTCGCGGGCGCGGGCGTGTTCCTGGCCTTCTTCGGCGTGAACGTCCTCATCGCCCTTCGACTCGCTCCCGAGGGCACATCGGAGCCGGTCGCCATGCTCGGCGATGTCGACCCGCACGCCGTGCGGCGCGTTGTCCTCGTCGTCACGATCGCGGCGGCGCTCTTCCTGTCGGTGATCTTCGGTGTGCAGGCGGCGGGGCAGTGGAACAGGATCCTCCTCTTCATGAACAGCGAGTCGTTCGGCATCAAGGACGCCGCGTTCGGGAGAGACATCGGCTTCTACGTCTTCCAACTGCCTGCGCTCAACTTCATCCAGGGCTGGTCGCTGGCCGCGGTCATCATCACCACAATCGCTGTCGGCGGGCTCTACGCCTTTCGCATGCTGCTCTCCGGTTTCGACGCAGAGACCTCGCGCGCAGCGCGCATCCAGGTCTCGCTGCTGCTCGTCGCGGCCATTGGCCTCTTCGTCTGGCGTTACTGGCTCGGGCGCTACGGCCTCGTCTTCTCGGACAGGGGCGCGGCGTTCGGGGCCAGCTACACCGACATTCACGCCCAGGTGCCCGTTACTTACGCCCTGATGGGCCTCGGCGCGCTCACGGCGGTCTGCATCCTGATCGCGGCAGTGCGGCGCGGCCTGCTGATCCTGCCCATCGGCGCCGCCGTCGTCTGGGCCGTCGCCGGCGTCGCGGGCGGCCTGATCTTCCCGGCGACGGTCCAGCGCTTTTCCGTCGAGCCGAACGAGCTCGCCAAGGAGCGCGAGTACATCCAGCGCAACATCGAGGCCACGCGCGCCGCCTACGGTCTCGATCAGATCGAGGAGGTGCCGTTTCCGGCCCGCGAGTTCGTCACCGCTGAGGAGATCGCCGCCAATCCAGAGACGATCTCGAATGTTCGCCTCTGGGACCACCGCCCGCTTCTCCAGACGCTGAACCAGATCCAGACCATCCGCCCTCTCTACGACTTCTTGAACGTCGATGTTGACCGCTACATGATCGATGGCCAGTTGCGTCAAGTGATGCTCGCCGCCCGCGAGCTCAACCCAGGCAAGCTGCCGGTCAACGCGCAGACCTGGGTGAACAGCCGCCTCCAGTTCACGCACGGGTATGGCCTCACGGTCGTGCCCGTGAACGAAGTGGTGCAGGAGGGGCTGCCTGAACTCTACGTGAAGGACATCCCGGTCGCCGGCAAAGTGGATGTCGAAGTTCCCCAGATCTACTTCGGCGAGATGCCCGACCACTACGTCATCGTCGGCTCAGCCGAAGACGAGTTCGACTACCCCACCGGTGACGATGAGGTCGTAGAGACGCGCTTCGATGGTGATGGTGGCATCAAGCTCAACTCGCTCCTTCGCCGCTTCGTCTACTCCTGGGAGCTCTCCGACTTCAATCTGCTCATCAGCGACGCCCTGGACGACGACAGCCGCCTCCTCTACCGGCGCAACATCCAGCAGCGCGTCGACGCCATCGCACCCTTCCTCCGCCTCGACCACGACCCCTATCTCGTCGTCGCTGACGGCCGCCTAGTCTGGGTGCAGGACGCCTACACCACGACCGATCAGTACCCGTACTCAACTCGCAGCGGCGGCCTCAACTACATCCGCAACAGTGTCAAGGTCACCATCGACGCCTACGACGGCTCGCTCACGTTCTACCTGGTTGACCCGACCGATCCGATCGCCCGCGTCTACGACAAGATCTATCCCGACCTGTTCACGCCCGACGAAATGCCGGACGCGCTGCGTGCCCACCTGCGCTACCCCGAGCAGCTCTTTCTCATCCAGGCGGAGCTCTACAGCGCCTACCACATCCAGGACCCGCGCGTCCTCTACAACCGGGAGGACATCTGGGACATTCCAACCGAAGTCTTCATCGGCCAGGAGCAGACGGTGGAGCCCTACTACGTGATCATGCGTCTGCCCGGCGAGGCCGAGGAAGAGTTCGCCCTCATCCTGCCCTTCCGCCCGGCCAACCGCAACAACACCATCGCCTGGATGGCTGGCCGCTCTGACGGCGACAACTACGGCAAACTCCTCGCTTTCCGCTTCCCGACCGGCTCGGCCGTCTTCGGGCCCTCGCAGGTGGAGTCCTTCATCGACCAGGATGAGCAGATCTCCGCGCAGCTCAGCCTCTGGAACCAGTCCGGCTCCCAGGTGATCCGCGGCAACCTGCTGATGATCCCGATCGGCGAGGGCAACCTCTTCGTCGAGCCGATCTACCTCCAGGCCACGGCAGGGCAGCTCCCGGAGCTCAAGCGGGTCGTGGTCGCCAATGGTAACAACATTGCGATGGAACCGACGCTCGCCCGGGCGCTCGAGGTCGTCCTCGGCCAGGCGCCGCCCAGCACGCCCGTCGCCGACGGCGGAACGCCGACGACACCCACCGCCACACCCGGCCCCGGCGAGACGCCTGAGCCGACTTCGACCGCAGCAGCCACCGCTGTCCCTTCGGACGATGTCGCCACGCTGATCCAACAGGCGAACGACGCCTTCGAGCGCGCCCAGACCGCCCTCCAGAACGGCGACTTCGCCACCTACGGCGACGAGATCGCCGAAGTCGAGCGCCTCCTCCAGCGCCTCGCCGAGCTCACCAACCAGTAGCCGATCCTTCTCTCCGCGGGACAGGCTTCAGCCTGTCGGCCGTAGCCGAGCCTTTCCAGGCTCGGCGATGTAGCGGCGCACGGCTGTGCGCTCGCGTTGGGGGCGGATTTCAAACCCGCCCAAGCCCACGTGCATTAGTGTCGCTTCGGGACAGGTGGATGCCCCCTTTGTCATCCTGAGCGAAGCGAAGCATCTCGCGGCCCCGCTAGGGACGACCGGTTTGCTCATTTCGCGCCCAGGCGAAGCATCTCGCCCGCGGCGAGGCGAAAGGTCGTAGGGGCGTTCAATCGAACGCCCCTACACGTCGCGCTAAGATGCAGTCTTACTCCGGCTGCGCCAGCGCCAGGATCTCCTCCCGCGAGGGGTTCTGGTCGTGCACCTCCTTCGCGTGCTGTTGCACCTGCCGGATCAGCTCCTCGTCGTCCTCCGCCGTCACGCTCCACCCGCACGGGCACTTGATCGATCTGTTGGCCATGTCAGCCTCCTTTCCGGCGCTATACTAGCAGGCGGCCCTTGCCCGACGTTTGGCATTCGATTGGCAGCGCACATGGACACCCGCATCTACCTCACCGGACGCGTCGCGCTCGAAGCTGGGGGCGAGCTCATCGTCCGCGAGCGACAGTTCCGCGGGCAGCAGGACCGCGTCCTCTTCGCCTACCTCGTCTGCGAGCGAGCGCGACCGCTCCCGCGCGAGGAGCTCGCCGCGATCCTCTGGTCGGAGGAGACGCCGCCCGCCTGGCAGACGTCGCTCAGCGCCCTCGTCAGCCGCCTGCGCCGCCTCCTGGCCTGCGACGAGCTCCGGGCGCGGGGCATCGCCATCTCGCAGGAGTTCGGTCAGTACCAGCTCCACCTGCCAGGCGACGCCTGGGTCGATCTGGAGGCCGGCGCGTCGTATCTCGACGCCGCCGAGGGCGCCCTGCGCGCCGGCGAGCCGAAGCGCGCCTTCGGCCCGGCCACGGTCGCGGCAGGCATCGCTGCGCGGCCCTTCCTTTCGAGCGCTGAAGGCCCCTGGGTGCAGGCCCAGCGTCGCAAGCTGGAGCGCCAGCGCGTCCGGGCGCTGGAGTGTCTTGCGCACATCTGGCTTGCGTCGGGCGAGCCTCTCCTCGCCGTCGAGGCCGCCGACGAAGCCCTCTCCGTCGACCCCTACCGCGAGACCGCTCACCAGCTCCTCATGCGCGCGCACGCCCTGGCCGGCAACCCGGCGGAAGCCGTCCGCTCCTACCACCGCCTGCGCGACCTCCTCGCCGCCGACCTCGGTACCGACCCGACGAAGGAGACGGAGGCGGTCTACCTGGAGGTGCTGGGGTGAGGGCCCTGGAATCGCGGGACAGGCTTCAGCCTGTCGCCACGGTCGTAGGGGCGGGTTTGAAACCCGCCCCTACAGATGTCGCTGCTTGCAAAATGACACCCCGACCGCCATCCCTCATCCCTCATCCGTCATCCGTCATCTGTCGTCGATCCGTTGACAGGCCAACCCTGTGATAAACTAACCGCAGACTTCCCTTATCACTCCACGCACGAAAGGAGGCCCGATGGCCTCAGACCAACACCCCCGGTTCCATTTCTCGCCCCGGCCCAACCGCGCCCACGAGATCCGCTGGCGCGAGTGGGGCCCGGAGGCCTTCGACGAAGCTCAGCGCGACGACAAGCCGATCGTCCTCGGCATCTCCGCCGTCTGGTGCCACTGGTGCCACGTCATGGACGAGACCTCCTACTCCGACGAGCAGATCATCCAGGCGATCAACGAGCGCTTCGTGCCCGTCCGCGTCGACAACGACCAGCGCCCCGACATCAACGCCCGCTACAACATGGGCGGGTGGCCCACCACCGCCTTCCTCACCCCCGACGGCGAGGTGCTCGCTGGCATGACCTACGTCCCGCCCGATCAGATGCGCCAGGTGCTCGACCAGCTCAGCGAGTACTACCGCGAGAACAAGGACGAGATCGGCGCGAAGGTGACCGACCTGCGCGAGCGCCGCCGCGCCGCCGTCGAGGGAATGGGCGGCGAAGGCGAGCTGAACGACCAGGTGCTGCAGGACGTCGTCGCGGCGATCAACGACGTGTACGACCCGGTCCACGGCGGCTTCGGCCAGCAGCCCAAGTTCCCTCACACCGACGCCATCGACCTGCTCCTCTACGCCCACCTTCGCCGCAACGACGCCGACCTTCTCCACATGGCGCGCAAGACGCTGGAGAAGATGGCGGGCGGCGGCGTCTTCGATCACGTTTGGGGCGGCTTCTTCCGCTACGCCACGAACCGCGACTGGAGCGTCCCCCACTTCGAGAAGATGCTCGAGGACAACGCCCTCCTCCTGCGAAACGTCCTCCGCCTGTATCGACTCACCGGCGACGACGCCCACGCTGCAGTCGCGCGCCGGGTTATCGAGTACCTCGATGCGTGGCTCAGCGACTCCGAGACGGGCGCGTTCTACGGCAGCCAGGACGCCGACGAGGAGTTCTACGCACTCGACGCCGAAGCCCGCGCCGCCCGCGAGGCGCCCTACGTCGACCGCACCGTCTACACGAGCTGGAACGCCCTCGCCGCGTCGGCCTACCTTGAAGCGTCGTGGACGCTCGACGACGACGCCTTGCGCGACCGCGCCCTGCGCGCCCTCGACTTCCTCTGGCAGCGCATGCGCTCGGCCGGCGAAGGCATGTACCGCTACTTCGATGGCGAGCCGCACCAGCTCGGCCTGCTCGGCGACCAGGTCACGACCGCGCACGCCCTGCTCGACGCCTACGAGGGCACCGGCGATGCTGCCCACCTCGACCGCGCGCTCGAGCTCGCCGCGCTGCTCGAAGAGCGCTTCGCCGACGAGGCGGGCGGCGGCTTCTTCGACACGTCGCGCGGCCACGACTCGCTCGGCCGCCTCGACATGCGCCAGAAGCCGCTCAACGAGAACGCCGCTGCCGCGCTGCTCTTCCTCCGCCTGGAGCGCTTCACGCACGAGCGCCGATACGCCGAGACCGCCGAGCGAACGCTCGCGCACTTCGCTGGGCAGCACCAGGGGATGGGCCACTTCGCCGCGGCGTACGCCCGCGCCGTCGACACGCTCCTCCATCCGCCGGCCGACGTCAAGCTCGTCGGGCCGGGCGATGCTCTGGGCGCGCTCCACCGCGCCGCGCTCTGGCTGCGTGTGCCCGACCGCGCCGTCCAGCTCCTCGATCCCTCTCGCGACGGGGACCGCCTCGCGTCGCTCGCCATGCCATCGGAGCCATCGCCCGCCGCCTACGTCTGCTACGGCACCGCCTGCTCAGCGCCCGCGCGCACCGTCGAAGAGCTGGAGGCGACGGTCGAGCAGATGCGCGCCCTCGCCGACTCCGCCCGCCCCGGCGAGCTCACCGCCGTGGCCGATGTGGACGCGGAGACGGCGGACTGAGGTGGCCACGACCTTCCATCTTGTCCCCGCCGCCTACTTCGAGAGCACGGACGAAAGGGAACCGTACGTTCCGGAGGCCTTCGAGCAGGACGGTTTCATTCATTGCACCGACGGTATCGACCACGTCGTCCAGACCGCCAACCGATACTACAAGGACGACCTGCGCGGCTACTTGGTGCTCGTGATCGACACCACGAAAGTGCGGGCGCGCATCGTTTACGAAGACCCGGACCGCATCTACCCGCACCTCTACGGTCCGCTCAACCGCGACGCCATCCTCGCAACGCTGCCCGTCCCTCGCGCGGCGGACGGCTCGTTTCTGGCACCCTCGCACGCACCTCAACGGTAGCCGGGCCCGAAAAGCCTCGCCGCATCGATGCCGCTCAGGTGAGCAGACGTAATGTAGGGGCGTTCAATTGAACGCCCCTACGAGCCCGCCCACGCCGGCTCGTCGAAGCCGTGCGGCACGGTGGGCCGCTCCCAGCGTGCCGGGCTCTCCGGCAGCTCGACGGCCGGTCGCAGGTGGCGCACCACGCCGAACGGCGTCTGCGATTCGATCAGCAGGTCGCTCGGGTCGCCGACGCCGCTCGCCGACGCCGGATCGCAGCGAGCGCCAGGGCGCTCGATCCACATCGCGGTCTGGCTCAGCGACGTGCGCACGTGCCAGCTCCCGCCCTCCTTCGCGCGCCGTTCGAGCGCGGCCATGGCGCCGAACGCGGCGAGGTAGCCCGTCGTGTAGTCGCACGCGGCCGCCGGCAGCAGTTGCGGGCGCTCCGGCGTTCCCTGCGCTGCGGCGATACCAGCCACGCTCTGCGCGAGCTGCTCCCAGCCCGGGCGCCGCACCCACGGCCCTTCGTGGCCGTAGCAGTTGATCGACACCACGATCAGGCCCGGCCGCTGCGCGACGGCGTCATCCAGACCGAACCCGCGTCGCTCGAGCGCACCCGAACGAGAGCCATCGATGAAGACGTCCGCGCCACCGAGCAGCGACCGCAGCCGCTCGGGCCCGTCGGGCTCGTCGAGGTCGACGAACGCCGACCGCTTGCCGTGGCCCGTGTCGATGTCGAACAGCTCGGAGCTCGGCAGGTGCGGCGAAGAGATGTGCAGCACGTCCGCGCCGTGTTGCGCCAGCGTTCGTCCGCACGTCGGGCCCGCGAGCACCCGCGTCAGGTCGAGCACGCGCACGCCTGACAGTGGCGCGCTGCCGGCCGCGAGCGGTTCTGGCTCGCTTTCGCCAACCTTGATCAGCTCCACGAAAGGCTTGCCGGCGAGCGCCTGCCCCTGTTCGTGCTCCAGCCACTCCGACGCCGTGCGAACCATCGCGCCGCAGGTCAGCCGCTCGGCCAGCGCATCCTCCAGCTCCTGCGCGTTCCAGCGTCGTACGGCGGCGGCGATCGATTCGCGGTCGAACTCGCAGCCCAGCACGTCGAGCGTGGCGTCACGGAGCTTGGGGTGCGCGCCGTGCAGGTGGATCCAGCGACCGTCGCCGCACTCGTAGAGCGCGACGCAAGGGTTGCGCGCCGCCTCCCGCTCCCGCGCCTGTCCGTTGATGCGCAGGTAAGCGAAGCTCAGCAGCGACGCCGCCGCTGCGCGTACGTCGACGCGAACGGCCTGGCCCTTGCCGGCGCGCAGCTCCCACAGCCGCGCCGCCTGTGCCCCGCAGATGGCGAGCGCCGACGCTGCCAGCTCGCCGATGGGGAAACGCGTCGCGAATACAGGGTCCTCGCCAGTAACGTGGATCGACGCGCCTTCGGGCAACTCGAGACCGGCGGACTGCAGGAGCTGATCGAGTCGGGCCGCGTCCACGGTGGTCAGTGGCTCGCCAGCCATGCCTCCATGTCGGCGAAGACCTGCTCCCGCTCCGGTTCGTTGAAGATCTCGTGCAGCAAGCCGTCGTACAGCTTGAGGGTCTTGTCTTCCGACGACACCGTCTCGAACAGTCGCTCGCTGCCCGGCCCGTCGCCCAGCGGCGAGGCCGCGCCCGCGACGATCAGCACCGGCAGGGTGATCGCGCGCGCCATGTCCCGCAGCTCACTCCAGAACGCCATCATCGCCTCGCGACGGCTCTCCGGCGGCGTGCCGTGGAAGACCAGCGGGTCGGTCCGGTAGGCCTCGCCGACCGCCGGGTCGCGGCTCAGCGTCGTCGACAGGTCGATCTGGCTCGGGCCTGCGCTCGTCGGCCGCCGCCCGGTGCCGATGCCGCCGCCCGAAAGGATGAGGCCGGTCAGGTCGTCCTGATGCTTCGCCGCGTACGCGGTCGCGATGAACGCGCCCATGCTGTGCCCGATCAGGTATACCGGCAGGCCCGCGTTCGCGTCGCGCACCATCTCGAAGAACGTCCGCAGGTCGGTCACGTAGTCGTCGAACGTCTCGATGTAGACCCGCTCGCCTTCGGAGCGCCCGTGCCCGCGATGGTCGAGCGCCCAGATCGCATAGCCGCGCGGGACGAAGTAGTCGACGACGTTCCCGTAGCGCCCGCTGTGTTCTGCGTACCCGTGCGCAATCAGCAGCACCGCCTTGGCGTCGCCGTCCGGCAGCCACCGCTGGTGGTAGAGCGAGAGGCCTCCACGACCGCTGAACGTGCCGTGCTGGTGATTCATCGACTTACCAGTACACCAGGTCCGTATGCGGCTTCGTGATCGCAGGCTCGCGCAGGCCCCAGCGCAAGGCGCGCACCTCTGGCACCGGCTCGAAGCGCTCGAGCAGCGCGGCGACCTTCGGGAACGGGTCGAGCGGCACGGTCAGGAAGTCGCGGCCGAGGCGGTCGGCCTCGCCGATCAGGTAGGCGAGCAGCCGCGCGAGCGACGCCTCATGCCCCCGCGCAAAGCCGATGTCGAGCACCGCCGTCGTCTCGATCGTCTTCGACTCGCCGGTCTTCGTGTGCCGCCAGACGTCGCGGATGTCGCGCCCGCGGTCCCACAGCCCGGCGCACGCCACGACCCGGCCGTCCTCCTCCAGCACGTAGAGGTTATCTAGGCCGTAGACCTGCGGCGTGCGCTCGGACGGCATCCACGGGTCCAGGTGCGCGCCCCAGTAGCCGTCGCCCAGCCGCTCCAGCAGGAAGCCATCGCTGTACGTGCGGAAGAGGTCGTGCCCGCGATGCGTGCGGTTGATCAGCGCGACACAGCGCGCGATGTCCTCGCGGCGCGCCTTCCGGATGCCCGTCGCGTCGCCGTCGAACGCGCGGCGCGGGTACTGGAGCGCCGTTACCGAGATGCCGGGCACGTCGCCCTCGCGTTCCGGCACGTCGTCGAAGAACGACGGGTTGTACTTCTTCCACCAGTTGACGACCGTGAAGTTCTGCGAGCGCATGTAGTCGAACTGCGTCACGCTCGGGCGCGACGCGCCGGCGGCCCAGCCGAGGCTCCGCACCTGATCGCCGTAGCCCTGGCGACGGTAGTCCTTGTGGACG
>JBBEBM010000033.1:18975-32051 GCA_040882355.1 Dehalococcoidia bacterium | reverse complement strand
CTGGTGGCCGCCGTAGCGGAGCGCGTCCGGCCCTTCGCGGCGCAGGATCAGGTTCGAGACCTCAATCAGGTCGTCGATGGGCAGGGTGTCGGGGTCGGGGATGCCACCTGTGAACATGATCGGCGGCACGGGCGGCGGCTCCTGGCGCATGCCGGCCACCCACCAGACGCTGCCGATCGCAGCGACGCGCTTCGAGAGCTTCGCGTCGAGCTGCTCGGCCTCCCAGTTGCTTGTCGCGGCGATCATGGTCACTGCATGATAGTGAATCCGCCCACCCTTTGTCGAACGAGGAGCTGGCCGGAGCGTGCCGGCGGTAGCTGCAGACCTTCAGGTCTGCCTGTCCACTGACGCGCTCAGTGCTAGAATACGCCCAACCGCACCCGCAGGAGGCCACCACATGACCATCGATACGGCGCGTTACCGCCAGATCATCGGCCACTTCGCCACCGGGGTCACCGTGATCACGTCCGCGCACGATGGCCGGCTGCACGGCATGACGGCGAACGCGGTCACGTCGGTCTCACTCAACCCGCTGCTGCTGCTCGTCTGCGTCGACCACACAGCGCACGCTCACCAGCAGCTCGAAGAGAGCGGGCGCTTCGGCGTCAACATCCTGACGGAGGACCAGGAGGAGGTCTCGCGCCTCTTCGCCAGCCACGAGCCGCCCGAGCGAGACAGCCTGCGCGGCGTCCCCTACCACCTGGGTCAGCACGGCGCGCCCATCATCGAGGGCTCCCTGGCCTATTTCGAGTGCGAGGTGACGGACAGCTTCGCCGGCGGCGACCACACGATCTTCCTGGGCGCGGTGCAGGGCGGCGAGGTGCTTCAGGAGTCGCTGCCGCTGCTGTTCTTCCGGGGCGGCTACCGGCGCCTGGGGGCCTAGAAAGCTACGCGAAGGCGTCCTGGCTCGCCGGCTCGGGCGTGAGCTCCGGAGCGGCCGGGAGCAGGAAGCGCAGCAGCTCTCGATTGCAGAACGCGGGCTGCTCCTCCAGCGGCAGGTGGCCTGCGGCCGGCACCGATACGAGTCGAGCGTCAGGTATCTTGCGCGCCAGCTCATCGCCTTGAGCCGGCGGGATCCAGCGGTCGCTCTCACCCCAGAGGATGAGCGTCGGCAACCGGAGCGAAGCCGGGTCGAACGGCTCGTCGCGAAGGTGGTCGACCATCTGCTGTCCCATCGCTCGCTGGTGGCCCTTCATGCGCATCGGGCGGAAGGCGCCTTCGATCACCTCAGGCGTGACGTACGCGGGATCCTGTACGGACGAGCGCAGGGCGCGCTCGCGGAAGCCGCGACGGTGGAGCGTGAGCACGGCGATCATTGGTAGCATCGGCCGGACGAATGCAGCGAAGCGGTTCGCGCGGCGCCTGTCCCGGTCCGTCGCCGCGGCGACGAGCACCAGTCGCTGGACTCGCTCAGGGAACTTCCCCGCGAACCGCATCGCGATGTCGCCGCCCATCGAGTGGCCAACGACGTGGACGCGTTCGACGCCCAGCCTGTCCATCAGCCCACGCACGAGCTCGACCTGCGAGGCCAGCGTGTACTCGCCGTGCTTTGGGCGCTCGGAGTAGCCGTAGCCCTTCAGGTCGAGCGCCACAACGCGGAAGTGCTGCGCCAGCTCAGGGATGGCGTGGCGATAGTTGAACGTGGAGCCGTTCCAGCCGTGGATCAGCACCACCGCTTCGCCGTGGCCCGCTTCCACGTAGTGCACCCGCACGCCGTCGACGTCGATGAACGACCCGGGCACGCCCGCCGTCTCCGGATCGAGATCCTCGAAGCGTCGCACGGCGAAACGGGCGTAGATGTTGAGGCTGCAGAACGCGGCCCAGAAGAGAGCGAGCAGGCGGAGCATTCGCTTGATCATGTAGTCTCAGTCTAGCGAGCCCCCGCACACGTAGGCCAGGCCTTCAGCCTGGCCGGCGCTGGCAGGCCCGAAGTGCAGGTCTTGAGCCTGCGAGCCACGCTGTGGAGACGCGAAGGCCAGGCCTGAGAGCCTGGCCTTCGGTCGCCCGGCAGTGGCGCGGGACTACTGTGTCGATTCCGGCTGCTGGCCCAGCGTGATCTCGACCTCTTGCTGCTGGTCATCGCGGTAGAGGCGCACGGTGACGGTGTCGCCGGCCTGGTACGCGCGCAGCGCTTCAAGCAGGTCGCCGGTGTTGGTGATCTCCTCGTCTTCCAGGCCGACGATGATGTCGTTCTGCTCCAGGCCGGCCTCGTCGGCTGGTGAGCCAGACACGACCTGCACGATGCCGACGCCTTCGTCGACCGGCAGGTCGCGGTTCTGAGCGAGGCTGGGCGTGATGTCTGTGAGCTGAACACCGAGATAGCCGCGCTGGACCTGCCCGCTATCGATCAGCTCTTCGACGATCGGCTTCGCGAGGTCGATCGAGATCGAGAACCCGATGTTCTGCGCGTTGGAGATGATGGCCGTGTTGATCCCGACGACGTGACCCTCTTCATCAACGAGCGGGCCGCCGCTGTTGCCCGGGTTGATGCTCGCGTCGGTCTGGATCGCGTCGTTGATCGAGACCGTCTCTTCCTGGATGGTGCGGCTCTTGGCGCTCACCACGCCGCGGCTAACCGTCGGTTCGCCTTCGAGCCCCAGCGCGAAGCCCATCGCGACGACATCCTCACCCACAGCGAGGTCAGCGGAGCTGCCGAGCGCCGCTGGTGTGAGGTCGGACGCGTCGATCTTGAGCACGGCGAGGTCGGTCTGCGGGTCGGTGCCCACCACCTCCGCATCCGCTGTGCTGCCGTCCGCCAGCGTGACGGTGATCTGGCTCGCGATCTCCGAGCCGCCGAGGCGCACGACGTGATTGTTTGTAATGATGTGCCCTTCTTCGTCGATGATCACGCCCGTGCCGATCCCCTGCGACGGCTCGAGCTGGCCGAAGATATCCGAAGTCGCGCCTTCGGTGAGCACCTGCACGACCGAAGGGCGCAGCCGGCGTACGATCTCCTCGGTGGAGAGCGGGCTGTCCGAATCGGTCGCAGGTTCTTCGGTGGCCGCTGGACGGGAGGTGCCTGACGGTGTACCGGTGCTGGTGGCAGCGTTACTTCCTCCGGTACAGGAGACAACGAGGACGGCGAGCAGTGTCAGGCCGGCCAGGAACGGGAACCTGAACGATCGCATGGCCCTCCCGGCTGTTGCCAGGTGCAAGGGAGGGAACCGGGTGGAGCCATGCTGGTGCTCACCGAAGGCGCTCTTGGGAAGGGGTCGCTTCGTCATGATCCCAGGATAGCCGCCCCAGCGCCGCCAGTTGTTGCCGAAGTGTAACAGCACCTGCAGGCCTTCTGTCATGCTGAGCGCAGCGAAGCATCTTGCAGCGGCCTGAAGGCCAGTTCACACCATGCTCGAGTGCTCTCACTCTACGACGCGGATCTGCGGAACGCTGTCCCTGGCCCACTCCTCGAAACGGTCCGGCCCGAGCGCGCGCAGCTCCTCCCCCGCCCGACGAACGTCTTCGATCAGCCGTGCGTTATCGATGCCCAGGTAGACCTCCGGGAACTGTTGCAGCTTCTCCAGCGCCGCGTCGAGCAAACGGATCGTGCCTGGGTACTCGTGGCGCATGAGATGGACGAGCGCCGCCGCTACCTGGATCACGCCCTGCAGGAACTGGCGCATCGGCCAGGGGCTGGGGTACCAGAGGTCTTCCCACGTCTCGTGCGCCTCGAAGAAGTAGCCATCGTTGAACTGCTCGATGCCCGCGAGGAGGATGTGGCGTCGCTCGGCCACCTCCTCCTCGGTGAGCAGCGGCTGATTACGCGGGCGGGGGTCCTTGGCCATGGCACCCTTCGTTGATCGCGGAGCCGTTCGGCTCTACCATGCCGAATTGTAGCGTCGAACACCTTCGCATGCGGTCAGGAGGCCCTCATGAAAGCGGCACGCATCCATCAGAGCGCCGGGATCGATTCCTATGTCTACGAGGACGCGCCCGACCTCGAGCCAGGCCCGCACCAGGTGCTGGTGCGCGTGCGCGCCTGCGCCCTCAACCACCTGGAGGCGTGGGCGGCGAAGATGCCGCCCGGCGCGAACTTCGACCCGCCCCGGCTCCTGGGCGCCGACGTCTCCGGCGTGGTGGAAAGCGTCGGCGTGGCGGTGCGGGGCATCAGCGCGGGCTCGGAGGTGCTCTTGCAGTCGGGGGTGAGCTGCAACCAGTGCCGCGCCTGCCTCTCCGGCGAGGACAACAACTGTCCGCAGTTTCGCGTCCTCGGCCAGGGCGTGCCCGGCGGGCTCGCCGAGTTCGTCGCCGTCTCGCCGGAGAACGTCGTCCCGAAGCCTGGCGGCCTCTCGTTCGAGGAGGCGGCGTCGCTGCCGCTGACGCTCGTCACCGCGTGGCACATGCTCGTCACAAGGGCGCAGGTCCGCCAGGGGGAGACCGTGCTCGTGAACGCCGCCGGGTCCGGCGTCGGCGTCTTCGCGATTCAGGTCGCCAAGCTCCGCGACGCGCGTGTGATCGCCAGCGCCGGCTCCGATGCCAAGCTCGAGCGGGCCCGCGAGCTCGGCGCCGACGAGACGATCAACTACGCAACCTCCGACCTGGCGCAGGAGGCGCGGCGCCTCAGCGGCGGCCGCGGCGTCGACGTTGTCGTTGAGCACGTCGGCGGCGAGATCTTCGCCGGCAGCGTCGGTGCGCTGGCGCGTAACGGTCGCCTGGTGACCTGCGGGGCTACCGCGGGCAACGACGGCGCGTTCCACATCAGCCGCTTCTTCCTCGCCCAGCAGTCGATCCTCGGCTCGTTCCTGGGCACGAAGGGGGAGCTGCTGACGGCGCTGCCGTTCGTAAAGTCGGGCCGCATCAAGCCCGTCGTCGACAACGTCTACCCGCTTTCCGAGATCCGCCAGGCCGTCCAGCGCCTGCTCGACCGCGCCCAGTTCGGCAAGGTGGTCGTCACGCCGTAAGGGCGGTCATGGAACCTCCCACTGCCCTCATACCCGGCGGCGCGTTCACTATGGGCGACGACGCCGGCCGGTCCGACGAGCGCCCGGCGCATCGCGTCTGGGTGAGCGCGTTTCGCATCGCGCTCCTGCCGGTGACGAATCGAGAGTACGAGGCGTTCCTTGGCGCCAGTGCGCGCCAGCCGCCCGGCTTCTGGGAGGACGCGCGCTTCAACGCGCCCGACCAGCCCGTCGTCGGCGTGAGCTGGTTGGACGCCGTTGCCTACTGCGATTGGCTGCGCTCCGTGAGCGGCAGTTCCTATCGCCTGCCCACCGAGGCGGAGCGCGAGAAGGCGGCGCGCGGCGGTGTCGAGGGCGCGCTTTTCCCCTGGGGCGACGATCCCGGCGAGGCAGGCGGGCGGTTCGAGCAGGACGCGCCTCGCTCGGTCGGTCTGTCCGCACCGAACGGCTACGGCCTCTTCGACATGGCGTACAACGTCCACGAGTGGTGCTCCGACTGGTACGGCGCGCGCTATTATCGCGATTCGCCTGAACGCGACCCGGAAGGCCCGGCCAGCGGCACCCGTCGCGCCTCGCGCGGCGGCGCCTGGCGCCACCAGATCAAGATCAGCCGCTGCGCCGCCCGCAGCAGTCTGGACCCGGCGTTCCGCTACAACGACTACGGCTTCCGGGTGGCGCTCGACGCCGCCCAAGTGACGGCGCGCTGACGCGATCAACGCGCCACGCCATGCTACCCTGACGCTGCAGCGCCGTCATGAGCGAACCCCTGAGTGAGCAGCGCGTGAAGGAGATCATCGCCGACGTGTTCATGCGCACGCCGCGCGAGCGCCCGCTCACCTGGCAGGAGATCGGGAACAACGACCCACTGTACAGCCTCGACGAAGGCGAGGAGTCGCTCGGCCTCGACTCGCTCGATGCGGTCGAGATCGCGACCGAGCTGGAGGAGGCGTTCGACCTCGTCCTGCCGACCGAAATCGATCCGGCGGACCTGCGCACCGTGGACCAGGTGATGGCGCTCCTCAAACAGCTCCTCAGCGAGCAACGCGATCCTCCCGCATGAAACGCGCCGTCATCACCGGCCGCGGCGTCCTGTCGCCCATCGGCTGCGATTGGCCGTCGTTCGCAACGGCGGTGAGAGCGGAGCAGGGCGCGGGGCCGCGCCCCTTCCTCGGCGCCTTGCCCGACGAGCCGCCGCTCTGCCACCTCCTCTCCGATGCCGACGCGCTCGCTGCCTTTGTCGCGGCCAGGCACGACGAGCCCCTGGGCGCGATGGCGACGGCTGCTGTCCGCCAAGCGCTAAGCGAAGCGAGGCTCGCGACGGGCGACGGCCCGCTCGATGACGTGGGTCTGGCGATGAACACGATCTTCGGCCCTACCACCTGGCTTGAGCCCTACCTCGAGCGCCTGTTGACGTCCGGGCCGCGGGCGGCGCGCCCCGCCGTCTTCGTCGATAGCCTGCTCAGCATGCCCGCGAGCCGCGTCGGCATCGCGCTGGGCCTGCGCGGCAGCACGACGGTGCTCGGCGGCAGCAGCGCCCTTGAGGTCGCACTCGATTGGGTGCGCGGCGGCCGCGACCCTGCCGTCGTCGCCGGCGGCGGCGAGTTCCAGTCTCCCAAGTGCCTGCGCTACTTCCACGAGCTGGTGCGGCGCTCCGGCGTCGAGCATCCCGCGCCGGCGCAGGGTGCGGCCTTCGTCGTGCTCGAGGAGGCGGCGCACGCCGAGGCGCGCGGCGCCTCCCGTTTCGCGGAGCTGATCGGCGCAGGCGCCGCGTCCGAGCCCCAGGAGGTCGCCCTGCCGTGGAGCGCGGACCACGATGGCACGGCGCTCGCCAGCGCAATGCGCGGCGCGCTTGCCGATGCCTGCGTCGCGGCGGACGCGGTCTCGACGGTCGTGCTCGCAAGCGGCGATGAGCTCGCCGAGCGCTGCGAGCGCGCGGCGGTCGATGCCGTCTTCGGCGAGCGTGGCGCGTCGCTGACCCTGCTGCGTCCGAAGCGACTGCTCGGCGAAACGCTCGGTGCCGCCGCCGCCATCAGCCTGCTCGTGGGCCTCGCGTACCTGGAGGGCAAGGCCGGCGAGACGGTCCTCGTCAACGCCTTCGAGATGGGCGGTGCGGTGACCAGCCTCGTGGTGAGGGCTCCGCCGTGAGCAGCGACGCGTACATCACCGGCCTGGGCATCGTCTCGCCCATCGGCGTCGGGAAAGTCGCCTTCGTGGAAGGACTGCGCGCGGGCTGCTGCGGGCTCGGCCGGCTGCGCGAGCTCGATCCGGCGGACTTCCGCATCGGCCAGGGCGCGGAGGTCGACGATGCGGCCTTTGCCGGCGATGGGGCCGACCTGGAGGAAGGACGCTGCCTCGCGTTCGCGCTCCGCGCCTGCCGCGAAGCGATCGCCGACGCCGGCCTCGACGGCTCACTGCCGGAGGACGCCACGCTGGCGCTGGGCACCGCCGCCGGCGACATGCGGGCGATCACGCGCTCCTTGGGCGCGTCCGAAGCCGCCCTCATCATGGAAAATCCCGACCCGCTGCAGCCGCCCAACGCCACCACCAGCAAGCTGGCCGTCCGCCTCGGTCTTCGCGGGCGCCAGCTCACCTTCGTCAACGCCTGCGCCGCCGGCGCCCAGGCGATCGCCGTTGGCGCCGACCTTATCCGTGGCGGCCGGGCGGAGGTCGCCGTCGTGGGCGGCGCCGAGGTGCTTACCAGGATGGCGCTTGCCGGCTTCGAGGCGCTCCGCGCTATCTCGCCCACGGGCGTTCACCCCTTCGATGCGGAGCGCGACGGCGTCCAGCTCGCTGAGCTCGCCGCCTTTGTCGTGCTGGAATCGGCAGAGCGCGTCCAGAGTCGCGGTGTCCGGCCCTACGCGCGCGTCGCCGGCTCGGGAGCGAGCGCCGACGCGTTCCACGTCGTCAGGCCGGACGAGCAGGGCGCCGGCGCTGTGCTGGCGCTCCGCCGCGCACTTGCCGACGCCGGCCTCGCGTCGGATGCCATCGACTACATCAACACGCATGGCACAGGCACGCCGCAGAACGATCCGGTGGAGCTGGCCGCGCTCACACAGGTCTTCGGCGAACGCGCGGCCTCGGTCCCCATCTCATCCACGAAGGGCATGCTCGGCCACGCGCTGGGCGCCAGCGGCGCGGGCGAAGCCGTCATCTGCGCGCTGGCGCTGCGCGAGCGCTTCCTCCCGCCGACGGTCGGCCTGAGGACGCCCATCGAAGGCTACGAGGCCTTCGATTTCGTGCCCAAGGCCCGCGAAGGGGTGGAGCTGCGCCATGTGGTCTCGAACGCCTTCGCCTTCGGCGGGAACAACGTCGTGATCGTCCTGTCTGCGCCTTAGCGTGGCCGCTGACTATAGTGGCCCATCGTTGTATACTCAGACCCAAATGACGGTCCACGATTCAGGAACGCGCAGGCCCGGCAGGCGGACGCTTGCGCTTGCCGTCGCAGCGACGCTGGCCGCGCTCCTGCTGGGGCCGTCCATCTCGCTCGCCCAGGAACCTTCCCCCACGCCGACGGCGGGGGCGGCCTCGACCGTCCTGCGCGTTGAGGCGCCGCCGGGCCCCATCGCCGACGGCGAGCAGTTCGACGTGCAACTGGTGATCGAGAACGTCGAGCACCTTGCCGGCTTCGACGCCTTCATCGACTACGACCACGAACAGCTCCGGCTCGTATCGGGTCAGATGGAGCCGTTCTTCATCGACGGCGAGCGCGAGCCCCAGTGCGTCGACAGCCCGAACGGCTGGGTGGAGCTGAGCGGGTCGGTCTCTCAGATCGACACGGAGCTGAATACGATTCAAGGAGTGATCATCCAGGCGCCTGACGAGGGCGAGGGCGCCGTTACGGCCTGGTTCCCGGCATCGGAGACGGACAAGGCGCTGGAGGTCGGAAAAGTAGAACGAACGCGCGTCTTCATCAACTGCTTCAGCTCGGGGCCGCCCGTCTCTCTCGACGGTCCAGCGGGCGTATCAGGTTCGGATGCCCTCGCCACGATGACCTTCGAAGCGATCGGCGATGGCACGGCCGAGTTGCAACTCACCGATACGCAGCTCTTGCTGGACGACGTTGACCCGCCCGGCAGCCAGGAAGGCCAGATAGTCAACATCCCGCACGACCCGCAGAGCGCGTCAGTGGAGCTTGAGGGGAGCGGCGGCGGAAGCTCCGTCTGGGTCATCATCGGGATCGCGGCGGTCGTGGCGGTCGCCCTTGCCGTGGTTGGGGGCGCTGTTCTGCTCCGGCGGGGCGGCGGTAGCCCGCCATCCGGCTCAGATTCGCAGCTCCAGGCATAAAATTTCGGCTCAGGCGGGCCTTTGGGGTTGACACCCTTGGCAATACTCTGCTAGATTCAACCTGACTGGTGGCGTTGGTTCCCCGCCGACGCAGCGCCCCTATACTTTTCCCCGCACTAGATGCTGCTGCCTGCCAGGAGCGGGCTTGCGGTGCAATATCGTAGAGGGAGACTCGCTTGGGGCTTGACTCTCGCTTTGAGCGCAAGGATCAATCGCGCATCACCTATGCGGGCGCGCTCTGGCGGCGCGTCGGGTGGTTTGGCCTCACCGTGGGAGCGCTCGTCGTGGCGGTTGGCGCGCTCGTCACCCTCCTCTCCGCAAACGGACAGCTCGCCGGCGCTACCGGCGAGGAGAGCTGTGCGAATCCCGTCGATATCGCCATCGTCTTCGACCACTCTGGCAGCATGGACGACCAGGCGAACAAGATCGAGAACGCCAGGACCGCGGCCATCGGCTTCATCGACGCCTTCGCCGGCGGCCCAAGCGACAATGACCTGACTCCTCACCAGATCGCGCTCATCGGTTTCTCCAGCGGCAGCGCGACAACCGATGAGACGCTGACCACCAACGCCGTGCCGTTGCGCAGCGACATCACCGGCTACAACGCCCTGGGCAACACGAACGTCGGCCGCGCCATCAACCTCGCCCAGCTCCAACTGGAGCTGCCGACCGAGCCCGACAGCGATCCCGACACCAACGACTACATGGTGATCCTCTCCGACGGCGGCTCTAACCGGCCGCTCGACATCGACGACTCGGGCAGCGAGAACGACTTCCACATCGACGTGAACGACAACGGCATCATCGACTCCGCCGACGACCTGAGCGTCGACTTTCCCGGTGGCGACTCCACGGCCGACTTCATCGTGGTCAACGGCCTGTGGACGGTGAACCGCTCAAACAGCTCGCCGATCAACGAGCTGGACGCGAACGACAGCGGCTCCCTGAACAACTCAGACGACTACAACTTCGACGGCGTTGTGCCCAACCCGCCAGCCAACTTCCGCATCATCGACGGCACGCTGTACTTGGACGCCAACAACAACGGCACGTTCGAGGTGCATCCGACAAACGGGCCCAATCCCGGCAGCGCTCCGGTCTTCGTCAGCGGCCACAGTGACGAGCTGGCGGTGAGGCGCAGCGGTGTCGTGACGCAGGACACCTACTTCAGCGGTGACGGCGCTGACGTCTACTCGGTCTACTGGGCGGCCCAGACGAAGCTCGCCGGTACCCAGGTCTACGTCATCGGCTACTCGCAAAGCTCCAACGACGACGCCACGCTTAACCAGCTCCTGGCCTCGTCGCCGGCGCATTACGTCAACGGCTCGCCCGACGACATCAGTCAGCTCTTCGACCAGATCGCGAACGCGATCTGCGCGACACCAACCAAGACGGCGACCAAGACGGCGACACGGACGCGGACGCCCACGCCAACGAACACCGTCGCGCCTCAGGCGACCTTCACGCCGACTCGGACGCCCACCTTCACGCCGACGCCGACCCTCGGCTCCTGCGTGCCGCTGGTGCTGGACTACGACGGCCTGCCCCACGGGACCATCCTGGCGGAGCAGTACGCCGCCGATGGCATCCACCTCTCCGCGCTGGCCAACAACGGTCGGCCGAACACGACGATCGTGTTCGACACGTTCCAGACGGGCACCGCCGACCCGGACCTGGAGGTGGACGTCGGCAACATCTCGATCATTCCTGAAAACGTCACCGACACGTCGCCAGCGAACGGCCTCGTAGACTCCCCTAACGACAGCGTGGCTGGCGGCGTCCAGATCTACACCTTCGACCACGACCGCATCGTGTACTCGTTCGTCTTCGTCGACCACGACGCGGACCCGAACGCATACGCGGAGTTCTTCGACAGCGGCAACGTATCGCTCGGGACCGTGCCGATGCCTATTGGCGCTGACGGCAGCGTCCAGACGTTCAACGTCAACATCGGCGGCGTACGGCGCATCGAGGTTGTGTACGCAAACTCGGGTGGTCTGACAGAGCTCGACCTCGGCTGCGGAAACATCACGCCGACGCCGACGCCGACGAAGACGGCGACAGCCACGCGCACGCCGACGCCGACGGCGACGAACACGCGCACGCCGACGCCGACGGCGACGAACACGCGCACGCCGACGCCGACGGTGACGAACACGCGCACGCCGACGCCGACGGATACGCCGACGCGCACGCCTACGCCGACCAACACCGGCACCAACACGCCGACGCCGACGAATACGGCCACGCGGACACCCACTCCGACCAACACCGGCACGAACACGCCGACCCCGACGAACACGCCGACGCGGACCCCCACGCCCACGAACACGGGTACCAACACACCGACCCCAACAGACACGCCGACCCGGACGCCCACCCCGACGAACACGGGCACCAACACGCCCACAGCGACGCGCACGCCGACGCCTACCGTTACGCGCACGCCAACTCCGACAGCCACGGGAACGGACACCCCGACGCCGACCGATACGCCGACCCCAACGGACACGCCGCTGACGCCGCCGCCCACGAGCACGCCGACGGACACGCCGACTCGCACGCCGACGCCCACCGTGACCAATACCCCGACGGGCACGCCGACGCCGACCGATACGCCGACGGCGACGAAGACGCGCACCCCGACGCCGACGGCGACCGATACGCCGACTCCGACGAATACACGCACGCCGACGCCGACGGCGACCGATACGCCAACCCCAACGAACACGCGCACGCCAACTCCCACCTCGACAGATACGCCGACACCGACACCGACGGCGACGGACACGCCGACCCCGACGAACACGCGCACGCCGACACCCACGTCGACCGATACGCCTGAGCCAACAGCGACCCCGACGAACACGCGCACGCCGACGTCAACGCCGACCGATACCCCGGAGCCAACGGCAACGCCGACCAATACCCGGACGGCGACGGCAACGGCCACCAACACGCCGCAGCCCACGGCGACGCGCACCGCAACCAGGACGGCGACACCCACGGCCACGGACCCAGGAGGCGGAGCTACGGCGACGCCGGGCGAGCCAACGCCGACCGGCTCTCCCTCGCACGTGAAGTCCCCGGATCAGGCGAACCTGTTCCTGACGGCCCAGGGCGTGAAGCTGCCACCCAGCACCTGCGAGGCGAGCACGAACAAGGTTGTCTTCGAGCACCGGCTCACCAACCTGCCGAGCACGCCCGATCCGAAGGACCCGACCGAGACCCAGATCATCGGCGGCTTCGAGTTCGAGGTGCTGTTCGATGAGGACCTGGTGTGCGTGAACATCGAGCCGGGCCAGTACCCCACCGAGACGGGGATGACCTGCTTCATCGACGACAAGGACCAGGGCTTGCAGCCGGACGGCTTAGCGCGGATCGGCTGCGTCGTGGTGGGCAAGGACGGCCCGGTAAGCACCTCGCTGGAGCTTGCGCGAGTGATCGTCCGGCCGCAACCGGAGCTCTACTCAATCATCCGCGCGAACCAGGAGAACGGGATCGTGGTCGAGATCCTCAACGTGGGCTGCAACCTGGCCGACCTGCAGGGTCACCCCATCAAGGGCGACCGCTGTGAGGACGCCGACCTCACCATCCGCTGGCTGGAAGGCGACGTCAACGGAGACTGTGCCGTCGACATTCGTGACCAGCAGCTCCTCGCGTTCCGCTGGGGCGTGACGCTCGGCTCGCTGCTCTACAACGAGCGCTTCGACCTGGAGCCGTCGGGCCAGATCGTCGGCGACGGCGACGTCGACATCAAGGACGTGCAGTTCGTGTACGGCCGCCACACCAGCACGTGCGCCGAGCCGCACCCGCCGCAGGAACCGATCAACCCGAATACGAGCGAACCCTAGCGCAACACGCCGCGTCCAGGCCGGATGATCCGAAAGGGCCGAG
>JBBEBM010000033.1:6625-18965 GCA_040882355.1 Dehalococcoidia bacterium | reverse complement strand
GCGGCCCTTTCGATCTGTGCTGAGAAGCTGGCTAGGCGGTGGCGTCCTTGGCCTCGTCGTCTTCCGGGTCCGCGGGTGTGATCGGCTCGCTGGGTACCACCTGGCCGGTGCGCGTGAGCAGCAGCGGCCGCTGGTGACTGCGGATCGACTCGGCCGTGACGACGCACTTCTTCACGTCACTGCGGGACGGGATCTCGTACATTACGTCCAGGAGGACGTCCTCCAGGACGGTGCGCAGGCCGCGCGCGCCCGTCTTGTGACGGATGGCGTCCTCGGCGCACGCGTCCAGCGCGTCGTCGGTGAAGGCCAGCTCCACGCCGTCCATGGCGAAGAAGCGCTGGAACTGCTTGATCAGCGCGTTCCGCGGCTCCGTCAAGATGAGGCGCAGCTCGTCGCGGCCCAGCGCTTCCAGCCCCACGGCCATCGGCAGGCGGCCAACGAACTCAGGAATCAGACCGTACTGGAGCAGATCGTCGTGCGTGACGTGCTTGATCAGCTCGTCGGCGCGCTCTTGGCCGCGCTTGCCCGCGTAGTCCGCCTTGAAGCCCATCGAGCGCTTGTCCTGCGAGAGGCGCCGCTCAATGATCTTGTCCAGCCCTTCGAAGGCGCCGCCACAGATGAAGAGGATGCCACCGGTGTTGATCTGAATGAAGTCCTGGTGCGGGTGCTTGCGTCCGCCCTGAGGCGGCACGTTCGCTACGGTGCCTTCGATGATCTTCAGCAGCGCCTGCTGCACGCCCTCGCCCGAGACGTCGCGCGTGATCGATGGGTTGTCGCTCTTGCGGGCGATCTTGTCGATCTCGTCGATGTAGACGATGCCCCGCTCGGCGCGCTGGATGTCGAAGTCCGCCGCCTGGATCAGGTGGAGCAGGATGTTCTCCACGTCCTCGCCCACGTAGCCGGCCTCCGTGAGCGCGGTCGCGTCGGCGATGGTGAACGGCACGTCCAGGATGCGGGCCAGCGTGCGCGCCAGGTGGGTCTTGCCGCAGCCTGTGGGGCCCAGGAGCAGGATGTTGCTCTTCTCAAGCTCCACGTCGTCCTGGATGGCGTTGGTGTTGATGCGCTTGTAGTGGTTGTACACCGCCACCGCGAGCACCTTCTTGGCCTGGTCCTGGCCGATGACGTACTGGCTGAGATGCTCCTGGACCTGTCGCGGGGGCGGGACGCGCTGGCTCGTTGCCTTGGGTCGGGGCGAGCCCGCTACTTCCTCATCGATGATCTCGCGGCACAGCTCCACGCACTCGTCGCAGATGTAGACCGCGCCAGGGCCGGCGATCAGCCGTTTGACCTGGTCCTGGTTCTTCCCACAGAAGGAACAGTGGTACTGCGTCCTGCCAGCCCGACTACCCGTCATGCCAGCTAACCTCTCTTCCCGTCTCTCTCTCAGCCATAACGCTCCGAAGCTACCCGAAGTTCGCTCAGTCCTCTATTCTCGAGAGGATCTCGTCGACAATGCCGTACTCCTTAGCCTGGTGCGGGTCCATATAGAAGTCTCGGTCAAAATCGCGACGAATTCGCTCCTCGTTCTGACCCGTGTTCTGCACCAGGATCTGGCGGATGATCTCGTTCTCGCGGAGCAGCTCCTTGGCCATGATCTCAACGTCCACGGCCTGGCCCCGACCGCCGCCCATCGCCTGGTGCATGTGGATGGTGGAGTGGGGCAGCGCGTAGCGCTTGCCCTTCGTGCCGGCGGAGAGCAGGATCGTCGCCATGCTCGCCGTCACGCCCACGCAGTACGTGGCGACGTCCGGCCGGATAATCTGCATCGTGTCGTAGATCGCCAGCCCCGCCGGGATGATGCCCCCGGGCGAGTGGATGTACATCTGAATGTCCTTGTCCGGGTCCTCTCGCGCCAGGAAGAGGAGCTGGGCGATCACCAGGTTCGCGATCTGGTCGTCGATCGGCGTGCCCATGAAGATGATCCGCTCCTTGAGCAGCATCGAGTAGATGTCGAACGCGCGCTCCCCCCGGGGGCTCGTCTCGATCACCGACGGGATCATCACGTTCTGCGGTAGGTTGCTCATCATGAGGTGTACTGCTCCTTCACACCTGCAGGCCGCATGGCCTGGTCGTTTCCTTCCCGGTCCTTCGGCTAGCCGGCGTCGGCGGCTCCTGCCTCGACGGCCTCCGGCTCCGTTCCGTCGGAAGACGCGATCTCGACCAGCCGGTCCAGCGTCTTTCGGGTCATGAGAGTGCGCCGCAGGCTCTCCTTCGCGTTCTCTTCGGAGAACAGGCGGCGCACTTCCTCTGCTTGATCGCCGGCGCCGGAGGTCAGCCGCTCGATCTCGGCCTCGACCTCGCTGTCAGTTACTTCTATATGTTCGGCTTCGGCTACCTGCGACAACACTAGGGAGCGAGACAAACGCGTCTCGGCCAAAGGGCGCAACTCCTCCTGCAGATCAGCCTCGCTCTTGCCGGCCTGCTGCAGGTAGCGCTCAAGGTCTGCCTGCGACGCGCCTGTGCCCGTCTGCTCTCGCAGAAGGCGCGCGGTCTCCCTATCGAGCAGCACCGGCGGATACTCGATCTTGGCCCGCCCGACCAGCGCCTCCAGGATGGCGTCGTGTTGCTTGTGCTCCGCCTCCTGCTCCAGCCCCTGGCGGAGGTTCTCCTCCACGCGCGAACGGAGCGCGGCCAGGTCGGAGAAGCCTTCGCCCACCTGCCGGGCGAACTCGTCGTCCAGCTCCGGCAGCACCTCCTGCTTCACTTCCTTGATCTGCACCTGGTAATGCGCCGTCTTGCCTCGCAGACGCTCGTCCGTGACCTCTTCGGGCGCTGTCACATCGAAGTCGAGCGTCGCGCCCTTCTCCGTGCCCAGGAGCGCCTCAGCGAAGCCCGGCAGCGAGATCGGTCGCCCTTCATTGAGCTGGAACTCCGCGTCCTCTTCGTTCACCAGCGCCGTACCGTCCACCGTACCCTGCACGTCGGCCCGCACCACGTCGCCCCACTGGATGGGCCGCGTGGCCGGCTCCAGCGTGGCGTAGCGGCGCCTGAGCGCCTCCAGGTTCTCCTGGATGCGTTCCGGCTCGACGACCACCGGCTCCCGCGCGATGCGTATCGAGCCGTAGTCGCCCAGGTCGATCTCGGGCCGCACGGGCACGGTGAACTTGACGACCAGCGGCTCCTCGGTCACCATCTCGTACTCCGCCCTGTCGATGGGGTCGATCGACTCCTGTTCGAGCGCCTCCTGGTAGACCTGAGGCAGCAGCCGGTCGACTGCCTCGTGGAAGATCGTGTGCTCCCCCACGTGGCGCTCGACGACCTCTCGAGGCGCCTTGCCCGGCCGGAAGCCGGGGATGCGCGTCTTGGCCGCGATACGGCGGTAGGCGGACGTTTTCGCGCTTGCCAGGCGCTCGTCATCCACCTCTATCTGCAGCGCTATTTGGCTCTGGGGAAGGCGTTCTGTAGAGACCTTCAACTATGCCCCCTGCACTGAATTATACCAGCCGCGCCTGCCCTTCAGCGAACCTGAGGGCGGTCACCGCGACCGGGGCGTCAGCACGTCGTTCAGGGCGTCCCCCAGCAAGTTGAAGGAGAAGATCAGCATCGCCACGACAATTGCCGGCGCCAGCAGGAGGTACGGGTAGTTGTCGATCGTCCGCAAGTTGCTCGCCTCGTAGATCAGCGCGCCAAAGCTCGGGGTCGGCTCGTGGATGCCCACGCCCAGGAACGTCAAGGCGATCTCGGCCCCGGCGATGGCTCCGAGGCCGGCCGAGACGCTGACGATGATGATCGGGCTCACGTTGGGAAGCAGGTGCGACATGAGGATCCGCGAGGTGCTCGCGCCCATCGCCCGCGCCGCCAGCACGTACTCCGTCTCCCGTAGCGACAGCACCTGCGAGCGGATCACGCGTGCGCCGCCAACCCAACTGAAAAGCGCGAGCGCCCCGAAAATGAGGAAGTAGTCCTCGGCGCCGCCGGTCGCAAAGATGCCCTGCACCAGCCAGAGTGAGAGGATGACGAACGCCGCGACCACGCCGGGCACAAGCCAGACCCCGCTCCGCCGCTCCTCGCCCGCCGCCAGCCAGGCGACGAGCCCCAGGAGGCCTGCGGCGGCCAGCAGGCCCAGGATGACAATGAACACGAACTCCGGGCCGGAGCGCGCCTCCAGCGCGTCCTGGAGCGCCTCGCTTGAGATGTGGCTCTCCAGCCATTCGACGCTCTGCTTTGCCCGGAAGCGCATCGTCGTATTGATCAGGATCAGTAGAGGGAGGGCGGGCAGCGAAGCGAAGACCTCGCCCGTCCGCATAATGGCGGTGTCCGTCTTGCCGCCGGCATAGCCGGAGAGCATACCCAGACCCACGGCCAGCACCAGGCCCCCGGTGACCACGGTAGCCACTGTGACGATGATCGTGGTGCGAGCCGCCCAGATCACCCGGCTTAGCATGTCGCGACCCAGCCGGTCCGTGCCCAGCAGGTGCTCCTGGGATGGCGCCTGGAGGGTGTTCTCTAGGTCCTGGTTTCGGTAGTCCTGCGGCGCCAGGACGGGCGCGAACAGCCCCATGAGGTAGAAGATGGTGATGATCACCAGCGCGGTGAGAGCGATCCGCTTGCCCAGAAGGCGGCGCGTCGCGACTCGCCACGGGCTGGAGGGCGCTCGCTCAAGGGTCGGCTCAATAGGCAGCCCGGCGGTCGCTTCGGCCATCAGGCGCCTCCCTGTCCGTCATAGCGGATGCGCGGATCGATCACCGTGTAGATGACATCGATGACGATGTTGGCGATGACGAACACGAAGGCCAGGATCAGCACGAGCGCGAGGATGATGTCGTAATCGCGGCTCGTCGCGGCCTGAAACGAGAGCGAACCGATGCCCGGGATACCGAGAATGATCTCAACGAAGAAGGCGCCCTCGAGCAGCGAGACCATCGAAAGGCCGATCACGGTGACGAGCGGCAGCAGCGAGTTGCGCGCGACGTGCCGCCTCACCACGGTGCCCTCCGGCAGCCCTTTCGCCCGCGCCGTACGCACGTAGTCGTCGTGCAGCACGGAGAGCGTCGTCGCTCGCACCAGGCGCGCCACGCCGGCGACCATGGGCAGCGAGAGGGCGATGGTTGGCAGGATGATGTGCGTGCTGAAGATACCCAGCGATATCGTCTGCGGCCCCACGTCCACGTCCGGCCCGCCCCAGCCGGTCGCCGGCAGCCAGCCCAGCCTCACGATGAAGATCAGCATCAAGAAGGGCAGGCTTACGAGCACTGGGATCGACTGGAAGAGCAGGAAGCTGCTGATCGCCAGCGGGTCCTGCCAGCTCCCCTGCCGCGTCGCTGAGTAGAGCCCGACGGCCGTGCCCGCGGTGAAACCGATCACCAGCGCAAGGAAGCCTACCTGGATCGACACAAGCATGCGCGGCCAGATGATGTCCCAGACGTCCTGATCTCGGTAGATGGTGACGCTTTCGCCGAAGTCGCCTTCGGTGATCACGCCCTTCATGTAGATGGCGTACTGCTCGTAGAACGGCTCGTCCAGGCCGCGCTCCTCGCGCACCCGCGCGAACGTCTCCGGGTCCTGGTAGTTCGACCCCAGCACGGCGATCGGGTCGCCGGGCCCGAAGCGCGTGATCGTAAACGTCAGGAACGACACGGCGAAGAGGATCACCGGTAACCAGAGGAGGCGTCGGATCACGTAGCCGAGGAGCGGCATGGCGGGGTGCCGCCTGCTTACTGCGTGAGCGTGATGAAGCGCAGGCGCGGCACGATGGCGGGCGGGATCAGGTAGTTCTGCACGTACGGCTTGATCAGCACGTGATAGCGGTCGAAGTACAGGGGGAACCACGCGACGTCCTGCAGGATGAGCTGTTCAGCCTGACGGTAGAGGTCCGTGCGGGCGGTCCGGTCCGGCTCAGTGAAGGCCTGACGCAGCAGATCGTCGACCTGCGGGTTGTCGTAGCCGGTGTTGTTGTTCGGGCTCTCGCTATCGAAGTGGATGTTGAGGATGTTCTCTTCGTCCGGATAGTCCATGATCCAGGCGAGCAGGAACATCTGATACCTGCCCTGGTCGACGTCCTGGAAGAACGTCGCGGACTCCGCCTGCTGGATTACGACCTCCACCCCAAGGTTCTGGCGCCACATCTCAACGATCGCCGCGGTGCCCGGGCCGGAGCTGGCGCCGGCGCCGCTCTCGGCGAGGGTAATCGGCGGCAGGTCGTCGGGCCCGCCGTAGCTCGAGTCCTCCAGAAGCTGCACTGCTCCTTCTGGATCGAACGCCGGCGCCTGGGCCGCTTGGTCGTATGCCGGCAGGCCCGGCATCATGATGCTGTTGGCGACTGGAATGGCGTCCAGCAGGACCGTCTGCGCGATCTGCTCCTTGTCGATCGCCATCGCGAACGCCTGCCGCACCAGCGGGTCGTCGAACGGCGGCGCGTTCACGTTGAATCCGACGTAGTCGACGGCGAGGCGGCTGCCCGTGTGGTACTCCGCGTTGAGCGGGTCGGCCGGGTCCTGGACGCGCTCCAGGTCGTCGATGCCCACACCCGTCACGTCGATGTCGCCTGCTTCATAGAGCGTGACCGGCTGGCCGGCGAGCAGGTAGCGCACCGTCTTTACGTTGGGCGCGCCCAGGTGGTAGCGCTCGTGCGCCTGGAGCACGATCCGCTCGCCGAAGCGCCACTCGTCCAGCTTGTAAGGCCCCGTGCCGTTCGGGTTGCGCGTCCAGTTGTCGGGGTTGGCCTCGGTCTGGTCGACGTCCACAACGAACGCAGTCGGATAGGTCAGCTTGAAGAGGAACGACGGGCTGTCGGTCTCGATCGTGATCGCGACGGTGCGATCGTCGACGACAACGACACCGCTCACCTCCTCCGTCTGATCGCGCAGCTTCTCCGTCACGCCGACGATGTCGCCTAAGAAGAACGCCGAGACGAGCGACTGCGTCGCGGGGTCCGCGGCGCGCTCTAGCGACGCCTTCACGTCCTCCGCTAGGACGGGCTTGCCATCGTGGAAGAGGGCGTTTTCGCGGATGTGGAAGGCGTAGGTGACGGTGCCGTCCGGGTTGACGACCTTGCCGCCGTTCTCGATTGTCGGGATCGCGTCGGCCAGGTCGGGCTGGACCTGGAGATCGGTGTCCATGGTGAGCAACCCGCCGAAGATCTCGACGATGTAAACGGCGGAGCTGGCGTCCTGCGCCAGGTGCGGGTCGAGCGTGATCGGCTCTGCGCCCAGGAGCCGCAGCTCGCCTTCGGTCCGTTCGCCGCCGTCGCCGTCCTCTTCGGTTGGGTCGGTCTGGGCGTTCCCGCTATCGCTGTCGCCGCCGCCCGCGACGAGCACGATGACGACGACGCCCACGGCAAGCACCAGCGCCGCCACCACGCCCAGGATGGCGAGAATGACGCGGTTCATACGTTGCGCGGGTCTCTGCGAGCCAAGGGGTCTATCATCTATGCCTTATCGGCTCGGGCCGACACCGGGATCATATCAGAGGCTTCGGATAGCTTCAATGACGCTCCGATCGCTCCCACCTCACCCTCGTCCACGTCGCCCCAGCGAAATGCCGCGATCGGTACCGCCGCCAGGAGTGCGATGATGGGCATGATCGGCGCATGGAACCGCGGGTCGCCGAAGAAGACCAGATGGGCCAGCGTCCAGTAGGTGATGAGCGAGATCAGCAGGACCCGGCCAGGCTCACGCCAGGAGAACCAGCGGGCCGCGCCCAAGACGAAGACCCCCATGACGATGTAGTAGTAGCCGTTAGAGAAGCCCAGGAGCAGAAACTCCTCGGCGCCGCTCAGGAACGGCTGGCCGCCGTGACCCTCGTTCCAGAGCAGCGCTTCTGCATCATGGCTGTAGAGCCAGAAGAGCTTCTTGGCCGGCAGCGTCAGCTCACCCCAGGGATGTGAGATCGCGTATGAGAGTCCGTCGCGGAAGCCGTCCGCGTTGACCGCCACCTCGCGCTCCGTCGTGTCCAGCTCCGGGTGGCCGGCGAACAGCTCGTCCGCCATCTGCCCGCGGCCGGTCGCGCCCTCGTGATGCCCGATCCAGAAGTCGACGCCGGCGTTGGTCGAGATGAGCACCGGCGCGCCCATCTCGGCGGCGTTGCGGATGGTCCACGGCGCCACGACCAGCCCGATGCCCAAGGCCAGCGCGACGAGCTTGTCGGTGATCGCCGGCCGCGCAAAGCCGGAGCGCACCCAGAACGGCACGAGCACCAGCGGCAGCAGCAGCGCCTGCCCGCGCACCAGGCTCGCGTAGCCGATGACGAGGCCCGCGATGAACAGCAGCCGCAGGTTGCGCCCGCCCGCATCCGTACGCTCGGGGTCCGATTCGCGCAGGAGCAGGTAGACGGCGAGCAGCACCAGGAACGTGAACGTCGTCTCGGAGAGCGTGACGGCCGTGAAGAAGATCAGGCTGGGGAACGCCGCGACGATGCCCGCCGCGACCAGCGCCGCCCGCTCGCCGACCGTGCGCCGACCGATCAGGTGAACGAGGCCGACCGTTGCGGTGCCGAGCAGCACGTTGAGCAACTGCGCTGTCGTCGCGCCCGCGCCGAAGATCTTGTACGCCACGGCGAGCAGCAGCGGGTAGCCGGGCGGCCAGAACGCCGTCGGCAGGTTGTTCAGGTGGACGTAGCCCTGGCCCTCGACGAGGGCGCGCGCGGTGAAGTCGTAGCGGAAGGCATCGTCGTCAGGCGTCGGCTGCCAGCCGGAGTAGGCGATCCAGGCGAGCCGGAACACGAGGGCGCCGCCCATGATCAGGGCGAGCTGGAGGGCGTGATCACCCAGCGCCGCTCGCGCCGATGCGAGAGCAGCGCCGGCAGGTGCGCGGGCGACGGCCCCCCGTGGGGCCGCAACGGTGTTCCTCACCGAACGCTCCCGCGCCAGCCCGCCCCGCTCGCGTAGTATACACCCAAAGCCTCGTCAGAGAGAACAAGCGCGCATCGCCGAGTTCTCGGTCGATCTCCTTCATTCAGTCGAACGTATGCACTTGAAATGCCTTGGGGATCGAGCGATACTGCTCGTGGAGCGCCACGTGGAACCTGGAAAGCTCGCCCTGGCGACGCTGTTGGCGACCGTCGTCGGCCCGACGATCTGGAGCCTGGCGACTGGCATGCCGAGCGACTGCCGCGTCCCGACGCGGCCGGCCGCGCTCGTGGGCAGGGACATCCCGCGCGATCTCATCCACGAACGTGGTACGAGGCTACCCGACGGCCGGCTCACCTCCGAGAATGCGGTGGAGTTCGAGGACGGCGGCGGGATCGTTCAGCGGTGCTACTTCGATGCGTCCGTCGGATTGAGGACGGCCGGGTGCGGTGGATCGTGGCGGGCGATGCGAAGGGCCGCGTGAAGCACGGCGATCCCATAGAGAACGTTTCTCCGGGCGCCCTGGAAGTGGGAGAACCAACCGTGTCCTTCCCCGTGCACTTTGCAGATGACGGCACACTGCAATTCGGCACCGCGTACTGCGAAGAGATCGAAGGCACCCGCTAGCGTCGATGGTGACAACAAAGCGGCAGGTCTCAGACCTGCCGCTTGTGGTGTTCGTTCGAACTGAGGCTTACGCCAGCGCGGGCTCCTCTGTCGGCACGTTCTTCAGCGTGACCACGCCGTCCTCCATGTCGATGAGGACGCGGTCGCCCTCGGAGAACTGGTTCTGCAGGAGCGCGTCGGAGAGGCGGTCCTCGATCTCGTCCTGGATCACGCGGCGCAGCGGCCGCGCGCCGAAGACGTGGTCGTAGCCCTTCTCGCCCAGCCAATCCTTGGCTGCTTCTGAGACCTCCAGCGTCACGCCCTTGATCAGGAGCTGCTTCTCGACCTCCTTGATCAGCAGATCGACGATGTGGCGGATGTGCTCCTTGCCCAGTGCGTGGAAGACCACGGTGGCATCCAGCCGGTTGAGGAACTCGGGCCGGAAGACACGCTTCAGCTCGTCCAGCACCTTCCCCTTCATCTTCTGGAACTGCTCGTCGGTGGTCTGGGCCTCTTCGCGCTTCACGCCGAAGCCCAGCCCCGTCTCCTTGCGGATCAGGTCCGAGCCGACGTTGCTCGTCATCACGATGACCGTGTTGCGGAAGTCCACCTTGCGGCCCTTCGCGTCGGTCAGGTGGCCGTCGTCGAAGATCTGGAGCAGCGTGTTGAAGACGTCCGGGTGGGCCTTCTCGATCTCGTCGAGCAGGATCAGGCAGTAGGACTTGCGGCGCACGGCGTCGGTGAGCTGGCCGCCGTCGTCGTAGCCGATGTAGCCGGGCGGCGCCCCCACGAGGCGCGAGACGTTGTGCTTTTCCATGAACTCCGACATGTCCAGCCGGATCATGGCATCCTCGCTGCCGAATTGGAACTCGGCGAGCATGCGTGGCAGGTACGTCTTGCCCACGCCTGTCGGCCCCAGGAACATGAACACGCCGATGGGGCGCTTCGGGTCCTTCAGGCCGGCGCGCGAGCGGCGGATCGCCTTTGCGATCGTCGTGATCGCCTCATCCTGGCCGATCACCTTCTCGTGCAGCGCCTCCTCCATGTGCAGGAGGCGCGTCTGCTCTTCGCTGGCGATGCGGGCGACAGGAATGCCCGTCCACATCGCGACCACGTCGGCGATGTCCGCCTCGGTGACGATGGGGGCCTCGGCGACCTCCGTCGTGCCGAGCTCCTCCTCCATCCGCTCGATCTTCTCCTGGAGCTTCACCTCGCGGTCGCGCAGCTCGGCTGCGTACTCGTACTGCTGCGAGCTGATCGCGGCGTCTTTCTCCTTGCGAAGGCTCTCCAGCCCGCGTAGCGCCTCCTTGAGCGAAGGGGGCGTCGCCGAGCGTTTGATGCGCACGCGGGACGACGCCTCGTCGACCAGGTCGATCGCCTTGTCGGGCAGGAAGCGGTCGGCGATGTAGCGAGCGGACAGCTCGGCGGCCGCCCGCAGCGCTTCGTCGCTGATGGCGAGCTTGTGGTGCGCCTCGTAGCGCTCCTTGACGCCGTGCAGGATTTCGATCGTCTCCTCGACCGACGGCTCTTCGACCAGCACTGGTGCCAGGCGCCGCTCTAGCGCCGCGTCCTTCTCGATGTACTTGCGGAAGTCATCGAGCGTCGTCGCGCCGATGCACTGCAGCTCGCCCCGGGCGAGCGACGGCTTCAGGATGTTGGCGGCGTCCACAGCGCCTTCCGCGGCGCCGGCGCCCACCAGCATGTGCATCTCATCGATGAAGAGCACGCAGTTTCCGGAGTTCTTCAGCTCATCGATGACCTTCTTCAGCCGCTCCTCGAACTCGCCGCGGTACTTCGTGCCCGCGACCAGCCCGCCGATGTCGAGCGTCACCAGGCGCTTGCCGGAGAGCGTCTCCGGCACGTCGCCGGCGACGATGCGGTGCGCGAGGCCCTCGGCGATGGCCGTCTTGCCGACGCCCGGCTCGCCGATCAGAATCGGGTTGTTCTTGGTCCGGCGCGAGAGGATCTGGATCACGCGCTCTATCTCGCGTTCGCGTCCGATGACCGGGTCCAGCTTGCCCTGGCGCGCGGCGGCGCTGAGGTCCATGCCAAGCTGGTCGACGGTTGGTGTGCGCGTCGAGCTGCGTGCGCCTGAGCCGGCGCCCTGAGGCATGCTCTGCGACAGGATCCGTGTCGTCTCGGCGCGGACGCGCTCGAGGTTCACGCCGAGGCTCTCGAGCACGCTCGCCGCGATGCCTTCGCCCTCGCGGACGAGGCCGAGCAGCAGGTGCTCCGTGCCGATGTAGTTGTGGTTGAGGCGGCGCGCTTCGTCGACCGCCAGCTCGATCACCTTCTTGGCGCGCGGCGTTAGGCCGATCTCACCGCGAACAGTCTGTTCGCCCCGCCCGATGATGAACTCGACGGCGGAGCGCACCTTCGTGAGCTCGACGCCCAGGTTCGAGAGGACCTTCGCGGCCACGCCGTCGCCCTCGCGGACGAGGCCGAGCAGCAGGTGCTCCGTGCCGATGTAGTTATGATTAAAACGCTGGGCCTCTTCCTGGGCCAGCGTCAAAACCCTGCGGGCGCGCTCCGTGAATTTGTCGAACCGATCAGCCATCAAAACAACTCCCTAGAACTCCATTTTCACCTTATCACACGGTTCGTTGCGAAGTCCAGAACGCTGGAGCGCTGCCTACGGTTACAGGGTTTGAGCCTCCTCTCCCTCCTCGCCTCCGGCTTGCCCGGAGGCCTCGGCGACCGGCACTGCGTCCGGCTCTTCAGCCGCTGTCTCGCCGGCAGCTTCGTCGCTCGCGATTGCGCCCTCAGGCGCCTCCGCAGCGGGCACAGGTTCGGGTGGTGATTCCATCAGCTCCGGAGGCGGCCCATCGACCGCTGCTGCGATCGGACCCCCCTCGTGATCGGCCGCAGCCTGCGCGACGGCCGGCTCCTCGTTGTCGGCCGCAGCCTGCGCGACGGCCGGCTCCTCGTTGTCGGCCGCAGCCTGCGCGA
>JBBEBM010000033.1:0-6525 GCA_040882355.1 Dehalococcoidia bacterium | reverse complement strand
CGGCCGGCTCCTCGTAATCGGCCGTCGCCTCCGCGACGGCGGGAGCGGCAGCCTCGTCCGTGGCGGCATCGGCCTCGACCTCAGCCCCGGCAACGGCCTCAGGAGCCGCATCGGTTTCTGCGCTCCGCTCCTCAGTCGCCAGCGCTCCAGCCTGAGCGAACGCTTCTTGCATAGCGGACGCCGGCTCTTCCCGCACCTCGACGGCTGGCGCGACCTCGGCGGCGGGCGCTTCCAGTATGGGGGCCGCGGCTTCAGGGGCAGCTTGTTCCACAGCCGTCGGCGGCCTTTCGGATACGGCCGCGGCGGGTTGCTCTTCTTCAAAGGTCCGCGTGAGCTGCGAGATCGGCCCTTCGCGCTCCTCGAACTCTTTGCGGATGTCGTCCGGCACGGAGAGCACCTCACCGCCGTCGGTGAACACGAAGCCCATCGTCTCGCCGTCTTCGCGTCCGCGACGCAGGCTTAGCCCCAGCCGGTGCCGGTCGCGCTCGATGCGCACGATCTTCAGCGGAAGCAGATCGCCCTCGCGCACGACCTCCTTCGGGTGGCCGATGCGCCGGTCGACGAGCTCCGAGACGTGGATCAGGCCCTCGACAGGACCTTCGATGCGCGCGAACGCACCGAACGTGACGACCTTCGTCACCAGGCCCGGCACCACCTGCCCCTCCTGGTACTTGGAAACGACTTCGTCCCACCGCCCCGGGTTAGCCAGCCGCAGGCTCAGGGCGATCTTCTTGTTTTCCGGGTCGACCTTGGTCACGAAGACGTCGACCTCGTCGCCTACCTTGAAGAGCTCCATCGGCGACTTGTCACGCTCCCACGAAAGCTCGGAGAGATGCGCGAGGCCGTCCGCGCCACCCAGGTCGACGAAAACGCCGAAGTTGCGCACGCTGCTGATCCGGCCGCGCCGGATGTCGCCCTCGCGCAGCTCCTGGATCAGGCGCTCCTTCTGGATCATGCGCCACTCTTGCAGCGCGGCCCGCTCCGACAGGATCACACGGTTGCGCCGGCGGTTGATCTCGATCACCTTCAGCCGCAGCGTGCGCCCGACCGCGTCGGCCAGGCTGTTGCCGCCGTTGTTCTCGCCGCGTTCCGGCCGCAGCCCGACGAGCTGCGACAGCGGCACAAAGGCGTTCACACCCTCCACGTTCACGAGCAGCCCGCCGCGGTTGTAGCCCGTCACCTGTCCCTCGAAGCTCTCGCCGCTTTCGAAGCGGTCCTGCAGCGTGCGCCAACCGCGTTCGCCGCGCGCCTTGTCGATCGACAGGAGGATCTGGCCCTCGCCCGTTTCCGACTGCATGACGAAGACGAGCACCTTCTCGCCGGGCTCGAGCGAGGCGTTCGGACCCAGGGAGTGCATCTCGTTGCGCGGGATGATGCCCTCGGACTTCGAGCCGACGTCGACGAGGACGCCCTCGCGCTCCAGGCTCATCACGGTGCCTTCAACGATCTCGCCGCGCTCAGCGGATTTGTAGTCGAGACTCCCTTCGAGCAGGGCGCCCATGTCGGAGCTCTCTTCGCCGACCCCTCCAACCGGCGTCTCAGCTTGCGAATCAGTGGTCAACGTAGCGCGGTCCTCCTTGGCGTCTTTGGGTGCGGCCGGCTCGCCTGCCGTGACGGGGGGTACGTCGGATCAAAGCCGGGGCAGCTTCGCCATAATAGCACAGCATATTCTGTCAAGGGAAGCAAGCTGTCAAGATACGTCGCGGTACCGCAGGGCGGCTTCGCCTACCCCGCCGGCATGGTCGAGGCCGCGCTACCATGCATCCGCCATGCGCATCCTCGTTATCGGAGGCACTCGCTTCATCGGCCCGCCGGTTGTTCGAAGGCTGGTCGGGCTCGGCCATAGCATCGCTGTCTTCCATCGAGGCGAGACCGAGGCCGGCCTGCCATCGGAAGTCGAGCACCTGCACGGCGCCCGCGCGCGCCTACCGGACCTCCGCGATGCGGTCCGGCGCTTCGGGCCGGACGTGGCCCTCGACATGGCGGCGTACACCGAAGGTGAGGCGCGTATCGCCCTGGATGCCGTCCGCGGCGTCCCCCTGCGGATCGTCGCCGTCAGCAGCATGGACGTCTACCGCGCGTACGGGCGCTTCCACGGCACGGAGCCCGGCCCGCCGGAACCAGTCCCCCTCACCGAAGACGCCCCGCTGCGCGAGCGCCTCTACCCGTATCGAGGCGAGGGGCGCGGACTGGACGACTACGAGAAGCTCCTCGTCGAGCGCGCGGTGATGAGCAGCCCGGACGTAGCGGGCACCGTGCTCCGCCTGCCGATGGTCTACGGCCCTGCCGATTACCAGCACCGGCTCTTCATCGATCTGAAACGGATGGACGACGGCCGCCCGGCGATCGTGCTCGCGGATGACGTGGCGCGCAGGCGCTGGACGCGCGGTTACGTCGGGGACGTCGCGGCGGCGATTGCGTTGGCGACGACGGACGAGCGCGCGGCGGGCCGCGTCTACAACGTCGGTGACGCGGAAGCCCTCACCTATGCCGGGTGGGTCGAGTCGCTGGGCCGCGCCGCGGGCTGGGCGTGTCGTGGCGCTGCCGCGTGAGCGCCTGCCCGGGCACCTGACGCCGCCCGGTGGCGACTACGCGCAGGACCTGGTCTGCGACACCACCCGCATCCGCGATGAGCTGGGCCACGCGGCGGCTGTCTCACGGGACGAAGGGCTCCGCCGCGCCATCGAGTGGGAGCGCGCTCACCGCCCCACGGGCAAGCCGGAGTGGTTCGACTACGCGGCGGAGGATGCGGCGCTCGCAGCGCTGGACTGAAACGCCCTCGACGTTCCCTTCGTTGGATAGGGCGATGAGCATACCCACCAAGAATGGCCGCAGGCCGGCCCTGCCAGACCACTACAGCGCCCTGGGTGTTGCGCCCACCGCCGCCTATCGGGAGATCGAGACGGCGTACTGGCGCCTCGCCTTCGCCGCACCCGGCGAGCGCGTCGCCGAGCTGAACGAGGCCTACGAGGTGCTGGGCGACGAAGCGCGTCGCCGGGCCTACGACGCCCAGCGCGCTCTCATCGGGCCCTCCATCGAGAGCCAGGCCGAGACGCTCACCGTTCAGTCCGGCGGGGTTGGCGGCCTCATGGCCCGTCTCGGCTGGCCCAGCGTCTGACAGCCGCGCTCCGGACGCGCAGCGGATTAGCGGCCCGCCTGCCGATGCTACTTAGGTAGGGAACTGAAGGCGACGACCTCCGCCGTGTGCGTGGAGGCGGCGACGGGGCGGCAGGGCCGGCAAGGGCAAGTCGTGGCGCTGCCTAGAGAGCACCTCACCCCCGCCCCAGTTTGGAGGATCCATTGGCACTGAAGGTGAACAACGCGGACTACTACGAGGTTCTCGAGGTGCCGCACAGCGCCGACTTCCGGGAGATCGGAGCCGGCTACTGGCGTTTGGCGCGAGGCGCCGCCACCGATGAGCAGCGCGCCGAGCTGAACAAGGCTTACGAAGCGCTAAACAACGAGGAGCGGCGGCGCGCGTATGATGCCCAGTGGGCGGACGCTGGCCACGTGGTGGAGCCTCGCCCGGAGCCGGTAAGCGCACCGCCGACACCAGTGATGGCGCAGCTCCAGCCGGCGGACCGCGTCGAAGCTGAGCAGCAGGTCGGAGTAGCGGGTCCTGAGCCGTCAAACGGACCAGCCCGGGCTGAGCCAGCGCCCGCTGGGTCACCCCACAAGGCGAAGGCTGAGCTCGCACGCGAGGAGCCCCGCACTGCGCCGGCGGACGTGTCCCCGGCCCCGTTGATGGCGCAGGCCAACCCCGAGCCCGCGCCCTCGGAGCGAAAGACTCAGGCGAACGTGCAAGTCGAGGAGCCGGACGACTCGCTCAGCTTCACCAGGCGCCTCGGCTGGCCGAAGGCGATGTAGTCGCCTCCGTGGCGACAGATCTCCGCGCATCAGCCGAAGGTAGTACGGTAGGAGGTCGCTCCCACGTGCGCCCAACGTATGGAGACCTAGAGGCGAGCGGCCGCCCGGCGGGACGGACCGTTGCCCTGCCTGCGACGCAGGCGCGCACTACCGCACTTCACGCACCAGACCACCACCCACGGCAACACTGCCACGCCTGCGCCAGGTCCTCGACGGCGGCGGGCTCATGGCGTCCGTCACTGCGAGATGATCCACATTGGAAGGGAGTATCGCGTTGGACTACTATCGCGTCATCGGCGTTGCGCCAAACGCCAGTTTCAAAGAGATCGAGGCCGCCTACTGGCGCGCCGCCTTCGGCGCTTCGCCGAAACGTGTGGCGGAGCTGAACCAGGCGTATGAAGTACTGGGGAACGAGGACCTGCGTCGCACGTACGATGCCAAGCGTACGCTGGAGCGGCCCTCGGTTGAGCGTCAGGCCGAAGATCTGGCCAGGCAGGTCGCTTCACCTACCAAGCAGGGGGATCTCCGGGTGACGACCCGTCTCGGCTGGCGCGGCGACGACTAGCAGCCGCTCCTCCGGCGCTCCGGCTCGTGCTACCATCGGGGCATGTGCCGCAGCATCAAGCAGCTAAGGCGCGCCGACGAGGTCGCCGGCGACGATGAAGTCGCGGCGGCGGCGCTGCAGTTCGTGCGCAAGATCAGCGGCTACCGCCAGCCGTCGCGCGCCAACACTGACGCCTTCGACCGCGCCGTCGACGAGATCAGCGAGACCTCACGCCGGCTGCTGGGCGAGCTGAAGCCCGGCGCGCGCTAGCCTCCGAGGTCGACGGCCACCGGCAGCGCCGTCCGGCGCCAGCCGGAGAGGTCGCCGCTGTAGCCCGGGCTGTACTTCTCGACGAGCAAGCTGCGCGCTGTCTCGTCCTCCTCCGTCCCCTCGATGATGCGCGCCGTGCCCGCGAACGTCGTCTCGCCGATGCGAACCTTGACGGCAGGCGCCTTCTTGATGTTGCGCACCCAGTCGGCGCGCGTGCCCCCGCCCGAGAGCATGTAGAGGGTGTCGCCGCGCAGCCCGAACCAGATCTCGATCTCGTGCGGCTTCCCGCTCACCCGACCCGTCGTCGTCAGGTAGCAGTAGTCGGCTTCGGCGAGGGCGGTATCGATCATTGAGCTCCGTTCCTGCGACCTCGGGTCGACTTGTCCGAGACTTCGCGAATCGAGTGCTTACGGGGAGTGCAGAGGGGCGGAGCCCCGCTGCCGGGGTCTGGGGGTGTCCCCCAGTCGCATTTACTCTTCTGGGCGGGCGGGTGGGAAGGACAAACATCGCTATGTGAGTTGTCTGGGTGAGTCGCCCGCCGCAGGCGGACTCCCTAGAATACCTCCGGGCACCACGGCAGCGGGTCCCAGGCGAACATCGCGTCGGCGCGATGGACGGCCTTCGAGTCGCCCTCGACGCGTCCCGCGCGTTGCAGCGTGCCGAAGCGCGTCCCGCCCAGGTACGCCGCGCCCAGGTCGGCGGCGCTCAACGACACGTCCGGCTCGGCGGTCGTCGTCCGGCAGGTCGCGCCGGCGGGCCCGCCCTCCAACTCGTAGCGTCCCTCGACCCACGGGCAGAACGCGTCGCGCACGTCCAGCACGAGGCGTCCCTCGCTGGCGTAGCGACGGCCTTCGAGCGCGACGACCGGGTCGATGATCCGCACCCAGAGGCTGTCGGCGGGACGGCGAATGAGGCGGCGAGGGTCGGCGAGCATGTAGCGCAGCGGCTCGTCGCTGCGGCGAAGGCGCGCCTGCACGGTCCCGATCAGGTCGACGCCGAACAGGTAGCGCCAGAGCGCCGCGTAGGCGCCGTCGGTCGCGGCCATCAGCTCCTGCACCGCCAGCGTGCCGTTCGCGAGGCCGTTCTCGCCGGCGTGCCGCACCCGATAGCGAGCGTAGCCCAGTGGACGGTCGTCTTCTTCGTACTGGACGAAGAAGCGGCCGGTGAAACCGCCGCCCCCGGGTATGTCCTTCTCCGGCAGCGTCTTGTCCTTCCACCACGCCTCGCTCCGGCTGTGGAGGCCGGGGTGCTGGGCGCGCACCGCGTCGTAGACGGCGGGCCACGAGGCGAGCGCCCCGTCGCGGTCGATCATCCGCACGCGCCCGGACGACGGCGGCTCGTGGGCGAAGCTCGCGCGCAGCCGCTCGACCTCGAGGTCGAGCGTGTCGGCGGCGAGCCCGTAGCCGAAGCGGCCGTAGATGATGCTCTCCGACGCCCACAGCGAGGCAATCGGCTCGCCGCGCTCCCGCACGTGGACGAGCTGGCGGCGCATCATCTGGCCCAGGATGCCCTGGCGACGGTGCGTCGGTTTCACCGAGACCCAGGTGACGCCCGCCGTCGGCAGCGCGCCTCCGCCCGGCACCGTCGTGTCGAACGAGAAGATGCTCGTCGTGCCGACGAACTCCTCGCCGTCCAGCACCCCGAGCGAGCGGTCGCACTCGAAGTAGCTGGGCGGTCCGTCCATGTGCGCCAGCCAGAGGTCGTTGCTAAAGCCAGCCGCGTTCGCCCTCGCGAACGGCTCGAACTCCTCGGGCGTGATGGGACGGATCTGGAAGCTCACGGCTCGTCTCTCCTTGTCAGGGTGTGAAGGGTACTATAACAGATGGGCGAAGGGCGATGGGCTA
>JBBEBM010000032.1:5126-32065 GCA_040882355.1 Dehalococcoidia bacterium | reverse complement strand
ACGACCGGCGGCGGGGGGCGTCGCGGAGGTTGCTGGTGGGAGAGTCGGGCAGTGCAGGTCTTTGCAGGCCGCTTCGAGTACGCGATGGACGAGCGGGGCCGGGTACCGGTGCCGCCGCGCTATCGCAACGCCTTTACGGAGGAAGCCTGGCTCAACGAAGGGCCGGACTCCTGTCTGCGTCTCTTTACCGGCGAGAGCTTCCAGCGCGAGGCGCAGCTCTACACCAGCAAGCCATCGACGGAGCAGGAAGGCCGGGAGGACCGGCGCGACTTTTTCGCCAACTGCATGGCTGTGGAGCTGGACCGGCAGGGACGAATCCTGATCCCCGGCCCCATGCGGACGTACGCCAGCCTGGAGAACGCGGTGATCGTCGCCGGTACCGGCGAATGGCTCGAGATCTGGAACCCGCGACGTTTCGCCGACGCCATGGCGAAGCGCCGTCAGCCCGCTCCGGCATCGCGCAGAAGGCGCGGGCCGTCATGAGTCCCACGGCCGTCGACCACCAGCCCGTTCTGCTGCGCGAGTCGCTCGCCGCGCTGAACGTGCGGCCAGGCGGCCGATATGTGGACGCGACCGTGGGCGCAGGCGGCCATGCCGAGGCGATCATGGAGGCAGCGTCGCCCGGAGGCGCGCTCTTGGGCCTCGACCGCGACCCGCAGGCGCTCGACATCGCGAGCCGGCGGCTGGAGCGCTTCGGCGCGGACGTCCGTCTGATCGAGGGGAGCTTCGCGGAGCTCGAGCGCCTCTGCCGCGAGATCGGCTTCGCGCCCGTGCACGGCGTGCTGCTGGACCTCGGCCTGTCATCGATGCAGGTCGAAACCGCCGAACGCGGCTTCAGCTTCCAGCTCGAAGGACCGCTGGACATGCGCTTCAGCCCTAGCCAGAAGCTGACGGCGGCCCAGATCGTCAACGACTACTCGGAGCGGGACCTCGCCGACGTGCTCTGGCGCTACGGCGAGGAGACGGGGTCGCGGCGGATCGCCCGGCTCATCGTGAAGCGACGCCCGCTCAAGACAACGCTAGAACTCGCCAAGGTCGCCTTGGAGGCTGCAGGCGGGAGGGCAGGACGCCAGACCCACCCCGCCACCAGGATGTTCATGGCCCTCCGGATTGCGGTGAACGAGGAGCTCCTCAGCCTCGATGCCGCGCTTCCACAGGCCTGCAGCCTCCTGGGCGACCTTGGCCGGCTGGCAGTGATCAGCTATCACTCGCTGGAAGACCGCCTCGTCAAGACGTTCATCCAGCGCGAGTCGCGGGACTGCATCTGCCCGCCGCGCCAGCCGGTCTGCACGTGCGCCCACAAGGCGACGCTTCGCCGGGTCAGCCGGGGCGCGGTCCGCCCTGCGCACGATGAGGTCACGCGCAACCCCCGCAGCCGGAGCGCCCGGCTCCGCGTCGCGGAGCGCCTGCCGGCGGCCGCGTAGGAGGCGGGCGCCGTGGCCGTTCTTAGCCGCACCTTCGCTCGCGCCCAACCGCTCGTCAGGCTGCAGCTCAGCCCGGTCTCCATCGCCATCATCGCCGGCGTGGCCGTCGTCGTCATCTCAATGGCGCGCATGATGCTCGTGTCCGGGCTGGCGACGACGAGCTTCGATATCCAGTCACTCGAACAGCAGCGCCTGGAGCGGCTGGCGCACGTCCGCGAGTTGGAGCGGGACGTTGCGGCGCTCCAATCGCTGGACCGGATCGAACGAGACGCAACGGAGCGGCTGGGGCTGGCGCCTCCCCAAGAGCGGTCGTCCGTCCTGGTGAACGTGGCGCCGCCGCCGGCGGACCAACAGCTTGGCGCTCGTACCTCGTCAACTGACGAACTCGAGGCAGAAGAGCAGGACTCATCCTGGTGGCGAGACCTGCTCCGCGTCCTCCCGTTCTAGCTAACGCCAGCACTGCGACGGCCCGGCATGGCCGCCGGAGCGCCACGGCGGCCCGGATTCGGGCCGTCGGAGGAGAGAGGGATGGCACGCCGCAATAGCCGCCTGAGCTGGCGGCTGCTCCTTCTGATCTTGCTCCTCGTCGCCGGCACGGGATGGATCGTCGCGCGCCTCGTACAGGTGCAGCTCCTCCACCACGATTACTACGTCCAGCAGGCCGAGGAGGAGCACCTTCATCGCACGATCGTGCGCGCGCCGCGTGGCGCAGTCCTCGACCGCAACGGCTACCCGCTCGCCACGACCGTGGCAGCCTTCGACATCTATGTCGATCCGCGGACCTGGGGCGATGACGCGACGGCCATTCGCGGCGCCGCCGCGCTCGCGCCGGTGCTCGGGCGAGACCCGGCTAAGCTTGTGCTGGACGTCCGCGGGCAGGACCAGGGCGACTATCTGGCCGCGCGCTCGCTGGATGCGACGAAGGGCCTCCAGCTCATCGACGACGCGCCGCCGGGCGTTAAGGCGGTGGAGACGAGCCTGCGCTTCTATCCGGAGGGGGACGTGGCGTCGACGCTGCTCGGGTTCGTCGGGCGCGACCAGACGGGGCTTACCGGCCTCGAGTCCGACTTCGACGCCGAGCTGGGCGGCGTGCCCGCCGAGGTCTACTTCGAGCGGGACGCGATCGGCAATCCGATCCCGTTCGGCCGAAAGCTCGGTGGCGAGCCCGTACCCGGCGGCGACGTACGCCTGACCATCGACCGCTACATTCAGCGGCTGGTGGAGATCGAGCTGGACAAAGCGATCGAACAGCACAAGGCGACCGGCGGCTCGGTCATCGTCATGGACCCGATGACCGGTGAGATCATGGCGATGGCGAGCCGCCCGAGCTTCAAGCTGAGCGCGCTCAACCTCAACGACCCGGCCCAGGCCGACCTCTATCGCAACCGCGCCGTCACCGACACGTACCCGCCCGGCTCGCTGATGAAAACGGTGACCATGGCCGCGGCGATCGATCTGGGCCTGGTCACACCGAACAGCACCTTCTATGACAGCGGCGTCGCGCGCGTGCAGGGCGCGACGATCCACAACTGGGACTACAGCTCGCGGGGCACGGTGACGGCCACGCAGATCCTCCAGTACAGCCTGAACACGGGCGCTGTCTGGCTCAGCGGCCTGCTTGGCGCTGACAACTTCTACGACTACGTGCAGCGTTTCGGCTTCGGCGAGGCAACGGACGTCGGGTTGGCGGGCGAGGGGACGGGCATGTTCCGCACCAACACGGACGACGGCTGGTACCCGTCCGACCTGGCGACGGGCAGCTTCGGCCAGAGCATCGCCGCGACGCCGCTCCAGATGATCACGGCCGTGTCCGCCCTTGTCAACGGCGGCCTCCTCATGCGACCCTACATCGTGAAGGAGGTGGTCGGTCCTGACGGCCCGCGCAGCTTCGAACCCGTGGTCGTACGGCGGGCGGTGTCTCCGGAGACCTCTCGAACGCTAGTGGAGATGCTGAATGCCGTGGTGGAGGGCGTTCCCAACCACCTCGCCCGGGTGCACGGCTACTCGGTAGGCGGGAAGACCGGCACCAGCACCTTCACGGACCGCTCGACGACCATCGCATCCTTCATCGGGTTCGCGCCGGTCGAGGCGCCGCGCTTTATCATGCTGGTGAAGGTCGACGAGCCGCAGGACGATCGCCTCGGCGGCGTCGTTGCCGCGCCGATCTTTCGCACGCTGACGCCTCAGATCCTCACCTACCTCGGCGTCGCGCCCGACCCGGCGCTCGTGGACGCCGGACCGTAGCTCACACTCGACATGATCACTGCGAGCGAAATTGCTGAGAGCCTCGGGTCGCTCCTGATCGAGCGACGCCCTGGCGCCGCGCGCTTCCGCCGGCCGGTGATCGACTCGCGCCAGGCCGGTCGAGGCGATCTCTTCTTCGCCTTGCGCGGCGAACGCGACGACGGCCAGCGCTTCGTCCCCGACGCGGTCGCGCGCGGCGCGCGCGGCGTTGTCGTGAACGAAGCGCCGTCGGGCCTGCCGGAAGGCGTCGGCGTCTTCGTCGTGAGCGACACCCTCGCCGCGCTGCAGCGTCTCGCCGCCGGCCGCCGGGACCGCCGTCGCGCGAAGGTGATCGGCGTCACCGGCACGGTCGGCAAGACGACGACGAAGGAGATCACCGCCGCTATCCTCGCCACGCGCTATCCCGTGCTCAAGAACGAGGCGAACTACAACACGGAGATCGGCCTGCCGCTCACGCTGCTCGAGCTGACGCAGCGCCACCGCCGCGCCGTTCTGGAGATGGCGATGCGCGGCCCGGGCCAGATCCGCCTCCTCTGCGAGATCGCGCGGCCCGAGATCGGCGTGGTGACGAACGTGGGCCCGACGCACATGGAGCAGCTCGGCAGCCTGGAAGCGATCGCCGCCGCGAAAGCGGAGCTGCTCGAGAGCCTGCCGCCCCACGGCTTCGCGGTGCTCAACGCCGACGATCCTCTCGTGCGCTCGATGGCGGACCGAACGCGCGCTCGCCCGCTCTTCTTCGGTACGTCCGACGAGGCTGACGTGCGCGCGAGCGAGATCGCGAGCCGGGGGCTGGAGGGCGTGGCGTTCCGGCTCCACTGGCGAGGCGAGAGCGCGCTCACGAAGACCTCGCTGCCCGGCCGCCACATCGTGTCGGACGCGCTCGCCGCCGCCGCCGTCGCTCTCGCCGATGGCATGTCGCTCGGCGAGGTCGCACGAGCGCTGGAGCGCGTCGACGTGCCCCTGCGCGTGCGGACCGTGCGCGGGCGCAACGGCGCGACGATCATCGACGATACCTACAACGCGAGCCCGGCGTCGATGGCGGCGGCGCTCGATCTGCTCGCCGAGATCCCGGGCCGGCGCATCGCGCTGCTCGGTGACATGAAGGAGCTGGGCCCGGCAGAGCGAGAGAGCCACGTCTTCGTCGGCCAGCGGGCCGCGGAGGCGGCTGACGTCATTCACACGGTCGGCGATCTCGGCGCGGTCATCGCCGAGGCAGCGATTGCTGCCGGACACAGGTCGACGCATCACTGGCCCGCGAATGAAGCGGCAGGCGAAGCGATCGCCGCTGACCTGCGCCCGGACGACGTCGTACTCGTGAAGGGCTCGCGCGCGATGGCGTTCGAGACGCTGCTCGACGTCCTGAAGGAGTGACGATGGTCCGCGCGCTGGTCATCGGTTCCGCCGCAAGCGTCGTCTCCGCCCTGGTAGGATGGCAGACGGTCGCGCTGCTGCGCCGCCTCGGCATCGTCAAGGCGATCAGCGAGGAAGGCCCGCAGTCCCACCAGGCGAAGACAGGCACGCCGACCATGGGCGGCGCGTTCGTCGTCGCGACGATCGTTGCTGTCACGCTCGCGAGCAACGTGGTCGGGCACCTGCCCGTGCTGCTGCCCCTCGGCGTAATGATCGCGACCGGCCTCTTCGGCATCGCAGACGACCGCCGCACGCTCGTCGGTAGAGCGAGCGCGACCGGCGGCCACGAGCGCATGGGCTTCGTCGTGAAGGAGGGGCTCTTCGTCGCGGTAGGGCTGGTTGTGGGGCTGGTGCTCGCGTTCGCCCTCGACGAGCACTTCATGCTGTTGCCCGGCGGCCACAGCTACGAGATGAACGCCGGGTTCGTCGCCATCGCCGTGCTCGTCGTCGCCGCGACGACCACCGCTACGGCCATCACGGACGGCCTCGATGGCCTGCTTGGCGGCCTGATGGCGCTCGCCTACGGGGCGTACGGCGTAATCGCCGGGCTTCAGGGCCAGACGTACCTCGCGATCTTCTGCTTCACGGTCGTGGGGGCGCTGATCGGCTTCCTTTGGCACAACGCCCATCCGGCAAGCGTCTTCATGGGCGAATCGGGCGCCCTGCCGCTTGGCGCCGGTCTGGCCGTCGTTGCGCTGATGACTGGCTGGTGGCTCCTGCTGCCCATCGTTGGCATCGTCCTTGTCGCCGAAGGGTTGTCGAATATCGCCCAGATCGGCTCGTTCCGGCTCACCGGGAAGCGGGTGCTGAAGATGGCGCCGCTTCACCACCACTTCGAGCTCGCCGGCTGGGCCGAGACTCAGGTCGTGCTGCGGTTCTGGCTCGTCGGAGCCGTGGGCGCGCTTCTGGGGATCGCCCTCGCCTTGACAGAGTAGTGAGAAAGTGCTATGACAGGTGATCGAGAGTTCCTGGTGGGAAAGCGTGTGACAGTTCTAGGCCTCGGAATCGAGGGCGTCGACCTGGTACGCTACCTCGCGTCCCAGGGCGCTTCTGTCACTGTCTCCGATTCGAAGCCGCCCGAAGCCCTCGCCCGCCGTATCCAGGAGCTCGACGGCCTGCCGGTCCAGTTCTCGCTGGGCGAGAACCGCGTCGATGAGGCGGCCGCCTCCGAGATGCTCTTCGTCTCTCAGGGGGTGCCGCTGACGCTGCCCGCCGTAGAGGCGGCGCGCGAGAAGGGCGTTCCAATCAGCTCGATGACCCGCCTCTTCCTCGAACGCTGCGAGGGCACCGTGATCGGCATCACAGGCAGCAGCGGCAAGACGACCACCACCTCTCTGGTGGCAGCGATGTTCGCCGCCGCCGGTCGCAGGCACGTCGTGGGCGGGAACATCGGCGTCGGGCTGCTGGGCCTGCTTGACGAGATCACGCCCGAAACGTGGGTCGTGCTCGAGCTGAGCCACACACAGCTTGAGCTGGCCGAGCGCGGCCCGCACATCGCCTGTGTGCTCAACGTTACCCCCAACCACCTGGACCGCTACACCTGGGACGAGTACACGGCGCTTAAGCTGCGCATCCTGCGCGAGCAGTCGAAGAACGACATCGCGGTCCTGAATCTCGACGACGAGGTGACCAGCTCGTTCGTGACGGAGGCGCGTGGCCAGGTGGTCTGGTTCAGCGCGCGCCGGCCGCCAAACGGCGACGGAGCCGCCTTCCTCCGGGACGGCGACATCCTCTGGCGCCAGGGTCACGTCGAAACGAAGCTGCTCACCGTTCGCGAGATACCGCTCCGCGGCGCGCACAACGTATCGAACGTGCTCGCCGCCGTCGCCGTCGCCTGCGCCGCCGGCCTGCCGTCCGAGGCGGTCGCGCGCGCCGTGCGCGAGTTCAAGGCCGTGCCGCACCGGCTCGAGCTCGTCGCCGCCAGCAACGGCGTCTCCTATTACAACGACAGCATCGCCACGACGCCCGAGCGCACGCTCGCCGGCCTGCGCTCGTTCAAGGAGCCGGTCGTGCTCCTGCTGGGGGGCCGCGAAAAGCACCTCCCGCTCGAGGAGCTGGCACGCGAGACGCACGCCCGCTGCCGGGCCGCCGTCTGTTTCGGCGAAGCTGGCCCGCTGTTGGAAGAAGCACTCCGTTCGGCTGGCGGCGAGGCGCAGGTCGAACGAGTCGACACGCTCGGCCAGGCCGTCGAGGCAGCTCGCCGCCTCGCGAAGCCGGGCGATGTCGTGCTCCTCTCGCCCGCGTGCACGAGCTACGACGCCTACGACAACTTCGAGGCGCGCGGCGAAGACTTCCGCTGTCAGGCGCGGCGCCTGGCCGCGAAGGGAAGGAGGTAGCGATGGCCCTGGCCGAAACCGCTCCTCCAATGAAGGGCCGCCCGGACTACCTGCTCCTCGGGCTCGTCGCCGGACTCGTGGTGCTGGGGCTGATCATGGTCTACAGCTCCAGCCTGGCGCTCGGCCTGCTCGCCTTTAACGACGCCCACTACTTCGTCACCCGCCAGACGATGTGGGCGGCGATCGGCGGGATCATGCTCGTGGTGCTGATGCGCCTGGACTACGCCATCCTGCGCAAGCTGAGCCCGCTCCTGATGCTCGCATCGATCGTCGGGCTGATGGCGGTGCTCGTACCCGGCCTCGGGCTGGAGCGCAACGGCGCCTACCGCTGGATCGCGATTGGGCCGCTGCCGCCGGTGCAGCCAAGCGAGTTCGCCAAGCTTGCGCTGATCATCTACGTCTCGGCCTGGCTCGCCGCGCGGGGCACAGACGTACGCAGCTTCTATCTCGGCTTCGTGCCCTTTGTGCTCATGGTCGGCATCGTCGCCGGCCTGGTGCTCCTCGAGCCCGACACCGGCACGGCGGCCATCCTAATACTCACCACGATGACGCTCTTTTTCATCGCCGGCGCCTCGCTCACGCATCTCGTGGCGCTGATGGGCATCGGCGGGGTCGCGGCGAGCTTCCTTATCCTTACGTCCGGCTATCGCGCCGACCGCCTCTTCGCCTTCATTCGTGCTGAGGACGATCCCGCGGGCCTCGGCTTCCAGACGATCCAGCTCCTGATCGCCCTGGGCAGTGGTGGCATAGAAGGGCTGGGCCTCGGCGCGAGCCGGCAGAAGTTCTTCTACATCCCCGGCTCTCACACCGATGGCATCTTCGCCATCATCGGCGAGGAGTTGGGCTTCATCGGCGCGATGGCCGTCGTGGTCCTGTTCGCCGTGCTGGTCTTCCGCGGCTTCCGCATCGCGCTGAACGCCCGCGACGACTTCGGCGCGCTGCTGGCGACGGGCATCATTAGCTGGATCGCGTACCAGGCGCTAATCAACGTCGGCGGCATCACGCGCGCCATGCCGATGACCGGTATCCCGATGCCCTTCTTGAGCTACGGAGGTTCCGCGCTCGCGGCGCTGCTTGCGGCGGTCGGGATCTTGCTGAGCGTGTCGCGGTACGCAAACGGCCCGCCGCTCGTAGAAGAGGAAGAGAACACGGACGAAGCCGATCGTCCCCAACGTCGGGGACGGCGAGGAGCGAGGTGAAGGTGGTCCTCTCAGGTGGAGGCACCGGTGGCCACGTCTACCCGGCCCTTGCGGTCGGCGAAGCGCTCCGCCAGGCAGGCGCGCACGAGCTGCTCTACATCGGTGTGCGCGGCCGCATGGACGAGACGATCGTCGCGGACGCCGGTCTGCCCTTCGAAGCAGTGCGCGCCGGACCCCTGCGCGTCAAGTCGCCGCTGCGGGCGCTGCGCAGCCTCCTCGACCTCGCGCTCGGCACGGCGCAGGCCTGGCGGCTGCTCGGCCGCTTCCGGCCCGACGCCGTCTTCGCCACCGGCGGCTACGCCAGCGTGCCGGTGGGCATCGCCGCTCGCCTGCGACGCCGCCCGCTCGTCGTCTATCTGCCCGATGTGCGCCCGGGCTGGGCGGTGCGCCTGCTCTCGCGGCTCGCTACGCGCGTCGCGACGACCGCTGAACGCTCGCTCGACGAGCTGCCCGCCGGCAAAGGCGTCGTCGTCGGGTATCCGGTGCGCGATTCGTTCTGGGTCGCCACACGCGAAGGAGCGCGGCAGCGCCTCGGCCTGCCGCTGGATGCGAAGGTGCTCCTCGTGAGCGGCGCGAGCCAGGGCGCCCACCGGCTGAACGGCGCGGTGATGGAACAGATCGAATCGCTGCTCGATGCGGCGAATGTGCTGCACCTGACGGGTCGCGCGGACGAAGCCGAGGTGCGCGCCCGCCAAGGCGGGCTGCCGGAGGCGCTGCGTGAGCGCTACCACGTCTTTGGCTACCTCGATGACATGGCCGGTGCGATGGCAGCGGCCGACCTCGCGGTGATGCGCGCCGGCGCTTCGACGCTCGGTGAGCTGCCGGCGGCGTGCCTGCCCGCGGTGCTCGTGCCCGGCGTCTACGAGGGCTGGGACCAGAGCCCGAACGCGCGCTACCTGGAAGAGCAAGGCGCCGGCGTCATGCTGGAGCAGACGCAGCTTGCGCGGCTGAGCGATGTCGTGCGGGAGCTGCTCGCGGACGAGACGAAACTGCGCGCGATGGGCGAAGCGATGCGTCGCCTCGCGAAGCCGGATGCCGCGCGACGCATCGCCGAACTGCTGACGGAGGTGGCCGCGTGACGGCGGAACGACCGCTCGCCATTCCGGAGCGCGTCCACCTGGTGGGCGTCGGTGGCATGCACCTGTCGGGCATCGCCCGCATCCTCGCCGCCTGGGGCCACACCGTAACGGGGTCCGACACTCGCCGCTCGCCGCTGACTGACACGCTCGAGGGGCTCGGCGTGACGGTGTTCGAAGGACATCGCGCCGAAAACGTCGGCGAGGCGCAGCTTGTGGTGACCACGTCGGCCGCCAAAGACGACAACCCGGAGCTTGTCGAGGCGCGACGCCGCGGCGTCCCGGTGCTCAAGCGCGCCGAGTTCATCGCCCGGCTGATGGAGGGCCGCTCCTCGGTCTGCGTCGCCGGCACTCACGGCAAGACCACAACGACCGGCCTGATCGCCTCGATGCTTGTCCGCGCCGGCCGCTCGCCGACCTACCTGGTGGGCGGCGAGGTGCGCGACCTCGGCGCGAACGCCGCGCCCGGCGAGGGCAACGAGATCGTCGTCGAGGCGGACGAGTTCGACCGCGCGTTCCTCGAGTACCATCCGGACCTCGCCGTCGTCACGAACGTCGAGCCGGACCATCTCGACATCTACGGCTCGTTCGAGGCGCTGAGCGAGGCGTTCGGGCAGTTCATGTCGCAGGTCAAGCCAGGCGCCGCGTTGATCGTCTGCGCCGACAGCCCGAAGCTCCGCGAGCTCGTCGCGTCGACGGCGTTGCAGGCTGAGGTCGAGACGTATGGCCTCGCCACTGGCGCAGACTGGACGGCGCGCGACGTTGAAGTCCTGCAGGACGGCGCTCAGGCGTTCACCGTGCTCCACAAAGGCGACGTGGCCGGACGGTACGAGCTCGCGCTCCCGATCCGTCACAACGTCTCGAACGCGCTCGCCGCGATCGTGGCCGCGCGCAAGCTCGACATCCCGGACGACGTTGTGCGCGCGACGCTGCGCGCCTACGCGGGCGCCAGGCGCCGCTTCGAGCGCATCGGCGAGGCGGACGGCGTCGTCGTGATGGACGACTACGCCCACCATCCGACGGAGGTCGCCGACACCGTCGAGGCCGCGCGGGCATGGTTCCCGGGCAGGCGCATCGTCGCGCTCTTCCAGCCGCACACGTACAGCCGCACACGGTACCTGCTCGAAGGCTTCCGCACCTGCTTCGACGGGCTCGACGAGCTGCTGTTGCTCGCCACCTACGCCGCCCGCGAGCCGGAATCGGACGGCATGGACGCGCGGGAGCTCGCCGACGCGATCGAAGCGCCGCGCGCCCGCTACGTCGATACGTTCGACGAAGCCACGCAGGTCGCGCTCGACCTGCTGCGTCCCGGCGACGTCTTCTTCACGATCGGCGCCGGCGACGTGGACGCCGTCGGCCCGCTGGTGCTCGAAGTGCTCAGGAACAAGGGACAAGGGACAGGGAACCAGGTCGCGCAAGGCGCCGGTTCCCAGGTTCTCGTGTCTTCAGGTTCCGAGAAGCTGATCGCGGATCTCGAACGAATCACAACGGTGCGCACGAACGAGCCCCTCTCCCGCCACACGACGTTCGGCGTCGGCGGGCCGGCCGACGTGTACGTCGTAGCTGAGAACGCGGACCAGCTTGCTCGCATCGCCATCGTCTGCCGCGCGCAAGGCGCGCCCGTCTTCGTGCTCGGCTCCGGCAGCAACATCGTCGTCGGCGACGGCGGCATTCGCGGCGTCGTCATCGAGAACCGCGCGAAGGCGGTGCACGGCCCCGAGCCGGACGGTCAGGGCGGCCTCACCTTCCGTGTCGAGTCCGGCGCGAGCTTCGCCGGCGTGGCGCGCACGCTCGCCCGGCAGGGCTACGCTGGCCTAGAGTGGGCCAGCGGCATCCCGGGCACGCTGGGCGGCGCTGTCGTCTACAACGCGGGCGCCTATGGCGGCTGCCTGAGCGATGTGCTCCGCTCGATCAACGTCGTCAACGGTACGGGCGCAGCCAAGGAGGTCGCCGCGGACCAGCTCGATCTCGTCTACCGGGGCAGCGTCTTTACGCGCGGTCAGTACCGCGACCGCATCGTTCTCGCCGCCGAGTTCACCCTCTGGCCCGGCGACACCGAAGCGCTGACCGAACGCGTGCGCGACCTGGACGCGCGGCGGCTGAAGGCGCAGCCGCGCGGGCGAAACGCGGGCTCGATCTTCAAGAACCCGCCGGAGCACCCCGCCTGGCGCCTGATCGATGAAGTCGGCCTGCGCGGGCATCGCATCGGCGACGCGATGATTTCCGACAAGCACTGCAACTTCTTCCTTAATGTAGGCAAGGCCCGAGCAGCGGACGTGAAGGGCCTCGTTGACATAACGCGTCAGCGCGTGCGAGACCGCTACGGCATCGAACTTGAGCTCGAAGTCGGTCTGGTCGGGGAGGGCTTCGATGGCTGAGAAGCTCCGGCTGGGCGTGATCTTCGGCGGCGAGTCCGGCGAGCACGAGGTCTCGGTCGTCTCCGCGCAGGCCGTAATCGAGGCCGCGCGCGAACGCTTCGACGTCGTGCCGATCGGCGTGACGAAGGCCGGCGCCTGGCTCCCCGTGGAGGAGACGGAGCGCCAGCTCGCGCGCCCGGACGAGCCGTTCCACAAGACGCTCGTCTCGGACGAGACAGGCATCCTTGCGCGGCCGGAGACGCTGGCCGTCCTGGCCGAGATCGACGTGGCGTTCCCGCTGATCCACGGCACGCACGGTGAGGACGGTACGCTCCAGGGCTTACTCGAGCTGGCAGGCGTGCCCTACGCGGGCGCGGGCGTCGCCGCGAGCGCGATCGGCATGGACAAGGCGTTGATGAAGCGGCTCTTCCGCCAGGCCAGCCTCGACACCGCCGAGCACATCGTCGTCCGTCTCGCCGAGTACAAGTCGAACCCTGACGCCCTGCGCGACGCGGTCGAGAATTCGATCGGCTACCCAGCGTTCGTCAAGCCGGCGAACGGTGGCAGCAGCGTCGGCATCACGAAGGCGCACTCGCGCGAAGACCTGGGTGGCGCCTTCTGCGCTGCTTTCCAGTACGACCGCAAGCTGCTCGTCGAGCGCGCGGTCGCGGGACGCGAAGTCGAGTGCGCTGTGCTCGGCAACGACGACCCGCAGCCGTCGCCGCTGGGCGAGATCAAGTACACGCGCGAGTTCTACGACTACGAGGCAAAGTACCTGGACCCATCCACGCAGCTCATCGTTCCGGCCGACCTGCCGGAGGCGACCGCGGAGCGCATTCAGGAGCTGGCCGTACGCGGTTATCGCGCCATCGACTGCGCCGGCATGGGTCGGATGGACTTCTTTTTGACCGATGACGGTGACGTCCTCATCGATGAGATCAACACGGTGCCGGGCTTCAAGCCTGACAGCATGTATCCGCTGCTCTGGCAGCACGCCGGCCTGAGCTATGCGGCGCTGATCGAGCGGCTGGTGGACCTGGCGCTCGAGCGGCACAAGGAGCAGCGACGTGGCTAAGCGGCACGCCGCCCGCGCCGGCTCGCGCTGGCAACCGGTCATGGTCGACCGGGCGCAGCGGCGCTCGCGGCGCTTCATGCCGGTCTGGCGCCTGCCGCGTGTCGCGCGGCTCCCTCGCTGGCCGGCGCTCGGCGCGTTCGTCGCTCGCGTCCACTGGCGCCGGTTTGCGCTCGCCGCCGTCACGGGGGTGTCCGTCACCGCCGGCGGCTGGTGGCTCTACAACTCACCGCTGCTCTCGGTGCAGGACGTCTCGGTGTCGGGCACGGTGACGCTCTCGCCGCAGCAGATCGAGACGCTCGCAGCCGTCGATGGCGAAAGCATGGTCCGCCCGGGCTTCGCCGCCGCCAGCGACCGGCTGACGACGCTGCCAATGGTGAAGGACGTACAGATCACACGCAACTGGCCGCGCGGCGCCAGCATCCAGATCGTCGAACGAACGCCCTGGGGCCTCTGGCAGGTGGGAGCGCAGAGCTTCGTCATCGACGACGAGGGCGTTGTCATCGACGTGCCGGTGCCGCCCGGCGCCCCGGCGATCGTGCAGACCGACGCCCTCCCGCCGCCCAAGCCCGGAGACTCGGTCGATCGTGACGCGGTCGCGCTCGCGCGCATCCTCGCGGTTGCGGCGGAGCGCGCGGTCGAGCGGCCGCTGGTCCGGCTGGAGTACTCGCAGGCGGCGGGCGTGACCGCCGTGTTCGCGGCCGGCGCCGGCCAGCCGGAGCTGCGCGCCGTTTTCGGCGGCACGCAGGGTCTCGAATTCAAGGTAGCGTCGCTCTTCGCGGTGCTCCAGAGCGCTCGAGAACAGGGGCGCGTCGTCCGCCAGGTCGATCTGCGCTTCGGCGACCGCGTCGCCGTGCAGGCGGACCCGCCGTCCCAGGAGGCTGCCCAATGAAAGGTAACGTGTTCACATCGATCGATGTCGGCAGCACTAAGGTCGTGACCCTGGTGGGCGAGATGCTGCCCGAGCAGCCGCTGCGCATCCTGGGCGTGGGCGTGGCCGCGGCGCACGGGCTGAACCGGGGCATGGTCGAGAACCTGCGCGACGCGGGCGAATCGATCCGCACCTCGGTCGACCAGGCCCGGCGATCGAGCGGCGTGCCGGTCGGCTCGGCGTTCGTCTCGGTCGCGGGGCCGCACATCTCGTGTCAGAACAACCGAGGCATCGTCGCGATCCCGGACCGGGAGCGCCCGATCAGCCACGACGACGTGCTGCGCGTGCTGGACGGCTCGCAGATCGTGGCCATACCGACCAATCGAGAGGTCATCCACGCGGTGCCGCGCTTCTTCGTCGTGGACGGCCAGGAGCACGTCACCGACCCGGTCGGCATGTACGGCCAGCGGCTGGACGTGGAGACGCACATCGTGACCGGCCTGAGCACGGTGCTCCAGAACCTCGCCCAGTGCGTGGCGAACGCGGGCGTTCGCATGGAGCAGCCGGTACTGGCGTCGCTCGCCAGCGCGGAGGCGGTGCTCTCGGACGAAGAGAAGAGCCAGGGCGTCGTGCTCGTCGATATCGGCGCCGGCACGACGGACGTCGCTGCCTTCGTTGAAGGCGCGGTCTACCACACCGCCGTGCTCCCGCTCGGTGGCGGGCACCTCACGCGCGACCTCGTCGTCGGGCTTCGCTGCCCGTATCAGGCGGCGGAGGACGCAAAGACACTGTTCGGCCACTCGCTGCCCGGCGCGATCGATGCCGAGGAGACGGTTGAGATCGACGCCTTCGGCGAGGAGGGCCGCAAGTCGGTGCCGCGCCGTCGTATCGCCGAGATCGTCCAGGCGCGGATCGAGGAGATCTGCGAGCTGGCGATGCAGGAGGTGCGCCGCTCCGTCCACGACGACATTCTCTCGGCCGGGCTGGTGCTGACGGGCGGCACGGCGAACCTGCCCGGCATCGCTACGGCCGCTGAGCAGGCGACGGGGCTGCCCGCCCGCGTCGGCGCGCCGCGCAACCTGCAGGGACTCGTGGACGCGCTCTGCGACCCCGCCTACGCCACCAGCGTCGGCGTGCTGCAGTGGGCGGTGCGCCAGTACGAGGTGGGCACCTGGCACGCCCAGCAGCGCGTGGCGCCTGTGGGAGGCGACCTGTGGCAGCGGCTCACGCGCTGGGCGCGCGTGCTGTTGCCGGAATAGGAGTGAGGAGTGGTAGGGATGCCTGAGAACGACGCGACGCGGGCTGGCCGGGGCTCGGAGCAGCCAAACCTGCCGGGCATGGTGGCCGAGCCGGACATCGACGAAGCGATCGACCCCACACGAATGGAGAGCACCGATGAGGAGTACCGGGGCGAAGCGAGCCCCACCGTCCCCCAGCGCGGTCAGCACGACGACCCGCCGGCCCGTCGGGGAGCAAGGAGGAGGGAGAGTATGATGAGCGCAGACCTAAACGGGATCCCGGCCATCAAAGTCGTGGGGGTGGGCGGCGGCGGCTGCAACGCTGTCAATCGCATGCTCCAGGAAAACGCAATGGACGTCCAGTTCGTCGGGGTGAACACGGACGCCCAGGCGCTTGCCCGCTGCGAGGCGCCCGTGCGCATCCGCATGGGTGACAAGCTGACGAAGGGCCTGGGGGCGGGTGGCGACCCCGACAAGGGGGAGCGCGCCGCCGAAGAGAGCCGTGATGAGGTGCTGGACGCCGTTCGCGGGGCGCAGATGGTCTTCATCACCGCCGGCATGGGCGGCGGCACCGGCACCGGTGCCTCGCCCATCGTCGCGGAGGCGGCCCGTGAGGCGGGCGCGCTGACCGTCGGCGTCGTCACGAAGCCCTTCGGCTTCGAAGGCGCTAAGCGCCGCCAGGCCGCGGAGCAGGGCATCGTCCGGCTCCGCGATCAGGTCGATACGCTCATCGTCATCCCCAACGACCGGCTCTTCGACATCTGCGGACCGGAGGCGACGGTGGAGGAGGCCTTCCGCACCGCCGACGACGTGCTCCGCCAGGGCATCCAGGGCATCTCCGAGCTGATCACGCTCGCCGGCGAGATCAACCTCGACTTCGCCGACGTGCGGCGAGTGATGGAAGACGCCGGCCCGGCGCTCCTCGCCATCGGGCGGGGCGCCGGCAAGGACCGGGCCGTGGAGGCCGCGCGCGCCGCCGTGAACAGCCCGCTCCTGGATGTGAATATTGAAGGGGCGAAGGCCGTGCTCTACAACGTCGTCGGCGCGCGCAACCTCGGCCTGCACGAGCTGCACGCCGCGGCGCAGGTGATCGCCGAGGTCGTTTCGCCGGACGCGGAGATCATCTTCGGCACGGCGATCGACCCAAGTCTGGGCGACGAGGTCAAGGTGACTGTGATCGCCACCGGCTTCCCGATCGGCCCGCGCGCCGTGGAGACACACGACATCACCACGGGCATCGACACGCCTCACGACGAAGAGGCGGAGCCGGGCCCGCCGCCCGTTGACACGGAGCTCCCCGCCTTCCTGCGCCGCACCGTTGCGATGCGATAGGGAGGCGGTGACGACAAGGAGAAAGGAGGTGCCTGTCTAACCGTACGCTACTCCTCGCCGTGGGCGAGGCACTCGGTCCCGCGAGAGAACGGGACACACGAAGACTGCGGGCGACGTAACGGGAGATGGCGTCGTCCGCAGTCCTTCGCGTTCTCTACGGCTAGTCGGGCGGCGGCGGCTCGCAGGGCCCGAACGGCTCGTTCACCATCCGCTCGCGTCCCACAAGGTGGATGTCGCCGATGATGTTGCCGATGAGCGGCGTGGAGGGCGTGAAGTCGTAGTCGATCTGCACCTCCAGCGCGTCGCATTGCTCGCCGGCGTCGTCCTCGGTCGGAGGATTGTCGTAGTCCGGGAACTCCCAGCTCCGCACGCTGATGCCAATGTCAGCAGGGGTGTTCGTGAGCGCGTCGGCGCGCCGGAACGCGGCGTCCTCGATGCAGTCGATCCGCGTCGGCGTGGTGATGTTGCAGTCGGAGCGGCCGGTGACGCCGTAACGGGCGGCCTCCCGCGCCGAGCCCTGGACGGTTACCCACGCGTTGTAGATGCGCGAGATATCGATGATGCCGAAGATGATCAGCATCAGCACCGGCGTGATCATGGCAAACTCAGCGATCGCCTGTCCGCGCTGCCGCTTGCGTCCGCGCTTGTTCACTGCCATGTTCGTGCGGCCCTTCTCCGTCACTCCGTCAGCCGGTAGGTGATGCTGCGCGCGATCTGCTCGAAGATGCCAGGCAGCTCAGAAGCGGTCGACGTCTCGAAGTAGTGATCGTTCGTGCCCGACTTGGACGAGGCGATGCACTTCAAGAGCACGTGGTCCGTCAGACTGTCAGGGAATGACGAGCCGGTCTGCCCGATGACGGTGCTCGAGTTGGTCGGACAGGTGCCGGTGTGCGCGCCGGCGCCGCCGCAGACGCTGAACGCGACGACGTAGATCTCGACTCCCTGGAGCCTGATGTTGTCGGCCTGTGTCTTCGAAAGGCGGTCGACCTTCGCCTCCTGGGTCTGCGTCGTGTTCAGGCAGTTCGCGCTCACGTCACCGTCGTTGGTGGACGGGTTCGTCGGACGGCACGGCGACTCCGGCGACTGAGGACTCGTCTGGTTCACCTGCGTGGCGTTGTAGACGCTGTCACCGTCGGAGAGGATGACGACGAAGCGCAGCGTGTTCGTCTCTGTGTGGGAGCCGGCGCCGAAGATCGTGTCCTGCACCTTTTTCAGCGCCTGGCAGATGTTCGTGCCTGAGCCGCCGGTCGGCTGGCCCGTCGCGCCAACCGCGTGGATGTTGCTGATCCCGTTTATGATCGTCGTCTGGTTGTTCGTTAGCGCCTGGATCACAGATGTGGGGATGCACTTCACGTTGTCCCTGGGCGGGTCGTAACAGCCTCGGAAGGCGCCGGACGCGACCTTGGTGGTCGTAGACGTGGGTGTGTTGGGTAGGAGAATGTCCGCGAACAGGCTAGCGGCGTCCCGCGCCTCCTTGATAGGGCAGGCGCCGCCGGTGTTGGTTTCGTCGGCGTTGCAGCCGGTATGCATGCTCCCCGTCGCGTCCAGCGTGACCATGGCGTCGACAGGGATGATGCCGTATCCGGCGGCGGCCTGGGCGTCAATGGCTGTCTCGCCGAAGCCGAAGATGCCCATGAAGATCAAGTCCACGGTGCGTTCGCCCTGCACCCGGAACTGGTACTCCTGTTCGGTCGCCGGGAAGCTGATCGTGCTGGTCGGGAGGTTGTCGTCCATGTAGACGGCCGCGCGGTCTTGCGCCGCGTCGACGTTCGGCAACTCGACCACGCCGGCAAGCGCCGCCGAGTCCAGCGCCCGGCTCAGCTCCGCTCTCGCGATCACAATCCGGCCGATGTCCAGGGCAAGGCCCATCAGGCCAATGAGCGCCACGCACAGCAGCGCCATGATCGGTAGTACTTGGGACCGTTCGCTGTTGAGTCGTTGCATCGCCGTTCTCCCACCCCCTGGTTTGATCATGATGCCGGCAAGACACGCATGGTTGTAGTGCTGCACATGCGGAAGTCCTCGGGTAAGACAAGCGGCACGCCCATGAGGAGCGAGCGGTCGTTGCATACCTCGACGCGGATCGCATCAACGCCGTCGACCGTGACGTGATCGACCGTGATGTCGGTGCTGGGGTCGATCGGGTCGCGCAGGCGGTCCGTCTCCGTCACCACCAGGTTCTTGATCTCGTCGTCCGATGCGCCGCCCTTGGCGCCCAGGCGGGCGCCGTCTCGCGCCGAGTCGACGACCGTGAGGTAGGCGTTCATCCCGTCGGCGATCTCCACGACGCCGACGATGATCAGCATGATGATTGGGAGGACAAGGCCCAGCTCGGCCATGCTCTGGCCGCGGCTGGAGCGCAGCCGCTTCCGCGGTCCCTTCCCTGGCTTGGTGGCGTTGCTCATACCGGCCTCTCGCGCTTCGGGTAAACCCGCACAGGGTTTACCACTAGAGTTTCGGCAGCCATGGCGCAGAACTGTTGCCCTCTCCGTCCGATGGGAGATGAGAACCCCAGCCTGCAGATAGACGGCGCCCCGCCTTCGCGGCCGGATGGCGCCGCGATGGCCGCCGGGGCGGCGCTGCTACCCCCTCTTGGTAAGGTTCGGTCGTGTCGGGGGAAACCCGCACGGGCGACGTGTCTTCTGCGGGCGAGCCTTGCCCTGAGACCCCCACACCGCCGCCCTTGGGCGGCGATGCAGGAGCGGGAGGCCGTTCGGTCAGAACGGAAGTCGCACTAGGCGAGAGCCGGTGGCCAGTTGTTCAGCGGCCTGCTGGAAGATGGCGGAGAGGCCGGACGAATCGGTCTCACAGTAGAAGTGGTCGCCGTCGCCGTTCTCCTGGGCTGCTTCAGATGCGTTGTCGCACCCGGTCTCATCCTCGGAGTCGGTCGCCATGTCGCCAAGCAGCTCCGTCACGGACTGGTTGTTGTACGGGGAGCTGGAGCTGTCTCCGCATTCCTCGTTCTCCAGGCCGTAGCCCAGGGCGAAGATCTCGATGTCGGCGGCCTTCGCCGTCTCGGCCTGGTCGAACGCGTACTCGCATGCGTCGAAGCTCTGGCTGCTGTGCACCCGGATGGAGACCCAGTCCAGGAGAAATGTGCGGCTGGTGCTGTCCGCTACGTCGATGACGCGGACGCGGAAGTTCGCGTTCGTGAGCTCATTGGCCGTCCAAGTGTGACCCCAGTCATCGTCGTTGTCGCCCAGCGTGTAGGTCTGCTGACTCGTGCTCAGGTTCGAAGTCTGGTCGGTTGAGGTCCACGTCGTGCCGCCGTCCCATGAAAGCTGCACGCACATGCGCCGGGTGCCGGAAGCGGTATTGATCCTCGCGTCCAGCCGGACTTCGATGCCGTCGATGGTGTTACCAGCGGGTGCGCTGATGTTGTAGTCGTAGAAGATGTGCTTGTCCTTGCCGCTGTTCGTGCAGGACGTGCTGGTGCCGGTGCCGCTGTTCGCGTCCGAGGCCTCCGTGCCGGCGTCCGCGCACGCGCCGATTGGGGTTGTCTGGAAGCCGTTGTTGTCGCCGCCGGTGGTCGCGGCCTGCGCGGCGCAGTTCAGCCAGCCCGTGTTGGTGGCGGGGGTGCTCGTCGGCTGGTTGGCCGCGCCGTCCGTGAACAGGATGATCGCCTTCTTCACGCCCGGACGGCCGCTGGTGAGCAGGTGCGACATCGCGTCCGGCTGGCCGTACGCCTCGTCGTTGATCGGGCTGCCCAGGTTCGTCCCCTGGCTGGAGCTGGTGAGGCAGTTGATCGTGCTCACCAGGGAGCTGGAGGTGTTCAGCGTTCCGTCCGAGTTCTTGAAGTCGCTGGAGAGGGGCACCGCCAGCCAGGTGCCGCCGTCATCGGGGTCCTCGTCGTTGCAGAGGTTGCTCGGGTCACTGGCGCCCAGGACGCCAAGGGCGACGTGCTGCTGTGCCGGATTGAAGATGTCCAGGACGGCCCTCGCCGCTGTCTTAGCGTCGTTCAGCTCCGAGCTGCTCATGCTGCTGGACCGGTCGATGATCATCACCACGTCCAGCGGGCCGGCGGCTGGTCCGCCGCAGGCGCCGTGGCAGGCGGCGGCATGGATGGTCCCGGTGTCCGCTTCCTCCATGCCAATGACGGGAGCGAAGATGAACGAGACGCTGTTCTCCGCGCCCACGCTGATGGTGTTGCACTTGTCGCCTTCGTTGGGGAAGCAGGGGCTCGCGCAGGCGCCGCCGCCGCAGGTCCAGGCAGCGTTGCTGCCCGGGTTGCAGGCGGCCGGAATGTCGTTCGCGTCGGGAACGCCGTTGTCGTCGTCGTCCCCAACGAAGCAGTAGAAGGTGCTGTTCACGTTCGAGAGATCGAGCGTCGGGTGGTTGGCCGCGGCGTATTCGAGGGCAACGTCGTCAGCCATCGTGTCGTTGTCCGGCAGCTCCTGAGCCGCTGCCAGTGCGGCCGCGTCCACGACCGTCTGGAGCTGCGCCCGCTCGTGCAGGAAGTTGCCGACGTCCACGACCATGGCGACCATCCCCAGGAGGATGGCGAGCATGAATGCGCACAGCCACATGATCTGCCCACGCTCGCCGTGAGGCCTGTCCGCGTTTCGGTTTGTCGTTGCTTTCATCGCTGTCGCACTCACTTTGGCCTTGCCAGTCACTCGAGCCGCATCTCGGCCGTGGACACGATGTTGAAGCTGGGGATCTGGAGCATGGCGCTCAGGGGCGTCATCAGCGTGTACTCGTACGCGACCTCCACGGTCACAGGCTCGCCCGTGCTCAGGCCGTCCGGGTCCTCGTTGGTGACGGTAATGTCGAGGTCCGCCGGATCGACGTTGTGCGCTGACTCCTCTACCTTCGCGATGATCTCCGCTTCCGACGCGTGAACGGCCCCGAGCCGGGCGCCTTCGCGGGCCGCGTTGGTGACCGTGATCCACGAGTGGAGGCCGATGCCGAAATCGATGATGCCGAACACCAGGAGGAAGAGCAGGGGCGCCATGATCGCGAACTCAACAATGTTCTGGCCACGCTCTCGCCTGGCGAACCGGCCCAGCCGCCGGCTTGCGCGCCACGGTCTCGGTTTGCGACCCTGGCGCTCCAAGATCTCGTCTCCCTCGGTTGCCGTGATATGCGTTAGATTCGTCACTGCGCACCTCCACGGGCCTTCCACGATAGGAAGCCCACCGCCTTCATGCCTGGCGGTGGGCTGAAGGCTCCGAATGGGCTCCGGCAGCCCGGCGGTCTGTCTCCGCATGGAGCGGAGGGGAGATCCGTGGCTTTGCGTCCCCGGCTCTCACCGGGTTTGCCCTCGTTCGGAGTCGTCTCTTCTGTTGTCGGGGTCGAACCCCTTAGGGGTTCTCCCGATAGCAGTATCGGCGGCAGCGAACGGATCTTTAACTCTGCCCATGCTGTTAGTATTCTCGGCAGCACGCGCCGGGCAATCTAGGTAGGGGCGTAGACCTTTCGCACGCCTGTTTCCACAATATCTGGTGATCTGACTTGACACTGCACCAGATGTTGTGCTAGATTCGACTTTACGAGAGCCATGCGTTGTCCATATTGTGGTTTCGCAGATACGAAGGTGACCGACTCACGGGACGCCGACGACGGCATTCGTCGCCGCCGCGAGTGCCTGAACTGCGAGCAGCGCTTTACCACCATGGAGCGCCTCACCGCCGGTGAGCTGCTCGTCGTCAAGAAGGACGGCCGGCGCGAGGAGTTCTCGCGCGAGAAGCTGCTCGGCGGGCTGCGAAAGGCCTGCGAGAAGCGCCCGCTCCCCGGCGGCACCATCGAGGCCGTCGCCGACGCGATCGAATCGGCGCTCCGCCAGCGAGGCGCGCCCGAGGTACCCAGCGAGGAGGTGGGCGAGCTGGTGATGGACCACCTGCGCGAGCTCGACCATATCGCCTACATCAGGTTCGCCTCCGTCTACCGGTCCTTCGCCGACCTGGAGGAGCTGCAGCAGGAGCTGGAGTCGCTCGCGACGCGCGGCACGCCGCCCGGGCCGGGCGCCGGCCAGCCGCCCCTCTTGCCTGAAGAAGATCTGCGTACGCTCACCCGCGGCGTGCGCGCCTTCCCGGTGCGACGGCGTCGAGGCAGGCCGGCCGGCTCGACGAACGTCCGCCGGACGCCGCCGAGCGAGCTGGGCGAGGCCCGGCATCGGAGGCAACGCTCATGATCGAGCGCCCCCACGCCCGGCTTGTGAACGCCGAAGGCGAGCTGATCGCTGAAGGCCCCTGCCAGCTCGACGAGGCGGCCGCTGTCGCCACGATGGAGCCGCTGCGCGAGTCGCATTCGATCCGTACGGCGCACGGCGGCCTCGCGCTGGAGTTGGACTCCGGCCGTCAGATCCGCGTCACCCGCCGCCCGATGATCGTGCGGCTTCGTCTGCCGGGCCAGCCGCCCGGCGGGAATGGGCGGCGCACTATGTACCGGCTGCGGCTGGCCAAGGGCGAGTTCGCGAAAGGCGGGTCGTCGCAGCCAACTGAAGATGCGCAGGACGCGAGAGCGGCCGGCGATGCGGGCGAGGGATCGCCCGTCTCGCCCGCAAGGGAGACGCCGGCCGCACGCTGATCGTCGTAGGCCCGACGGGGCGCCCCCGGAGGAGCGGGCGCCCCTTGAGGGCATTGGGGAGGCAATGACCGCCGTACAGATCGACAGCGAGACGATTCGGGAGGCCGTGAACCGGCTGCTCGATGCCGCGCGTGTCTCTGAGCCGCCCGTCGATCTCGTCCAGCTTGCAAAGCTGCAGGGCATCAATTCGATCCGCCATCGCAAGATGAAGCGCACGCTCGGCATGGTCAAGGAGGGTCAGGACGGCAGCCTGACGATGCTGCTCAACAGCCGCCAGCCGCTGCGCGAGCGCTTCACGATGGCGCACGAGATCGCCCACACGATCGTCGACAGGATGGGCGACAAGCCCGCCACCGTCGTGCTCGCCGCGCGCACGCCGCGCCGCGGAACGGCGCTCGAGCGGCTCTGCGACCAGATCGCCGCCGAGCTACTCATGCCGTACGAGATGTTCACGCAGTCGATGCAGGGCGAGGGCGTCAGCTTGAACACCGTCGAGCGGCTCGCGCGCACCTACGAGGCGTCGCTGCAGTCGACAGCGCTGCGCATGGGCGAGCTCTCCGACGCGCCCGCGCAGGTCGTCTGCTGGGAGCGCGAGCAGAAGCTCGGGCTGCGCGTGCGCTGGAAGAGCGGCCAGCCGCTGCTCACCGCGAAAGGCGCGACGGCCTACCGCAGCCTGTCGAACGAGACGTCGCCGATCGCGCGCGCCTACGCGTCGAAGCAACGAGAGACCGGACACGAGACGCCGTGGCCGGACCAGCCATGGTGCGTCTACCACTGCGAAGCGAAGGGCTTCCTGCGTGGCAGCGCGCGCTTCGTCCTGTCGGTCGTGAGGCCGGCAACACTGAACTGAGACGATCTTTGGGAAGGGAGTCCCCCGCAACATGGTCATGACGCCGGACAGGACAGGCCACACTGAGGTTTCGGACGCGCTCCGTATCGAACGCTATTTCACCACGCCCGGCGTGCACCCCTACGATCTGGTCGAGTGGGAACGACGCTCCGCCGGCATCGCCGACGAGTCCGGCCAGGCGGTCTTCGAGCAGCACGAGGTGGAGATGCCCGCGTTCTGGTCGCTGACGGCGACCAACGTCGTCGTCTCCAAGTACTTCCGCGGCCCGCTCGGCACAGAGCAGCGCGAGACCTCCGTGCGCCAGCTCATCGACCGCGTCGTCAACACGATCACGTCGTGGGGCGTCGACGGCGGCTACTTCGCGTCGGCCGATGAGTCGGAGACGTTCGCTGCGGAGCTGACGCACCTGCTGCTCCACCAGAAGGCCTGCTTCAACAGCCCGGTCTGGTTCAACGTCGGCGTCGAAGAGAAGCCGCAGTGCTCGGCCTGCTTCATCCTCTCCGTGGACGACACCATGGAGTCGATCCTGGAGTGGTCGAAGACGGAAGGGATGATCTTCAAGGGCGGCTCCGGTTCCGGCGTCAACCTCTCGAAAATCCGCTCGAGCCGCGAGCAGCTCTCGTCGGGCGGCATCGCGTCGGGCCCGGTATCGTTCATGCGCGGCGCCGACGCTATCGCCGGCTCGATCAAGTCCGGCGGCAAGACGCGGCGCGCCGCGAAGATGGTCGTCCTCAACGCGGAGCACCCGGACGTGCTCGAGTTCATCGAGTGCAAGGCGCGCGAGGAGCGCAAGGCGTATGACCTGGGCGCCGCCGGCTGGGACATGTCGCTCAACGGCGAGGCCTGGGCCTCGGTCCAGTTCCAGAACGCCAACAACTCGGTCCGCGCCACGGACGAGTTCATGCAAGCCGTCATCGACGACCGCGACTGGGAGCTGCGCGGGATCACCTCGGGCCAGACGATGGACGTGGTCAAGGCGCGCGAGGTGCTGCGCCGTATCGCCCAGGCGACCTGGGAGTGCGGCGACCCGGGCATGCAGTTCGACACCATCATCAACCACTGGCACACCTGTCCGAACTCCGGCCGGATCAACGCCTCGAACCCGTGTTCTGAGTACATGCACGTCGACGACTCGGCCTGCAACCTGGCCTCCATCAACCTCCTCACCTTCCTCGATGAGGAGGGCCGCTTCGACGTCGAGGGCTTCCGGCGGACGGTGGCGACGATGATCTGGGCGCAGGAGATCATCGTCGGCTACTCCAGCTACCCGACCCCCAAGATCGAGCGAAACGCGAACGACATGCGCCAGCTCGGCCTCGGCTACGCCAACCTCGGCGCCCTGCTGATGGCGCTCGGCGTCCCGTACGACTCGGACGCCGGCCGCGCCTACGCCGCCTCGATCACCGCGCTGATGACGGGCCACGCCTACGCCACCTCCGCGACGATAGCGGAGCGCGTCGGCCCGTTCGCGGCGTACCACAAGAACCGCGAGCCGATGTTGCGCGTCATCGCGCAGCACCGCGACGCGTCTCACGCGATCGATGCGTCGAACGCGGACATGACGGCGTCGAACTTCGATGAGCTCGTCGCGTCCGCGCGTAACGCCTGGGACCGCGCGCTCGATCTCGGCAGCGCGCACGGCTATCGCAACGCGCAGGCGACGGTGATCGCGCCGACGGGCACGATCGCGTTCATGATGGACTGCGACACAACCGGCGTCGAGCCGGACATCGCGCTGGTGAAGTACAAGAAGCTCGTAGGCGGCGGATTGATGAAGATCGTGAACAACACCGTGCCCCTCGCGCTACGACGGCTTGGTTATGACAACGATCTTGTTGATCGGATAGTGCGTGTAATCGATGAAACAGGTACTATAGAAGGAGCAAAGGGACTCAAGGAGGAGCATTTGCCCGTTTTCGATTGCGCGTTCAAGGCGGAACAAGGCGAACGCACCATCCATCACATGGGCCACATCAAGATGATGGGCGCCGTCCAGCCGTTCATCTCCGGCGCGATCTCCAAGACGGTCAACCTGCCGCAGGAAGCGACCGCCGGCGACGTGATGGACGCCTACACCGAGGCGTGGCGCCACGGCGTGAAGGCGATCGCCGTCTACCGGGACGGCTCGAAGAAGGTGCAGCCGCTCTCCACCGGCACGAACGACACGAACTCGCGCAGTAACGGCGCGCTACCGGCCGACACGCCGCACCCGGTCCGCCGCGAGCTGCCCGACACGCGCACCTCGATCACGCACAAGTTCAAGATCGAGGGCCACACCGGCTATCTCACCGTCGGGTTGTACGAGGACGGCACGCCGGCGGAGGTGTTCGTCAGCATGGCGAAGCAGGGCAGCACCATCTATGGCATGATGGAGTCCTTCGGTCGCGCGATCTCGTACGCGCTGCAGTACGGCGTGCCGTTGCGCGACCTCGTGCGCAACTTCAGTCACATGCGTTTCGAGCCCGCGGGCGCGACGTCGAACCCCGAGATACCGTTCGCGCAATCGATCATCGACTACTTGTTCCGCTGGCTCGCATCGAAATTCCTCACGGCGGACGAAGTTGAGGACTTGGGGATCTTGACCCAAGAAGTAAAGCAGCGCATGATTGAACGGTTGGAACATGTGGAAAACGACGCGAACGGTTCCAATGGTCACAGTGAGATCGCGGGCAACGGTCATGCCGAAACCGCGATCGACGTTGTGCATGCCGGCGTGATGCGTCGCGGACAGTCCGACGCCCCGGCCTGCGCGAACTGTGGCTGGATCATGGTGCGAAGCGGCACTTGCTATCGCTGCGGAAATTGCGGCAGCACTAGCGGGTGTTCGTAAGAAGCGGGAAGAGACCGCGAAAGGAGGGCATGGAATATGCCAGCAAGGACAACGACGAGAAGGAAGACCTCGACGGTGAGGAAGACGGTCGCGAAGAAGGCGCCGGCCAGGAAGAAGACAGTCGCTAGGAAGACGACGGCTCGCAAGACGGTCGCGCGAAAGACGGTCGCTC
>JBBEBM010000032.1:0-5026 GCA_040882355.1 Dehalococcoidia bacterium | reverse complement strand
GCAAGACGGCAGTCCGCAAGACCACCGCTCGCAAGCCGGCCGCCCGCAAGACGGCAGTCCGCAAGACCACCGCTCGCAAGCCGGCCGCCCGCAAGACGGCGGTTCGCAAGACGACGGTCCGCAAGACGGCCGCCCGCAGCAACAACAACCGGCCAAAGTCGGCCGCGACTCGCAGTCGAGCTCTGGCCAGCGCGCGGAGGTAGACGTTATCGTCAATTCGTGAAAATTCACACGAAATTGACGTAATAAACGCCCACAACCGCGCAGAGACCGGCTAGAATTCAGGACGCCCGCCGGAGTTATGGACCGGCGGAGCAAGGATGCCCCGCTCTCCATAACTTCGGCGGGCGTTTGGGCATCGTAAAATTGGGCTATAGGTCGCCGAAACCACCACCCCGCCACCAGCACCGGCGGCCTGCCACGTAACGAGGCGTCCCACCCTTCCCCTTGGGACGCCTCTGCGTCTCCCTCGCGTCCGCTGTGCAGCCGCTCGGGTCGCCACGGAGCGGGGACGGGCGTCTCACGCCTCTCATTCCGCGGCTGCAGTGGTATCGCTACTTCGTCGGTGATCCGTCGAAATCGAGCGCGAGTACCGTCGCGTACGGGTCGATGGCGTGCTCCGGCACGCGCACGGTCACCTCGCCGTAGGGGTCGGGGTTGAACTGCGCGTCGATGATCCCGCAGCGCGTGTCGAACGGCAGCTCCTCGCCCGTCGAGAGCGCCCGCACCGAACGCAGCCGCTTGATGCGCACGCCGCGCACCGCGACGGTCTCGTACGGGCGCAGCAGCAGGTGGACGTAGACCCGGTTGTCGACGCGCGTCGAGCTGCCGTAGCATTGCCACGGCTCCAGGCCCGGCGTCGTCCCGACGATGCTCTCGCCGTTCTTCGCCATCCACCGCTCGACCTCGCCCAGCCGTTCGAGCACTTCGGGCTGGAGCAGGCCGTTGCCCATCGGCCCGACGTTCAACAGGAGATTGCCGCCGCGACCGGCCACCTCGCAGAGCATCTGGATGAGCTGGCGCGCCGACTTCCAGTGATCGTCGCCGACGTTGTAGCCCCAGCTCTCGTTGATCGTCATGCACGTCTCCCACGGCCGCTCGGGCGGCAGCGGCGGCACGAACTGCTCCGGCGTCACGTAGTCGCCGACGCCCGGCAGACGGTCGTTGATCAGGATCTCGGGCTGGAGCGAGCGGATCATCTGCTCCAGCTCCTTCGAGTGCCACTCGTCCTTCGACCGCTCCCAGCCGCCGTCGAACCAGATCACGTCGATCTTGCCGTAGTCCGTGAGCAGCTCGCCGACCTGCGCGAACATGAACTCCACGAAGCGCTCCCACTTGCCGGGCGCCGGCTTCGGCCACTTGCCGAGCACGTACGGCTTGTCGGCCTCGGTGAACGGCGGGTAGTCCGGGTGGTGCCAGTCGATCAGCGAGTAGTAGACCCCCACGCGCAGCCCCTCGTCGCGCATCGCGTCGAGGAACTCCCGCACGACGTCGCGCCCGAAGGGCGAGCGCTCGATCGAGTAGTCGGAGTGCTTCGTGTGGAACATCGCGTAGCCGTCGTGGTGCTTCGTCGTGATGACGGCGTACGTCATGCCGAGGCGTCGCGCCGTCCGCGCGAGCTTTCGCGCGTCCCACTGCTTCGGGTCGAAGGTCGCGGCGCTCGCGTGGTACTCGTCGACCGGCACGTCGCTGCAGTAGGGGAGCGCGAAGTTGCCGCCCACCAGCGGCCACGACACCTCGATCCCTTGCTGCGCGCAGTGCGACCAGTGGACGAACATCCCGAACCGCGCCGTATCGAACCACGACATCGCCCCGACAGCATACGGGACGGAGGCGTGCCGCCCAATGGGGCGAGCATCACTTCCTCTTAGGCGAGGCGAGCCAACCTCGTCGCGTTTCCCTTTCTCCGTAGCCGAGGCCTTCCAGCCCCGGCGCGCTCTCCCTTACGCGGAGGCCTCCCAACGACGCGCCTCCTCGTTACCGTAGCCGAGGCTTTCCAGCCTCGGCGCGTATCCCCTCACTCCTAGGCGTTCCAATCTCGCCGCGCCTTCCCTTCTCCGTAGTAGCCGAGGCTTTCCAGCCTCGGCGCGTTTGCCCAGGCGTCTGAGCCCTCCGAGCCACTCCCGGGGGTCGGTGAGGAGCGTGTAAGATGTCCTCGTAGCCGAGACTTTCCAACCTCGGTGGGCTTGAGACATGGCGAAGCTACACCGATACGGCGAAGAGAACACGTGCTATCACGTCGTCACAACGACGCGCGGCCGCGACCCGCTCTTTCGTGATCCGTCCAATGCGGGGATCGTGGTGGCTGCGCTCCAGCACCTGCGCCGGCGGTGCTACTTGCTGGCGTTCGCTGTCATGCCTGACCATGTCCATGCGCTCATCGTTCCCAGAGACGACTACACCAGCTCGCAAATCATGCAAGGCTTGAAGGGCTACACCTCGCGCGTCCTCAACGCTCGAGCTGGCCGTCGAGGTTCCGTCTGGCAGCAGAGCTTCTACGACCGGATCATTCGCAACGACAAGCAGCTTTGGGACACGATCGAGTACGTCCATAACAACCCAGTCGCCGGAGGATTGTCCGTGATACCAGAGACGTATGACTTCTCGTCTGCGGGCCGGGACTCGACCGTCGATCTTGCGGAGTTCTTCGGTCAATGACCTCGACGCCGAGGTTGGAAAGGGCGTCGGCTACGTCGAAGTTGGGTTCGCGTTCCGCCCTCGACCGATCCTCGCCCGCTTGCATTCGGACGGATGTGCTACACTGACGTGACTTTGGTGTAGGAGGCCGTATGGCTCGCACGCGCGCTCGAGAGCGCCCCATCGCACTCTCGCCCAACGCCCGCATGGTGTTGGAGCGCCGCTACCTGGCGAAGGACGAGCACGGCCGCGTCACCGAGACGCCCGAGCAGCTCTTCCGGCGCGTCGCCCGCAACGTCGCGCTGGCGGAGGAGCGGTACGGCGCCAAGCCCGCAGAGGTGGCGGTTGTCGAGGCGCGCTTCTACGAGCTGATGACCTCGTTTCGCTTCCTGCCCAACTCGCCGACGCTCGGCAACGCCGGCCGACCTCTCCAGCAGCTCTCGGCCTGCTTCGTGCTGCCCGTCGAGGACTCGATGGAAGGCATCTTCGACGCGATCAAGGACACCGCGCTGATCCACAAGTCGGGCGGCGGCACCGGCTTCGCCTTCAGCCGCCTCCGCCCCGAGGGCGACCGCGTCTCGGCGACGGGCGGCGTCGCGTCGGGCCCCGTCTCCTTCATGAAGGTCTTCGACGCGGCGACCGAGGCGATCAAGCAGGGCGGCACCCGTCGCGGCGCCAACATGGCGATCCTCTCCGTCTACCACCCGGACATCGAGGCGTTCATCGACGCGAAGGCGGACATGGTGAGCCTGCAAAACTTCAACATCTCAGTCGCCGTGGACGCGCCCTTCATGGACGCGGTGGAGCGCGACAAGACGTTTACGCTGGTCAACCCGCGCACGCGCAAGTCGGCCGGCCGTCGGAAGGCGCGCGACGTCTTCCGACGGATCGTCGAGAACGCCTGGAAGAACGGCGACCCGGGCCTCGTCTTCCTCGACCGCATCAACCGCGACAACCCAACGCCGCAGCTCGGCCCGATTGAGGCGACGAATCCCTGCGGCGAACAGCCGCTGCTGCCGTACGAGTCGTGCAACCTCGGCTCGCTCAACCTCGCGAAGTTCGTCACTCCGGCGAACGGCCGCAAGGAACAACGCGACACTAAGCGCCGTAGTCGGAACGGCCGCCGCCTTCACCCTAGACCCTTGACCCATGACCCTGATGCCAGCGTGGACTGGGACGAGCTCGCCGCCGTCATCCCCGACTGTGTGCGCTTCCTCGATGACGTCATCGACCAGAACGTCTACCCGATCCCTCAGATCGAGGAGGCGACGAAGCGCACCCGCAAGATCGGCCTCGGCGTGATGGGCTGGGCCGACCTGCTCGCGGCGCTACGCATCGCGTACGATTCGGACGAAGCGGTGGCGCTGGGCGAGCGCATGATGTCGTTCATCCAGGAGCACGCCGACGCCGCGTCTGAAGAGCTGACGCGCGAGCGCGGCGTCTTCCCTGCCTGGGAGGGCAGCGTCTACGAAGGAAAGGCCCGCTTCCGCAACTCGACGCGCACCACCGTCGCGCCGACGGGCACGCTGAGCATCATCGCCGACTGCTCGGGCGGCATCGAGCCCGCCTTCGCGCTTGCCTTCATGCGTCAGCACCACCTCGACCCGAAGGACCCCGACAAAGTGACGCAGCTACCGGAAGTGAACCGCGCCTTCGAACGCATCGCCAAGGCCGAGGGCTTCTACTCGAAGGCGCTGATCGAGGAGCTGGCGCGCGGCGGCAGCATCCAGGACCGCGACGACGTGCCCGAGTGGGTGCGGCGCGCCTTCGTTACGTCGCATGAGATCGATCCGGAGTGGCACGTGCGCATGCAGGCCGCCTTCCAGCGCCACACCGATAACGCCGTGAGCAAGACGATCAACTTCCGCTCGTCGGCGACCGTCGAGGACGTCGAGCGCGCCTACCTGCTGGCGTATCGAGAGGGCTGCAAGGGGATCACCATCTATCGCGACCAGTCGCGGGCGCTTCAGGTGCTGTCGCACGCCACCGCGCGCGGCCCGGAGCAGGCCGAGGCGCAAGCGGCGGAGCTTGTCCTGAGCGGTGCGGAAGGAGAAGTAACGGCCCTGGTGGCGAAGGCGACTGGCGGAGGCGAGGAGCACCTCCGCCGTCGCCGCCTGCCCGACGAACGGCCCTCGGTCACGCACAAGTTCCGCGTCGGCGAGCAGGAAGGCTACATCACGGTCGGCCTGTTCGAGGACGGCCAGCCTGGCGAGGTGTTCATCACGATCTCGAAGGAAGGCTCGACGATCCGCGGGCTGATGGACTCGGTGGCAGTGCTGACGTCGCTGGCGCTGCAGTACGGCGTGGCGCTGGAGGACCTGGTGCGTAAGTTCCGCGGCGTCCACTTCGAGCCCGCCGGCTTCACCGACAACCCCGACCTGCCCCAGGC
>JBBEBM010000031.1:0-32094 GCA_040882355.1 Dehalococcoidia bacterium | reverse complement strand
TGCGGCGCCTGGCAGACGCCGCTCTTCTACATGTTCCGCGAGCGCGAGAAGATCCTCGACCTGTTCGAGATGACATGCGGCGCGCGGCTGACGGTGAACTACATGCGCATCGGTGGCGTCGCCTTCGACGTGCCGGACGAGTTCCTGCCGCAGCTCAACGCCCTCGTCGACGAGCTGCCCGACCGCATCGGTGAGTACGAGGACCTGCTCGTCGATAACGAAATCCTGCTGATGCGCGGGCGAGACGTGGGCATCATCTCAGCGGAGCAGGCGATGAACGCCTCGTTGAGCGGGCCGATGCTGCGCGGGTCGGGCATCGCCTGGGACATCCGCAAGGCCGACCCCTACTGCGTCTACGACCGCATGGAGTTCGACATCCCGGTCGGGCACAACGGCGACTGCTTCGACCGCTTCATGGTGCGGATGGCCGAGGTGAAGCAGAGCGTGCGCATCCTCAAGCAAGCCATCGCTCAGCTTCCGCCGGGCGCCCACACGGCCGAGGTGCCGCTGCACGTGCGCCCGCCCGCCGGCGAGGTCTACTCGCGCATCGAGTCACCGAAGGGTGAGTTGGGCTTCTACCTGGTGAGCGACGGCGGCCCGAACCCGTTCCGCTTCCACGTGCGATCGCCTTCGCTCATCAACCTCTCCGCGCTGAAGGAGATGATGATCGGCCAGACGGTGGCCGACGCGATCGTGACGCTTGGCAGCATCGACATCAACGTGGGTGAGGTGGACCGCTAGTGCCGTTCCTCGACGCTTGGTACGACTTCCGCGACTTGGGGAACGCGGCCGGCAGGCTGGCCGAGGCCATGCGCGACGCCGATGCCTCCGACGGGTTCGTGTACGTTGTGTTCGCACTCATCGGCTCCATCGGCGTGCTCATGTTCGTCGGGCTCACGACGCTGATCAATATCTGGGTGGAGCGCCGGCTGATCGGGCGAGTGCAGGTGCGCCGCGGCCCGAACCGCCTGGGCCCCTGGGGCCTGCTCCAGCCCGTCGCCGACGCGATCAAGCTGATGCAGAAAGAGGAGCTGACGCCGCGCCTCGCGGACGGCCTCGTCTTCACGCTAGCGCCGATCGTCATCTTCATCCCTGCCATTCTCGCCTTCGCCGTCTTCCCCTGGAGCGAGAAGATGGTGCTCGCCGACCTGAACGTCGGCGTGCTCTACCTGCTCGCGCTCGGTTCGACGACGACGATCGTGGTTTTCATGGCGGGCTACGCCTCGAACAACAAGTACGCGCTGCTTGGCTCGATGCGCGTGATCGCGATGCTGATCAGCTACGAGATTCCCGGCGTGCTCGCGCTGCTGTCCGTCGTGACATTCGTGGGCACCATGAGCCTCAGCGGCATCGTCGAGTTTCAGCAGACGTACTGGTCGTGGCTCATCTTCTTCCTGCCGCTGCCGTTCCTGATCTACCTGCTCAGCTCTACGGCCGAGCTGAACCGGACTCCGGCCGACATCGCCGAGGCGGAGTCGGAGATCATCGCCGGCTACCACATCGAGTACTCGGGCATGAAGTTCGGCCTCTTCTACGCCGTCGAGCTCGTGAACTCGATCGGCGTGTCTGCGATCATCGCCGCGCTGTTCCTCGGCGGCTGGTGGACGTTTGGTCTGGAGGAGATCATCCCGGGCTGGGTCCTGTTCATCGGCAAGATCTACGCCTGCTACTTCATCCTGATCTGGTTCCGGGGCACGCTGCCGCGCTTCCGCGTCGACCAGTTGATGGCGTTCGCCTGGAAGTTCCTGCTGCCGCTGGCCCTCGCCAACATCTTCGTGCTGGCCCTCGAGGTCACGATCTGGACCGAATTCGACATCAGCGCCGGCATCGTACTGCCCATCTTCGCCGTGGTGAACTTCGCGATGGCGGGGGCCCTCATCTACGGCTGGGGACGGGTCATGGTGCGTCAGTACGAGCGGTTCCCGAAGCAGCCGCGTCTGGTGAGCGAGATCGACGTGCCGCTGCCGTCCGGCCAGCCGAGGCGGCGCAGGGCGGCGCGCGCCACGACGTAGCAAGGAGCCACCGCTGGAGAGCACGGGCATCACCGTTGCGTTCTGGGTCCTGGCCGCCCTCACCCTGGGGGCGGCTGCGATGATTGTCGTCGTTCGCAACCTGTTTCACGCCGTCCTCTTCCTCATCCTCAGCTTCATCGGCATCGCCGGGCTCTACATCACGCTCTCGGCGGACTTCGTCGCGGTGGTGCAGGTGCTGGTCTATGCCGGGGCCATCGCGGTGCTGATGATCTTCGCTGTGATGCTCACGCCTCGCTCCGACCGCGGTAACTCGGAGAACCTGCTGCAGGCGCCGGCGCTGCTGCTCGCCGGCCTGTTCCTGGCGGGGATCGTCTTCGTGGTGATCGAGACCGACTGGCGGGAGGCGACGCGCGGCTCCTTCGACACGACGGCCGCCGCCATCGGCGAGGCGTTGCTCAGCCCGTTCGTCCTGCCCTTCGAGATCGCGTCCGTGCTGCTCGTGGCCGCGATGATCGGCGCGATCGTGCTCGTGCAGGAGGAGGAGTAGGGTGATGCTGCTGTTGCTGGGCGCGCGCGTTTCTCTGGAGCAGGTGCTCATCGTCGGCGGCGCGCTCTTCTCCATCGGCCTCTACATCGCCCTCGCGAAACGGAACGCCGTCGCCGTGCTGATGGGCATCGAGCTGATGCTGAACGCGGTGAACCTCACGTTCGTGGCGTTCGCGCGCTTCATCGAGTCGCCCCGGCCACTCGACGGCCACGTCTTTGCAATCTTCGTGATCACCGTGGCAGCCGCGGAGGCGGCGGTGGCGCTGGCGCTCGCGGTCGCGATCTACCGCTACCGCGAGACGATCGACGTCGACAAGATCAACGTGTTGCGCTGGTGATTTGACATGTGGGCGAAGCTGATGGAGGTGCGGAACGGGTACTCGGCCCAGACCTGGCAGGAGTTCTTTCACCATGAGGGCGTCGCGGTGCGCATCGTGCCGCCACTGGAGACAGACGCGCCGATGACGCAGGCGCGCGAGCTCTGGGTGCCCAACAGCAAGACCCACGTTGCCGTCGAGCTGATGAGGAAGATATAGCGATGCTGCCTGATGTCCCGGAAGGCGTCGTCTGGGCGATTCTGCTGCTCCCCTTGGCCGCCCTTGCGATCAACATGCTCTGGGCGCGTCCCGAGCCGCAATCGAACGGGTACCTCAGCATCGCAGCCGTTGGCCTGAGCTTCCTGTTCTCGCTCTGGGTGCTGGACAGCGTCATCGCCTCCGACGGCGCGGCGCTGCCCTTTGCGTCGCACGAATGGTTGACGATCGCCTCGCCTGTGGGCAACGACGTGATCGTCAACCTCGGCCTACGTGTCGACGGGCTGACCGCGATCATGCTCATCGTGGTCACGTCGGTGTCGCTGCTGGTTCAGGTCTACTCGCAGGGATACATGGCGGGCGACCACGGCTACTCGCGCTATTACGCCTACCTGTCGCTCTTCACGGCGTCGATGCTCGGCCTGGTCCTCGTCGATAGCATCCTGGTCGTCTACGTGTTCTGGGAGCTGGTGGGGCTCTGCTCGTACCTGCTCATCGGCTTCTGGTTCCATAAGCCGGCGGCGGTGCGCGCGGCGATGAAGGCGTTCCTGGTTACCCGGTTGGGTGATGTCGGCTTCTTGCTGGGGATCATCCTGATCTGGACGAAGACCGGGACGTTCGACATCGGCGAGCTGCAGGAGCTGGCGATCACCGGTGCGATCAGCGTGAACGTGCTGACGGTGTTCGCGCTGGGCGTCTTCGCGGGCGCGGCGGGCAAGTCGGCGCAGTTCCCGCTCCACGTCTGGCTCCCCGACGCGATGGAGGGCCCGACGCCCGTCTCGGCGCTGATCCACGCCGCGACGATGGTCGCCGCGGGCGTCTACCTGGTCGCGCGCCTCTTCCCGATCTTCGAGGTGGCGGACGACGCGCGGCTCACCGTCGCCTACATCGGCGCGACGACGGCCCTGATGGCCGCGCTGTTGGGCCTGGTGATGACCGACATCAAGCGCGTGCTGGCCTATTCGACGATCAGTCAGCTCGGTTACATGATGCTGGCGCTCGGCGTTGGCGGGTACGTGGCTGGCATCTTCCACCTGTTTACCCACGCCTTCTACAAGGCGCTGCTCTTCCTCGGCTCCGGCAGCGTCAACCACTCGACGAACACCTTCGACATGCGCAAGATGGGCGGCCTGCGCCGCATGATGCCGTGGACGTACGCGACGTTCTTGATCGGCTCGCTCAGCCTGGCGGGCATCTTTCCGCTCGCCGGGTTCTGGAGCAAGGACGAGATCCTGGCGGATGCCTGGAGCGAACAGCAGCTCCTGTTCTGGGTGGCGCTGGCCGTGGCCTTCCTGACGGCGTTTTACATGTTCCGCGCGATTTTCCTCACCTTTCACGGCGAGTATCGAGGCGGAGAGCCGCCTGAAGACCCCGTCCATGGCGCCGATCCAGCCCACCCGCACGAGTCGCCGGCCGTGATGGTCGCACCGCTCGTGGTGCTGGCTGTGCCGGCGGCGCTCGTCGGCTTCGCAAACGTCTGGGGCGGCGTCGAGCACCTGCTGCTGGGCGCGCTGCCGTTGGAGACGCGTGAGGCGCTCCACGAGCTCGACTTCAGTTGGGGCATCGCACTCGGCTCGACCGCAGTCGCCGCGTCGGGCATCGGGTTCGCCTGGCTCTTCTATGGTGCGCATGTGCTCTCTGCCGAGCGGGTGCGGGTCGCCCTGCGGCCGGTCCACTTCGTGCTCGAGCGCAAGTACTTCCTCGACGAGCTGTACGAAGACGTCATCGTCCGCACTGTCTTCTATCGGGGCATCGCCGGCGCACTTGCCTGGTTCGACGCGAATGTGATCGACGGCCTCGCTAACGGCATTGGGCGCGGCACGGCGCTCGGGTCGGTGGGCCTGCGCCTGCTCCAGACCGGGCAGGTGCAAGTGTACGGCGCGATCGCGTTCCTCGGCATCATTATCGCAGGCAGCCTCGCGTTTTTGCTGCACCCGCTATGACGAACTGGCCGCAGCTTAGATCCGTAGCTGCAGGGCTTCAGCCCTGCGGAGCGCCTTCCGAGGCAGACCTGAAGGTCTGCAGCTACGACTTCGAGCGCTGCGGCGCGTGGGCGACGACAACGGAATGCTGACGTTCATCGTCTTCTTCCCGGTGATCGGCGCGGTCGTGCTCGCTACGCTGCCGCGCGAGCAGGAGCGGCACGCCAAGTGGATGGCGCTGGCCGTGACAGGGGCGGTGCTCGGCTTCACGCTCGCCGTCTTCGCGATGTTCGACCGCGGGTCGGACGAGGCGATGCAGTTCACGGAGCGCTTTCGCTGGATCCGCGCCGAGGACGCCGGCTTCGATATCCAGTACTTCCTCGGCGTCGACGGCCTCGGCCTGACGATGGTGGTGCTGACGGGCCTCCTCTTCGTGGTCGCCGTGCTCGTCTCGTGGAACGTGGAGCTGCGCGCGAAAGAGTACTTCGCCTGGCTGCTGGCGCTGGAGACGGGTGTGATGGGCGTCTTCACGGCGCAGGACCTGATCTTCTTCTTCCTCTTCTGGGAGGTCGAGCTGATCCCCATGTACCTCCTGATCTCGATCTGGGGGAGCGGGCGGAAGAGCTACTCGGCGATGAAGTTCGTGCTGTTCACCCTCTTTGGCAGCGCCCTGATGCTGGTCGGCTTCCTCGTGCTCGCCTTCTCCGCGGACCCGTCCACGTTCGACATGGTTGCGCTGCGCGACTCCAACATCAGCGACGCCTTGCTGCCGCTGCCCGCGATCTTCGTGCTGATCTTCGCCGCGTTCGCGATCAAGCTGCCGATCGTGCCGCTGCATACCTGGCTGCCGGACGCCCACACCGACGCGCCGACAGCGGTGAGCGTGATCCTGGCGGGCGTCCTGCTGAAGATGGGCGGCTACGGCATGCTACGCCTGGTCAGCATCATGCCCGACACCGCCCAGGACTTCGCGGTGTGGATGGCGTCGTTCGCGGCTGGGAGTATCATCTACGGCGCGATCGTCACCATGCGCCAGACCGACCTGAAGCGACTGATCGCCTACTCCAGCGTGAGCCACATGGGTTACGTGCTGCTCGGCATCGCGGCGCTTGGGCAGGTGGGCATGACCGGCGCGGCGCTCCAGATGTTCAGCCACGGCCTGATCACGGGCCTGCTCTTCGTCATCGTGGGAATGATCTACGATCGCGCCCACACCCGCGACATCCGCGAGCTCTCCGGCCTCGCCCACGTGACGCCGGTGATCGCGACCGCGATGCTCATGGCCGGTCTCGCCTCGCTCGGGCTGCCGGCGATGTCCGGCTTCGTAGCGGAGGTGACCGTCTTCCTGGGCGCAGGCGATCGTTTCGCCGCGCCGACCGTCCTTGGTGTCATCGGCGTGCTGCTGTCGGCTGGCTACATTCTCTGGACGATTCAGCGGACGATGTTCGGGCCGAGGAACGAGCGTTGGGCCGATCTGCCCGACGCGACGGCCTGGTGGGAGCAGGTGCCCGTTGCGGCGATGCTCGCCATCATCCTGGCCGTGGGCATCTATCCGGCGCGGCTGGTGGACGTGATCGAACAGGGCATCCTGCCCATCGCGACGAGGTTGGGGTAGCGACCGATGCTGCAAGACGTCGACCGCATAGGCCCGGAGCTCGTCCTGATGGTGACGGCGGCCTGCATCGTGCTTGTCGATGCGCTGCTGCGTCCCCCTCCGGGCTCGTCGGAGGACGAAGGCCCGCGTGCCTGGCTGCCCGTCACCGCGCTCGCGGGGCTGGCGGCCGCGGTCATCTACGCCGTCGTGCTGATCCAGCGCGATCGCGAAGCTGTCGTGTTTAGCGGCACGTATTCGCTCGACGTCTTCAGCATCTTCTTCAAGTTCGTCTTCATCGGCGTCGCGGGGATGGTGGTGCTCGCCTCCGTGGACTACGTGCGCAAGCTGCGCTACCAGGGCGAGTTCTGGGCGCTGCTCCTGCTCGCGACGAGCGGCATGATGCTGCTCGCGGGCGCGCGCGACCTGATGCTGATCTTCGTCGCGCTCGAGCTGACGAGCATCTCACAGTATGCGTTGGCGGCGTTGCTCAGAGACGACCGCGCCACGGAGGCCGGCCTCAAGTACATCCTGCTGGGCGCTATCGCCTCCGCCGTGATCCTGTACGGCATGGCCTTCCTCTTCGGCCTCTCCGGCACGACGAAGTTGGTCGCGGCGGACGGCGGGCCGAGCATCGCCTCGTTCGTGGCCGAGGGCGACCCGGGCACGCGCGCCGGCCTGATCGCCGCAATCGTGCTGCTGGCTGCGGGGTTCAGCTTCAAGGTGGCGCTTGTGCCGTTCCAGATGTGGGTGCCGGACGTCTACCAGGGCGCCGCGACGCCTGTGGGCGCGTTCCTGTCGGTGGGCAGCAAAGCAGCGGGCTTCGCCGTGCTGCTGCGCGTGTTCTACGAGGGCTTTGGGACGGAGAGCTTCGTCGGCAGCGACTGGTCGAACCTGTTTGCCGCCGTCGCCGCTGTTTCGATGACGGCTGGCAACGTGATGGCGCTGCTCCAGACCAACATCAAACGACTGCTCGGCTACAGCTCGATCGCGCAGGCGGGCAACTTCGCGATCGGCCTCGCGGCGATCGCCGCCTCGCAGGACGGTGTTGTGCTGGGCGCGAGCGGCGTCGCGTTCTTCGTTGCGACGTACGCCTTCACGAACCTGGGCGCCTTCTTCGCAGTGATCGCGATCTCGCAGCGCACCGGGTCTGACGAGATCGAGGACTACGCCGGCATGGGGCGGAGAGCGCCGCTATTGGCTGCGGTGCTCTCCTTCTGCTTCGTATCGCTCACGGGCATCCCGCCGACCGCGGGCTTCATCGCGAAGGTCTACATCTTCAACGCCGCGGTCCAGAGCGATCTGGTCTGGCTCGTCATCGTAGCGGTGCTGAACACGGTCGTTTCCGCCTTCTACTACCTGCGAGTTGTCAGCCACATGTACCTCGCGCCCGCACCGGAGGAAGGCGACATCCGGCCCGGGCCGTGGCTCGCTACGGCGCTCGCGGTCACCGGAGTTGGCGTACTGGTTGTGGGCATCGTGCCGACGCCGCTCATCGACGCCGCGCAGCGCGCCGCGAGTGTCTTCAGCTAGGGCGACGCGCTCGCAGCGCGAGTGCTGTTCCCGCGAGCGCCACACCCGCGACCAATGCAGCGATCATCGGCACGAAGGCGGTCTGTTCGCTCTCGTTCGCGCCCGCGCCAGTCTCAGGTAGGCCCACGGCCGATGGCGCGCTGGTGGGTGTGGCGCCATCTGGTGGCGTCGCCGTCTCGCCGGTCGTCGGGGTCGGGCTGACCTGCGCCTGCTCGATGCGGACGAAGATGTCGACCAAGCCTAACGTGTCGCCCCCCACCAGGTCCGGCGCAGCCGACTGAAAGGCGGTAACCCGGCCATCGGCGCTCGTCGAGACGAAGGAGCTGGCGCCGTGCGCCTCGGCGCCGTCGCCCGCGACGCTGACGCGGCTAAGCGCGCTGCTGGCGAGGTCGTAGCGGAAGATGTCGCTTGTGCCGTTGCCGTCGGACGCGATCAGGTTCGATGCGACAGACTGGAAGGCCACGCTCCCGCCGCCGGCGGCGATCATGGCGAATGCGCTGTCGCCGGCTGCCTCCGAAGCGCTGGGCGCGATGCTCAGGCGAACGGTGGTCGCCGCCTGGCGATCTCGCAGGAAGATATCGACGAAGCCGAGGTTGTCGCCCGAAACAAAGGTGTCAGCGGCCGAGGCGAATGCGATGTAGCGCCCGTCGTCGCTGATCGAGCCGTAGAGGCTGTGTCCGTTGCCCTCTTCCTCGCCATCACCAACGCTGACGCGCTCGGTCGTGCTGGCCAGGCGGTCGCGGACGAAGATGTCGTCGAAGCCATTGGCGTCGTTCGCGACGAGGTTGTTCGCGAAGGAGCCGAAGACGATGAGGTGACCGTCGTCGCTTACCCGGGCGGGGCCGGCGCCGAGTCCGCCGCTGGCGAAGTTGCCTTGTGTGCCGTCGGAGGCCTGGCTGATGAGCTCGGTGGTCCCCGAGGTTCGGTCGCGGAGGAAGACGTCGCGATCGTTGTTCGCGTCGCTGACAACCAGGTTGGTGGCGAGGGAGGTGAACGTGACATAACGCCCATCTGCGCTGATGGAGGGGGTGACGCTCTCGTTGTTTCCTTCCGTGGCGTTGCTCGCGACACTGACCCGTTCGACGGCGCCTGCGGTGCGATCGTAGACGAAGATGTCGCTCTCGTCGTTGAGGTCGTTGGCAACGATGTTGCTGGCGAACGAGGCGAAGGCGACGTAACGACCGTCGCCGCTGATGGCCGGCGTGAATGAGTGGTTGTTGGCCTCCGCGCCGCCGGTCCCGACACTGACGCGCTCCGTGGCGCCGGCGTCCAGGTCCCGGACGAAGATGTCGCGCGCGCCGAAGCTGTCGTCAGGTACCAGGTTCGAGGCGTCAGAGGCGAAGGCGACGAAGCGACCGTCCGCGCTCGCTGAGGCCGCCTCGCTTGGGCCGTCAGCCTCCGTAGCGTCGCTCGCGACGCTGACGCGCTCGGTGGTAGGCCCACCGGCGCTCGCGGACGGCAGGGCGGTGAGCAGGGCGAGGCTCGCGAGCAGCCCGACGGCGACGATAGGGGTAGCCAGGCGCATCGTGTTGATGGTAGCGAGTGGGGCCGTCGAGGGACAAGACTCACCAATAATAGGGATGGACCTCGCTTGATCTCCCGGGCGAAGGGCGCTAGAATACGCTCCAGAGGGTATCTGAAGGATGTCCCGCCTCACACAGTTCCCGCAGTGATCGGCACCGGACTGCCCGGTGCCGATCTTGTTTTTCATACAGGGAGGTGTGCCTAGATGAACTCCAGCCTCATCGGCAAGATAGAGAAGGCGAAGCGCTACGCCCAGGAACGAGGCCGTATCCACGTCCGCGGCCTGCGAGTCGAGTTCGATGGAGAGAACGATCAGCACGAGGTTTCGCTCGACGGCGACACCTGGGGCTGTAGCTGCGATTTCTTTGCCGGTTGGGGCGCCTGCGCTCACACCATGGCGCTGGAGCGCATCTTCGAAGGTATGCTGCCCAGAACAGCCCTTCTGGAGCAGGCGGCGGCCCCCGCCTAGCCGCGCCGGATCGACAACATCCGCTACCCGCTAGCCGGGCGTAAGGCCCGGCCTACGCGGTTGACGGCCTCACCGCCAGGCTAGAGCGTGGCCGTCGAAATGAGGCGTCTCGCCCGTTGCCTCACGCGTCTAACTTCCAGACTCGCCGCCCTGGACACCTGACTGGAGCATGATGCCGTTGTGGATCAGGAAGCTGCGCACGGTGTTGCCCCACTTCGCCCGCTTCATGCGCGGGCCCTCCACGCCTGACTGGAACTCGGCGATGAGGTCCGCGCAGCGCTGGCGTCCCTTCGTGCGGATGCGTTTCTCGCCGTCCTTCACCAGCAGGCACTCGGCAATGACCGCATCCGGGTCCCTGTCCGCGAAACGGCAGAACGCCTCGATGATCTCGAGGCGTTCCGGGTCATCGTGCTCCGGGTCGCCGCCCCAGTGCCGGTGCAGGCCTTCGAACCAGGCCTGGACGCTGGCGTAGCCGGTGAGCGGCTGGAGCTCGGCCACGGGCGCTAGAGGGGCAGGCCGAGGCGCTCGGCCAGGCGCTTGATCTCGTCTGTGCGCTCCTGGTTGTTCGGCTGGGCCGGCTCCTGGATCATCTTCGCCTGCTTCAGCTCCTCCACGACCGCCTCGTCGCGTGTGTATGGCGTCCCGTATTCGCCGTAGTGGTACTGCTCCTCGAAGGGGGGGCGCGGGCGCTGCCCGCCGCCTTTCGCCGACTCGGCCGGATAGCCGACGAGCAGCACGTAGAGCGGCACCCAGTCGTCCGGCACCTTGAACAGTTCCTTCGCGATGTTGGGGATGAACGAGCTGAGGCAGACGCCGAGCCCCTCGTCGACGCCGGTGAGCATCGCCTGGCACATGGCGACGCCGCAGTCTGTGGCGGCGGCGATGGGGTAGCCGGGGCCCTGCGTCATCGGCTTGAGGATCTGTGGGTAGACCAGCTCGTCGACGAACTTGTGGCTCCAGCCGTGCGTCGGCGCGAGCGCTCCGACATCGACCAGCTCCTTGAGGCGCGATCCCTGGACGCGGTTGACCACGCCCAGGTCCGCGTACCAGTAGATGTGGACTGGCGCCAGCTCGATGTTAAGGGCGGCCACCGGCGTCTTCATCTTCTCTAGCTTGTCCTCGGGCAGCTTGTCGCGCTCGATAACGATTGCCTTCGCCCAGTGGGCGTTGACGGCGCACGAGGCGAGCCGCGCCGCCTCCAGCATCTTCTGGATCTTCTCACGCTCGACGGGCTTGTCCGGCTCGAAGAACCGGATCGAGCGCCTGCTGCCGATGACTTCCTTGAACTCCACGTGCGTTCCCCTTCACTGCGCTGGTGAGAGCGCGCTATCCGGCGTCAACCTCGACTACAAACCAGAGGTCCAAGACACCCTGGCCCTTGGCATCGCCTGGGGCAGTGTCGTTCGAGAAGTGGTAGAGCGGCTTGCCATCGTACGTGACTTGAGTGGTGCCGTCCGCGCGAGTGATCGTGGCCAGCGTACCTGGGACGCCCTCGCCAGCCGCAGGCTCGCCCTCTGCCGTGAAGGGCGGCCACGCGGTCGCACACGCGTCGGTGCAATTGCTGGTGTTGGGCGTGTCGCTCCCGAAGGTGTAAAGAGTACCGCCGTCCGCATCGGTGAGTATGCTGCCGAGGGTGGCGTTCTCCGACACAATCACCGTCGCATCGCCGGTAGCGCTCTCCTCCGCCGTCGCGGTCGGCTCCTCGCTGTCCGCGGCGTCGGTCGGTGCCGCGCCGCCGTCCACTGCGGTAGCGGTCGCCGTATCACCGCCATCACCCTCATCATCGTCGCAAGCGGCAGCGCCGATTGCGAACGCCCCTGTCAGCAGGGCCGCTCCCAGCAGTAGCAAGTACTTCCTCATCGTTCTACCTCCCTTTGGCGATGATGGGCGCATCAGTGTGCCCTCTCAGGAATACGTGGGTGTCTGGGGGGAAGGATTACTCGTGGGAGAGCTAAGGTCAAGCGGGTTCATCGTAGCGGGCGAGGGCGATGACCGGATACTCTCGCAGGCGCTCACGGCCGCCGAGAAAGGCGAGCTCCACGACGAAGGCCATCGCCTTGACCGATGCGCCGAGCAGCTCGATCAGCTTCGCCGTGGCGACGGCGGTGCCGCCAGTGGCGAGCAGGTCGTCCACGACCACGACCTGCTGGTCGCGCTGGAGAGCGTCGACGTGGATGTCGAGCTGGCTCTCGCCGTACTCTAGTGCGAACTCGACGCTCATGCGCTGGTGGGGCAGCTTGCCCGCCTTGCGCACCGGTGCGAAGGGCAAGCCGAGGTTGTATGCGACAGGCGCGCCGAAGAGCAGCCCACGCGCCTCCACGCCCACGATCGCGTCCGGGGTCAGCGCGCCGATGAGCCGCGTCATCTCGTCGATGACGTAGCGGAAGGCGTTGGGGTCCTGGAGGAGCGGGGTGATGTCACGGAAGAGGACGCCCGGCTGCGGGAAGTCAGGCACATCGCGGATGAGCGCCTTCAGGTCGATGTGAGGCCCGGCGGTCACGGGAGGAGTATAGACCCCAAACTCCTCCTAGCGCACGAAGGCCAGGCTAGAGCCTGGCCTTCGATGAGCGTGTCTTCCAGTCAGTCTTGGCGGCGCCACACCGTGCCCTGCGGCGTGTCTTCCAGGGCGATGTCAAGCTCGGTAAGTCCGTCGCGGACGCGGTCGGCGAGGGCGAACTGCTTCGCCTCGCGCAGCTCGCCGCGGAGGGCGATGAGCAGTTCGATGAATGGCGCGGCGCCCATGTCCGTCTCCGCCTCGGTGAGGGTGAGGCCGAGCACGTCGGCCAGCTCGAGGAGTGCTGCCTGCGCGCCGGCGACCGGACGGCCCTCGTCGCGGGCTCTGCTGATCTCGTGCGCGAGGTCGAAGAGCGCGGCGAGCGCCTTTGACGTATTCAGGTCGTCGTCCATCGCTTCGATGAAGCTGTCGCGGTAGGGCGCCGCGTCGATCTCTCCGCCCGCGGCGGCGCCATCTGATGGCGCGCGCGCCGCGATCCGGAGGCGCTCGCCGCCGCGCTTCGCCGCCTGCAGCGCTTCCTCCGTGTACGAGAGCGGCGTCCGGTAGTGGGAGGTGAGCACCCACATGCGGATGGCGTCCGCGGGCCAGCGGGCGAGCGCGTCGGCGATGGTAACGAAGTTGCCGAGCGACTTGCTCATCTTCTCTTCGCCCGCCTTCACCCAGGCGTTGTGTACCCAGTAACGGACGAACGGCGCCTTGCCGGTGTAGGCCTCGGTCTGCGCGATCTCGTTCTCGTGGTGGGGGAAGATCAGGTCCTCGCCGCCACCATGGATGTCGATCTGCTCGCCCAGGTAGCGCAGCGACATCGCTGAGCACTCGATGTGCCAGCCCGGGCGGCCGGGGCCCCACGGGCTCTCCCAGGATGGCTCGTCGGGCTTCGCCGCCTTCCAGAGCGCGAAGTCCATCGGGTGCTCCTTCAGCTCGTCGACCTCGACGCGCGCGCCCGCGATCATCGAATCGAGCGTGCGGTGCGAGAGCTTGCCGTAGTCGTCCTTGCCCTGGACGCGGTAGTAGACGTCGCCCTCGGAGACGTAGGCGAACCCGCGGTCGATGAGCCCGGTGATCATCTCGATCATGGCGGGGATCTCTTCAGTGGCGCGAGGGTAGACGTGCGGCGGCAGGATGTTGAGGGCGCGCATGTCCTCGTGGTAGCGCTCGATCATGCCTTCCGTGAACTCGTTGATCGTCACACCGGCCTTGTTCGCGCGGGTGATGATCCGGTCGTCGATGTCCGTGAAGTTCTGGACGTGGCGCACCTGATAGCCGCTGAACTCGAGGTAGCGCCGGAGCACATCGAAGGAGATGTAGCTCATCGCGTGGCCGACGTGGTTCATGTCGTAAGGCGTGACGCCGCAGACGTACATCGACACGACGTCGCCCTGGGGCTTGAACTCCTCGGCCTGGCCGGTGAGGGTGTTGCGCAGTTTCAGCGGCATGTTCAGCGGCTCCCCATGGAGGGATACTCCCGCTCCGGAGCTTCGGGGCGGGGTTCCGGGGTGATGCCCCCGACGTCAGCCGGCGGTGCCGCGCTTCCGAACGGCCCGGACGCGTTGTTCAGCGTCGTGGCCCCCAGCCGCTCCTCCAGCGAGCGAAAGCGCTCGCCGAGCTCCTGCAACTGCTGCTCCAGGGCGGTGATGCGGTCCCACTCCGGGTCGGGTAGATGGAGCACCGTGTCCGAGCCGGGGTCGCGGTAGGCGACGATGTGCCCCGGCACACCGACGACCGTCGCGTTGGGCGGGACGTTCGTGACGACCACCGAGCCGGCCCCGATCGAAGCGTTCTCGCCCACGGTGATGGCGCCGATCAGCTTCGCGCCGGCGCCGACTTGCACGTTGTCCTTCAGCGTCGGGTGGCGCTTCTCCTTCTTCGTGCTCGTGCCGCCGAGGGTCACGCCCTGGTAGAGGTGGCAGTTATCGCCAATCTCGGCCGTCTCGCCGATGACGATGCCCATGCCGTGGTCGATGAACAGGCCCTGGCCGATCTTCGCGCCCGGGTGGATCTCGATGCCCGTGATGAAGCGCCCCGCGTGCGAGATGACGCGCGGCAGCACCGGCACGCCGCTGGTGTGCAGCGCGTGGGCGAGCCGGTGCAACTGGCGGGCGTGGAAGCCCGGGTACGCGAGGACGACTTCCAGGTTGCTGGCGGCCGCCGGATCGCGTTCGCGGGCGGCTTGAATGTCTCTTGCGATGTTGTTCAGGAGCGACACGCTCTCAGGACCTCCTTCCGCTCAGGTTCGCGCGGCTGGGGGCGTTCGCCTTAGGCGGACGCCCCTAGAGACAAACGCAGCGAATCCTGGGCCGAAGGAGCGGCCTGCGTAGAGGCGGTTTGCGTGTTCGAGCCATGCTCATAGCGGTAGACCCGCCTGCGGCGGATTACGTAGAGTCTAGCAGGGCGGTGGCCAGCGCTGCAATCCCTTCACCGCGGCCGATCGCGCCCAGTCCGTCGGAACTCGTCGCCTTCACGCTCACGGCGCTCGTCTCGACGCCGAGCGCTCCCGCCAGCGCCGCCCGCATCGCGCCGATGTGCGGGGCGAGCTTCGGGGCTTCGGCGATGACCGTGGCGTCGACGTTGACGACGCGGTAGCCCGCGTTCGTCACGAGCTCGACCGCGCGGCGCAGCAGGTCGAGGCTGTTCGCGTCGCGGTACTGCCGGTCGCCGGACGGGAAGTGGGTGCCGATGTCGCCGAGCGCGGCCGCGCCAAGCAGCGCGTCGATGACGGCGTGGCTGAGCGCGTCGGCATCGCTGTGGCCGGCGAGGCCCTGCTCGTGAGGGATGCGCACTCCACCCAAGACGAGCGGCCGCCCCGGCGTCAGGGGGTGAATATCGTAGCCGATGCCGCTCCTCATGGCGTGAGCAGCGCGTGGACGAGCGCCAGGTCTTCGGGTGTGGTCACCTTGACGTTGCGGCGCGTGCCCGGAAAGAGGCGCACGCGAACGCCCAACGCCTCGACCATGGCGGCGTCGTCCGTCGCTTCGTCGCCGGCCTGTCGGTGCGCCTCGAGCAGCAGGTCGTAGCGGAAGACTTGGGGCGTCTGCGCGAGACGCAGGCGCGCGCGCTGGAGCGTGTGCACGGCGAATCCCGCTTCATCGATCTCCTTGACGGTATCGGCCACGGGCAGGACGGGGCAGGATGCGCCCGTCTCCCTTGCCTCCAACAGCCCCTGCTCGATCAGCTCCACGGTAACCAGCGGGCGCGCTCCGTCGTGGATGGCGACCCAATCGCAGCCCCCCAGGGCGTCGAGGCCGGCGCGGACCGAGTCCTGGCGGCGTTCGCCGCCGGGCACGACGGCGCGCACCTTGTCGAGTGCTTCGTCTAACACGAGCGACCGTGCTCGCTCGACGGTCTCCTCGCTGACGACGAGGACAACCCGGCTCACGGATGGGCAGGCTTCGAAGGCCGCCAGTGGGTATGCGAGCAACGGCTTTGGTTCGCCCGGGCGTGCAAGAGACGTCCAGAGCTTGTCGATGCCGTCCATGCGCCGGCTCCGCCCGGCGGCGACGACGATTGCTCCTACGCTCGATGGGAGGTCGCGTGACACGGCCCCTACCCAAAGAGTCGTTGAATGATCTCGGCGCCGATCAGGCCGCCGGAGGAGAGGTAGATGTTCTTGACCACTTTGCCTGAGAATACGCCGACGAAGAAACGCCAGATGCGCATTTGGACGGCGCCCGCCGCCACGCCCGCGACGTCGACGAGCGGGTTCGGTATGCACGAGAGCAGGAACATGGTGAGGGTGCCGCGTCGCTCCATCCAGCCCTTGACGCGCGGATAGATGGGCCGGTCCCGGAACAGGGCGCTGCCGCCGTAGCCCGCCGCGTAGCCCGTGAACTCGCCGAGCGCTTCAGCCAGCCCGGCGACGAGGCCGACCATGATCGGGACCGGAATGCCCAGGACCGGATCGAGGAGGGCGCCGGCGCCGGCGATCGCCGCGGCCCCGGGCATCGGCAAGACGATCGAAGCGGCGCTGATCAGGCTGATCAGGAAGAGGCCGACGTAGCCGTACGTGTTGAGCTGAGCGAGGCTGACATCGAAGAAGAAGAAGATGAAGGCGAAGGCAGTGATGAGCAGCCCGACACCGGCGAGGAGGGCGTACTCCAGCCGCAAGAAGCCAGGCCTCCGTGCTGATTCGACCTCGTTGGGGGTTGCACTGGGTGTGGGAGCTTCGACCACGGAGGCTCGGTGGCCGTTGGTTGGCGGCGGCTTCAGCGGTGTGCCCATTGTCCCAGCGTCGTCCCAATGATACCAGCTTCAGATAGAAGGGGAGCCTCCCACTGCGGGAGGCTCCCTGTCAATCGCTGAGGTCCGCTCCCTAGTCGGGCTCGGCGACGAAGGTCGTTGGCATCTCTGCCACGGCGGGCACGGCTGGCGCTTCCGGCTCGGCGCCCATGAGCTCGGTCAGCTCCTGCTCTGTCGTCAGGTCATCATCGTCCGCCTCCGGGCCCTCTTCGAGTTGGAGCAGCTCCGGTCGCGCGATCTCCGGCACGGGGCGCGGTGGCACGTCGACCTTTGCGCGCGCCGGGATCAGCTTGCCGATGATGACGTTCTCCTTGAGGCCGAGCAGGTGGTCGACCTGGCCGGAGATGGCGGCCTCGGTCAGGACGCGCGTGGTCTCCTGGAAGGAGGCGGCCGCGAGGAAGCTGTTCGTGCTGAGCGATGCCTTGGTCACGCCCAGGAGCACCGGCACAGCCGTCGCGGGCTCGCCGCCCTCGGCAAGCACGCGGGAGTTCTCTTCCTCGTACTGGTAACGGTCGACCAGCTCACCGGGCAGCATCTCGGTGTCACCTGGCATGTCGACCTGCACCCTGCGCAGCATCTGCCGCACAATCACCTCGATGTGCTTGTCGCGGATCGTGGCGCCCTGGTTGTGGTACACCTGCTGCACCTCGTCGACGAGGTACTGCTGGACGGCTTCCGGTCCCATGATGCGCAAGATGTCCTGCGGGTTGAGCTGGCCTTCCGTGAGCTGCTGGCCAGCCCGCACCTCGGCGCCGTCCTGGATGCGGAGGCGGCCCGTGGCGGGCACCGGGTATTCGCGCTCCTCCGTCTCCTCGTAGATGACGGAGATCTTCGATGGCTTCTCCTTGCCGCCCTCGAAGACGACCCGGCCGCCGAGGCGAGCAGTGATCTCCTCCACATCGACGACCGCCGTCTCGTCGTCGCTCGCCTTCTTCTTGGGTGGCTTCTTGCGCGCCAGCGCGGCGCCCGGCTCGACCTGCTGGTCGTGGGAGACGAGTAGTTCGCAGCCGCGCGGGATATCGTAGGCGTCGCTGTAGAACTCCGTGCTGCTGACGTTGATCTTGCGCGCTTCGCCGTCGCGGATGATGCGCGCTGTGCCGTCGATCTCGGCGATCACGCTCGAATTGCGAGGCACCCGCGCCTCGAACAGCTCCTCGACGCGGGGCAAGCCGCTCGTGATGTCGATGCCGGCGACGCCTCCAGTGTGGAACGTACGCATCGTGAGCTGGGTGCCCGGCTCGCCGATGCTTTGGGCTGCGACGATGCCCGCGGCAGCGCCCAGCTCGATGAGACGGCCGGTGGCGGGGAAGCGACCGTAGCACGCTCGGCAGATACCGCGCTTCACCAGGCAGACGAGCGGCGAGCGAACGTGGACCCGGTCGATCTCGAGCGCGTCGATCCGGTCGGCGATTCGCTCATCGATGTCTTCGCCGCGCAGGACGACGACCTCGTTTGTCTTCGGGTCGATGATGTCGGACGCGGCCCAGCGGCCGACGACGCGGTCGCGGAAGGACTGCACCATGCCCTCTTCTTCAGGGCCGGCCCGCATCAGCCAGATGCCCGCGGTCGTCTCACAGTCCTCCTCTTCGACGATCACGTCCTGCGCGACGTCGATAAGGCGACGGGTGAGGTAGCCGGAGTCGGCGGTGCGGAGGGCCGTGTCGGCAAGGCCCTTGCGGGCGCCGTGTGTGGAGATGAAGTACTCCAGCACGCTCAGGCCCTCGCGGAAGCTGCTGCGGATAGGCAGGTCGATGATGCGGCCGGCCGGGTCGGTCATCAGGCCACGCATGCCGGCCATCTGGCGGATCTGCGCAATGTTTCCCTTGGCGCCACTACTGGCCATCATGTGAACCGATCCGTACTGGTCGAGCCGGTCTTCGATCGCCTGCTGGACCTTGTCCGTCGTCTCGGTCCAGATGCTGATCGAGGCGTCGTAACGTTCCTGCTCCGTGATCAAGCCCATCTCATACTGGTCTTCGATCTCGCTGATGCGGCGCTCGGCGTCCGCGATGAGCTGTGGCTTGACCTCCGGGATATGCAGGTCGTTCACGGCGATGGTAAGGCCGGAACGCGTGGCGTAGTGGAATCCGACACGCTTGATCGCGTCCACGGTCTCGGCCGTGCGTTCGTTCCCGAGGCGATTGTGGCAGAGGGCGACGACGTTCTTCAGCGCCTTGCGGTCCATCACCTCATTGAAGAATCCCAGCTCCTCCGGCAACACTTCGTTGAAGATGATGCGGCCGGGAGTGGTCTGAATGAACTGACCTTCGGTGCGGCGGTCACGCACCTTGATGGCGGCATGCAGGTCGATCACGTCCAGGTCGAGGCAGCGGAGCGCCTCCTGGAAGCTGCCGAACACACCCTCGGGCGGCTTGCCGTTCGATGATTCCTTGTACTCGCCTCGGCCGCCGGGCTTGAGCACCGTCAGGTAGTAGCAGCCGAGCACCATGTCCAGCGTCGGCGCAATGATCGGGTCACCTGAGCCTGGCGATAGCAGGTTATGCGTGGAGAGCATCACCTGGCGCGCTTCAGCGACGGCTTCTCGCGAGAGGGGCACGTGCACCGCCATCTGGTCTCCGTCGAAGTCTGCGTTGAACGCGGCGCAGACCAGCGGGTGGAGTTGGATCGCGCTGCCCTCGATGAGCACGGGTTCGAAGGCCTGGATGCCCAAGCGGTGGAGCGTCGGCGCGCGGTTGAGGAGCACGGGCCGGGTCCTGATCACCTCGTCCAGCACGTCCCAGACCTCGGGCCGCGCCCGCTCGACGATGCGCTTCGCGCTCTTGATGTTGTGGGCCATGCCCTGGGAGACCAGCGCATGCATGACGAACGGCTTGAACAGCTCCAGGGCCATTCGCTTGGGGAGGCCGCACTGGTGCAGCTTGAGCTCCGGCCCGACGACGATCACCGACCGGCCGGAGTAGTCTACGCGCTTGCCAAGCAGGTTCTGACGGAAGCGGCCCTGCTTGCCCTTGAGCATGTCGGACAGCGACTTCAGCTTGTGGTTACCCGACCCGGATACCGCCCGCCCACGCCGGCCGTTATCGATTAGCGAGTCGACAGCCTCCTGGAGCATGCGCTTCTCGTTGCGAATGATGATCTCAGGCGCGCCGAGCTCCAACAGACGCTTCAGACGATTGTTGCGGTTGATGACGCGCCGGTAGAGGTCGTTCAGGTCGCTGGTGGCGAAGCGTCCGCCGTCGAGCTGGACCATCGGTCGCAGATCGGGCGGGAGCACAGGCAGGAGGATGAGGACCGTCCACTCCGGCTTGTTTCCGCTCTTGCGCAGCGCCTCGACGACACGCAGGCGCTTGGTCGCCTTCTTGCGACGCTGGCCACTGGTGGAGTTGATCTCCTCGTGTAGCTTGAGCCGGAGCCGGTCGATGTCGAGGCGCTGGAGGATCTGCAGGACCGCCTCGGCGCCCATGCCTGCCGAGAAGATGTTGCCGAACTTCTCCTGGTACTCCTTGTACTGTGCTTCCGAGAGGAGGGTGATCAGGTCCTCCTGAACCGGGTCGTGCAGGTCTTCGAGCTCCTTCAGCTTTTGCTGGTACTCCTGCATCACGGCCTCGCGCTCGGTGGCGAGCTGAGGCTGGAGCGGTTCGATCTCGGCGAAGGCGCTATCGCGGAGCTGCTGGAGGGCAGCGTCACTTTGCAGTTCCAGGTCGTCGCGGCGCTGCTTGAGCTGTTGCTCCGCTTGCGCCACGAGCTCCTTGACGAGGGGCTTGACCCGCTTGGGGGCGTCCAATGCGATGTCGTCGCCCTTCTCAACGAGCACAGTCTCGTCCAGCAAGAAGGTGCGGCGCGCCTTCTTGCCCACCTGCGCCTTCAGATCGGCCTCCATCGTCTGGGCCTGTTTCATCAGACCGTCGATGCGCCGCTCGCGCTCGGTCTCGATCTGCTTGCGCTCGGCGTCGCGCTTGCCTTCGATCTCGGCGATCGCCTGGTCGCGCGTTAGCTCGATGGCCGCGATCTGTTCAGTGATGGCCGTTTCGCGCTCGCCGGCGCCCGCTTCGGCCTCCTGCTTGAGGCGCTCGACGACGCGGTTCTTCGCCTCTTGATCGACTTCGGTGATGACGTACTGGGCGAAGTAGATGACGCGCTCCAGTGTGCGTGGCGACATATCGAGGAGCAGGCCGAGGCGGCTCGGCGTGCCCTTGACGAACCAGATGTGGCTCACGGGCGAGGCGAGCTCGACGTGGCCCATCCGCTCGCGGCGCACCTTGCTCCGGGCGACCTCGACGCCGCACTTGTCGCAGACGATGCCCTTGTAGCGGACGCGCTTGTACTTACCGCAGTAGCACTCGAAGTCCTTGGTCGGGCCGAAGATCTTCTCGCAGAAGAGGCCGTCCTTCTCCGGCTTCAGGGTGCGGTAGTTAATGGTCTCGGGCTTCGTGACTTCCCCGTATGACCACGACCGGATCTGCTCCGGCGACGCCAACGAGATGCGGACGGCGTTGAACTCGTTTACCTCAAGCACGTGGGAAGTCCTCCCCTCGCTCCATACCTTCCAGGTTGATCCCCAGGCGCGGCACCTCCAGCCCCTCTTCGGGCAGGAGGACACGCTCTTCGTCCTCGTTCAGCACCTCTACGGAGAGGCCCAGGCTCTGCAGCTCCTTGACGAGCACCTTGAACGACTCAGGGATGCCCGGCTCCAGGACATCTTCGCCCTTCACGATCGCCTCGTAAGTCTTCACCCGGCCGACGACGTCGTCGCTCTTCACCGTGAGCAGCTCCTGCAGCACGTGCGCGGCCCCATAGGCTTCCAGCGCCCACACCTCCATCTCGCCGAAGCGCTGGCCACCGAACTGGGCCTTGCCGCCGAGCGGCTGCTGCGTGATGAGTGAGTAGGGTCCGGTGGAGCGCGCGTGGATCTTGTCCTCCACCAGGTGCACCAGCTTCATCAGGTAGATGCTGCCGACGGTGACGGGCTGGTCAAACGCCTCCCCGGTGCGGCCGTCGTAGAGCGCCTGCTTGCCGTAAACGGGCGCCGCGAGCTTCCGGGCGATCTCGATCTGCTCCACGCGCTCGTCCAGCTTTTCGGTTGACTGGTTGCGCACGCGCTTCTCGCCCAGGCCTTCGAGCCAGAGTTCGATGCAGGCGCGTTTGGCTGCGCCGACGTTCTCCTCGTTCAGGATGTCGGCGGCGACGTAGCCTTGCTTCTTCAGCCAGCCCTCGACCTTGGGTAGGTTGAGGTTCTCACCGAAGGGGTGCGCGTGGTCGGCGTTGATGCCCGGCTGGAGCGCGCCCGCCTGCTGGGCGAGCCACGCCCGCCCCAGCGCGTCCTGAATCAACGCATCGCTGGCGCCGTCGAAGACGGGCGAGATGGCGCGGAAGCCGAGCTGGTCGGCCGCCCACCCGAGGTGCGTCTCGAGGACCTGGCCGACGTTCATGCGGCTGGGCACACCGATCGGGTTGAGTACCACGTCCACAGGGGTGCCGTCTGCAAGGTAGGGCATGTCCTGGGCCGGCAGGATGCGCGCGATCACGCCCTTGTTCCCGTGGCGGCCGGCCATCTTGTCGCCCTCGGCGATCTTGCGCCGCTGGGCGATGGAGACGCGCACGAGCTGGTTCACGCCCGCTGGGAGCTCGTCGTGCTCGTCGCGCGAGAACACCCGCACGTCGATCACTTTGCCCCGCTCGCCGTGGGGAACGCGCATGGAGGTGTCCTTCACCTCCCGCGCCTTCTCGCCGAAGATGGCGCGTAGGAGCTTCTCTTCCGCTGTGAGCTCCGTCTCGCCCTTGGGCGTGATCTTGCCGACGAGGATGTCGCCGGAGTTGACCTCGGCGCCGATGCGGATGATGCCATCCTCGTCCAGGTCGCGCAGGCTCTCTTCACCGACGTTCGGGATGTCGCGGGTGATCTCCTCGGGGCCGAGCTTCGTGTCGCGCGATTCCACCTCGTGCTTTTCGATGTGGATCGATGTGAACGCGTCGTCTCGGACGACCCGTTCGGAGATGACGATGGCGTCCTCGAAGTTGTAGCCCTCCCAGCTCATGAAGGCGCAGAGCACGTTCTGCCCGAGGGCGAGCTCACCGTACTCGGTCGATGAGCTGTCCGCGAGTGAGTCGCCTGCCTCGACGCGCTGGCCGGCTCGAACCGTCACGCGGTGGTTCAGGCAGGTGCCCTGGTTCGAGCGCATGAACTTCAGGAGGGAGTACGTCTTTTCTTCCCCGTCGTCGTAGCGCACGCTCACAGCATCGGCGCTGGCGCTCGTGACGACGCCGCCGGCCTCGGCGAGGCGCACCTGGCCGGAATCGGTGGCGGCGCGTCGTTCGACGCCCGTGGTGACCAGGGGCACCTGGGGCTGCGTGAGTGGCACGGCCTGGCGCTGCATGTTGGCGCCCATCAGGGCGCGCGGGGCGTCGTCGTGCTCCAGGAAGGGGATGAGCGACGTGGCGATGCTCAGGATCTGTTTCGGCGTCACGTCCATGTAGTCGATGTGCTCCGGCAGTTCCATGTGGAAGCGCTCGCCCTGGCGTGCCTCGATCCGCTCCTCGATGAAGTGGTTGCTTTCGTCGAGCAACGAGTTCGCCTGGGCGATGACGTAACGCTCTTCCGTGTCCGCTGAGAGGTAGACGATCTCGTTTGTGACGAAGGGCAGTATCGGCACCTGTTCGATGCCGCCCTCCGCCAGCCGCTTTGCGATGGGAGCCGTGATCTCGTGTCCCTCGTCGACGAGGACGCCGCCGCGTGGCCCCGTGACGGTTTCGCGGGCGACACACCCGATAAGCTCGGGCGCTTCCGGCGGCAGTTCCCTGAAGACCTTGCGATAGGGCGTTTCGATGAACCCGTAAGGGTTGATCAGCCCGTACGTCGCCAGGTTGCCGATCAGGCCGATGTTCGGCCCTTCCGGCGTCTCGATTGGGCAGATGCGTCCGTAGTGGCTGTAGTGGACGTCGCGCACGTCGAAGCCGGCGCGGTCCCGCGAGAGGCCGCCCGGCCCCAGGGCCGAAAGGCGGCGCTTGTGGGTCAGCTCGGCCAGCGGGTTCGTCTGGTCCATGAACTGCGAGAGCTGCGAACCACCGAAGAACTCCTTCATTGAAGCGACTACCGGGCGGATGTTGATCAAGGCGCTCGGTGTCACTTGCTCGGTGTCGGTGATGGTCATGCGCTCGCGCACCACGCGTTCCATGCGGAGCAAGCCGATGCGGAACTGGTTTTGGATCAGCTCGCCCACGGCGCGGACGCGGCGGTTGCCGAGGTGGTCGATGTCGTCCGCGTGGCTCTGGCCGTTGTTGAGGAGGATCATCTCGCGGACGATCGCCATCAGGTCCTGCGGCGTGAGCGTGCGGTTCGCCTGCTCCACCTCCACGCCGAGGCGGCCGTTGACCTTGTAGCGCCCGACGCGGCCCAGGTCGTAACGGCGCGGGTTGAAGAAGAGCGAGTTGACTAGCGCCCGCGCGTTCTCCAATGTGGGCGGATCGCCGGGGCGCAGGCGGCGGTAGAACTCGACCAGCGCCTCCTGCTTGTTCTTGGAGGGCTCTTTCTCCAACGTCGAGCGAATGTACGCGTGGTCGGGGTTGGTATCAACCGCGGCAAAGGCGGCCAGCAGCCGCTCGTCGGTGCCGAGCACTTCCTCGTCAGCGATCTTCGGGTCTTCGTCGATGGCGCGCAGGAGCGTCGTGATGGCGATCTTGCGCTTGCGGTCCACCTTGACGGACAGGATGTTCTTGTTCGAGGTCTCAAACTCCAGCCAGGCGCCCCGGTTAGGGATCAGCTTCGCGTAGCAAAGGTCGCGGCCGCTCGTCGCGTCGGACTCCCGGGTGAAGTAGCAGCCAGGAGAGCGCACGAGCTGTGCGACGACCACACGCTCGGCCCCGTTAATGATGAACGTGCCGTGCTGGGTCATGAGCGGGAAGTCACCCATGAAGAGCTCCTGCTCCTTCACTTCGCCGGTCTCCTTGACCAGGAGCTGGACCCAGACCTTGAGTGGAGCCGAAAAGGTCATGTCGCGCTCGCGGCACTCGTCCTGCGCGTATTTCGACTCGCCGAAGGAGTACGGGCGCACGCGCAAGGGCGGCGCCTTTGTCTGGATCAACGCCTGCGCGGCGTCAAGCGTAAGCGGCTCGCCTTTGTGAGCGAGTGTCCTGCGCTCCACCTTCACGTCATCCAGGGGCACGAGGCCGACGTATTCTTCGGGCTTTTCGCCTCGCTCGGCGGGCGTAATCTCCCGAGCAAAGCGCAGCTCCATCCGGTTGCCCGTGAAGTCCTGGATCGGCGAGATCTCGTCCAGGAGCTCCTGAAGGCCTTCCTGCTGGAACCAGCGAAACGAATCAAGCTGGATCGTGATAAGGTGCGGCATCTCCAGGACGTGAGGGATGCGCGCGTAGGACTTTGCCAGGACAGGGATCGAGGATCCGTTGCCTGCCGGTTGGGTGGTCATGACCATGAGACTCCGCTCCTGCCGATTTGAGGACGGCAAAATAGCCCTGTTCCCTTAGGAACGGGCGCGTGCTCGCAGCCTACTCCGGGGAGATGGATACAAAGGGGTCTGTCTAACCGTGACCTTAGTCTAGCAACTCTGTCAGGGAGTGTCAATTCTCTAGCATACTGGGGGAGCACCCGATTTGCAACCCCCTGGTGGCCGATTTTCCGGTAGGCCGATATTGGCCGTCCACGCTTCGCGCCGTCTGGCCCGACCGGGGACGTCTGCGCTAAGCTGGCCTGGTTCCGATTCCGGAGGCGCAGATGGACTTTCAGCTTACCGAGGAGCACCGGCTCATCCAGGAGACCGCTCGCCGCATCGCGCGCGAGCGCGTGGCGCCGCGCGCGACCGAGATGGACGAGACGGGCGAATACCCGCACGATATCTTCGAGGCCTACCGTGAGGTGGGCCTGATGGGGTTGACGATCCCTCAGGAGTACGGCGGCAGCGGCGCCGGCACGCTTCCGCTGGCCCTCGCCGTAGAAGAGGCGGCGAAGTACTGCTGCGCGACCGGTCTCCTGCTTCTTCTGTCAGCGCTGCCAACCCATCCGATCCTGCTGGGCGGCACCGAAGCTCAGAAGGGTTCGTGGCTTCCGCGCGCCGCCAGAGGCGAGATCAAAGGCGCGTTCTGTCTCACGGAACCCAACGCCGGCTCCGATGCCTCCGCCATCGAGAGCCGCGCTGTCCGCGATGGCGATGACTACCTTCTGACTGGAGAGAAGGTCTTCATCTCCGGCGGGACCGTCGCCGACTTCGTCGTGGCCTTCGCCAAGACCGATTCGTCCGATGGCGCAAAGGGCATGTCCGGCTTCATTGTGCCCACCGACAGCCCCGGCTTCTCGGTCGCGCGCACAGACCGCAAGATGGGCGTGCGCGGCGTGCCCACGGCGAACATCGTCTTCGACAACGTGCGCCTCCCGCGCGATCTCTTGCTGGGCGGCGAGGAGGGGCGCGGCTTCAACCACGCGATGCTGACGCTCAACACATGCCGGCCTGTTGTTGGCGCGCGCGGGGTCGGGTTGGCAGAAGGCGCGATGACCTACGCCCTGGAATACGCGCGTCAACGCCAGGCCTTCGGCAAGCCGATAGCGGAGCTCCAGGCGATCCAGTTCATGTTCGCCGACATGGCGATTCAGATCGAAGCGGCGCGTCTACTGGTCTATCAGGGCGCGTGGCTGGTCGATCACGGCAAATACCAGCGCGAGCACGCCGCGCTCCTCTCGATCGCCAAGGCCTACGCGACAGAGGTCGCGGTCAAGGTCTCATCGGACGCGCTTCAGGTGCTGGGCGCGCAGGGGTACATGATGGACCACCCCCTGGAGCGCCACTACCGCGACGCTCGCCAGCTCATGATCGTCGAGGGCACGAGCCAGGTGCAGCGCGTCGTCATCGCGCGCGCGCTACTTGAGCGCGAGCTCGTCTACCCCTAGAGAAGAGCGGGACCGAGCCGGCACGAGCCTTTGTGGCTAGGGCGCTTGCGCGTGGTCAGCGGTCAGCGGTCGTTGCGCGGCGTTCTCCCAGACCGACCACGCTGCCTTCTCCGAGCCGTCCGTCCGGACGAGGCCGATGTGCTGGAGCAGGCTGCTCACGGCTGGATCGCCGGTGTACTTGGGGTCCTGCCGCACGGACCAAACGACGAGCGACATCCCCAGGCGATCCGCGTCGCGCATGATGCGGTCCAGGAACGCCGCCTGGCGCAGCTCGCCGGCACTCTCGTCGCCCTCGGTGTCAGGCTCCGTGGCGTAGCCCATCTCCGCGATGCCGACGGGCTTGTCGGTGTGAGCGGTAAGCTGCCGATAGTAATCGCTCGGGATGTCCGCTGGTGTCTCGAACACCCGGCTGGGGTAGGTACTGACTGCCAGCAAGTCCATGTTCGGCTCAAAGTCGTCGATCACATGCCACTGCGACTGCTGCGTTTCGCCTGCGGGCAGACGACCCGTCATGTCCTCCAGTTGAAAGCTCGGGAAGACCAGGGTGTCCGGCGACTGCTCCTTCACCGCACCGTAGGCCTCAGCGTACAGAGAGACGAATTGGGCGAAGTCGTCAGGGTTCTGCCGTTCGTAGCTGTTGACTTCGACACCGAGCGCCAGGTAACGCGGCTGGTAGTTGAGCGCGACGTACTGGGCGTACTCCAAGAACGCCTCCCGTACCCGTGAATCGCCGAAGCCGCTGCCGCGCAGGTCGGCGGGTACCCCGGCGAGCTCGCTTCCTCGTTCCGTCGTCTCAATGGGATCGATGGCGAAGAAGACGTCGAGGTCGTACTGCTTGGCGAGCTGCAGTTCGCGTTGCGTGGCGCCGGCGTCGTCGTCTGAGATGCCGCCGGAGAGCAGGTCGTCCCACGGTGGAGTACGCTGGATGAGGATCACTTCGCCCGTGTCCGCCGCCAGTTTGAACGCGTCGGCGTAACTCTCTTCCGTTAGCTCCGCCGGCAGCGAGCTGAAGCCCATCGCGAAGCTGCGCGGCGAGCCGCTGGTGTCTTCCTCGACGGCCGGGCCTTCGTCTCCGTTGTCGCACGAGGCTAGCGCGAGTGCGATCGCGGCGACGGCGAAGAGAACGATGAACAGCTTCATGTGGTGATCTGGTGATTGTACCCCGCCCGGTCGTCGTGTCAACCAGCGGAGGTTACGGCTCATCTTGCCGGGCCGCTTCGGGCGATGCTAGAATGGCGCCGAAGGCGAGATGGAGGGGCCGTGGGCCAGCCCGGGCATGGATAGCGAGTACCTCTTAGATTATGAAGAGGTGATCAAGACCGTCCGCACGGCTGAAGTCCTGACCTTCCGCTTTGTCATTGTGAGTCAACGTCTCCTGATCGACAACCGGTCATCAGAGATAGACCCCCCGCTCGTAAAGCTCGTACCGCGCGCCACCAGTGCAGAGGAGCGGTTTCGCAGCCTGAAGCAACTGCGACCTCGGTTTCGCCTGCCTGAGAAGATCAGCGCGGTCTCTTGGCCAAAGTACGTCAACGGCCTCGTCGAGCACGGGGTTTGGGACGCCGTCATTCAGCGAATCATCGCGAGCGGCTTTTCCGAGGCCGCTCGCGAGTGCGACCGGGTGATCGAAGAGCTCCGTGACCTGGAGCGGCAGGAGATCCGCAACGCCATCATCGGCGAGGGCTACCAGGCGCTCTGGGAGAAGTAACCGCCCGATATGGAGCGCCGCAGTTTCCTGCGTCTGGTGCGTCAAGCGCTCGCCGACCTTCCTCCTCCGTATTGTGACTGGCTGGCGAACGTCGACGTGGTCGTGGAGCGGCGGGTGCGACCTCATCACAGGCGCGCGGCCGGCCTTCGCCCAGGAGAGACGCTCTTTGGTCTCTATGAAGGCCTTCCGCTGACCGAACGGATGAGCGACTACGGCATGGTGCTCCCGGACAAAGTCAGCATCTTCCAGGAGCCGCTGGAGCGCGCGTTCAAGGACGATGCGGAACTTGTGGCTGAGGTGCGCCGCACGGTGCTGCACGAGTTAGCCCACCACTTTGGCCTCTCCGACGAAGAGCTGCAACGCATCGGCCTGGACTGATGTTACAGCTCGAATCTGAAAACTGACAGATTTCCCCCATCCGACCGATACTGATGGCAGGAAACTGCGTCGGTGTAGCCACCGTCAGCCCAAGAGGAGGCAGACCACCCCAATGTTGCGCTCAGCTACGGACGCCCTAGCGCTCGCCGTCCTGCGCGTCTATGTACGACTCCGGGTGGAACGTGGCCAGACGCTGGCGGAGTACGGGGTGATGGTCTCGGTCCTCGTCGCTTTTGTGACGGTGACCGTGCTCGTCGCCTTCCGCGACGCCGTTTCGGCGCCCTTCTCCGACCTGGTCGGCTGCTTCGACGGGTCGTGTGACCCCTAGGCGCGCGCCAGCACCTGTCCTCGCCCCGGGTTCATCGGAGCGCCTGCCTCGATCACCGCGGAGCCGTTGACGAAGACGTAAGAGACCCCCGACGGATAGCGCCGGGGGTCTTCGTATGTGGCGGTATCATCGATCCGCTCGAGATCGAAGACGACGATGTCCGCCCAGCGGCCAGGGCGTAGCTCGCCGCGGTCGGCCAGACGGAACTTGCCGGCGGGCAGGGCGCTCATCCGCCGCACAACATCCTCCAACGAGCAAAGCCCTTCGTCTCGCACGTAGTGGCCCAGCACCCGCGCGAACGTCCCGTACAGGCGGGGGTGGGGCTTGCCGCCGGGCGATGGTAGGCCGTCCGACCCGACCATACAGGTCTCGTGTTGGAGGACGCGGCGCACGTCGCCCTCCTCCATCGAGAAGTGGACGATGACGACCGCGTTGTCCTCCTCGCGGAGCAGTCGACCCGCTGCCTGGTCCGGCGGTAGGTCCATTGTCGCCGCAATCTCATCCAGGCGCTTGCCTTCGTACTCGTGCTGGTGCTTGACCGCCGCCACCATCAGGTCGTGGGGGTCGACCTGGGGCATGAGTTGCCCGCGGTACACGTACGCTGCCAGGGCGGTGCTGCTCGCGACGTACGGGTAGACGTCGATCGTCACGTCCGCGCCGCGCGCCCGTGTCTCGTCGATCAGCGCGAGCGACTGCTTCGTGCGACCCCAGTTCTCGCGGCCCGCCGCCTTGTGGTGCGAGATCTGCACCGGCAACCCGGCCTCCTCGCCGATGCGGAGCGCCTCCTGCACCGCGTCCATCAGCTCGCCGCCCTCGCCTCGAATGTGGCTGGCGTAGATACCGCCGTATCGCGCGGCGACCTTCGCCAGCTCGATCAGCTCCTCAGTCTGCGCATACGCGCCAGGCCGGTAGATGAGGCCGGTCGAGAAGCCGACCGCGCCGGCTTCCATGCCCTCGGCAACGTACTCGCGCATCTGCGCGAGCTCGGCGTCCGTCGGCGCGCGACGTTCGGTGCCCATCGCTGCGACGCGAACGGGGTTGTGCGGTACGAGAAACGCGGCGTTGACCGACGGCCGGGCCGCGCGCACTGCGTCGTAGAACTCGCCGATCGTGCTCCAGGCGAACGCCTCCACCGGCCCGAGGATGCCCTCGACGCCGAGCTTGTAGTACGCCTGCATGCGCTCGTTCACGGGGGCGACGCCTGCGCCGCAGTTGCCGCAAACGACGGTCGTTACGCCCTGCGCGGCCTTGAAATCGAGGCCCGGATTGCTCATCAGCGCCACGTCGTCGTGCGAGTGCACGTCGATGAAGCCCGGCGCCACGATGAGGCCGCTCGCGTCGATCTCGCGGATGGCGGTGCCCTCGACCTCACCGACGGCGGCGATGCGTTCGTTCGTGACGGCGATGTCGGCCTGGCGCCTGGGAGCGCCCGTGCCGTCGACGACGGTACCGTTGCGAATTAGCAGGTCGAACTGGCCGGTGCTCATGGCGAGCGCCAGCCTAACGTACCAGGCAACCCCACGGCAAGCGGGCAACGCGCGGCCATCAACTGAATCCGCAGACGCGACAGCACGCGCTCCTCCCGCGCGGATGACGCTAGGGCGGCGGCGCGGTAGGATCAGGTCGATGGGAAGAGAGGTGTTGCTGCCATGACGCGATGGGTGCGCTGGCTTCTGCCGTTGCTGCTGGGGTTCACGGTTGCCTCCTGCGGCCTCTGCGGCGGCGACGGGAACGAGGACGGCAACGGCAACGGGCTCAGTGGTCCGAACGGCACGGACAGGCGAACCGTGGTCGAGTTCTGGCATTCGATGAGCTCGCTCAACCAGGTGGCGCTGCAGCGCATCGTCGATGAGTTCAACGAGTCACACTCGGACTACCGCGTGGAGCCGATCTACCAGGGCGGGTACGGTGACTCGCTGACCAAGCTGATAAACTCACTCGGTTCCGGTGATATCCCGACGCTGTTCCAGGCCGACGATGTGTCGACGCAGATCCTGATCGACAGCGAAGAGATGACTCCTGTCCAGCAGTTCATCGATGATGAGGACTACGATCTCTCGGACTATGACCCGAAGGCGCTCGCGTACTACACGGTGAACGACACGCTCTACTCGATGCCCTTCAACCCGGCGGGCCCGATCTTGATCTACGACCGCGAGGCGTTTCGCGAAGCAGGTCTCGACCCGGACCGACCGCCGCAGACCCTTGATGACGTGCGCGCCTACTCCGAGCAGCTCGTTCGCCGGGACGCGCAGGGCAACGTGACCCGCTACGGCATATCGCTGCAGATCAGCCCGTGGTTGTTCGAGCAGATGCTCGCGAAGTCGGGCGGGCCGTATGTTGACCACGAAAACGGGCGAGCCGGTCGCGCCGTGGAGGCGGCGTTCGACAGCGAAGCAGGCCTGGAGATCATCCGCTGGTGGGATGAGATGGTGGAGTCAGGCTTGGGCTACAACGCAGGACGGGAAGACCGGGACGCCCTCCTCAAGTTTGCGGGCGGTGAAGCGACGATGGTGATGGGTTCGAGCGCGGTCCTGGCCGGTGGCGCTGCCCTCCTGACCCTCCTTGGCGGAAACACTGACCAGTATGGGACAGCTCCGCTGCCTGCCCCGGCTGGCGATGGCGGTATCGTCCTGGGAGGCGGCTCGCTCTGGGTGGTGAGCCGGGCATCCGAGGGTGAGCGGGAGGGTGCGTGGGAGTTCATCAAGTTCGCCTCCAGTGCTGAGCAGCAAGCGCAGTGGCACGTCGACACCGGCTATCTACCCGTGCGCCTCTCCGCCTACGATCTGCCGGTAGCCGTGCAGCGGCGGGAGCAGTTCCCACAGTTCACGACGGCTGTCGAGCAACTGCGGGTTTCGCCCGACACGCCCGCTGCGCGCGGCGCGCTGCTGGGACCGTTCAACGAAGTGAGAGACCGTATCCGTGTCGCGTTCGAGCTCGTGTTGACGGCGGGCGCTGACCCGGCCGAGGAGCTGGAGTCGG
>JBBEBM010000030.1:10565-33162 GCA_040882355.1 Dehalococcoidia bacterium | reverse complement strand
TATACTGTAGGGAGCCTCGTCGGGGCGGCTCGCGAGCCGCCCCTACGGTGCGATAGTGGGAAGGTCATGCCTAACCAGGACGCCGTCGAGCGCGCGAAGTACGAGCCGCTGCGGAAGACGCCCCTGGAGCCCGTCTCCGAGGCGCTCGAGACGATGCCCTACGGCCTCTACATCATCGGGTCGCGCAACGGGCGCGGCGAGCTGAACGGCATGATGGCCGACTGGGCGATGCAGGTCTCGTTCAAGCCGCGCCTGCTCGCGGTCTCATTCGAGAACGACGCGACGACGCTGCGCAACGTGCGCGACACGGGCGTCTTCAGCCTCAACGTCCTCCCCGTCGATGCCGGACGAGAGCTGGCGGCGCGCTTCGCTCAGCCGCGCGACGCCTCGAAGGTGAAGGGCCGCTCCGAAGAGGAGAGCGCCCGCGTCTACGACAAGCTCGCCGGCATCGCGTACAACGCGGGCGAGCTGACGCAGTGCCCGCTGCTCGACGACGCGCTGGCGTGGCTCGAGTGCCGCGCGCAAGACTTCGTCGCGGCGGGCGACCACACGCTCGTCATCGCCGAGGTGCTCGAAGGCGAAGTGCTCCGCGACGGCGAGCCGCTCACCCAGCGCACGCTGGGGTGGAGTTATGGAGGATGACGCCTCCCCTTGTCACCCTGAGCGCAGCGAAGGGTCTTGCGGTACTGTGGGCGCCGAAAGATGCTTCGCTACGCTCAGCATGACAACAGGGATGCGATGCCCCTACCGATAGTCACCACCCATGCCGCCTGCAAGGTCGAGGAGTTTATCCTGAGCGCCGACGAAGGGCTCAGCGTGACAGCATGCCACCCATCATCACCTCTCACGCCGCTTGCAAGGGCCACGCGCCGGAGAACACGCTCGCCGGGGTGCGGGCGGCGCTCAAGCTCGGCGCCGACGCCATCGAGATCGACCTCCACCTGACGCGCGACGGCGTGCCCGTGCTCATCCACGACGCCACCGTCGACCGCACGACGGACGGCTCCGGCGAGATCGCGTCGCTCAGCCTGCGCCAGGCCCGTCGCCTTGACGCGGGCGGCGGAGAGCGCATCCCGACGCTGCGCGAGGTGCTCGACACCGTCGCCGGCCGGGCGCTGCTCGTGCTCGAGGTGAAGGCGAGCCGGATCGAGGAGGAGGTGCTCGCCGTCGTCCGCCGCGCGAAGGCGCTCGATTTCTGCGTCGTGCATTCGTTCCGCGCGTCGGTCGTGCAGCGCTTCCGCATCCTGGAGCCGCGCATGCCCTGCTCGCTGCTCACCGGCGGCCAGGACGTCGTCGATTGGGGACAGCTCTTCGGGTTCGCGCTGTCGCTGGGCGCGCAGGGCGTCGCGGTGCACCATGCGGTCGTGACGCCGGAGCTCGTGCGAGCCGCGCACCTGCGCGAGCTGCGCTGTTCGACCTGGACCGTGAACTCGCGCGCCGACGTGCGCCGCGCCGCGGACGCCGGCGTCGACGCCATCACCAGCGACTACCCGGACCGGGTGCGCCGCTGGCTGTCTAAGCGCTAGGCCGGGTCACGAGTCCTCGCACTGCAGGTCGACGTCGATCTCGTTCTCGCCGGCGATCTCCTGCAGGCCGTTGCACGCCTCTGTCGATGCCGATGTGACATCATCGAAGCGGGTTTCGAGGTCGTTCGCGACCTCCAGCAGCTCGTCCTCGCTCTCCGCCGCTTGCAGGTCGCTCCGCGCCTCCTCGAACTCGGCGATCGTATCGTCGAACGCATCGACCGCCTGGTTGTGCAACTCGGCGGTCTCAGACGGTGGGTCGAGGTCGTCCATGCCCTCGCGGAAGTTTGAGGATATCTCGATCGCTTCCCCGATGAACGCCTCGATGGCGTCGATCGCTTCGTCATTCGATTGCGCGCCCACCAGCTCCTCGTTGAAGGTCTGCTCCGCGTCCGTGCCGCGCGTCTCGAGTTCGTCGCTGAGCTCCTCGATCTGGGTGAAGTACTCCTCGAGCGACAGGCCGCCTCCCCCGCCACACGCCGCCGCGCCGCCCAGGACGGCGAGCCCCATCGCTGTGGCGAGAGTTGCTGCGATGGACCTTCTCTTCACGAGCACCACCTTGCTGTTCCTACCCGAAATGCCAGTTAGTGTGGCGGTCCGCTATGGCTGCGCCGTAGGCGTTGCCGAGGAGCCGCCTTCCTCCTCTTCCGCGCAGCCCAGCGTCACGTCGATCTGCGCGTCGTCGGCTTTCGCCTGAACCGCCAGACACGCGGTATTGTAGCCCTCACCGGCTGTGCTCAAGTCGGAACTGCTGAGCGCCTCGATGGCCTGATCAAGCGATGAGGCGTCCTGGACCGCGTCGACCGCGGTGGCGAACTCCTCGCGATACGTCCCGAGGGCATCGACCATGTCGTTATGCGCGTCCTCAATCGCGGTCGGCGGCTTGAGGTCCTCGATGAACTGCCAGAACGTGTCGATGGCATCGAGCGCGCCCGGGTACTCTTCCTGCACCAGAGCGAGGTCAGGCGAGCTGCCGAGGTTTCCCGTGACCTCATCGAAGCGGTCGCTCACCTCCTGGTCCGCCCCGTCCAGTTGCTCGAAGTACTCATCGATGGTCAGGGGCTCGCCGTCGCTGCCAAAGATGCAGCTCGCCGCCAGCAAGAGCATCGCCGCCGCCGTGCCAATTAGGGTGATGGGAGTAAGCGCTCGTCTCATATCGCCTCCTTGCTACGTTTCCGCGAGCATAGCACAACGGGCGCTGTGGGGATATGAAGGGTGCGTGTATGGACTTCGTTGACACCCTTTCCGGCGCCCCGATACACTGCTCGCACGCATGAGCGAGAGCAAGCGCGACTGGCTGGAAGGCACCTACGAGCAGGCCCGCGAACGGGCGCCCGAGCGCGACGCCGCCTTCGAGACGAGTTCCGGTAAGCCTGTCGAGCCGCTCTACGCGCCGGAAGACCTCGCTTCCAACAGGCAGGGCTTCGACGAGCTGGGCAAGCTCGGTCTGCCCGCACAGTACCCATACACTCGCGGCATGCAGCCCACCATGTACCGCGGCCGCCTCTGGACGATGCGCCAGTACGCCGGCTTCGGCAGCGCCGAGGAGTCGAACCAGCGCTACAAGTACCTGCTCTCGCAGGGCCAGACCGGCCTCTCCGTCGCCTTCGACCTGCCGACGCAGATCGGCTACGACTCGGACGACCCGATGGCCGAGGGCGAGGTCGGCAAGGTAGGCGTCTCGATCTGCTCGATCCGGGACATGGAGACGCTCTTCGACGGCATCAAGCTCGAAGACGTCACCACGTCGATGACGATCAACGCGACCGCGTCGATCCTGCTCGCGCTGTACGTCGCCGTCGCGAAGAAGCAGGGCGCCGACCTGGCGAAGATCGGCGGCACGGTCCAGAACGACATCCTCAAGGAGTACATCGCCCGCGGCACCTACGCCTTCCCGCCGCGACCCTCGATGCGGCTGATCACGGACGTCTTCACCTGGTGCAAGGACAACCTGCCCTCGTGGAACACGATCAGCATCAGCGGCTACCACATGCGCGAGGCCGGCTGCACGGCGGCCCAGGAGGTCGGGTTCACGATGGCGGACGCCATCGCCTACGTCGAAGCGGGGCTGGCTGTCGGCCTGGAGTTTGACGAGTTCGCGCCGCGCCTGGCGTTCTTCTTCGCCTGCCACAGCCTGTTCCTCGAGGAGATCGCCAAGTTCCGCGCCGCGCGACGCCTCTGGGCGCGCATCGCCACGGAGCGCTTCGGCGCGAAGGACCCTCGCTCGACGATGCTCCGCTTCCACACGCAGACGGGCGGCGCGACGCTCACGGCGCAGCAGCCCGACAACAACATCGTGCGGACAGCATTCGAGGCGCTCTCGGCGGTGCTCGGCGGCACGCAGTCGCTCCACACGAACTCGAAGGACGAGGCGCTCGCGCTGCCCACGCAGGAGGCGGTCGAGCTGGCGCTGCGCACGCAACAGATCATCGCCTACGAGACCGGCACCGCCGATACGATCGACCCGGTCGCCGGGTCGTACTACATCGAGAAGCTCACCGACCAGGTCGAGGCCGAGGCGCAGGAGTACATCGACCGTATCGACGCCATGGGCGGCGCGCTCGCCGCCATCGAGCGCGGCTACCAGCAGCGCGAGATCCACGACAGCGCCTTCCGCATGCAGCGCGACATCGAGGCGCAGCGGCGGATCGTCGTCGGCGTCAACGACTACGTCGAAGAGGAGCCGCCGATCGCCGGCCTGATGCGCGTCGACCAGGCGGTCGGCGAGCGCCAGCGCCAGCGGCTCGCCCGGCTGCGCGCCGAGCGCGACAGCGCTCGCGTCGAAGCGCTGCTCGGCCGGCTCGAGACGGCGGCGCAGGGGACGGAGAACCTCGTCCCGCTCCTCATCGAGTCGGTCGAGCACGAGGTCACGCTCGGCGAGATCTGTCGCGTCCTGCGCGGCGTTTGGGGCGAGTACACCGGCGCGTTGACGGTCTAACGGACGCGACGAACATGTGGCAATCTCGTAGGGGCGCACGCCTGCCCTGAGCGGAGTCGAAGGGGCCGTGCGCCCCTACCTAACGAAGGAGGAGGGGACATGTCGGACAAGGAAGCGACGCTGAAGCTGGTGGACGACGAATACCAGGGCCTGCGCGAGGCGATCGCCGGCCTGGAAGAGGCCGCGATGTCGCGCGTCTGGTTCGGGACGTGGACGGCGAAGGACATTGTCGCCCATGTCGCGGGTTGGGAAAAGGAGATGGGCGCCGCGCTGGAGCGAATGGCCCGCGGCGAGCGGCCGACGCCGGAAGGCGTCGATTACAACGACGCGGACGCCTGGAACGAGAAGTTCTCGCTCTCGATGCGCCACGTCGCCTCGCCGACGGTGATCGCGTCGTGGCAGCAGACGCACGCCAACTACGTCAAGGCCGCGCGCGCCGTCGCCGACGACCGCTACGGCACGAAGGACGACGGCACGCCGATGACGGTGAACCGCCTGCTGGAGACGAGCGGCCACGGCCACTACAAGGAGCACGCCGGCCAGGTCCGCGCGTGGCGTCAGAAGGAAGGGCTGTGACCCGAACGCAGTCGGCGCCCCTCGCGGCGATGGCCGGCCTGACGCCCGCGGCGCTCACCCATGCGGCTTACGGCAACGTCGTCGCGCTCTGGGGGGCGTGCTGCGCTCAACTGCCGGGCGCCGAGCTCCACGACGACGCGGACGTGCTCTGGTTCACGACGGGCAACACGGCCGCGCCCTGGCTGAACCAGGTGCTGGCCGCCCGCTTCGACGACGACGCGCTCGACGAGCAGATCGAGCGGGCGCTGGCGCCCTTCAAGGAACGGCGTCTGCCGATGCTCTGGTCGCTCGGCCCTTCGACTCGGCCGGCGGACCTCGGCGCCCGACTCGCGGGCCGTGGCCTCTCTAAGGTGAGCGCCATGCCGGCGATGGCGATCGACCTGGACGCCCTCGGCGACGTGGCCATGCCGCCCGCGTTCGAGGTCGTGCTCGTCGATAGCGACGCGGCAGTGCGAACGTGGGGCGACACCTACATCCGCGCCTTCGAGATGCCCGAAGCGCCCGGACGGGTGCTGCTCGACGCCTACGCGCGCATGGGCTTCGCGGGCGACTCGCCCGCGCGCCACTACGTCGGGCTGCTCGACGGCGAGCCGGTCGCGTCCGCGACGCTCTTCATCGGCGGAGGCGTCGCTGGCGTCTGGCACGTCGGCACCATGACAAACGCGCGCCGGCAGGGGATTGGCGCCGCGATGACGCTCGCGCCGCTTCAAAGAGCACGAACGCTCGGCTATCGCGTCGGCACGCTCTACGCGTCGGAGATGGGCGAGAGCGTCTACCGCCGGCTCGGCTTCGTTGAGTACGGACGGATGGAGCAGTACCAGTGGTCGCCGCGCCGATGACCCATGACCCTCGCCTGCCCTCGAGCGCAGCGAAGGGATCCGCGACCCTGGGGAGGGGTTCGGAATGGGGGTGACTCTCGTCCACCACACCGGCATCGTCGTGCGCAGCATCGACGACGCCTACGCCTTCTACCGCGACGCGCTCGGCCTGCGTGTCGTGAAAGACGAGATGATCGAAGACCAGGGCGTGCGCGCGGCGCTGCTCGACCTCGGCAACAGCCTGCTCGAGCTGCTGGAGCCCGTTGTGCCGGACACCGGCATCGCCCGCTACCTGGAGCGGAAGGGCGAAGGCCTGCACCACGTCTGTCTGGAGGTGCCCGACATCGATGCCGCGCTCGCAAGGTTGAAGGCGAAAGACATGCCGCTGATCGACGAGACGCCGCGCGCCGGCCTGACCGGCACGATCGCCTTCGTTCATCCGAGCGCGCTTCACGGCGTGCTCGTTGAGCTCGTGCACGGCCCGACCGCCGTCCGGCCGGGAGCGGCGTAGTGAGCGCAAGCGAACGCGCGCCCGTCCGGGCATTGACGCTCGATCACCTGGTGATCGCCGTCCGCGACCTCGGCGCCGCCTCGACGAGCTACCAGCGGCTGCTCGGTCGGGCGCCGTCATGGCGCGGCAGGCATCCTACCTACGGCACGGCCAACGTCCTCTTCAGGCTGAACAACTGCTACATCGAGCTGCTCGCGCCCGTGGCGGCCGGCGGGGCAGAGCCTGCCCTGAGCGCAGCCGAAGGGCCCTGGCGGCGGGCGCTCAACGAGCGGCTCGAACGAACGGGTGAGGGCCTGTACGCGATCGCGCTCGGCACGGACGACATCGACGCGACCGTGGCCGGCACCCGCGAGCGGGGCCTCGACGTGGACGGCCCGGCGGAGGGCGAGGGCGTCGACGAGCTGAGGCCTTCGGCTGGGCTCGGGACAGGCTCCGCGCGAAGGCAGTGGCGCAACGCGCGCATCGCGCCTGCATCGACGCGCGGCGTGCGCGCCTTCTTCATCGAGCACCGCTCGCCGCCGGAGGCGCTGCCCGTCGCGCCGCCGCTGACCGAAGACGGCGCGGCCGTGGAGGGCGTCGACCACACGGTAATCGCGTCGTCGGACCTGGCGGGGAGCCTCGCCCTCTGGCACGAAGCGCTCGGCATCGAGTTGCGCCTCTCGGTCGACCGGCCGGGGGGGCGCACGCTCTGCTTCCTGCGCTTCGCCGACGGGTCCGGCGGCTACGGCTCGATCCTCGAGCTGGCGGGCGAGGCGGAACCGGCGCAGCGTGGCGATCGTGATCTGCTCTGGGGTGTGTCGTATCGCGTCGGCAACGTCGAACGCGCCGTGGCGCGGCTGCGCGCCGGGGGCGTCACGGTGAGCGATCCCCGCGCCGGCAACGCGCCGGGGACGATCGTCGCCGACCTGAAGCCGGGTTTCTCGCACGACGTGCGCACGCTGATCATTGAACGCGGGGGCCGGTCGTGAAGGTGGCACGGCTGGACCACGTCGTCTTTGCTGTCGACGAGATCGATGCGGCGGCGAAGGCCTGGGCGCGCGCGTTCGGGCTGCAGGCCGGGCCGTCGCTGCGACCCGAGCAGGCGCCCGTCGAGCTGGCGGCCCTGCCGGTCGGCGGTGAGAGCGCGTTCCTCGAGCTGGTGCGCGCCCTGAGCGACGGGCACCAGCTCGCTCGCTCGGTCGCCGAGCACGCCGAGGGGATGCTCTCTCTGTCGCTGGCGGTCGACGGACTCGACGCCGCCGTCGCTGAGCTGCGCGCCAAGGGAGTCGCCGTCTCCGGCCCGGAGCCGGGGCTGCTGCCCGGCACGCGCGTTGCGCGCTTCGACCCGGCTGTGACGCACGGCGTGCGGCTGCAGTTGATCGAGCGGCAGCGATCTTAGGACAGGTCTTGAGCAGGCTGCTGAAAGGACGGGGGTGCAGGGGGCGCTGCCCCCTGCCGGGGGTCTGGGGGTGTCCCCCAGTCTCAGTATTCCTTCCTGGGCGGGAGGGTGGGAGAGGTAGACATCTGTTTCTCAGGATCCTGCTAGTCGACCGGGCCTAGCGGGCGAACGAGGCCAGATGCTTCGCTCCGCTCAGCATGACAATGACACGCCTCGTGCGGCAGCCTCCTCTTGCCACGTGAGCCGCATTCGCGACATAATGCCTGTCACGATGACGAACGAACGCCCGGTCCGCGTGTTGATCGCCAAGCCGGGCCTCGACGGCCACGACCGCGGCGCGAAGGTGGTCGCGCGCGCCCTGCGCGACGCCGGCATGGAGGTGATCTACACCGGCATCCGCCAGACGCCGCAGATGATCGCCGAGGCCGCGTTGCAGGAGGACGTCGACGTGATCGGCCTCTCGATCCTCTCCGGCGCCCACCTGGAGCTCTTCCCGCGCGTCGTCGCGGCGCTCAAGGAGCGCGGCGTCGACCCGGGCGAGGTGCTCCTCTTCGCCGGCGGCATCATCCCGGACGAGGACATTCCCGCCCTCAACAAGCTGGGCTTCCAGGCGATCTTCCGCCCCGGCGCCAGCACCCAGGAGATTATCGACTACGTGCGCCGCTGGACGGCGGAGCGCCGGGCGCCCGTCGGCTCCGGCGGCTAGCCGCCGCGCCATGGTCGTGGAGGCCGAGGCTCAGGGAGGGGCCGGGGAGCTGGCGCAGCGTCTGCTCGCGGGCGACCGGCGCGCGCTCGCCCGCGCGATCACCCTCGTCGAGAACGGCACGCTGGAGGGGAGGCGCGCGCTCGCACTGCTCTACGCGCACACCGGCCACGCGCATACGGTCGGCATCACGGGGGGCAGCGGCGCGGGCAAGAGCACCCTAACCGGCGCCCTCGCCCACGAGCTGCGCAAGCGCGACCGCAGCGTCGGCATCGTCGCTGTCGATCCGACGAGCCCGTTCACCAAGGGCGCGCTGCTCGGCGACCGGATCCGGATGCAGGAGCTGACGCGCGACCCGGAGGTCTTCGTGCGCAGCATGGCGACGCGCGGCGAGCTGGGCGGCCTCGCGCCGGCGACGGTGGAGGTCGTCGCCGTGCTCGACGCCGCCGGCAAGGACGTCGTGATGATCGAGACCGTCGGCGCGGGCCAGGACGAGGTGGAGGTCGCCTCTAGCGCCGACACCACCGTCGTCGTGCTCACGCCGGCGGGCGGCGACGACGTGCAGGCGATGAAGGCCGGGATCATGGAGGTCGCCGACGTCCTCGTCGTGAACAAGGCCGACCTGCCCGGCGCCGACATCCTCGTCGCCCAGCTCAAGGCGCTGACGACGCAGGCGTCGCGCGGTCGGCTGGAGACGCCCGTGCTCGAGACCGTCGCAACGAGGGGCGAGGGCATTACCGAGCTGGCGGACGCGATCGAAGCGCACCGCCGCCGCCTCGCCGCGTCCGGCGATCTGGAGCGCGAGCGGCTGGCGCGCGCCCGACGGCAGGTGCTCGCGCTCGCCCGCCACCGCCTGCTCGAGGACCTTGTGCGGCTGACCGAGAGCGACGGCCACCTGGACGAGATCGTCGGCGCCGTCGCCCGCCGCGAGCTCGACCCCTACGCCGCCGCCGAGCGCCTGATCGACGCCGCCGCTGCTGGGCAGTAGGCGGTTGCTTGTCGCTCGTTGCTGGTACGCTCTGGCGCGGGACGGAAAGCAGCCGAGCTTGGGAGGCTGCTGAAGGGCGGGTGCAGCGGGCGCAGTGCCCCTGCCGGGCGGTCTGGGGGCCTGTCCTGAGCGAAGCTGAAGGGGTGTCACCCAAATGTCCACCTAATCCACCTAACTCCGCTGGGGGGCGGCGGGTGGGAATGGTGACCGCCTGTTCCACTGGACAGTGCTAAGGTCCGTATTCTGATCGCCTACGGCACCCGCGCTGTCCGACGGTGCCCCATTCATACGTCCTGACCCTTGACCCTGCACCCCTGACCCTGGCTTGACAGCGTACACGCTACCGTGTACCATGTGCGCATGGAGGAGCCCTACCGCGTCCGCCCGAGGCGGGTGCCCGTCTGGGACGCGAAGCGTGTGCGCGCCCTACGCGAACATCTCGGCCTGACCCAGGACGAGCTGGCGCAGGAGTTGAACGTCCGCCAGCAGACCGTGAGCGAGTGGGAGACCGGCCAGTACCGGCCCCGCGGTGCCTCGGAACGGGTGCTCTCCCTGGTGGCGGAGCGCGCGGAATTTTCCTACGACGAAGGGGAGCCGTAACGCGAGTCGGGGAAGGAGCGGAGGTGCAGGGGGCGCCGCGCCTCCTGCCGGGGTCTGGGGGTGTCCCCCCAGATTCCCTTTCCTTCCTGGGCGGGTAGGTGGGGAAGACACGCGTCTGTTCTCCAACACCCGCCCAGAGATCCGGCCGCCGCCACCGAAGACCGTTCTAAGGTGTTGCGAATGACTGGCCTCGCGCTCCGCGAACGTCGCCGCCTGTACGCGGCCGGTACCAGCCACGAGCGCCCAGCGACAAGCAACCTCAGCGAGGCCGTCCTCGTCCGCCTCTGGGCGGGCCAGCGCTTTCCAGCGGCCGCGCTGGTCACGCGGCAGGGGGCGCCCGTCCGCGTGGTCCACCCCGGCTTCCCCGGGCGCGGCGCGGGCCCGGACTTCCGCGACGCGATCGTCGCGCCGGCTTCCGGAGCATTGCTGCGCGGCGACGTCGAGCTGCACGTGCGCGCCAGCGACTTCGTCGCCCACGGCCACGCTGTCGACCCGCGCTACGACCGCACCGTCCTCCACGTCGTCTTCGAGGACGACCGCCGGGAGGACACGCTGCTCGCCTGCGGGCGGCGAGCGCCCGTCGTCGCGCTCGGCGACTGGGTGCGCCGCCGGACGGCGGAGCTCTCCGGCTGGCTCGCCAGCCCCGGCCTCTGGCGCGAGCCGTGCCACGACGCTATCGCGCGCCTCGGCGGGCCGGCCCTGCTGGGGGTGCTGGACGAGCTAGGGGACGCACGCTTTCGCGAGCGGGAAGGCGCTCTTGCGGCTGAGATCGCGCGCTCCGGGCCTGGCGAGGCGCTCTACCGCGCGCTGCTGAGCGGGCTCGGCTACGGCGGCCTGCGCGGAGCGTTCGACGCCCTCGCCGACGCGCTCCCCTGGCCGGAGCTGGCCGCGCGCGACAGCGCCCCCCCGGAACCGGAGCGCCCGACGCTCTTCGAGGCGCTGCTGCTCGGCGCTGCTGGGCTGCTTTCCGATCGGAGCGCGCAGGACCCCTACGAAGCCGGCCTCGTCCTGCGCTGGAACGCTGCCGGGATCGCGCCGCTGTCGGTGGCGCTTGCGGGCGCGGCGGCCCGTCCGGCGAACCATCCCGCGCGCCGGCTCGCCGGGCTGGCGCAGCTCCTCGCCCGGCGCGGCGACTTCGGTGAACGCGCCGGCGCGCTCCTGGGCCCGCCGGATGGGTCGCCTGCCGCGCTCATAGCCGCCTGGTCGGCGCCGGCGAGCGGCTACTGGCGGCGCTACCTGGCGCCGGGGCGGCCGGCCATGAAGCCGCCGGGCGCGCTGATCGGCCGCAGCCGCGCGATCGAGCTGCTCACGAACGCCGTCCTGCCCTGGGCCGCCGCGCTGGGGGGGTTGGGGGGCTATGCGGGGCGGGCGGCGCGGGCGCGCGGGCTCTTTGCCCGCCTGCCCCGCCCCTCGCGCTACGGCGCGCTCTCATTCCTGGAGGCGAACCTTCGGCCGGGCCCGCGGCCGCTGCCGCTCGACGCCCGCCGCCAGCAGGGGCTGCTCGCGCTCTACAAGACGGAGTGCACCCAGGGCGGCTGCGGGAGGTGCGCGTTGTCATGAGGGTCGAGGGTCAGGGGTCAAGCATGAGCACGCTGTAAGCCCCCCGGTGTCGGGGAAGAGCGCTGCCGCTCATCCGCAGCCAGGGTTGCGAAGGGCCGCCTCGACTCTAGCAGCGTGCTCGAGAGGAGGCGTATACCTCTCCCACCCACCCGCCCAGGAAGGAAGTAGAATCTGGGGGACACTCCTTCGGCTGCGCTCAAGACAGGCCCCAGACCCCCGGCAGGCGCGCTGCGCCCCTTGCGTCCCCCCTTTCGGCGGCCGGCATGACCCTCGACCCGTGACCCTTGACCCGCGGACCTGTCAGGCCACGGGCAGCCCCGGCGCGACGTCGAGGTCCCAGCCCGAGCGGCCGGCCTCGAAGCGATAGGCCGCGCAGGCGGCGACCATTGCGCCGTTGTCGGTGCAGAGGACCGCCGGGGGCACGGAGACGGGCACGGGCGATCGCTTGACGAGCGCGCGCCGGAGCGGGCCGTTCGCCGCGACGCCGCCGGAGAGCAGGACGCCGCGCGCGCCGAGGCGCTGGGCGGCGCGCGCCGTCTTCGTTGCGAGCACGTCGAGGACGGCCTCCTGGAACGCCGCCGCCTCCGCCTCCGGCGCGGGCGGCGCGCCGCGCTCGCCGCGGACCACGTGTAAGACGGCCGTCTTCAGGCCGCTGAAGCTGAAGTCGTCGCTCGCGCCCAGCCAGGCGCGCGGCAGGCGCAGCGCGGGCCTGGCCGCCGTCGCGGCCAGCCGCTCCACCGCCGGCCCGCCGGGAAAGCCGAGGCCGAGCAGCCGCGCCACCTTGTCGAACGCCTCGCCGGCCGCGTCGTCCCGCGTGCGCCCCAGGCGGCGCAGGCGGCCGTGCCCCTCCATCAGCACCAGGTCGGTGTGGCCGCCGGAGACGATCAGGCCGACGAGCGGGAACGGCGGCGCGTCCCGGCCCGAGCCGTCGTGGTCGATCCAGTTGGCGTAGAGGTGCGCCTCCAGGTGGTTGACCGCGATCAGCGGCAGCTCCCAGGCGTAGGCGAGCGCCTTGGCCGCGCTCACGCCGACGAGCAGCGCGCCGGCGAGGCCGGGGCCCCACGTGACGGCGATCGCGTCCAGGTCGCGCCGGCTGCAGCCGGCCTCTCGTAGCGTCGCCTCGACGGCGGGCAGGAGCGCCGCGAGGTGCTGGCGCGACGCGACCTCCGGTACCACGCCGCCGTAGCGGCCGTGCAGGTGCGCCTGCGAGGCGACGACGTTGCTCAGCAGGCGCCGCCCGTCCTCGACGATCGCGGCGGCGCTCTCGTCGCAGGAGGTCTCGATGCCCAGGACCTTCACGGGGAGGCGGGCAGCGTCGCGCGGAAGACCGTCGTGCCGGAGAGGACGTAGAGCAGGCCGTTCGCCTCGTCGACGGCGATGGCGCGCAGGTCCGTGAAGGCCGGGCTGGAGAGCTGCTGGAGGAAGGTCCCCTCCGGCGAGAAGACGACGATCCGCTCGTTGCCCGTGTCGGCGACGAACAGCCGGCGCGACTGGGGCAGGTAGACCGGCGAGGCGGGCGAGGCGAGCGGGCGGTCGATGCCGGCCTGGAGGAACGGCAGCTCCTCGCCGCCCCGCACGCGCCGGATCTGGCCGTCGCTCGTCAGCAGGTAGAGCGCGTCGCCGATCGTGAGCGCCGTCTCCTTGTCGAGGTCGACCGAGGTGAGCAACCGCTCGCGTTCGCTGTCGAAGCCCGACCCGCCGGGAAGGTAGCGCCAGACCTGGTCGCCCTCGCGGTCCAGCACGTAGAGCGCGCCGCCCGCGTGGGCGATGGCGTCGGCGGAGCCCCAGGACTGGGAGTCGCGCGCCGGCAGCAGGCGCGGCGCCTGGCCGGGCGTCACCGCGATCAGCCGGCGGGCGTCGTCCAGGATCAGCAGCGCGCCCAGCTCCTCCGCCCAGACCGCCTGCTGCGGCGCGCCGACGACGTCGGTGCCCACCAGCGCCCCTGACGAGAAGAGGTCGAAGGGGTCCGGGCTCGGCGCGAGCAGCGAGATGGCGACGACGCGCTGCTGTTCGCGGTCGAGCAGGTAGGCGCCCCCGCCGCCGAGCGCGAGCGATTCGACCGAGACCGGGCCCGTGACGCTCGCGCTCAGGTCGACCACCAGGTCCGGGTCGGGCAGGACGAGCTCGGCGTTCAGCTCGGCGAGCGCGCTGTCCACCTCGTTCCGCAGGCTAACCAGCTCGGCGTCGCCCGGCTCGCGGCGCTCGGCTTCGGTCAGCTTCTCGTCCGCCTCGTTCAGCAGGTCCCGGCGCTGGCTGGCGTCCTCCACCTGCTGGGCGTTCGTCAGGTTCGAGCGCGCGTCCGCGACCAGCGTTTCGTAGCGCTCCTCCCGGCTGCGCTGGAGCGCCTCGGGCAGGGCGCACCAGCCGAGCAGCCCGACGACCGCGAGGCCGAGCAGCGCCAGCACGGCGAGCGGCGGGACGCGAGGCATATTGGCGCGCAGGCCGGTCGAGCTTGGATAGCGGATGTCGGCGTCGGAGCCCTTCAGGCGCACCCTCGGCTGGGGGTCGAGAGCGCCGGCGAGCGCGGCCTCGGCGGCGGCCCCGGGCGTTGCTCCGAAGGCGGCCTGCGCGCCGCCCGCAACCCCGAAGTCCAGGTCCGGCGGTCCGGGCTCCAGGGCCGTCTCGCTCAGGGCCTCGGCGGGCGGCGGCGGCGGGGCGGCGGCCTCCTCCGGCTCGACGACGCAGGAGAGCAGCACGAGCGCGAACTCCTGCTGGTCGCGCGTCAGGCGGAAGAGCTCGACCAGCGCCTCGTCCGGGCCGCGCAGCAGGATCGAGCGCAGCGCGCCCTCGTCGATCAGCTCCAGCAGGCGCGGCGAGGCGAGCAGCAGGATGTCGCCCGGCGAGAGCTGGTAGCGGCTGAAGGTCGGTTCGACGTGGTCCGGCTCGCCCAGCGGGGCGACCGCGCCGTTGCTGGCCGCGACCGACTCGACGTGTCCGTCGCCGACGTGGTAGGCGACGCCCGGGCCGACCTGCGCCAGGTAGGCGGTGCGGCCGCGCACGGCCAGGCAGGCCACGCCCGCGGTGACCTGCTGCTCGCGCAACGTGCGCTGGTTCCAGTCGCGGAGCTGCTGGTGGGCGGCGCGCAGCGAGCGGAGCACCGCGCCGGTGAGCGAGAGCCCTTCCTGGCGGTAGATGCGCCCGATGGCGTCGACGAGCTGGCCGCAGTAGTCCTCGCCGGGCGCCGTCGTCGGCTCGACGAGGACGTAGAGCTCGTCCTCGTCCTCGTCGGGGCGCTGGCGCGGGAACGATCGCAGCCGCGGCCCCTCTTCCTGCGGCTGTCCCTGGACGATCGCGAATCGACCGACGCGCGTGCTAACGGGCATGGAGATCTCTCTGGCGGCGCGCGTTACGCGAACGCGCGCGGCTCGAACGGGAGTCTCGAGGGCGGGGCATACCGTTCGCCTCCCTGCTCGGCAACGCATCCGGTCCTCGACCGGGACTGTCCTCAGTTTCGATCAGTATACGGGAGAATGCGGTTTGACTGAAGAGGGATGAACCGACTGTGGAATATCGCTGACGCGATCTAGATCAGGCTGTAGCCGCTCCCCTTCATGTCGATGCCGATCCCCTTCGCCTCGTCGATCCAGCCGAACTCCTTCAGGATCTCCTGGCTGTAGGTGACCCGCCCCGTCACCTTGTCCAGCGGCTCCGTCGCCAGCAGCAGCGCGGCCTTCGCCATCAGCTCGGGCGGCTCGCCGCGCGGGTCGTCGAGCCCGCGCACCAGCCGGTGGTGGACGGTGCCCGGCGTCGGCACGACCTGCGAAGGCGAGACGCAGGTGACGGAGACGCCGGAGCGGTAGACCTCGGCCGCGAGCCCCTGTGTGAACCGTTCCAGCGCCGCCTTCTCCGCGCCGTAGCAGGTGCCGCCGCCCAGCGGGACGGCGTTCGGGTAGGGGCCGCGGCCCGGGCCGATCGCCGCGCCGGACGAGATGTTGACGATGCTGCCGCTGCCGCGCTCGACCATGTCCTGCAGGACGAGCTGGCTCAGGATGAAGGGCGCGTGGAAGTTGACCGCCCACGAGCGCAGCCACTTGTTCACTGGATAGTCCTTCACCGGGATGAAGTAGGTGAGGGCGGCGTTGTTCACCATCACGTCGACCGGGCCGTAGGTGTCGCGCGCGGCCTGCACCAGCCGCTCGCAGTCCTCCGGCTCCGAGATGTTCGCGGCGACCGGCGTCGCCTCGCCGCCGGCCTTGTGGATCCCGGCGACCGTCGTCTCCAGCGAGCCGGCGAACTGGTGCTCGCCCTCACGCAGCGTGCGCGCGGCGACGACGACCTTGCCGCCCTCCGCGGCGAAGATCGTGGCGATCTCCGCGCCGATGCCCCGGCTCGCGCCGGTGACGATCACGACCTTGCCGTCCAGCTTGCCCATGGTGTTCCTCCTAAGCAGCGGTGTGTGTCACGCGAATCGCCGCAGTGCGCGGCGCGTGCAGTCTGCCACGAGCGCGAAGGCGGGCGCAAGCGGGAGGAAGGCGGGCTGCGTCGGGCGCTAGACCGTCAACTGCATCACCACCGGGCAGTGGTCTGATGCCTTCGGCTCGTTCTTGCCGACGCCGGGGAAGCGAGCGCCCGTGAACCGGTCGGCGCGCGTGGGCATGCCGCGCCGCTCGATCTCCGGCACGCGCGCCGTCGCCGCCGCGAGCGACTTGGAGACGAGCAGGTAGTCAAGCTGGTGGTAGCCCGCCGGCAGCTTGCACGCCCGGCTCGACCTCCCCTTGAAGAAGTGCGTCCAGCGGTCAGCCTCGGGCAGCCTGTCGACCACGTTCACCACCTGGTCCCAGCCGGCGAGATCATCGATGCCGGTCGTGCCCTGCACGTCCGTTGCGAGGTAGTCGTTCAGGTCGCCCAGAATGATGAACGGTTGCCGGCCGGCCTGCTGGCCGAACCTGTCGATCACGATCTGCTTCACCGCTTGCGCTTGCTTCAGGCGTTTGGCGCGCGTCTTGGCCCGCCCGTGGCAGGCGTCCTTCTTGTCGAGCATCGACTTCAAGTGATTGACATAAAGCGTCACCGTCTTGCTCGGCGACACGACGACGTCCAGCTCCAGGCAGTCGCGCGAGAAGAGCGCTGTCGGTCCGTCGCGCAGGTGTTGATGCGTGCGGATGTTCACCAGCGGCAGGCGGCTGAGCACCGCCACGTCGATCAGCCGCGGGTCGTTGCCGTCGATGGCCACGGCATGCGGGTAGGCCTTGAAGCCGCCCAGGAACCCGCTGCGGAAGCGTTTCAGCGTATCGAGGTTCTCGATCTCCTGCAGGGCGATCACGTCGGCTTTCAGCTCCTTGATCGCCCGGGCGGTGATCGTCTTGCTCGGCTCGTCCGAGATATCGAAGTGCCGCGCGTCGGCGTTCCAGCCGTCGCGCACGGCTGCCGCCGGGTCGACGTTCGAGTTGAACTTGTAACGCGCGAAGAGGTTTTCCGCGTTGAAGGTCGCGATTCGGATCGTCGCCATGGCCTGCCGCCTCCTCATCGGTCCTCTCAGGGGAGAGGTGTGAAGCCCCTTGCTGGTCTCGCCGGTGGACAGCCCTTCAGCCGGCGCGGCCAGTGTCGCACGGCCGGGCCATCCGGCGCAAGACCCTTTACCTTGACGCGAACGGTAGGGGCACCCTATACTTGCCGGTGGACGCATCTGTCAACGCCCTCGCCCCAAAGGGGAAAGGAGCTCCAGCCATGTCCAAGCTCGCCGACCACATCAAAGAGTCCCCCTCGCGACGCAACCCGCCCTATCGCCCGTTCGCCGGCATCGACGAGACCGAGCGCGCCGAGCTCGAGCGCAAGCTGGGCGACGCCGCGAACTACATCGATCTCACCCAGATGCGCGAGATGGTGCAGACCGACCCGGAGAACATCGAGTTCCGCAAGGCGCTCGTCAGCAGCATCGCCAGCGCCGAGTACGCCGGCATCGACGCCTTCAGCCGGAAAGTCGTCGAGTGGCAGGACTGGGACGTGCCGTGGAGCCTGGTGATGGCGATGGCCCGCCAGACCTGGGACGAAGTGCGCCACGCGCAGCTCGCCACCGGCGTCATCGAGGAGTACGGCGGCGAGATCGGCGACTACCCGGACACGCTCGCCGGCGGCGGCGGGCCCGCCACTATCCAGCAGAACAGCCCCGCCATGCAGGCCGCCGAAGGCTTCTTCCGCGACCCGGTCGCGAGCCTCTCCATGATCAACGTCTCGCTCGAGGGCGGCGCGCTCATCGCGTTCAAGGAGACGTCCGAGCTGGGCGAGCGCATCGGCGACCCGCTGCTCGAGCATTGCTACGACTACAACTGGGCGGACGAGGTCACCCACGCCGCCATCGGCGACTACTTCGTCAAGCTGCTCACCGAAGACGACCCGGAGGCCGAGCGCAAGGCGCTCCGCGCGCACGCGTTTTTCGAGATGTCGCGTGTTCGCCTGAACGCCGAGCAGACGGTGGAGCTGAAGGAGTTCTTCGCCGAGGAGATGCAGCGCGCATCGGCCGCGCTCGGCGGCTCGGTCGGCGGCGGAGGCGGCACCTACCACTAGGCGCCCATGATCACCGTCGTCCAGATCGACCTGAGGCGGTGCATCAACTGCAGCCTCTGCCGGCGGGCCTGCCCGACCGAAGCGATCAACTACTTCTCGACCGGCCACCGCACGCACATCGTGGATCCGGACTGGTGCATCGGCTGCGACATCTGCGTCAAGGTCTGCCCCGTCGACTGCATCGACCCCGACCCCGCCTACAAGATCGACACCGTTCAGCTCGAGGTTGCGAAGGACAAGGCGCGCGGCTTCGCGCGAAGACAGAACACGATCAAGACGGAGCGCAAGCGGAAGGCGCTCGCCGCGGTGGCTTCCGCTTCGCGCAACGGCCATGCTTGAGCTCGCCTACGACCCGCGCAAGGTAGGAGGCGCCTTCTCCGTCGACGAGAACGCGCGCAGGCTGATCCACTATCGCTTTGCCGAGAACGTCTGCATGACGGCCGAGGGCGGCTGGGCCGCGACCAGCCCGACGATCAAGGTCAAGTTCACGATGGGCGAGCACTGCTACCACGACTCGATCCACTCGTTCTGGCTCGGCCAGCGCCTGCCCGAGCTGCGCGTCATCGAAGGCATGCAGGCGGAAGCGCCGCCGACGCTGCGCTCCTCGACGAAGGCCGAGCCGCCGAACGAGCACTTCCTCAAGTTCTGCGAGGAGCTGCAGCTCCAGGACGACGAGCTGCTGCGCCTCGTCGGGCTGTACCGTGTGCTCAAGACCCATCTCGCCGTCTACTATCGACACCATGTGCTCGTGACCGACCCGGTCTGCGACGCGCCGACGGTGCGCATCCTCCGCCACATCCTGCTGGAGGAGGAGGAGCACCTGAGGTGGGGCCAGGCGATCTACGAAGAGCTCGCGACCACGCCGGAGCGCCGCCACGAAGCGCTCGACTGGCAGGCGCACCTCGAAGACCTGCTCATCCGCTCCGGCGGCGTCACCGGCGGAAGGTAGCGGAACGCCCTTGAGCCGTTAGGCTGTCTCACCCAAGGGGACGGATACGCTGAGCCCCGGGCAGAAAATAGTCAGGGGGTTGTCTACGCTTGGATCTTCCAATGCACGCCGGGCGTGGGTGGTGATCTCAGACTTGTAACTTTCCAGCTGCGGAACGAGCGTATAGATGTCGGTGGTGTCAATGACGATGGTCCGAAATTGATCCAGGTCGAATGGGATACGGTCCGCCTGACGAATCAACTGAACTGTTGGGCGACGGCAAGCGTGGCGAAGGCAAAGTTCATAGAAGACGTTCGGATTGTGGAATGATAGGTCTGCGATCACCAGCCCCGCGTTAATCACGTGCTGAATGACTTGTGCGGTGATCATTCCTGCCTTGCCAATATTATCCGCCCGGATGACCGTCATCCCGAATTCCGCCATGGCTGGTTCCACGATTGAGCTGAGAAACAGATCGGAGTGCTTACGCTCCTCAGATTCAGGCTCTCCGATCGGAGTTACGTAGAAGCACACCTTTGACCAGTCGGCGTCGACGGCAGGCGTTGCGGCACTCCCACCATCGGAGGCTACTGATTCTTCAGAGGCGGTGCGTCGCGCCTCAGGCTTCGGCAGCTCCTCGATAATTTGCTCGATGGGAAGAATGCGTTCGGCTCCCGCGATGGTTCGAAGCAAGCCAAGGTCTTTCGCGTTGACGATAAAGGTGTCCACGGATTCGTTAACATCCGCACCGAGGTCTTGCTCAGTGAGGTGATCACGCATCACCGACTGAGCGGGAACCTTGTTTCCCTTGTACTGCTGGTAGAGACTGTTGAATGGCTGTATGCTTTCAATCGCCAACTTGAACTTTGCACGTAGACGCTGTTCCGGTGTGGCATCAGCATTCGTCGCAGCTGAACCGTCCGCAGTCAGCTCGAGCCATTCGGACTGGTAGTTACCTGTGATGAGGCCGTACTTGTTTGCGTTGGTAACGAGCTGGCGGCTCGGCCCGCTGTCCGGCGACTTGTTGAGATTTTCGAAGAGGGTCAGCCTGCGGATTTTCTGTCCGGACGCGATCTGCTGTATGGCTTGTGGGATGACCAACGCGTCTTGAAATGTCGATGCCGGGAAGGTTCGCCGACCTTTCTTAGGCGATCGGGATGGCGATGTTCCACTCTTGGCTTTGCGCCTACCCCGCGTCCTGTTCGCGGCGCGCCTTGGCTTGGCCGCCCGAGGAGGTGAGGGATCGGCCTCAGGTTCCAGGGTAGCCGCAGCCGTAGATCCAGCCGCGTCTTCCGGTGTGCTGGCCAGTCCATTTCCTCTCTCCTGGCCCTGATTGGCGCTCTGTTCTCCGTCCATGGACATACCTCACTCTTCGGATGTCTCGTCCTGAAACATTTGTGCCATATTCGTCGGCCGGTGTCAAGGCGGCGCCAGTCTGGAACCTGAAGGACCGTTCCCCCTTCGCTATCGCCATCTCATCTACCAGAGCACGCGGTGGCCGATGCAGTCGGCCACCGCGCGACGTGCTAGAATGAGCGGCGCGAGTCGCGCGGACCTGTTCCTAGTTCCCAAGGAGCCAGCATGAAGTTCGGCTACACGGTGGAGGCGCCCAGGCCCACGCCGGAGCGCCGCCGCGAGGCGCTCGACTGGCAGGCGCATCTCGAAGACCTGCTCATCCGCTCCGGCGGCGTCACCGGCGGAAGGTAGCCCGCCATGCCGCCTGTCAATCCGCTCTGGATCAGGTTTACGTCGGCGATGCACCTCTGCCTCTATCGCGTGTCGGGCGGCTTCATCGGTGGCAACGTCATCGGCACGCCGGTGCTGCTGCTGACGACCACGGGCCGCAAGAGCGGCCGCCCGCGCACCAGGCCGCTGCCCTGCCTCGAGGACGACGGCGCGTATGTCGTGATCGCCTCGAACGGTGGTAACGCCACCCACCCGAACTGGTACCTCAACTTGAAGAAGCAGCCGGAGGCCGAAGTCCTGCTCAAGGGCAAGAAGCTGCGCGTGCGCGCCGAGACCGCGACGGGCGCCGACCGCGAGCGTCTCTGGGCGAAGGCGGTCGAGCTGTACGCGGGCTACGACGGCTACCAGAAGGAGACGGAGCGCGAGATCCCGGTCGTCGTCCTGCGGCCGGTGGAGGGAAGTTCGCCATGAAGTTCGGACTGTTCTACGAGCACCAGCTCCCCAAGCCCTACGACAAGGACGACTGGGACCCCGACGCCGAGCACAAGCTGCTCAAGGACGCCCTCGATCAGCTCGAGCTCGCCGACAAGCTCGGCTTCGACTACGTCTTCGAGGTCGAGCACCACTTCCTCGAGGAGTACGCCCACTCAACGGCGCCCGAGGTCTTCCTCGCCGCCGCCAGCCAGCGCACGAAGAACATGCGGCTCGGCCACGGCATCGCGCTCATGCCGCCCCGCTACAACCACCCCGCCCGCGTCGCCGAGCGCATCTCGACGCTCGACCTCGTCTCGGACGGCCGCGTCGAGTTCGGCACCGGCGAGTCCTCGTCGGAGATGGAGCTCGGAGGCTTCGGCGTCGACCGCGAAGAAAAGAAGCTGATGTGGGAAGAGGCGACGCGTCAATGCGTACGGATGATGACCGAGACGCCCTACCCGGGCTACGAGGGCGCCTACTTCGGCATGCCGGAGCGCAACGTCATCCCCAAGCCGCTCCAGAAGCCGCACCCGCCGCTCTGGGTCGCGTCCTCGCGCCGCGAGACGACGATGGTCGCGGCGCGGCTCGGCATGGGCTCGCTCGGCTTCGCGTTCGAGACGCCTGAGGAGGCGACCGAGCGCGTCCAGCAGTACTTCGAGCTCGTGCGCGAGGAGTGCACGCCGATCGGCGTCGCGATCAACCCGGCGCTCGCCGTGCTTTCGTCGCTGATGTGCTGCCCGACGGACGAGGAGGCGATCGAGAAGGGCGTCGAGGGCACCCAGTTTTTCAGCTACTCGCTCGGCTACTACTACTCGCCGCTGACCGGCCCGAACCACACGCCCGGCCGCGCGAACGTTTACCGTCGCTTCAAGGACACGCCGGACGACGAGCGCATGGCGATTCTCGGCATGCGACGCCGTCTCGGCGGCTTCGGCAGCCTGGGCGCGAACGACGACGACGAAGAGCCGGAGAACGAGGTGCACCGCGCCCTCTGGCGCGCCGCCAAGCGCGGCGGCTGCATCGGCACGCCGGAGTTCATCCGCGACACGCTGCTCAAGTACGAGGCCGCGCACCTCGACACGATGATCTTCGTGGCGCAGTCGGGCGCCCGCAAGCACGAGGACATCATGGAGTCGATCCAGCTCTTCGGCACCAAGGTGCTGCCGGAGTTCAAGGAGCGCCATCACCTGCACCAGAAGTGGCGCGATGAGCAGCTCGCCGGCATCGAGCACCCGGTGAACTCGTCGATCTAGCGCCCCTCGCACCCGACTCCGCTATACTGCTCCCTCGATGCCTGTGACATACTCACGCCTCGCCGTGCTCTTCGCCGCGCTCGCGCTGGCGCTCGCCGTCGCCTGCGACGATGACGACGGCGATAGCGCGGCGCCCACCTCCGCGGCGCCGCCGCCC